>JBDHZB010000040.1:0-24757 GCA_039811645.1 Bacteroidia bacterium | reverse complement strand
TGCTTGTCCAAAGAAAGGGGCGAAAGAAAAGACATCTTTTACGATGGTGTTGTATTGCAGAAGCAATCCACCGCAAAAGCAGGCTAAACTTCCTCCAAGGCTTCGGAAGTTCTTAACGCACGCCTTTGCTACACCCGTAAAAGCATTTGGGCGGTGTGCTACTTTAATTAATATAATAATAAGAAAAAACGTTTCTCTGTTTAATTAAAAATGACTATCTTTCCCGCTAATGAACATAAAATATTCATACACAGCCAACACAAGCAATACCAAACCCGAGTGGTTGCTACGTGGCTACACAGGGCACGAGCATTTACCGGAGTTTAACCTCATAAACATGAACGGTAGAATGTACGACCCACTTATTGCCCGTATGCTAAGCCCTGACAACTATGTGCAAAGCACAAGCAGCACCCAAGCTTACAACAGATACAGCTATGCCTACAACAACCCGCTGAAATATACAGACCCAACGGGTAATTATGCAATAGTTGATGATTTAATTGCTGGTGGAATTGGAGGAGTAACAAATTGGGTATCTAATGGAACGCAATTTAATAAACAAGGATTGGCTTATTTTGGAGTAGGCGTATTGTCTGGTTGGGTGGGACTATATACCTTTGGAGTAGGTAGTGGAATAATATCTGCGGTAGGAAATGGATTGATACAAAAACAGGATTTTAGTACAATAGCCGGAAATGCATTTGTCGGAGGATTCGTAGGAGCAGCAAGTGCTGCCCTCGCGAGTACATTTGGAGGATTTACTCCTAATTATGATGCTATATCAAATCTATTTTGGCGAGGAACTGCGAAAGCCGGGTACAGTTTTTTATCTGGCACTGTAACAGGATCTTTTGCTAATATGCTAGGACAGCAATTAACAGGTACAAGTTTTAACGAAATAAATTGGGAATCTGTTGGTGTAGCAGGACTATCAGGAGGTGGCTTAGCGGCTGGTATCTCCATAGGGTTCTCAGTTTATGATTACTATACATGGGACAGATATACTACTCCTGAAAATGAAATAGATATATTAAATAAAAAGTATGGCGGAAATGCAAAGTACATGAGTTCTTCTGAATTTGAAAAAATGAAAAGTCTATTGCCGGAAAATTCCATAGAAAAATCATGGAAATATAATGAAATGACAGGATGGGTAGCAAATGATCAAATATATCTATTTGATAACTCATTATATTCCATGAACTCTGCTGAAATAACATTTATGCATGAAGATTATCATTTAGCAGACCCAACAATATACTCAGCAAAAGATAAATTGCAATTCAAGAATGAGATTCCTGCTTATAAATATGAAACACGTTTTTATAAAAATACAACACCAATTCGTTATATGACGAGAGGCTTGGAAAGGTTAACATTATCTAATCGAATATTTTCAATACTGAGATGAGAGCAATATTGTTTTTTATACTTTCATGTTGTTTCATTAAACTATATTCTCAAGAGATTATTTTTAAAAGTTTTATAAAATATTATGATAAGGATCAAAACCCTAAAGAATTAGATATAAAATTATATTTTCTATTTAAAAATGATACTACTATTGCATTACATTCAACACGGCAATATAATTCAATTAAATATAGTAATACAATACCATCTATTGCATTACTGGGGTTGTCTCAAAAGGTGATATTAACTTTTACAGACAGCATAAAATATGAATATAATGAACCTCTTATTATACTTTGTAATAGAGGAGATCCCGATTTTTCTTTTAACCCAAAAAGATTAAAGATTAAAAAAGATATATTTTATACAATAATAAGTAGCTTATTTAGTTATGATTATTTACAAAAATTTATCATAGAAAAGAAAGTATCTCATCCAAGATACTTAGATTATTATATAATAAATGAAAAAAATGGAGTATCTTTATTTCATATACAATATAAATACGAATAACTCTTATTGATGGATAAATATATTCAATATTGGCATAAAAGATACAACGATTACTTTTGAAAATATTAAGTTAAGAGAAAAAAGAAAATATGATTTTGTTGGATTTAATTAAAAATGACTATCTTTCCCGCTAATGAATATAAGATATTCATACACAGCCAATACAAGCAATACCAAGCCCGGGTGGTTGCTACGTGGTTACACAGGGCACGAGCATTTACCGGAGTTTAACCTCATAAACATGAACGGTAGAATGTACGACCCACTTATTGCGCGTATGCTAAGCCCTGACAACTACGTACAAAGCACAAGCAGCACCCAAGCTTACAACAGATACAGCTATGCCTACAACAACCCGCTTAAATATACAGACCCGAGTGGGGATTTTATTTTCACACTAGGCACACTTATTGCAGCGCCTTTTACAGGCGGAGCTTCACTTGCCTTTTTACCGGCAGCCATTGGAGCAGATTTAGGCATGTGGAGCGGCGGGAGTATGGCAAATGGCACGATGAATCCATTTAAGTGGGATTATAGTTCAGGTAAAACATGGGGCTATATGGCAGGAGGTGCATTGGCAGGAGCGGCGAGTGGCTATATAGGCGGAGCAGTGGCTACATCAGGGATGCCATTTGCAAACACAACGGCTATAATTGCGGGCTCTACGGTAAACTCCATACTTACAACAGGTTATACTAATTTTCAAACAGATGTAAGTGTAGATTTTGGTATAGGTTCTTTTAATGCAACCAAAGGAACTATAAATGGATTGTGGAATTGGAATAATTTAAGTGCAGGTGAAAGATTTGGCTATAGCTTGGGGGCTTTGGCGAATGTGAGTGATGTGTATGGGTTATACACAGACTATCGTGCAGCACAACACGAAAGAACAAAAGGGGAACGAATAAATCCTCCAAGTAATTTTGATCCATTCGATGAGAGTCCAGCTGGTAAAGAGGCATTAAATAAGATCCTTGGTACCCTTAAGGGAACACACTTTTATGGTGCAGATAAAACTGGATGGGATCCTGAACAAATAAGGAATCAATTTGGAATTAACCCAACAAATGCCATTGATGCCTTGGCGTATTTTCATGATATAGCTCATTATAACACTGGTACTAATGGGCTCATAAGCTCATTACTTACAACAAACCGTCAAGCAATTAATGCTAATATTACTTTACTTCGTGGTATGACGAATCTTTTTCTTAATGGACAAGTTCCTGTTGGTATTATGGGGGCTACAATTAGGAATATTATTGGCATGTCGCTCTTAACTAGCGTTCATCTCGCTGAAGAATACTCATATTTATTTTCAATATACAATTATAGGTAATTTAATGCGTGTATTAGTATGAATTTTTTCTATATAAAACAATTAAAACACCTACTTTCTCTAATTTTTCTACCCATACTTACAGGATGTATTGTATTAGATTTTTCTAGTCCGACTCAAAGAATTTCTATTCAAGAATGTATCACTCAGGATGAATACAAACCATCAGTAAATGTATATATTGGTAAAAAAGAAAAGTTCTTTATAGTACCATTTTTTATGTTCCAATGGAATAAGGGAGATTATTGTATCGCATTTGATTTTACGTCTTCATTTGAAAAATATTATAAGATAGATTCCATTAGGTATAAAATAATTTCAAATACAACTGATGGAATAATGTTTGGAAGTATAAGAAATGATAACGATGGTTTTTTTAAGTGCTATGTTGGTTCTACCCATTATAGTAAGCCAATGTGTTATGCTACGCTAAAATCCGATTATAAATTAAAGCTATTAATAACTGACTCAATACAAGCTAGCATTGATTTTGATGTTTACCTAACGGATAATAATAAACAAACTATCACACTTCAGTATTTCAATAATAAGTTGTCAAATAACAAAGATCCAAAAATTCAATTTTTTATTATTGGAAATTGATAAATTAAATCCTTTTTTACGATGGTGTTGTATTGCAAAAGCAATCCACCGCAGGCGGACACTACTATTATATTCTCCCTAAATATGTAAATTTATTAACCACACAATAAAAACAGACCTTATCCGTTTATTAATTTGCTTATCACAAGAAAAAAAAACATATTTGCGACAAGTAAAAAAAATCAGAAACAAAAAAACACAACAAGTATGAGCAGTAAAAAAACATCGGGCGGCTTTTCATTCGCCATCGCATCTTTGGCAGTTGCCATCTGTATCGGAATAGGTATATTTATTTATACCGTAATACTCGGAAACCCTAACAACTTTGATGCAGAAGGGCATCCGAAACCGGGAAACGTATTAGGAATTATGTATAAAGGAGGATTTATCGTGCCAATTCTTATAGGTGTATTATTAACCGTACTAACTTTTGCAATAGAAAGATTTCTTACCATTCAAAAAGCAATGGGTAAACAGCCTGCTGAAAAATTTATTGCCACAATCAAAGGGTTTTTAGCATCACACCAATACGATGAAGCACTTGCTGAGTGCGATAAGCAAGGAGGTTCCTTGGCTAATGTTATTCACGAAGGTGTGTCTAAATTGATATACGTAAAAAATGATAATAAAATGGATAAAGAAGCTAAAGTAGCAGCTATCCAAAAATCTATTGAAGAAGCCATTGCACTTGAGTTACCGATGTTATCAAAAAACATGGTGGTAATTTCTACATGCGCTTCTATTGGCGTGTTAGTGGGTTTGATAGGAACAGTATTTGGAATGATTAGAGCATTCGCCGCTTTAGCAACAGCCGGTGCGCCGGATACTTCAGCACTTGCAACAGGTATTTCAGAAGCCCTTGTAAATACTGCTATTGGTATCGTTTCATCAGCTTTAGCAATTATTTTTTACAACTTATTTAATAATCGCGTAGATCAACTAACCTATGCTATGGATGAAGCAGGATTCAGTATTGTTCAGGAATTTCAATCTTCAGAAAAAAGCGCAGTTACAGTTTAATACATTAATATAGATTAATATTACATTATGCCAAAAGTAAAAATGCATAAGGGATCTCCGTCTTTAGATATGACGCCCATGGTGGATTTGGCATTTCTTCTTGTAACATTCTTTATGCTTACGGCATCTTTTAGAGAAGCAGAACCTGTAACCATAGACCCACCGGCTTCGCACTCCGATAAGCTACTTCCCGAAAATTATATTATTGTAGATGTAGATGCCTTAGGAAGACCATTTTTCGGAATCTCTAACCCTGAAGCCAGAGAAAAAACATTAGATAGAATGTGCCAAAAGTATAATGTTCAACTCACAGACAAACAAAAGAAAACTTTTATGGGAATGTCTGTTTTTGGAGTAGATGTAAAAGATCTTCCAAAATACTTGAGTTTACAAGAAAATGAAAGAGCTAAGTTCAAACCACAGAACGGAATTCCTAACGATTCTCTTACGCCACAGCTAAAAGAATGGATACTCTATGCTGCTCAAGAAGCCAACGCAGTGTATTTGAAAGCAAAAGAAGAAGCCAAAAGTAAAGGTCAGGAATTTAAAATGGAAAAGCCAAGATACGCCATTAAATCTGACCAAAAAACAAAGTACATTTCCGTTAAAAAAGTAATAGACACTTTTACGGATATAAAAATTTATCGATTTAATTTAATTACCTCTTTAGAAGGAGGTTCTAAAAAAGAATAAAATTATGGCAGAAATAGCAGAAGAAGGCGGCGGTGGCCATGGTAAAGGTAAAAAGCGTGCCAAGAAAGGCTCCGCCAGAATAGACATGACGCCAATGGTTGACTTGGCATTTTTACTACTGACGTTTTTCGTTTTAACCTCTACTTTCAGTAAGCCAAAAACCATGGAAATTAACTATCCCGCAAAGCCCGATCCAAAAGATGTGACCAAGCCACCTGAAGTAAAAAATGGTATTACATTTATTTTAACCAAAAACAATAGAATATTTTATTACAAAGGAGAGTTTATTTTACCAAACGATGCCAAAGGCAGACCCGCTACACAATTAACCGAAACAGATTTTAGTACAAATGGTATGCACAAACTAATTACAGAACTAAATAAATCGGCAATTGATGAAATAGCACAGTTAGAACAAAAATTTAAGAAAAAAGAAATTCCCGATTCTACATTTAAGCGACTAACCATGGAAGCTAAAGGAAAAAAAGAGGCGCTTACAGTACTAATTAAAACAGACGATCAAGCCACATACAAAAATTTTATTGATGTAGTAGATGAACTAAATATCTCTATGGTTGGTAAATATGTAACCGTGGATATGATGCCTCAGGAATATGAATTACTAAAACAAAAACTTTAAACTATGTTTACAAATAATTGGTATAATGTAGTTTCAGATGCCAGAAACGATATTGTATTTGAAGGTAGAAATCATCAGTATGGGGCATATCAATTAAGAAAGAACTATAATAAAACATTGACTATTATTGTTATTTCAATGATGGCAGCGTCCTTACTTGGTGTTGGAATAAAGTATCTGTTAGACTACAAATCTACCGATACCGAAGTTGCTGATGCTAAAATTGACATCACTCAGATAGATTTAACACCACCGCAGTTAGATAAAAACGAACCACCGCCACCACCGCCACCACCACCACCACCGGTTATGGAAACCATTAAATTTATACCGCCTGTTATTAAAGAAGACGCAAACGAAGACGAACCGCCGCCACCACAAGAAAAAGTGAGTGAAACCAATGTAGGAACCACTACTCAAGAAGGAAACGGTGACGACAATATTCAGGTGCCAACAGACGGAGGAACCGGAACGGGTGTAATTGAAGAAAAAGCCCCCGAAATTTTTACGGTTGTGGAAGAAATGCCTGAATTTCCGGGAGGTCCCGCTGAAATGATGAAATTTATTCAAAAAAATATTGTTTATCCAAATTCTGCCAGAGAAGCCGGAATAAGTGGTAAATGCTTTGTAAGATTTGTAGTAAACCAAGATGGTAAAGTATCTGCAACAGAAATACTAAAGGGCGTACCCGGTTGCCCTGAGTGTGATAAAGAAGCATTAAGAGTAATCAAAGCAATGCCATCGTGGAAACCCGGTAAACAAAATGGTAAGGAGGTAAGAGTATATTATCAATTACCGATTAATTTCAAAATCAACTAATTAATAAATAAAATTCACATTCTACTTAAAAGAGCGTCTGCATTGCGGACGCTTTTTTTTATCCACGCTAATAAAATTTCTTCTTTTTCTTGTATAGATAGTGGGTATTCTAATAGCCCATTACTTCTTATTTTTTTAGTGATTTCATAAAGAACAAGTGCTGCACTCACACTGATATTAAAACTTTCTGTGAATCCGTACATGGGAATATATACTGATTCGTCAGCCATTTGTATAGCTTGATTTGATAATCCTTCCTTTTCAGTTCCGAAAAGTATAGCTGTTTTATGCGAAGTATCTATTTCATCTATGCGTAATGCTTTAGCATGTGGAGTAGTAGCCAAAATTTTATAACCTTGATTTTTTAATTTTGTAAGACATTCAATGGTGTTGTTTTTGCCTTTAGAATTATACTGATGCACACTAAGCCACTGATATGCGCCCATGGAAACATCTTCATTAATAGTAAATTCGTAATTATTTTCGATAAAGTGTATATCTTGAATGCCAAAGCAATCACAGCTTCTCAGTACTGCCGAGGCATTGTGTCCTTGAAAAATATCTTCTAGTACAACAGTGATGTGTTTAGTTCTGTTATTTAAGATGTCTTCAAAGCGTTGAAACCTATTTTCTGTAATGAATTGTTTTAAAAACAATATGGATTGCTGAATAGAGGGCATTTCATTTTAATTAATGATGACAAATTAAAGAAAAAATATAAAATAAGAACAAGTCTAAATGATGATTTCTTCTCCATTCTTGTCAAAGAAATGAAACTCCATAAAAGAGTAGCTATCCATTGGTGTAACTTTGATGGTTTTTTTATATTTCCATTTCCATTGTCTTAACTTGCTCCACCATCCTATGTTTAGGTACGCCGCAATATATGGATGAATACCTAATGACACAGATTTTTCTTTTAGTTCGGAGAAAATATAGTTTAATGATTTTTCAACTTGCTCCACAAATAAAACACTAGGCTGAATTTTACCCGTACCGCCACAGCTTGGACATACCTCTAATACTTCTATATTAACTTCCGGTCTCAATCTTTGTCTGGTAATTTGTACTAAACCAAATTTACTGGGTGGTAAAATATTATGTTTTGCCCTATCGCCGTGCATTAGCTCTTTTAATTTTTCATAAAGCGCTTTTCTGTTATCGGCATTGTACATATCAATAAAATCCACAACAATAATCCCTCCCATATCTCTTAATCTTAACTGACGGGCAATTTCTTGTGCAGCTTCTAAATTTACTTCTAATGCGTTCTGTTCTTGTGAGGCATCTGATTTTGCTCTATTTCCGCTATTTACATCAAATACATGTAGGGCTTCTGTATGTTCTACAATTAAATAAGCACCACTTTTTAAGTAAACTGTTTTGCCAAATAAAGATTTAATTTGCTTTTCTACACCAAATACATCAAAAATCGGCAGTTTATTATCGTGTAATTTTACAATATCCTTTTTTTCGGGAGCAATACTTTTAATGTATTCAAAAATTTCTTTATAAATATGTTGGTTGTTTACATAAATAGAAGAAAATTTTTCATTAAGTAAATCTCTGAGCAAAGCATTTATTCTATCAACTTCTCCTAAAATTTTTACAGGAGGTTTAGATGCTTTTAGTGCTTGGCAACATTGTTCCCATTTTTTGGTTAAGTCCTTTAAATCGTTTTCAAGTTCAGATATAGCTTTTCCTTCTGCTGCTGTACGAATAATAATACCAAAGTTTTTTGGTTTGATTTGCTGCAACAGATTTGCAAGTCTATCTCTTTCAGTGTCATTTTTTATTTTAGAAGATATGGTGATTTTATCGGAAAATGGAATTAATACCATAAATCTTCCCGGTAAAGAAATTTCAGAAGTAATGCGAGGTCCTTTTGCACTAATTGGTTCTTTTGCAACTTGTACCAATACATTCATTCCGGATTTTACGATTTCATCAATTTTTCCGTCCTTTTTAATATCGGACTCATTTTTAAAATAAAGCAGGTTAGAAGCATTTTGCTTCCCTTTTTGTGCCATTTCTACATATTTATAGAGGGATTTGACTTGTGGTCCTAAATCTAAATAGTGTAAAAACGCATCTTTTTCATATCCTACATCTACAAAGGCGGCATTAAGCCCTTTCATAACACGGCTTACGCGTCCTAAGTAAATATCTCCTACAGAAAACTGACTATTATTTTTCTCTCTATGTAGTTCTACTAAACGTTTGTCTTGCAATAATGCAATTAACACCTCGTCCTTTCGGGCATCTATTACTAATTCGTAACTCATTTGAATAAATTTAAAATGTAAAACACACGCCATTTAGGCATGCACTTACACACACTGTAAAACTAAGCTATTAACGAAGTTTTTTCTTATGGCGATTTTTTCTTAAACGTTTTTTACGTTTGTGTGTAGCCATTTTATGTCTCTTTCTTTTTTTTCCGCAAGGCATATTAATTGTTTTTTTTAGTTAGTTGATTTATATATTCATTAATGTTCTCTTTTAAAGAGGGCTCTGAAATAAAGTCGGCAAATTTACGAAGATATTGGATACTTTGCAAAGTATCTTTCTTTTGTAGGTAAATTTCTGATAAATAGGCATAAGCATCACTTTTTGTACTATCTATACGGATAATTTTCTTATATCGGGCTATGGCTTTGTCTAATTGGTTGGAGCGTAGGGCAAATTCGGCCATCTGAAATTGTAGCAACGTATTATTGCTATCTGTTTTTTCAATTTCTTTTAACATTGCTACGCCCTGCATGGGGCTTGTGCTTTGTACATAGCAAGATGCCAACATAATTTTGGCATTTGTATTTTTTGGGTTTAGAACGATTGCTCTGTTAAAACATCGCACGGCAGAAGCCAATAAAGCATTGTCTTCTTGTTGGTTTTTAGTCATACCGGAAGAAAAATAATAACTTTTTCCGATATTATACCAATTAGTGTCTATTGGAGAGGTCAAGTACTTGATTTCATTAAAATAAGCAAATGCGGGGGACATTTTTTTTCTTTTGGTATAATTGATAATTGAATCTATCGGTAATAACTTTTGTGCAAAGTCTTGTGTCATTTTTTTTAGTGTATTGTCTGCTTCTATATATATTTGAATATTTAGTGTTTGTGTGGTGTCAAAAGATTGTGATGATGTGTCTGTAATATTTGCGTTTTTAGTTTTTGGTAAAGAAAATACAATAACCACAACAGATATAAATATTACTATTAAAAGGAAATGATGGGTTTTTAATTTTTTCCTATTTTCAGTGCTTGTGATGTTATCTTCGCTCATTACTGCTTATTCACTAAAATATTATGCGTTTTCTTTTCCGGAAGAAGGTGCAATTTTAAGTTTTTTTATTTTTTCAGTTAAAATTTTAGATGGCTTATAAGCCGGAATATAGTGTTCCGGAATAACAATGGGTTTATTAGAGCTGATAATTCTTCCAATTTTTTGGGCTCTTTTCTTCAAATAAAATGTTCCGAAGCCGCGTAAATAAACATTATTCCCTTTTGTAAGGGTTCTGTTCACTACTTTCATAAATTCTTCTACAATACGTTGAACATCTTCCGGTCTGGATTTTATTTTATCACTGATTTCTTTTACAATATCGGCTTTGGTCATTTTGTTTTGCATAAGTATTTGATTTTAAGGGTTGTAAATATCATTAAAAATTTTTAATTAGTAAAATAATTTTTTCTAAAGTTATTATCAATAGAAAAGTAGTTCTGTATTTTGAAATAGTACTAAAGAAATTGACTACGTATTATTGTAGCTTATTAAGTCCGGGAAACATTTTCATTATTTGAGACATGGCGCCCTTGTTATTCATAAGCTTGGCTAATTTCTTCATATCATCGTGCATTTTTACCACACGGTTTACCTCTTGAATATTAACGCCGGATCCTGCGGCTATTCTCATCTTTCTGGATTGATTGATTAAGTCCGGTTTTTTTCGTTCATCTAAAGTCATGGATAAAATAATGGCTTCTGTTCTTTTGATCATTTTTTCGGTTTCTTCAGAGCTTAAATTTTTTGCCATATTAGAAATACCCGGCAACATAGAGGCAACCCCGGCAACACCTCCCAGTTTTTTCATCATACGTATCTGAGAAAGGAGATCTTCAAAGTCTAATTGGTTTTTTGAAAGTTTTTTGGCGAATTTTTTAGCTTGTTCTTCATCAATTTCCTGTTGTGCTTTTTCTACTAAAGTAACAATATCGCCCATACCAAGAATTCTGTCTGCCATACGTTCCGGATAAAAAATATCCAAAGCGTCTAATTTTTCTCCTTGGCTAATAAACTTAATGGGTTTGTTAACAATAGATTTGATTGACAAAGCGGCTCCGCCTCTGGTATCGCCATCCATTTTAGAAAGAATAACACCCGAAAGGTTTAGTCGTTCATTAAAAGTTTTGGCTGTATTCACGGCATCCTGTCCTGTCATGGCATCTACTACCAATAAGATTTCGTGCGGCTGTACTTTGTTTTTGATAAGAGAAATTTCGTTCATCATTTCCTCATCAATAGATAGACGGCCGGCTGTATCTATAATTACTGTATTATAGTTTTTCTCTTTTGCATAAGCGATACCTTGCTCGGCAATTTTTATCGGATTTTTTTCATCAGGAATAGCAAATACTTCTGTATTGATTTGTTCGCCCAATATTTTTAATTGGTCAATTGCTGCAGGACGATAAACATCACACGCTATTAATAAGGGTTGTTTAGATTTTTTGGTTTTAAGAAAGTTTGCCAGTTTAGCAGAAAAAGTTGTTTTACCGGAGCCTTGCAATCCGGCCATTAGTATAACGGTTGGGTTGGCGGCTAAATACACGTCTTCTTTAACCCCTCCCATTAAGTTAATTAACTCGTCATGGGTGATTTTTACCAATAACTGCCCGGGAGATACTTTGGTAATAACATCTTGCCCTAATGCTTTTTGTTTTACTTTATCTGTAAAATCTTTTGCTACTTTATAATTTACATCGGCTTCTAATAAAGCTTTTCGAATTTCTTTAAGCGTTTCGGCAATATTAACCTCATTAATTCGGCTTTCTCCTTTTAGTAGTTGAAACGCTTTGTTTAATCTTTCCGATAAATTATCAAACATATTGGTTTAGTTTTTTATATTACAAAATAATCTTTATTGTTTTAATACAATATGTAATAAAAAGAGATGAAGTACTAAAGTTATTTTTTTATTCTTTCTGCGTAAGATCCTGTACGTGTATCTACTTTTATCCAGTCGCCAACATTTAAGAATAAAGGCACCATGATTTGTGCGCCGGTATCAATAGTTGCTGCCTTCATGGCGTTGGTAGCGGTGTCTCCTTTTACGCCCGGTTCTGTATAGGTAATTTCGGCTTCTACAAAAGTAGGGGGATCTGCCTTGATAACATTTTCTCCTTCTTCAAAAGTTACTTTAACCTCTACACCTTCTTTTAGAAACTGCTTGCCTTCACCAAATAAAGTAAGAGGCACGTGTACTTGCTCAAATGTTTCATTATCCATTACAACCGCAAAGTCACCATCGGGATAAATATATTGCATCAACTTAAATTCTACTCTTACAATATCTACAGATTCGCCGCTTCTAAAACGATTCTCGGCTAATTTACCTGTTTTTAAGTTTCTCATTTTTGCTTGATAAAAAGCTCTGAGGTTACCCGGGGTTCTGTGTGTGTATTCTACAATTTCCATTAATTCTCCGTTAAAACGAATAATAGAACCTGTTCCTATATCTCCTGTATCTGCCATAATTTTTTTGGTGCAAAAGTAGTATTTTATTCACACCAAAGTGTTGGTAAAATGCATTTTATTAATTTAGTGATAAAACCTTATCTTTGAAGCGGGAAAACAAAACTATAAAAATGGATTATAATTCGCAGTTAATACCAATTAAATTACCTGAGTATGGCAGAACGATACAGAAAATGGTTGATTACTGCATGCAATTAGAAGATAGAGAACAAAGAAATTTATGCGCTAAAACTATTGTAAAAATAATGGCTCATTTGCACCCTAATACAAGTAACTCTCAACATTACGAGCAAAAACTATGGGATCATTTATTTATGATGTCTGATTATAAATTGGATATAGATGCGCCTTATCCTAAACCAAATCCGTCAGAAATACAACAAAAACCACAAATACTAGGATATAATAATAATAAAGTTGCCTTTCGCTATTATGGAAAAAATGTAGAAAGCATCATTAAAGTTTTAGATAAAGTAGATAACCCTGAAGAAAAAGACTATTATGTATTAGTTACTGCAAACTACATGAAAAAACTACAAAATATGTGGAATAAAGAAGCTCATATTAAAGATGAAGTAGTTTTTGAGCATCTTAAAAAACTATCAGAAGGCAATATAGTATTAACAACAGAAACAACTCAGTTGGATCATCATCATCATTATCACAACAACAACAAATCTCAAAAGAAGAAATTTAATAATAAACCCAATAAAAAGAATCGCTATAACAATGGCAGAAATCATTAAACCATGGCATTATTTGAAGTAATAGGCGGTAAAAAACTAAAAGGAGAAATTATACCACAAGGTGCAAAAAATGAAGCATTGCAAATTATCTGTGCGGTTTTGCTTACAAAAGAAAAAGTTATTATATCAAATATTCCGCACATTGTAGATATTCTTAATCTTATAGAATTATTAAAAGGAATAGGTGTTAAAGTAGAGCAAATTAATGAAGACACTTATGGTTTTCGGGCAGATGATATAAATATAGATTACTTAATATCACCCGAATTTAAAAGTAAAGGCGGTAGTTTAAGAGGCTCTTTAATGATTGTTGGTCCTTTATTGGCAAGGTTTGGAAAAGCATATATGCCAAAGCCCGGAGGAGATAAAATAGGACGAAGAAGAGTTGATACACATGTTATTGGAATGCAAAACTTAGGTGCTAAATTTAATTATAATGAATCACTTGGCTTATATGTAGCAGAAGGAAAAAACCTAAAAGGTAGCTATATGCTATTAGATGAGGCCTCTGTTACAGGAACAGCAAATATTGTTATGGCGGCTGTTTTATCTGAAGGTACAACAACTATATACAATGCTGCATGTGAGCCTTATATACAACAATTGTGTAAAATGCTCTGTAAAATGGGAGCAAAAATATCAGGTATTGGGTCTAACTTATTGACCATTGAAGGTGTGCAGAAACTTGGAGGAACAGAACATCGGTTATTACCGGATATGATAGAAATTGGTTCATTTATTGGCTTGGCAGCCGTTACACAATCAGAAATTACCATTAAAAATGTATCTTATGATAACTTGGGAGTAATACCAAATATGTTTCAACGGCTTGGTATTAAAATGGAAAGACGTGGAGACGATATTTATATTCCCGAAAACGAATATTATCAAATAGATACTTTTTTAGATGGTTCTACACTTACTATTGCTGATGCTATATGGCCCGGATTTACACCGGATTTAATAAGCATTGCTTTGGTTACCGCAGTGCAAGCAGAAGGAACAGTATTAATTCATCAAAAAATGTTTGAAAGTCGCTTGTTTTTTGTAGATAGGTTAATAGACATGGGGGCTCAAATTATTCTTTGTGATCCACACAGAGCAGTAGTTACAGGGCTTAATCGCAAAATAGCATTACGCGCTATCCAAATGGCTTCGCCTGATATACGCGCCGGCGTAGCATTACTTATAGCTGCCTTGTCTGCAAAAGGGAAAAGCACCATTTACAATATTAATCAAATAGACAGAGGATACCAATATATAGATAAACGATTACAAGCACTTGGTGCTGAAATTATCAGAAAAAATTAAATCAATGAGAAACATATTACTTATCACTTTAATTATCTTTTCTTTTGCAAAGCAAAGTGTAAATGCCCAAAACGCAATATCAGAAGGCATTAATGTTGGGTATAAAGCACCGGACATTGTTCTGCCGAATTTAAATGACAGCATTATTAAATTAAGTGGTTTAAAAGGTTATTATGTATTAATAGATTTTTGGGCAAGTTGGTGTGGTCCATGCAGAAGAATGAATCCGGTAATGGTAGATTTATACAACACATATAAAGCAAAGCAATTTGAAAACGCAAAAGGATTTATAGTTTACAGTGTATCGTTAGATTACAATAAACCTGCATGGAAAAAAGCAATAATCAATGATAATTTAAATTGGCCATATCATGTTGCTGACCTTAAAGGATGGGATAATGCCGCGGCTATAAAATATAAAGTAGATGCAATTCCCACTAACGTACTAATAGATCAAAACGGCATTATTTTAGGAAGAGGACTTTCAGAGGAAAAAATAAAAAGCATATTAAACTCTAAAATAACTACCAAATGACAATATATTTATCAGTAAAAAAATTGATTATTGTATTCATAATGATAAGTTATGTTTCAATAACATTTGCTCAACTGAAAGTGGGGGATAAAGCACCATCTTTAGTAATGACCGGAACGGATAATTCTATTCAGAGTTTATCATTTCCGTTAAATGAAAAAATGTATCTTATTCATTTTTGGTCATCAGGATTAAGTAAATCTAAAAAGTTTTTACCACGTGCCACAAGTTTATATCAAAGATACAACTCTGTACCATATAGAAACTGTGATGGTTTTGATGTAATTACAATAGCAGTTCAAAGTGATAAATCTGCTTGGAAAAGTGATATAGACCAAATGAATTTAACCGGATTAACCAACCTTATTGCTTTGCGCGGATTTAATGATGCCTCTATTAAACAATATGGTGTTACCGGCTTGCCTTACACTTTGTTAGTGAACGAACAAGGAAATATTGTTTTAATAAACCCTACCATGTTACAAGTAGAAGACTATTTAGATGCAGCAAGAAATTTTTCGCCAACATATAAGGATTTTCGGGGTAAGTTATTAATGAATCAGATATTGTCTAACGGCATTCCTACACATGGCGTAGTGCTTCTTAATACATTTATGGATACTTTACAAAAAGCCAAAACGAATGATAGGGGAGTATTTACTTTTACAGGCATAAAACTCCTCAGCGATTTTATTTTTAGATTTGATACGTCTCAAAATCAAATTAAATTTTTAAAAGAAATATATGTTGCAGACGCTAATGATGTAGTGATGCCGCCAATCATTAAAACAGGTGATTTTTGGGATTTGAAAGTAAGTGGGAAAGATGTCCAAAGATTCTTTTTAACCGAGCGTAAAGCAAATGCTATTTATTTTATTTCTAAAATTAAATTTAAACCAAATTCAGCAGTATTAGATCCTTTAGCATTAAAAGAGCTGGATAAAATTTATGATATTTTAAAAAAGCAATCAGATTTAACTTTGGAAGTAATTTGCCATACAGATAGCAAAGGAGATGATGGCGCTAACTTGGTTCTAACACAAGATCAAGCAAATGCCATTAAAAAATATTTAGTTGATAAAGGCATTGTAGATGCCAGAATAGCACCAATAGGAATGGGAGAAAAAGAAATTTTAAATAAGTGTAAAAATAATATTCCATGTTCAGAAGCTGAGCACCAAGCAAACAGGCGCACAGAGTTTAAGTTTTACAAATAATCAAAACTTTTTTTGTAAACTATTTAATATGAATTTTCAAGAGCAACTTAATGTATTGTTTTCATTAAACGGACTAATATCTCTTTTAATACTTTCTTTATTGGAAATTATTTTAGGCATAGATAATATTATTTTTATTTCCATTATTGCTGATAAATTGCCTAAACAAGAAAAACGTAAAGGCAGATTATTAGGACTTTCTTTAGCACTTGTTATGCGAGCAATTATGTTGTTTTCCATAACATGGTTAGCTTCCTTAACCACGCCCATTTTTAATATTAGTAAGTTCTATTTTTCAGGAAGAGACATTATTCTTTTTAGCGGAGGTTTATTTCTTATTATTAAAACAACCAAAGAAATTATTAATAAAATATATTCTAATGAAGATGAATTAAAAATTGGTGGTAAGTCAAATTTTTCAGCAGTGGTGATACAAATTGTATTAATAGATATTGTATTTTCCTTTGATTCTATACTTACAGCTGTAGGATTAAGCAGAAATTTTTTAGTTATGTTTAGTGCTGTCATTGCTGCAATGATTTTGATGATGTTTTTTTCCGGTATGGTGGCAAACTTTATAAATAAAAATCAAGGAATTAAAACGATAGCGTTAACATTTTTAATAGTTATTGGATGTTTGCTTGTAGCAGAGGCTGTGATAAGCGCATATAACTATTCGTTACCGCACGAGCAACATATAGAGCTTAACAAAAACTATGCTTATGCAGCCCTTGTGTTTGCTTTGGTTTCCGAGTGGATTAATATCAAAGAGAGAAAAGTAAAAAGAGATAAATCTTTATTTTTAGATAACAACAATAATAAATCCTAAACTTGTTTTACAAAGAGAGAATAGTTTGGTTACGGTTTATTACAATTAAAAAACTGTTTAATCTCATATTGCTGTATTTTGATTTTTACCTTAGTAAAGTGTTTAAGAAAGCTTATACGCATGCTTACCCGCTATCTGTATCTATTGAGCCCACAACGGCGTGTAATTTAGAGTGTCCTGCCTGTCCGAGTGGATTAAAGAGTTTTACACGACCAACCGGAAACATGAAAGACGAAGTATTTGAAAAATTTTTGAATGAATTACACACTTATTTATTTCAAATTAATTTTTACTTTCAAGGAGAGCCTTTTATTAATACAAAGATATTTAATTGGATTAAAAGTGCAGCATCGAAAAAAATTTATACTGTTACAAGTACCAATGCACATTTTCTTACAACAGATATTTGTGATAAAATTGTACAATCAAACTTGCATAAGATTATTATCTCATTAGATGGCATGACACAAGAGGTGTATGAACAGTATAGGAAATCCGGGGAAATAAAAAAGGTATTTCAGGGTATTGATAATTTATTACAGAGTAAAAAAAAGCATCATTCACAACACCCGTTTATAGTACTACAATGGGTTGTATTTAAACACAATGCTCATCAAATAAATGACTTTATTGCGTATTGTAAAAAAACGGAAATAGATTATCATCAAATTAAAACAGCACAAGTATATTCTGATGAACAATATCAAACACTAATTCCTTCTAATCAAAAATTATCAAGATATTTTGTTAATCAAAAAAGTTTTAAAATTAATGCACCTCTCAATAATGAGTGTTGGCGTATGATTGCTTCATGTGTCTTTACACAGAATGGTGATGTTGTGCCATGCTGTTTTGATAAAGATGCAAAATATCAATTTGGGAATATTATGAATGATTCTTTTAAAAATATTTGGTATCATTCGTCTTATATGCAATTTAGAAATCAGATTTTAAAAAACCGAAAAGCCATTAATATATGCAATAATTGCAGCGAGGGTAGTAAGGTGTGGGTGTAATGGGTTTACTTTCTTTTTAATAAAGCCATATAAAATCCATCAAATCCCATAGATGGATAAAGTGTTTGTTGTGTCAGTAACTCAAAATTATTATGAGCCCTTAGAAAATAATTAATTTGTTGTTCATTTTCGCAAGGTAAAATACTGCAAGTAACATACAATAAATGTCCGCCTTGTTTTAGCATACACGAATAATTCTCTAATATAGATTGTTGTATTTGATTTAATTCAGATAAATTTTTTAAAGAAAATTTCAGTTTAGTATCAGGATTTCTTTTAATAACACCCGTTCCGGAGCAGGGAACGTCCAACAATAAAATATCGGCGGTTTGTTCTAATCGCTTAATCGTTTTATTATTTTCTATATGCTTAATAAGAATATTATTACAGTCTAATCGGGCTGCACGCTTGCTTAACTCATGTAATTTTTTTGCTTCTATATCTAATGCAATAATTTGTCCGGTATTATTTTTTAATGCAGATAGATGTAAAGATTTTCCGCCTGCGCCCGCACAAGCGTCTATGATTCTTGTAGAAGATTTTAAAATTTCTTTTGAAATAAAGTGTGCAACTCGTTGAGAAGACAAATCCTGAAACTCATAATGCCCTTTTTCAAACCATTCGTTTTTTGAAAGAAATGTTTTATTAGTAATAATCAAGGCTTCCGGGACATCGGCAATGCGTTGTGATTCAATATTAAGAGCTTGTAAATTTTTCTGTAAACTTTGTGTATCTGTTTTTAATGTATTAGCCCTGATAGTAAGTGCAGCCGATTTATTTAAAGCCTCTGCTTCTCTTACCCATACATCTTCTCCTAATTGATTAAGCCCTATGCTCCATAAATCTTGGTTATATGATAATTTAATTTGTTTTGAAAACGTTTCCGGGTTTTGCAGGTCAAGATGGGGGTTGAAGAAGTCATCTATATTTTCAATATCTTTTTTTTGTGTTAATAAATAAACGGTTAGTATTTTTTTTATATCTTGACTTTTAGAAAGTTCTTGATAATAAAAATAATATCGCACAATATGATAAATTGTTTCTGCAATAAAAGAACGGTCTCTTTTCCCTAATTTTTTATTGTGTTTAAAGGTGTATTCCAGTACTTTATCTGTATAAAAATTTTCATTAATAATTTTTTGGAGAGAGGATACAACAATATCTAAAATGGGTTTATGTAATTTCATTTATATAATTTGTTTTTTATGGTTATTAGGCAATATATTCATAGTATTATTGGCACAAAACAACAATTTTTATTAATTTTATTTAAATTAATCAAATTTTCTTTATATTTGCATAATAAAATTTAAGCATATGGCTTTAAACAAGTATTTTAATATTGTTGTAATAGTATTAGTGGGATTTATTTTTTTAGGATTAAATATATCTTGTGATAAAAATAAAACCTGCAAAGTAAATGTGAAATGTGTGTATAATTCTTCCGGAACCCCTGTAAATGCTGCAAATGTTGCGTTATACGCCCCTATTAAAACTCCAAGTGGCAGCACAATTACTGCCGATGTGCAAGCAAGTGGTACTACAGATGGAAGCGGAATGGTTTCCTTTACATTTAAATTACCGGCTATTTTTAATGTAAAAGCTACTAAAGATACATTGGTCGGAACCTCTATGGCAACATTAGAAGAGGGCAAAACCATTGATGTAACTGTTTACATAAAATAATTTTCTTTGAAATCTCGCGTTTTACTACTTTTTATATTAAGCGTATTAGTATTATGCTTGAACTATTGTGATAACCCTATTTTTCATAAAAAGAAAACAGAAGGACTGATTGAATTTAAAGTAGAGCCTGTTGATAAATCCCACCCATTGGCAGGGCTTGCTCCTGATAAAGCTATTGTTAAGTTTAAAAATGGGAAATACCTTGTTGAAATGACAACTATGGGAATGTTTAAAACAACTTTTGTACTAGATGCAGAAAAAAAGACTATGGTACAAACCGTAAAATTTATGGATATCAAAAATGCTTGTATAGAAAATCAAAATGAAATTAATAAAGATGTAGCACAATATCCATTAATATTTAAAGAAACAAATGAAAAAGTAACCATAGCAGGGTACAAATGTTATAAAGCGATTGCTACTTATGGAAATAACCCGTCAGATTCATTTGAAGTACTTTATACTAAAGATTTAGAACCAAAAGATGTTAATGATTTAGGCCCCTATAAAGGAATTAAAGGAATGCTGATGAAATACAGACTGAAAAAAATGGAGTTAGAACTTGAGTTCACTGCTGAAAAAGTTTCTTTACAACAAATTCCGGACGAAGAGTTTGAGTTACCTTCGTATTACAAAATAATCTCCCAGAAGGAAATGGAAGAGTTTTTTAAATCACTGCAATAGGGTAAAACTTAGGAGTGTTTCTAAATTTTTAGTATTATCAAAAGATATAATAGATTTTTCTCTATCCGTACTTTCTTGATTTTCAAAGTTGATGTTTATTAACCTATGAATATTTTTAATGATTTCTGAATCTGTTTGGCAGATGCAGATTGATGAATTTCCTACAATATCGGTTCCGACAAGCATTTCCTTGTTGCAAATAATAAAACGGGAAAGAAATAAAGTATTAATTAATTTTAATTTTAATCCGGTAGGTTGATTGGTATATAATAAATTAATATGTGCGTTTTGAATTAGCGACTGCATCTCGCTTTCAGAAGGGGTAGAAACAATTTTAATATGAGGGAGATTTTTTATCATAGTATTAAGAAAAGCAGGTGGATTTTTTCCGGCAATAATTATCGGAAAAGATATTTTTGAAAAAATATTTTTTATTAAATACTCTACGGCACTATAGTTTTCGGCTACGCTTAAATTGCCATGATACAAAATATAATCTCCCTTACCATTCGTAATATTTATGTTCTGAGAAGCATGAAAAGAAGGGATTGTTTTCGTTTTTTTATTATTATAATATTTTGATACATAGGTGCTATCTGTGGTTGTTACGGGTAGAATGTAATCAGAATAATGAAATGCTTTTTTTTCAAAAAAATAAAGTTTAATACTTTCAGTAAGAAAATATAATTTTTTCCATATTTTTTTTTCATTAATAAATAAATGATAATAATAGTGATGTTCAATATTGCTGAGTCGTAATATTTTTTTTCTATTTTGTAATGCCCGATGGTTGATGTAATAGGCACAGTGCAGGGTTTCAAAAAGAATGGGGTAATTATCTTGCAATAGGTTTTGCAATAGTATCTTGTTTTTTCGGGAATATACAGTATATGGTAAAAAAGAAAACTGCTTGATAAGAGCGTTGTGCCGGGTATATGTATAAATTTTGTGGCAATAACTTTTTAGCTGATCAGAAACAATACGCTCGTTGTAATTAAAACAATGTAAAATAACTTTAAATCCACTTTGATAAAGGTATTTTATTTTATAGTAAACATCTATTACGCCACCATAATTCGGTGGACTTGGCGTGTCAAAAGAAATAATATGCAGAAATTTTTCATTCACTTATAGTGGAAGGTTTTCCAAATTAAATACTTTGTAGAAATTTTCAAGTATTTGCTGCTGGAGCGTCGCTTCATTTATATTTAAAAACTTGGCAGCGGTTGTATAAATGTCTTTAATAGAAATATCAGTATCTGTATTGGCAATAAATATATTTTTTGCAGAAATATTTTTAAGTGTTTTAATTGCCTCACTGTTATTTAAGTAGAGTGATTTGTCAAAGTAAATGTAAAAATCTTTTATGGCTTTCTGCAATTTACTAACAAGTTCAAAATTTTCTACTTGATACATAGGTACAATAATTGGCACCTTGTTTTTCTGTAGGTCTAAAATTTTCAATACATCGTTCCACGCTTTGTGGCAATATAATATTAAGGGTTTTTTAAAAAGGTTAGCAGCTTTTACTTGTTCTTTAAATATTTCTTTTTGTAAATTATAATTAGATTCAAAACTTTTATCAAGCCCACATTCACCAATAGCCAAGCATTTACTTTCTGAAGCTATAATATAAAATTTTTCTACGGTTTTGCTATAGTTTGCTTTATCAATATACCATGGATGAATGCCAATAGAGTAATATTGTGCCCTTTGTACGGTAGATAAAGGTAAATTAACCACTTCAATAGAAGCATCGTGTGTATGTTCTTTTGCTAAAATGTTGATTAACATACTACAAATATGCGTATTAATATCTTTGTATGCAAATGCTATGTGTTTTGTAGTTGATGATAAGTAAGCTTGCAATTTATCCATTCATCATCAAAGTTGGCGTTAAATTTTTCGTAAAATGTAATTGCCGGAGCATTCCAATTTAGTACTTGCCATTCCAGCCGCCTTACTTGTTCTTGCTTGGCAATGGCGATAACGGCATCAAAAAGCAATTTGCCTACACCTTTGTTTCTATATTTTTCAGTAACAATAATGTCTTCTAAAAAAATACATTTTCCTTTCCATGTAGAGTATTTATAATAATACAACGCAATACCAATAATTTCAGTATTAATTTCTGCCACAAAAAAATCAAATGTATTATTGGTAAATTCTTTTTGCATTTCCTGAATGGTAACCTCTACCTCGTTTGGTGCTTTTTCATAGGTTGCCAACTCTTTTACCATTAGCAATGCGGCATTAATATCATTTGCAATTCCTTTTCTAATTGTAATTTCCATAATTATTTATAAAGATATCGTGTTACTATTTTTTGTAATGTTCGTTTGATAATTAGTTCTGCAATTGTATGATAGTAATCAGTATTATTTGATTGCTGTAATTTTTGTTTTAGAAAGCTCTCCGGAACATCTACTCTGTATAGCCATCTCTGAATTTTTTCAAACCCATTGGCAGTATCGGAAATGCACTTTATTATATCGGCAAAATACCTTATATTTGATTGTAAATTTTTTGTAATAAACTGTTCGTTTAATGTAATACCGCCTGTATTTGCATCTTTTATTAATTGATTTTTGAATGCCGTAAATACTTCTTCTTGGCTTAAGTATTTTTCTTCGGGAAGTATGCTCATCACATCTCTTTAGGATGCTTTTTTAATAGCAATCTTTCTAACGGTTCTTTTTTAATGAAATGGCTTTCTACTAATTCCGGAATATCATTTTGTTGTACATTAACATAAAAATGTCCGCTTGGATAAATTGCAATGGTTGGTCCAAATACGCATATACCAAGGCAACCGGAACGTTGTACACGAATTTTTCCTTGTATTTTTTGTTTTGCAAATTCTTGTTTGATGGCTTCTATTAAAAGCATACCGTGCGCTTCTCCACACGACCTTACTTCAGAATTTTTACGTTCGTTGGTACAGGCAAAAATATGAATATCGTAAATCATTATATTATTTGATAAGTGCGTCTATTTGTTTTTGGCTTACACCTGTTGTGCTATAGCCGCCATCGTGAAAAATATTTTGCATGGTAACCATTTTTGTATAATCAGAGAATAATGAAACACAAAGCCCTGCACAGTCTTCGGCAGAGGCATTGCCTAACGGCGATTGCAAATCTGCAAAGTCATGAAATTCACCAAATCCTTTGATGCCGGTTCCTGCCGATGTTTTGGTTGGCGATTGTGACACGGTATTTACTCTAACTTTTTTAGAAATACCATAATGGTAACCCCAAGAGCGCGCAATACTTTCTAATAAGGCTTTAATATCAGCCATGTCTGTATAAAACGGATAAGTTCTTTGAGCTCCAATATAAGTGAGTGCCACTACCGATGCCCATTCGTTTAGCGCATCTATTTTATAAGCAGTTGCCAGTAGTTTATGTAAAGACAAAGCCGATACATCTACACCCTTAGCGTAGTAGTCATAGTTTAATTCTGTGTAAGGAATATCTTTTCTGATATTAATACTCATACCTATGGAATGAAGTACAAAGTCAATTTTTCCACCCAATTTATTCATACTTTCTTTATATAGGGTTTCAATCTCTTCTACATTAGTGGCATCAGCAGGGATTATGGGAGCGTTGGTTTTTTCTGCTAATTTTTTTATTTCACCCATACGCATGGCAATAGGAGCATTGGTTAATACAATAGAAGCTCCTTCTGCATGGCATTTTTCAGCCACTTTCCATGCAATAGAGTTTTCATCTAATGCACCTGTAATGATTCCTTTTTTACCTTTTAAAATTCCATTTCCCATAATAAAAAATTTTCGCACGAATTTGAGGAAAATTTCTGAAAGAGAATACGAAAATTAATATTTTTTATTTGTTACGTATAGGTGATATTATTATATGGAATGAAACCTCATTGATTATTATAGTAAAAAAATCCTATTTCAA
>JBDHZB010000039.1:0-25403 GCA_039811645.1 Bacteroidia bacterium | reverse complement strand
CAGAATTAAAATTTGAAGATTTTAAATTAGGAGATAAAAATATTCCATTCAAAGTGATGTTGCAGTGCAAAGGCTCTGATTTAGCAGGTATTCACTACGAGCAATTATTGCCTTTTGCAGAACCGGAAGGCAATGCTTTTAAGGTGATTATTGGCGACTTTGTTACAACCACAGACGGAACGGGGATAGTACACATTGCACCCTCTTTTGGTGCAGACGATTTTCGTGTGGCAAAACAAAATAATATTGGCTATTTAACTTTAGTTGATAAACGTGGAAAGTTTTTACCGGAAGTAAAAGACGATATCTTTTTATATGGCGAAGAATATGTGAAAGAAGCTTATTTAACTGAAAGTGAAAAAAAATCTGAATTTGAAAAACAAAAACAAATCCTTGAAAAAGCAGGAAAGATAAAAGACCTGAAAGTTTACCTAAGTGTAGATGAACGCATTGTATTAAAATTACAAGAAGAAGGTAAGTTATTTAAAAAAGAAACCTACGAACACAGCTATCCACACTGTTGGAGAACAGATAAACCGATATTGTACTATCCTTTAGACTCATGGTTTATAAAATCAACGGCAATGAAAACCCGTATGATTGAATTAAATCAAACAATTAATTGGAAACCGGAAGCCACAGGTAGTGGACGTTTTGGAAATTGGTTAGAAAACTTAAACGATTGGAATTTATCTCGCTCTCGCTTTTGGGGTATTCCAATTCCTATTTGGACAAGCGAAGATAAAACAGAACAAATCGTTATTGGTAGTGTAGAAGAACTAAAAAGAGAAATTGAAAATTCTTTAGCGAAAGGGTTTATGTCAGAAAATCCTTTAGAAAAGTTTACGCCAAATAATTTTTCAAAAGAGAATTATGAAACATTTGATTTGCACAAACCTTATGCGGACAATATTGTGTTAGAACGTAATGGGAAAAAATTATTTCGTGAGCCGGATTTAATTGATGTATGGTTTGATAGCGGATCTATGCCCTATGCCCAACTCCATTATCCATTTGAGAATAGAGAACTGATTGATAATAAAAAATATTATCCTGCAGATTTTATTGCTGAAGGTGTTGATCAAACTCGCGGTTGGTTTTTTACATTACACGCCATTGCCACTATGTGTTTTGATTCGGTAGCATATAAAAATGTGGTATCTAATGGATTGGTATTAGATAAAAATGGCAATAAAATGAGTAAACGTTTAGGCAATGCTGTTGATCCATTTGAAACTATTGAAAAATACGGTGCCGATGCTACACGCTGGTATATGATTTCTAACGCTGCACCTTGGGATAACTTAAAATTTGATATTAATGGAGTAGTTGAGTCGCAACGCAAATTATTTTCTACGCTCTATAATATCTATCAATTTTATGCCATGTATGCGAACGTGGATAAATTTACACCATCAAACAATCTTAATATGGCAGAAGCGGGGCGCCATGAATTAGATTATTGGATTACTTCCAAACTAAACAGCCTCATAAAAGAAGTAACATTATATTACGACGACTTTGAGCCCCATAAGGCAGCAAGAGCTATAGAAGATTTCGTAGATGAACATTTAAGCAATTGGTATGTAAGATTATCGCGTAGAAGATTTTGGAAAAACTCAGAAACATCAGATAAAATTTCGGCATACGAAGTACTACATTTTACTCTTTACACAGTTACCAAATTAATAGCTCCTATCGCCCCGTTTTTCTCAGAATGGTTATATCAAAACCTTAAACAAAGCCCAAATAAGGATTATTATAAATATGAATCAGTTCATTTATCATCATTTCCGCAGTGTAATAATAATAATATAAATACAGACTTAGAGCAAAGAATGAGCCTTGCTCAAAATATATCTTCTTTGATATTATCTATTAGAAAAAAAGAAACTATTAAGGTAAGACAACCGCTTAATAAGGTACAAATACCAATATTAAATCAAGAGATTAAATCTAAAATTCTCAATGTAAAAGATATCATATTAAATGAGGTAAATGTTAAAGCATTGGAGCTTGTAGATGAGACTACTATCAAGATTATTAAAAATATCAAATTAAATTTTAAGAGTGTTGGTGCAAAATACCCTAAGCATACCAAGTTTTTACAATCGTTTTTACAAAATAGTGCACAACAAGCAATTACTCAAATTGAAAGAGATGGTTTTATTGAATTAACTAATAATGATGAGCAGATAAAATTAATAGAAGATGATGTGGAAATTATTCCGATTGATGTGCCGGGTTGGAAGGTTGCCACAAAGGGTAACATAACGGTAGCATTAGATATTACTATAACTGAAGATTTGAAACAAGAAGGATTGGCAAGAGAATTTGTAAACAGAATTCAGAATATTAGAAAAGAAATGAACTTAGATATTACAGATAGAATTATTATAAAAATTCAAAACAACAATAATTTTAATATAGTAATTGATAAGTTTAAAGATTATATTTGTACAGAAACATTATGTAGAAAGATAGAAACTTCTGATAAGATTGAAAACGCAATTCAAGTAGAAATAGATGATAATTTCAATATATTTGTGTTAGTGCAGAAGGAAGAATTAATAACAACTAAAATTTAAAATATGGCAAAGAAGAAAAAAGAAGAGAAGAAAAAAACAGCAAAGCCAAAAGCAAATAAAGCTGAGAAAAGTAAAAAACCGGCTAAAAAGGCAAAAGCAGAAAAGAAAAGTAAGAAAGCTGATTCTAAAAAAGAGACAGATACAAAAAAGAAATCCACTGCTAAAGTAGAGAAGAAAAAAGATACTAAAAAGACAGAAAAATCTTTAAAAACTACAACAAAAAAGGTAGAGAAAAAAAATAATAAAAAAGAAGAAAAAAAGAAAGGAAAGGTTAAATCAAAAGCTAAGAAATCAGAAATATTCGAAGAAGAAGATGAATTGGAAGAAGAAGATGATAGCTTTGTTGAAGAAGAAGATGAAGAAGTAGAAGTTGATGATATTTCTGAGGTTGATGGTATTGATATGGAAGGCATAGAACCTATGATGGAGGATTCAGAAGCACCATTAATGGAAGAAGAAGAGGAAGAATTTGACACAAAACAAAAAGGAAATAAAAAATCTTCAAAGGAAGAATCTCGACATAACCATCACCATTCTATAGAAGAAATAATTAGAAATAGACCACTCCAGATAGACCCTACAAAGAAATCATATATAAAAGAAAAAGAAGATGAGCCCAAACCTTATGTAGCCGGAAAATCATCTAAAGAAAGATACTCTGATAAAGAATTACAAGAATTTAGATTAATTATACAGCAAAAACTAAAAGAAACACAAGAAAACTATAACCAGTTAAAAAAATACTTTACAAACGAAGACGATAATGGAATAGACGACACCTCGCCAACTTTTAAAATGATAGAAGATGGTTCAGGTGTTATGACAAAAGAAGAGATAGAGCAGCAAATGATGCGATTAGAAAAATATATTATAGACTTACGTAATGCACTGGTGCGTGTTGAAAATAAAACTTACGGTATCTGTACAGTTACAGGCAAATTAATTCCAAAAGAAAGATTACGCAGTGTACCTCATGCTACCAAAAGTATTGAAGTAAAATTAGGCAGAAATAGTTAAAGAAAAAGTATGATGTAATAAAAAAGCCCCAATTTGGGGCTTTTTTAAGTTTAAAATAGAAAGTAATGCTTATTTGGCTTTTACTTCGCCTTTAATTTTTAATTTTACAATAGGATAATTAGCATTAGAAGTTACCGTAATGTTCTTTTCAAAGCGTCCTATTCTTTTTGTATCGTATTTTACTTTGATAGATCCACTTTTACCCGGTAAGATTGGTTCCTGTGGCCATCCCGGTTTTCCATCAATAGTGGTAGCTGTACAGCCACATTCACCCTGAACATTAGTAATGGTTAAAGGTGATTTGCCTGTATTTTTGAATTTAAATTCTCGGATACCATCTGCTTCAACAGCAATTGTGCCGTAATCTACAACATCAGAGTCAAATGTTATTGCAGGAGCGTTAGGATCGTTGGTAGGAACTACAGACTCTTGAGCCTTCCCAAAAAAGGTAAGTGATAAACTTACGGTTACTAATGCAATTAACTTTTTCATAATTTTAAGTTTTATTTGTTAGCAGGAGCATTGTTGCTTTGCTTTTGTTGAGGAAAAGATTCTTCTACCGGTTTTGCTTCTACCGTTCCTTTGATTTGTATTGTTTGTACACCGGATTTTGCATTTGAATTAACCGTTACACTTTTAACAAATGGACCAACTCTATTTGTATCATATTTAACTTTAACACTTCCTGTTTTGCCTGGTAATACGGGTTCTTTTGGACATTGAGGTACTGTACAACCGCAACTTCCCATACAATTAGTAATAACCAATGGTTCTTTACCTGTATTGGTAAATTTAAATTCACATTCTCCATTTCCGCCTTGAGGAATAGTGCCAAAGTCATGTACAGTTTTGTCAAATTTAATATCTGCTAAACTAGTTGGTTGGGTTTCTCCTGCAGGAGGGGTTTTAGTAACATCTTGAGCATTTAAATTTGTGCTTATCATAGCACCGATGATTGCAACTGAGTAAAATAATTTTTTCATAGTTAAAATTTTTCTCAAAGTTAAGCACAAAAATTATTCCAAACAAAAGATAGTTCACAATGTTTGATTATTTTTGCGAAAATTAACATAATAAATAAATTAAAATGGAACTGGCAAAAAAGTATGATCCTAAGACAGTAGAAAATAAATGGTATGCTTATTGGATTGAAAAAAAATATTTTGAATCTAAAATTAATCTGAATAAAAAAGCATATACGATTGTAATACCACCGCCAAATGTTACAGGTGTTCTTCACATGGGGCACATGCTTAATAATACAATTCAAGACGTTTTGATAAGAAGAGCAAGAATGCTCGGCTTAAATGCATGTTGGGTTCCGGGAACAGATCACGCAAGCATTGCTACGGAAGCTAAAGTTGTAAAAATGCTCGCAGACAGAGGAATTAAAAAATCAGATTTGTCAAGAGAAGATTTTCTAAAATATGCATGGGAGTGGAAAGAAAAATATGGCGGGATTATTTTAGAACAATTAAAAAAATTAGGAGCATCTTGCGATTGGAGCCGTACTAAGTTTACTATGGATGCAGATATGAGCGAAGCGGTGTTAGATGCATTTATAGATTTACATAAAAGAGGATTTATTTATCGTGGTTATAGAATGATACACTGGGACCCAATTGGGAAAACAGCACTTAGTGATGAAGAAGTAATATACAAAGAAGCAAATAGCCAGTTGGTATATGTTAAGTATTATTTAGAAAATTCTAAAGATTATATTTGTATTGCCACAACTCGTCCGGAAACCATTATGGCTGATGTTGCAGTGTGTGTAAACCCAAATGATGAAAGGTATAAACAGTTAATAGGCAAAAAAGTTATTGTTCCCATAGTAAATAGGGCAGTTCCTATTATTGCAGATGAATATATCGATATTACTTTTGGTACAGGGGCTCTTAAAGTTACACCCGCTCATGATATTGCAGATTATGAATTAGGGTTAAAGTACAAATTACCAATTATTATTGGACTAACAGAAGATGGAAAAATTTCTAAAGATGCAGGAGCATACATAGGAATGGATAGATTTGCCTGCCGCAAGCAGATTATAAAAGATTTGACCGAAAATCAATTGGTTGAAAAAATAGAAACAATTAAAAATAAAGTAGGGCATAGTGAAAGAACAGATGCGGTGATAGAACCTTATTTAAGCCATCAATGGTTTGTAAAAATGAAAGATATTAGTAAGCCCGCACTGCAAAGTGTTTTAGAACATGATGTTAAATTGATTCCCGATAAGTTTATTAATACATATAAGCATTGGATGGAAAATGTAAAGGATTGGTGCATTAGTCGGCAGTTATGGTGGGGGCAAAGAATTCCTGCGTGGTATAATAGTAATGGAGATATTGCGGTATGTAAAACATATCAAGAAGCAGAATTATATTTTCAAAATAATAAATTAAGTACAGAAGATATTAAACAAGAGGAAGATGTATTAGACACATGGTTTTCTTCATGGTTGTGGCCGCTTACAGTATTTGACAGCAGCGTAATTAAAAATGGTATATCAAACGCTAATGAAGATTTTAAGTATTACTATCCTACAAATGATTTAGTAACAGCTCCGGAAATTCTTTTCTTTTGGGTAGCAAGGATGATTATTGCAGGATACTTATGGGGGAATGGGAAACCATTTACCAATGTTTATTTAACCGGTATTGTTAGAGACAAGTTGGGAAGAAAAATGAGTAAAAGTTTAGGAAATAGTCCGGATCCATTAGATTTAATTGATAAATATGGTGCAGATGCTGTACGTGTTGGTATGCTATTTAGTTCGCCCGCAGGAAATGATTTATTGTTTGATGAGGAGTATTGCGTGCAAGGCAGAAACTTTTCTAATAAAATATGGAATGCATTTAGGATGATAAAAACTTATGAGGTATCAGAGAAGGAACCAAATTTATATCAATTGCAAGCAATAGAATTGTTTGAAAATAAATTTAATATAGAATTAAAAAACATTAATAACTTATTTGATAAATTCAGATTAAATGATGCTTTAATGAGCACATATAAATTAGTATGGGATGATTTTTGTTCATGGTATTTAGAAGCTATTAAGCCTGAAAATTTTAGTGAAGGAATTAGTCGTAAGGTAATAGAAAAAACAACCATGCTCTTTGAAAATATCTTAAAAGTATTACATCCATGGATGCCATTTATTACAGAGGAAATTTGGCATCTTATGAAAGAAGATAATCAGAGTGATTTGATTGTTTCAGAATGGGTAGAATTAACGACAGTAAATGAAAACACACTCAAAATATACAATTCACTTCAACAAATTGTAGCTCAAATACGAGAATATCGCAGTTCGTTGGTCATATCTCCAAAAGAAAAATTACTATGGAAAGAAGCAAAAACAGAAAGTGGTGCTTATGACGAATGGATAGAAAAATTATCAGGTTTAAGCCCAAAGACATTACTTAATGCGGGTGCTGCAATATCAGGAAAAGCCATTATTACACCTACACGAACTATTTATATAGATTTACCTAAACACTTGTCGCAAGTAGTTTCAGGAAAGGAAAAAGAAAAGTACACTCAAGAGTTAGAATACCTAAAAGGATTTTTAGAATCTGTAAGAACAAAATTATCTAATGAACGGTTTGTTCAAAACGCAAAGCCGGAATTATTAGAGAAAGAAAAACAAAAAGAGCAAGACACATTGAGTAAAATCAGAGCAATTGAGGAGCAATTAAAAATATTAATAGATTGAAAAATATTAGATTTGATTTACTTTAATTTCTTCTTTGAATAAATTATTTTATACATCAGAGGAAGGATTACGAGTACAAGTACCATAGATGTAAATAAACCACCAACAATTACAATGGCAAATGGCTTTGATGTTTGCGCACCAATACCATGACTCATAGCCGCAGGTAGTAGTCCAAATATTGCTATTAGTGAAGTCATCACAACAGGTCTAAGTCGGCTTAAAGAACCATGTTTAATTGCATCATCAAGAGCCATATCCTCACTTAAATATTGTCTGAATGTAGAGATTAAAATCACACCATTTTGAATACAAATTCCAAATAAGGCAACAAATCCAATACCGGCTGATATATTAAAGGTAGTCCCCGTAAGTAAAAGCGAAAAGATACCACCTACTAAAGCAAAGGGCACATTTGCCATAATTAAAAGCACATCATATACATTACGAAATGCTACTAAAAGAATTATAAAAATAATAGCAATACAAATAGGAACAACAATAGACAACCTTTTCATAGCACGTACTTGGCTAGAGTATTCTCCAGCAAACTCTATATGATAACCTTTAGGTGGTTTAACAAATTTATTAAGTTTATCTATAATCTTACCTACCACACCTCCCATATCTTCTCCTGTTGAAAATTGGACTATACCATAGCGCTCGTTATTATCTCGATAAATCATTACGGAGCCTGTTCTTGATTTAATGGTAGCAATTTCTTTTAATGGAACCCTAGCTCCCGTAGAAGTAGGGACTAATAAATTAGCGATTTCGTTTTCTGTTTTTCTAAATTGTTCTAAGTATCTAACTCTGACATCAAAGTGCTTCTCATTTTCATATAATTGTGTTGCTGCTTTTCCACCTATTGCCATTTCAATAATGGCATTTGCGTCTATTGTTTTAACACCATAAAGGGCCATTTTTTCTTGATTTAAATCGATTTTTAATTCAGGCTGCCCACTAATTTGCAGTACACCGACTCCCTCTGTGCCTTTTACTGTTTTTACAAGACTGTCTATTGTGTTTACATATTCCCGTAAGGTGTCTAAATTTTGTCCATACACCTTAATACCATTATTAATCGGTAATCCAGCAACAGCTTCATTAACATTATCCAGTATTGGTTGAGAGAATGTCCATAAGATACCAATATATTTTTCATTGATTCTTTTTGCTATTTTATTAATTAATTCTTCTTTGTTTTTTGTTTTAGTTTTCCATTGTTCTTGTGGATAAATATCAATTAGCAACTCTATATTATTAAATCCTTTAATATCGGTTCCATCATCCGGCCTTCCGGTTTGTGAGATACAACGTTTTACTTCAGGAAAGCTAAGAATGTCTTTTCGTAAGTTGTCGGCTAATGCTTTAGATTCTGTAAGAGAAAGTCCCGGAGGACCAACACCGCGTAACCAAAGAGCACCTTCATCTAATTCGGGTAAAAATTCTGTACCTAAAAATTTTGCTGATGAAAATGCGGTAATTAAAATAGCTAAAGATATACCGATGGTGAGTCTCTTATTTCTCATAATCCAGTCAAATAGTTTTTCATAATATTTTGTCATTCCGGCAATTAGAATATTGTGTTTTTCTTTTACGTCTTTCTTAAAAAGTAAGCTAGCCATTGCCGGAACAAAAGTAAATGTAATAATTAGAGAACCAAGTAAAGCAAATCCTAACATATATGCTAAAGGAGAAAATATTTTTCCTTCAACTTTTTCAAATGTAAATACCGGTGCAAGAGCAGTAATCATAATGATTTGAGCAAAGAAAATACTGATTGCCATTTTTGAAACAGTATTTTTAATTAATCCCAGTTTGCTCATTTTGTTAAAGCGATCTATTCCTATTTTTTCAGAATATTGTACAAAAGCAACGAATAGACCTTCTACTATAACCACCGTTCCGTCAATTAATATACCAAAGTCTAGTGCACCTATTGAAATTAAATTGGCAAACATTCCTTTCATATACAAACACATAAATGCAAATAAAATAGATAATGGAACAGTAAGAGATAAAATAAGCGTACTTCGCCAATCCAACATAAATACAAACACAATAATAATCACAAGAATTAACCCTTCTGTAACATTGTGTAGAACAGTATGTAAACAAAAATTAATTAGATTTTGTCTGTTATAAAAAGTTTCAATGCTCATTCCTTTTGGCAGGACATTATCATTGAGGTATTCAACTTTTTTAGTCAGTTCTGCTAATACCGGAGAAGGGTCAATACCCTTTCTTTGTAAAACAATTGCTTCTACAACATCATCGTTATCTCTGCCAAGACCAACCTGTCCAAGTCTTGGGCGATGTGACTCTCTAACATCTGCTACATTGCGAACTAAAATAGGTGTTCCCTTGTAATTTGTTATTGTAATATTCTCAATTTCGTGAATATTGTTTAACAATCCAATTCCGCGAACAACAAAATTTTGGGCAGCCTTTTCAATTACATCTCCACCTACATTTACATTACTGCTTTGAATAGCATTATAAACATCTAAAGCGGTAAGTTCATATTTTTCTAATAATTTGGGGTGAGTACTTACTTCAAATGTTTTTATTTTTCCTCCAAAAGCATTTACATCTGCTACGCCCGGAACGGTTCGTATAGCGCGTTCTATAACCCAGTCTTGTATCGTTCGAATTTCTGCCGACGAGTATATATTAGTATCGGCTTTTATAGTATATCGGAAAATTTCATCAATAGGTCCTGTTGGAGGAGTTAGATAGGGAGTTACACCGTCCGGTAAATCTACATCTTGTAGCATGGACATTATTTGTTGCCTTGCATATTGATCTTCTACACCATCTTCAAAAAGAATACTAACAACAGAAAGTCCGAACATTGTACGAGAACGCATATTTGTTTTTCGTTGCACAGCATTCATGGCAATTTCGATAGGGACTGTAACAAACCGTTCTATTTCTTCTGCACTTTTTCCATGCCATTGTGTAATAATTCTTATTTCAGTATTTGTAAAGTCAGGAAATGCTACAATGGGTGTTTTGACATAAGAAAATATTCCCATAGTAACGGCAATTGCTGTAATTGCAAATATCAAAATACGATTTTTTAGAGAAAATGATACAAGTCCTTTTATAAAATTAGTCATAAACTATTAATTTGATATAGTATGGTAAGGTGTATTTAGATGGTTCATTGATGGAATATTATAATAAATTAAGCGCAGTAAAGAGATAAAAATTATTTTTTTCTATAATAATATCTCCTTTCTTTATTCCTTTTCCTTTGATAAAACTTTTTTCTTCAAAGCTTTTAATAACAGTGATTGGCTGTATATTTAAGTTGCATTTTCCGTCATACTTTAATAAATAATTTTTATTATTATCAAAAATAATGGCTTTTGATGAAATAGCTAATACTTCTTCATTTCCGGGGCATCTTACATTAATTCTTGCAAACATACCCGGTTTAAGTAAATAATTAGGGTTGTTAAGTTTAATGCGTATATTCAATACTTTTGTATCGGGGTTGAGTACATTATATATTTTATCAATTTTCCCTAAGAATATTTTATCATTATAACTTATGGTGTTTACATTTACAGTATCTCCAAGTGTTATTTTTCCGATATCTGTTTCATAAACGTTAGCAATAACCCAAACATCTTGCAAATCAGAAATTGCAAAAAGGTTATCTCCTGCATCACTGCGTATTTGCATACCGGTTGATATTTTCTTTTCTGTTATAAATCCGGATATAGGAGATTTTATATAATAACTGCTAATGTCTCCTTCTTTACTACCGTAGAGTTTAATAATTTCATTGGCTTTTGTGTAGGTTGCAAATGCTTTATCATAGTTTTTTTGAGATGTAACATAATCTACCTCTGATGCCAACCCACTTTTGTATAGTTGTTCTTGTGCATCCATATTCTTTTTTGCTATTTCCATGTCTTTTTTAGCAGTAATAGCATTATCCATTAATTCTGCAATATCCGGGCTTTTAATTAGGGCTAATAATTGCCCTTGTTGAACATAATCGCCTAATTCTACTTTTACTTCTTGTATCCAACCACTTGCTAAAGGATATATTTTCACTTGTTTATCTTCATCTACAGCAATTTTTCCGGATAAATTTAAATCTATGGCAGTGCTTACTAATTTAATAGTATCAAATGTAATACTTTTAGACATAGAATCCGGAATACAGAGTTTTGATTGCGTTTCCGTGTTGTTCTTGTTATCGTGTTTACAATCATAAGCGGTTAATAAAACAGCCAATAACAGTAAGCTTTTTAATGCAAAATTATACGATTTAGTTAAAGTGATTTGAGTTGTTTTATTGTTTCTATTCATACAATAATGATTATTTAGTTTTTATGAAAAAGTCTGTGCCCGTTGCAAAATCAATACCAACATAGGCATTCATTAAATTTGATAAAATAAGATTTAACTGAACAACATTGTCTTTGTAGGCACTATAAAAGGTCAAAAACTCTGTCATGTTAATGGTTCTTTTTATGTATTGGTCTAAAACATCTTTTGATAATGTTCCGATTTCCTTTAAAAAGTTTTTGTCAAATGATGTGTACATTTGGTATTGAAAAAGAGCTTGTTGATACGAGTGAAAAATACTTTCTTTTATTTGAAGTTTTGTGTCTTGTAATAAAGCATTGTATTGTTTTACCAGATATTTTGCAACTTTAATATTCCCTTGATTCCTATCAAAGAATGGTAAATCAATGGCAAATCCAAATGCATGTTGGTAATCCCACGCGTTCCCATGGCTGTCAAATGCATAAATGGCTGTGATGTCAGGTACGGCAAGAGATTTTTGATAACTTAAATTCTGAATATTTAGTAAAAAATTATGTTGGACAATTAGTAAATCGCCTCTATTTTTAAAAGCAGAATCAACAAATGTATTGTAAGAATACTGTTTTGGACTTATGTTATCAATATTAAATGATTCTATATTTGGTGTAATATAGATGCCTGTAGTATCTAATAAAATTCTTAATTCACTTTGTTTGTCATTGATTTGATTTTTTAAATCATTATATTCGCTTTGTAAACTATAAAGTGTAGCTTTGTTGTTAAGATATTCTCGTTTGGAAATAAATCCTTTTTGTAATTGAATTTCTCCGGCATCTACTACTTTTTTTAACGCAATAATTGCTTCGTCATATACTTTTGCTGTTTGTTGTAAATAATAGATTGAAAAAAAATCACTGCGTAATGTATATTTTAATGTACGTAACAAATCCAGAAATTGATCTTCGGCAAGTATAGCATTGGTTTTTGCCATTTGTATTTCTTTTCTTCTTTTTCCTGCCAAACGAATTACTTGAGAAACATTAACCATTTGCTCTGCTACTTTTTCGGGGTAGTGTATGTAAGATGGTTTAAATGCACCACCTATATAGCTAATATTTGGATTGGGGTAAAGTTTTGCTTGAATGATAGCTGCTTTTTGAGCGTCAATATTATATTTTGCAGCAAGAAGTTGATAGTTTTTTGTTAGGAAAATCTTTTCAATATCAACAAGGGTATATGATATAGGTTTAAAATTAATACTATCTTGTGTGTAAAATTTACTTGTTAGTAAGACGAATAATAATAAATATTTAATTGCACTTTTTGGCATATTGTATAATTAAAAGAAGAATTTTAAGTAAACCTATTTTGTTTTATTTACAAATATAGTTTTGTGCGAATGTAATAAAAAATACATAAGAAAATAGTTGTTTGAATATAATTTTATTTCCATCCGCCACCTAAGTTTCTGTATAAATTAATAGAAGCGTTAAACTGTTGTTTTTTAGTTTCCACTAGTTCCATTTTAGCTTCTAAGGCATCTCGTTGTGTAAATAATACTTCCATATAATCTGCTCTTGCTGATTTGAATAAGTTTATAGAGATATTCACAGATTGAATTAATGTTTCTACTTGTTGGTTTTTAAGGTTATAGCTCTTCTGCAAATTATCTATATTTGAAATTTGATTAGCGGTTTCAATAAATGCATTTAATACCGTTCTTTCATAATTATAAATAGCTTGTATTTGTTTAGCATTAGCAGAATAATATAATGACTTTATTGCAGTTCTGTTTATTAAAGGTACAAGTAAATCTCCTCCTAAAACATAAAAAAGAGATTGTGGTAAAGTAGTTAAGTATAGCAACTGAAATGCTTGTAAACCCGTAAAAGCAGAAATATTTAATGATGGATAAAATGCAGCTTTTGCAGATTTTACATCTAACTTAGCAGCTAACAATCCTAATTCAGCTTGTTTGATGTCAGGTCTTTGTTGTAATAGCTGAGAAGGTAACCCGCTTTTTACAGTATATGGTATAAAGTTGATAAAATTATTAGAGTTTCGTTTAATTGGTTGAGGAAATCTTCCGACCAAAAAATTAATTTTATTTTCTGTTTCTATAATTTTCTGTTGAATAGAATATATATGGCTTTTATTCTTAAATAATTCGGCTTCAAATCTCTTGACAGCAAGTTCTGTAACAACAGCAGTTTGTTTTTCTATTTTTACAATTGCCAATGCTTCTTCTTGAATTTTTAAATTGTTTTTTAGAATCTCTAATTGATTATCTAATGCAATAAGCTCATAATAAGTGTTAGCAATTTCAGATACTAAATTCGTAACCATAAAATTTTTACCTTCTATAGACGCTAAGTATTTGTAAACAGCAGATTTTTTTGAGTTCCGTAATTTTTTCCAAATATCTATTTCCCAATTTAGATTACCATACAAAGCAAAATTGGATAACGGATCAGGAATTTTTTGCCCGGACTTTATATTTGTTCCGTCATCAACAGCGCCGTTTCTGGTATATAGAGCAGATTTTTCTAAACTAGTGCCACCGCCTATACCAAGATATGGCAAGTAAGCACCTTTTCTGGCTAAAACTTCACTATTGGCAATATTGATTTCTTGTAGGATAATATTTAATTCCTGATTGTTTTTTAATGCGGTATCAATTAATGCTATTAAATTAGAATCTGTAAAAAATACACGCCACTTGAGAATAGCCGAATTGGTACTGTCTTTTGATGCAATGGGATATGTAGAAGGTACATTTTTATTTTCACTTTTTTGCACATTAAAAGGCACTTTACACCCTGTAATTAATACTGCACATGTAATTCCTAAATATAATATACTATTTTTCTTCATCGTTTTCCGTTTCATCTGTTTGTTTAAAGGTATCAATGGTGTGAACAACACTTTCTGTTAAAGAATCCTCTTCCTCATCTTTTATTAATTTTTTTCCTTCAGCTAAGTGAGCAAAAATATAGTATAATCCGGGAACAATTATTACTCCAAAAATAGTTCCGAATAACATGCCGCCAAGTGCAGAACTTCCAATTGTTCGGTTACTAATAGACCCTGCACCATGTGCTAATACTAAAGGAATAAGCCCAACAATAAAAGCAAAAGATGTCATTAAAATCGGTCTGAACCTGATTCTTGCACCTTCAATAGCTGCGTCTAAAATAGATGCCCCTTGGTGGTGTTTTTGAACAGCAAACTCAACAATTAAAACAGCGTTTTTCCCTAACAATCCAATCAACATAATTAAGCCGATTTGTGCATAAATATCGTTGGCTAAGCCCAATGATTTTACAAACAAAAATGACCCAAAAACACCTGCCGGCAAAGAAAGTATTACTGCCAATGGAATAATAAAACTTTCATATTGCGCTGCTAAAACAAGATACACAAATATTACTACAATTAAAAAGATATAAATGGCTTCATTGCCTCGCCTTACTTCATCATAAGATAGTGCCGCCCAATCTATGTCAAATCCTTTAGGAAGTGTTTTTTTAGCAACTTCTTTTACAACGTTAATGGCTTCTCCACTACTATAACCTTCAGAAGGACCTCCTCTAATGGCTGCGGTGTTATACATATTAAATCTATTAATTTCATTGGCACCTTGTATTTTTTTAAATTTCATAAATGCTGAAAAAGGAACCATTTCTCCTTTATCATTTTTTACATATAGATTTAATAAATCACTTGGCAGTTTTCTAAATTCCGGAGCAGCTTGCACAAATACTTTGAAAAAACGCTCATATTTAATGAATCCAAGTTCGTAAGTACTACCAACAAAAATAGAAAGTGCATCCATGGCTTGGTTAATTGTAACGCCTTTTTGCATAGCTACTTGGTTGTCAATTTCAATTTCATATTGTGGATAATTAGCACTAAAAAAGGTAAACAAACCGGTTAGTTCTTTTCGTTTTTTTAGAGTAGACATAAAGTCGGTTGTTACTTTTTCTAATTGTTTGTAATCTCCTGAGTTAGTTTTGTCTAAAAGTTGTAATGCAAATCCACCGGCAGCGCCAAATCCGGGAACGGCAGGAGGTTCAAAAAATTCTACTGTAGAACCGGGAAATTCGCTTTTCATTTTTTCTAATTCTTCTATTATTTCAGCGGCAGTATGTTTTCTTTCATTCCATGGTTTTAAATTAATTAAACAAGTAGCGGCATTTGATCCCCGTCCTTCTGTAAGTACTTCGTATCCTGCAATAGAAGAAACCGATTTAACTCCATCAACTTTTTTCATAATCAATTCTTGTAATTGTTTTGCAACATCGTTGGTTCTTTCTAGGGTAGAGCCGGGCGGAGTTTGAATGATTGTATAAATCATCCCTTGATCTTCACTTGGAATAAATCCTGGCGGTAATTTTTCAGAGACTACCCAAATACCTATTACAAATACAAGCCACAAAGAGATTGTGATGATTTTTCTGTGAGTAATTTTTTTCAGTAGAGCTACATAGTTATTGGTAATTTTTTCAAACCAGATATTAAAGCCATCAAGCAATTTACTTAATATATTTTTCTTTTTATGGCTTAAATGTGGATTTTTTAAAATCATTGCTGAAAGTACGGGCGTTAGAGTTAGAGCTATAACTCCGGATAAGACAATTGAACTTGCCATAGTAATGGAAAACTGCCTATAAAAAACACCAACAGGTCCTGACATAAATGAAATAGGCACAAATACAGAAGTCATAAGTAGTGTGATGGCTATTACAGCGCCACTGATTTCCCCAAGTACTATTTTTACGGCTTTAAAGGGTGTCATGTTGGTTCCGTGCATTTTTTCGTGTACAGCTTCTACAACAACAATTGCATCATCTACTACAATTCCTATAGCCAATACTAATGCAAACAAAGTAACCATATTGATAGTTAAACCAAATACCTGCATAAATACAAATGCTCCGATTAAAGACACGGGCACGGCAAGCGTTGGAATAAGTGTAGAACGCCAATCACCAAGGAAAATAAATACAACCAATGCTACAAGTATAAATGCATCTCTTAATGTGTGAACAACATTTTCTATAGAAGAATCTAAAAACTTTGACACATCGTAACTAACTTCATAGTCCATACCGGGTGGAAAGGATTTTTTCAACTCATCTAATTTGGCTTTTATATTTTCGATAACAGCACTTGCATTACTGCCATAAGTTTGCTTTAGCACAATAGCAGCAGATGGATAGCCATTTAAATTAGAATAAATATCATAATACTCACTACCTAAATTGACAGTAGCAATATCTTTTAACTTTAATAATTCTCCGTTTGGGTTAGCTTTGATTATAATGTTTTCATACTGGCTTGGTTCACTGAATCTATCAGAATAAGTTAGTACATATTCTAATGCTTCTGACCTTTTTCCATCGCCTCTGCCAATTCTACCGGGCTTCCCAATAATACTTTGATTTGCCATTGCATCCATTACTTCTTCAGGAGATATGTTATAGGCTCTCATTCTATCAGGGTTTAACCATACGCGCATGGCATATTGTCGGCTACCAAGAATACGAGCTTGCCCAACTCCTTTGATACGTTGGATTTCCGGTATCATATTAACCCCCGCATAGTTAAACAAAAACTTCATATTAGCATTCGGATCTTTGCTGTATAAGTTAATATACATAAGCATACTTGGAATAACAGGCGTGATAATAACACCTTCTCTTTGTACGAGGACAGGCAGACGGTTTCTTACTTGTTCAACTCTATTTGATATTTGAACCAATGCTTGGTTAATATCTGTGCCGGGTTCAAAAATAACTTGGATATTAGCCTCGCCTGCACTTGTTGCATCGGATGTCATATAGCGCATCCCCCATGCGCCATTAATGGCTTGTTCTAAAGGAATAATTGTTGATTTAATTAAAGTAAGTGCGCTGGCACCGGGGTAAGATGCTGAAACCATTACTACAGGAGGTGCTACTTCCGGTAATTGTGAAGTTGATAATGTATTAACAGATAATACACCTAAAAATATAATAACAACAGATAATACGATAGCAAGAACCGGTCTTTTTAAAAATTTATTAAACATATAATAATGGATTATTTAATTTTATTCAACGTAAACTTTAAGATTATGAATAACAGATTTGGGTTCTTTGTATTCGTATTCAATTTTTTCGTTATCCTGAACTTTTTTTATTCCTTCTAAAATGATTTTATCACCTGCATCAATGCCGCTTTTTACAATATATAAGTCAGGTAACTCGGAAGCTATTGTGATTTCTTTTTGATGTGCGATATTGTTTTTATCTACAATGTAAACATATTTTTTTTCTAAAACCTCAAAGGTTGCTTTTTGAGGTATAATCAAAGCATTTTTGTAAGGAGCATTTACTTGTATATTACCTGTTTCTCCATGTCTTAAAAGCCCTTTTGGGTTTGGAAAAGTTGCTCTAAACTGAATGGTTCCTGTTTCATTATTAAAATCCGCTTCTATTGTTTCAACAATGCCCGGATAATCAAATACTTTATTGTTAGCCATTAATAGTTTTACTTTCATTACACTATCTTTATTTAAGGATTCTTTGTAGTTCAAATATTCTGCCTCAGGAACATTAAAATAAACCCATAATTTACTATTGTCTGAAAGCGTTGTTAATAAATCGCCTTTGTCTAATAAGCTGCCAAGTCGAGCATAAAAATGATCCATTATACCACTGAAGGGTGCTTTAATTTCAGTAAACTGATAGTTGGCTTTTGCTAATGCTAAAGATGCTTTTGCTTTTTCAAGTTTTGCTTTTGCTAACGCTAGTTCATTTTTAGAAACGATATTACTGTCGGCTAATCGTTTGGTATTTAAATATTCTACTTCTGCAAAATTTACTTCTGCTTCTTCTTTTTGAACTTCTGCTTGTAAAATTACGGGGAGTATTTGAAACATCATTTGTCCTTCCTTTACATATTGCCCTTCATCTACATAAATTCTTTGTAAATATCCTTCTTCCAATGCTCTTAATTCTATGTGTTGTATAGCCCGTATTTGACATACATAATTTCTTATTACTAAAGTATCTTGTTTAATAGGACTAGTAACGATAAATTTAATTTTTTCCTCTTTTTCACTATTACCGGAAGAACAACTGCTTAACAAGTATGTTGTGGATATTGAAAGAGCAAAGATGATGGTATAATACATCTTCTTTTTTATAAATATATGAGGGTTTAAAAATTTTAAAAAGAACTTTTTCATTTTTTAATTTAAATTAAGGTTATTGATTTAAGTAAAACAGAAATAAACTTCAAAGAAGCTTATGGAATATCAAATAATCAGAACGGAAGTAAGAATGTGTTTACTTTGATTAAAGATACTATTGATACAATGAGAATTATTTTTTAAAACTTTATATAATAACCAAAAACTATCATTAATGCTAAACAAAATGGGAGTATTTGAAGTATTTGTTTCTAATAGATGAACATGGTAATCTAATTCAGAATCGTTATATTCTTCTTCTTCAAAGCAATCTATAGTTTTTGAATCGCAAACAATTGTCCATAGATTTGCTTTATAAAATACCTTGTCTGTATGAAAAGGATTTATAACCTTAGAATGGCTAATATTTGAGTTAACAGAAAAAAGCAATTTACTAGAAACAAGTGCTATAACAAACAAATATAATCGTATTGCTTTTATCATTCAGGGGCAAATGTAAGGAAACTAATGATGAACAGCCAAGTGAATTAATAATAATTAACAATGTAGTAAAGAGATTAAAATTGATGATAGCATTAACGAATATTATAGTGGTGCAATACTATTATTGGGTATTTGATTTTAATAGGATTTATTTTTATTATTGTACCATTAAACGAATAAATTAGTACTATGAACTTAGAGGTAATATTTAAAAATAATGAACGATGGATAGCTGAAAAACTATCCGGTAATCCGGACTATTTTAACGAACTGGCAAAAGGACAAGCTCCAGAGCTTTTATATATTGGATGTTCTGACAGCAGAGTAACATCTGAAGATTTAATGGGAATGAAACCGGGACAAGTATTTGTACACCGTAACGTAGCTAATCAGGTTATATCTACTGATAATAACGTTAATGCAGTAATACAATACGCTGTAGAATTCTTGAAAGTAAAACATATTATTGTATGTGGGCATTATGAATGTGGCGGTATAAGAGCAGCTATGACACAAACAGATATGGGGCAGATTAACAGTTGGTTACAAACATTAAAGGACATTCGGAGATTCTATAAAGATGAATTAGATGCCATTAAAGATGAGCGGAAAAAATATGATAGGTTAGTAGAATTAAATGTACACGAGCAATGCATTAATATTATTAAAACAGATCATGTACAAAAATCATGGCAAAAAAATAAATTCCCAAAGGTACATAGTTGGGTGTTTGATGTAAGAACAGGGCGATTAATAGATCTAAGATTTAACATGGAAAAAGAATTTATGAAAATTAAAGATATCTATAATCTTCAAATACAATAAAATACATAATGCAAGGGTTAATATCCTTAATTTATAAACTATAAGATTATTTTTGAGGAGTACCTAACTTACGGTATTTCTAGTATTAGATTGTTGCTAAATAGTCTGCGGTGCCTTCGTGCGTTGGTTTCATGGCTTTTTTACCTTGGTTCCAATTGGCGGGGCAAACTTCCCCATGTTCTTCAATAAACTGCAAAGCATCTAATGTTCTTAATGTTTCATCTATATTTCTACCGATTGGTAAATCATTAATTAATAAATGCCTTACAGTACCTTTTTTATCAATTAGATATGTTGCTCTATATGCAATCATTTCTGAAGTGGCAACGAATTTTTCATTATCATCAATATAATATTCTCCATTGATACAGCCATAATTAGCAGCAATAGTTTTGTTCGTATCCGCTACAATAGGATAGGTAATCCCTTTTAATCCACCTTGTTTTTTATCTAGTTGCAACCAGCCCCAATGACTTTGTTCTGTATCGGTACTGCATGCCACAACGGCACAATTCCTCTTTTCAAATTCTGATAGTTTTTCTTGAAATGCCCATAATTCTGTGGGGCAAACAAAAGTAAAATCCTTTGGATAAAAGAAAAATACTACATACTTTTTATCAATAAATTGTTCTAAAGAAAAATTATTAATAATCTTTCCGCCATCAATAACTGCAGATGCCTGAAATACAGGTGCTTTTTTCCCAATAAGTGTAATCATAATTTTTTTCTGCAAATTTACTATATAAAATCATAGGAATTATTTTCAATGTTTTTATAAACTTATAAGTATTATTGATAAGCATTAAATTTCGCTAAGTAAGCACTAAATATTTTATTCTGGAGTTATCTTTGTTTAGAGTAATGTTAAGGTTTGTAAAAAGAAGTTTGTTTTAGCGGAATTACATCAAAAGGAGCGGTTAATGAGGTAGATATTGGGTTGATTATTATAAATATATGTAAGAAAAAACAAACACTCAAGGCTTAGAAAATGCCATTAAAAATCAATCAGAGGAAATTTATCTGAATAGTATTAAAGCATATTATGGCTTTGGTATTAAAATTGATATTTTTGCTCAAAAAATAGAATGAACATTCAGATATTTGCTTTTGGACCATTTCAAGAAAATACTTATTTGTTATGGGATGATACACGCGAAGCTGTAATAATAGATCCGGGAAATTATACACATCAAGAGAATCAAATACTAGAAAGATTTATAACAGATCATCAATTAAGCCTTACCAGGCTTCTACTAACGCACGCACATATAGACCATATTTCCGGGAATGATTTTATTTTTACGAAATATAAATTATACCCTGAAGTGCACGAAGATGATTTGTTTTTAATTGAGACTCAAGAATTAACATGTAAAATGTATGGGTTAGCATGTACACCATCTCCATTACCCATTCTATTTTTAAAAGAAAATGATATTATTAGGTTTGGAAAATCTGAATTACAGTGCATTCATACACCGGGACACTCTCCCGGCAGTATTTCTTTTTACTCTAAAAAAGATAATATCTTAATAAGTGGAGATGTTTTATTTTATGAAAGTATTGGTAGGACAGATTTACCAAAAGGTAATTTTGAAACACTTATTAATTCTATAAAAGATAAACTCTACCAATTACCGGCAGAAACTACCGTGTATAGCGGGCACGGACAAAGCACTACCATCGCTCATGAAATACAACACAACCCATTTACTCAATAGTGCGTTGATTTAATTCTAATAAATATTTCTTTGAAGCATCTTGCTCTGCATCTCTTTTCGATGCACCATGCCCAACACTAACAGCATGGTTGTTAATTAAAACTTCTATTTTAAAATAATGTCCTTCTCTTGTTCTTTCTGATATTATGGTATTAAAGCGGAGTAGCCATTTATTTTTTTGAGAAAGAATAACCAGCTGAGATTTATAATCAGTTACTTCTTGTAATTCCTCATCAGATAAATGAATAATTATTTTCTTTCCTATAAACGCTTTACAAAATAGCAATCCTTTATCTATATAAATAGCGCCAATTAATGCTTCAAGCGCATCGTCCATTAGTGATGATTTTTCCTTTTCCGCATCACTCATGTTTGCGTATAGCCACTCATTTAGACTTATCTTTAAAGCAGTTTTTTTAAGAAATTGCTTGTTTACCAAACGAACCCGATACTTAGTTAACTCTCCTTCATCAGCAGTAGGAAATTTTTTAAATAAATAATCTGAGATAATTAAATTCAGCACAGAATCGCCTAAAAATTCTAACCTTTGGTTATTATAATTTTCCTTACAACTTTTGTGCGTAAATGCTTCTTTATAGGTATTTACATGATTAACCTTAAAGCCAAGATAGCGTTCTAACTTTCTTTGGTAACTACTTTTATTTAACCATGAAAAAATACTCAGCAAAAACTACTGCTTGAATTTTTTAATAATAACCGCTGCATTATGTCCACCAAACCCAAAAGTATTGCTTAACGCAAAATTAACAGTTCTTTTTTGCATCTTGTTAAATGTCAAATTTAAGTTATTGTCAATTTCAGGGTCATCTGTAAAATGATTGATAGTTGGAGGAATAGCATCATTAATAACTGCCATAATAGATGCGATGGTTTCAACGACTCCTGCTGCTCCCAAAAGATGTCCTGTCATTGATTTTGTAGAACTAATATTGAGTTTATATGCGTGTTCGCCAAATAATCCGACAATGGCTTTTAGTTCAGCAATGTCTCCAAGCGGAGTAGATGTACCATGCGTATTAATGTAATCAATATCAGAAGGAGAAATTCCTGCATCGGCTAATGCTCTTTTCATAACTAAATTAGCGCCCAAGCCATCGGGGTGAGGAGCTGTAATATGATAGGCATCAGCGCTCATGCCGCCACCAATAACTTCTGCGTATATTTTTGCGCCTCTTGAAAGTGCATGTCCTAATTCTTCTAAAATAATAGCACCGGAACCTTCACCTAAAACAAATCCGTCTCTGTCTTTATCGTAGGGGCGAGAAGCTGTTTGATAATTATCATTACTTGTACTTAAAGCTTGTGAAGCATTAAATCCACCGATACCGGATTCATTAATGGCAGCTTCACTTCCGCCTGCTACAATAGCATTTGCTTTCCCCCATTTAATATAGTTAAAAGCGTCAATAATTGCATTTGTAGAGGAAGCACATGCGGAAACAGTTGTAAAATTAGGACCTCTGAATCCATAGCGAATAGAGATGTGTCCGCTACAAATATCGGCAATCATCTTTGGAATAAAGAAAGGATTAAATCTTGGTGTGCCATCTCCTTTTGCAAAGGCAAATGTTTCTTGTTGGAATGTATCCAACCCTCCAATACCGGATCCCCAAATTACACCAATATCATCTTTATTTATATTATCAGAGTGAATGCTGGACGCTTCAATTGCCTGAACAGCAGCAGCCATACCATAATGGGTATAAGTATCTACGCGCCTTGCTTCTTTTTTATCGAAGTAATTTTCAACATTAAAGTTTTTAACTTCGCAGGCAAAACGAGTTTTAAATTTAGATGCATCAAAACGCGTAATAGGAGCAGCGCCGCTTACACCATTAAGTAAATTGGTCCAATAATCTTGAACATTATTTCCTAATGGCGTAAGGGCACCCATGCCTGTTACTACCACTCTTCTGGGTAAAGACATTGAAATTATTTTTTAGCGTTTGACTCGATATAGGCAATAGCTTCTCCTACTGTAGAGATTTTCTCGGCTTGTTCATCAGGAATTGCGATGTCAAATTCTTTTTCAAATTCCATGATTAATTCAACAGTATCTAATGAGTCAGCACCTAAGTCGGTAAACTTTGCTGTTTCTACAACTTCTTTTTCATCTACACCTAACTTATCTACAATGATAGATTTTACTTTGCTTGCAATTTCAGACATATTTTTGTGTTTTTTTGAGGTGGCAAATCTAACAAATTATTATTTTAATTTCCAAACTTATCTACAATGATAGATTTTACTTTGCTTGCAATTTCAGACATATTTTTGTGTTTTTTTGAGGTGGCAAATCTAACAAATTATTATTTTAATTTCCAAAATTGTTAAAATTTAGATTATTTATTTCTTTTACAATAAAATACATATCCGCCTTTATCGTATAGTTTCATCATTTGAGAATTTAATAGGACATTTTTTTCATCTTGTATTTTACTAACAATGTAAACCGGATATTCGCTTTTATCTTCCATTAACCAATTCAAATAAGCGATATTATAAAAGCTGCGCTTATCGTATCCCGCATTAGTCATGTTGGTTATATATATGTTAAGTTTTTTTTCTTTAGCGGCACTCAGTGGCAATCTGTTGCCATAAAACATGTAGGCATAGCTTTTATAGCCATAAGTATCTACTGGTGCATTTTGATTGCTTGCCCATTTAAAAAAGTTAATAGCTGAGCCTTGGCTATATTGCTCTACTTTTCCAACAAAAGAATTAATTAATAAAGCAATCCAAATGATATTCCCTACAAAAAGTACAACAGAAGCTGTTATTAGAGACTTCCTATATATCAAAAAGAAAAATATAACCATTAGAATAATAAATAATACACCAATTAACCATTCGTAACCATTCCAATAAACCTGTGATTTAAGGTTTTCTGCAGCAAACTTATCGGTATTTTCAAGCGTTCTAATTAAAGGTTTTTTCCATTGCTCTATCAACCCTAAAGTAGAAACCGCAAATCCGATTATAATAGATAGAAAAACCAGAAATATTCTAGTCAGTTTATTTAATGAAGTAGAGTTTATTAAATATGTGGCTGCCAGAAAACTAATTGGATAATAAGCCATGGAAGAATAATGTACAATTTTTGTTTTAACAATGGAAAAAATAATAAGAATAGCAATTAACAGTATTTTCATGGCGGTGGCAGGTAAATTATTCTGAAATCTCTTTGTAAATGTTCCTATTGCAAATATAGATGCGGGAAAGCAGCCGATAAGCAATACGATTACATGGTATAGAAAGAACCCGCCATGTCCGGAGTCTTCTGTGCTAAGCAAGCGAATTTGATAATCTATAAATGCTTTGATAACATCTCCATTACCTGATAAATAAGCAATGATAAACCAGGAGCCTCCGGAAATAAAAAAGGCAAGTTTAAATACTAACCAGTATTTTAGCTTTTTAAAAGGATTTTCTTTTTTTAAAAAGAAAATTGGAACAATACTTACAGCTAAAATAAGCACCATTGCCTGCCCTTTGGTAAGCACTGCAAGCCCAAGGCAAATGCAACCAAGAAT
>JBDHZB010000038.1:0-26309 GCA_039811645.1 Bacteroidia bacterium | reverse complement strand
TATAAGGCAAGTGTAATGAAATTTAACGGTTCCGCTTGGACAATTGTAGGTAATGCAGGATTTTCAGCAGGAAGAGCAGATGGAGCTTCTATAGCTATTGATGCGAGCGGTACGCCTTATGTGGTGTATCAAGATTATGCAAATTCCAGAAAGGCAAGTGTAATGAAATTTAACGGTTCCGCTTGGGTGAATGTTGGAATCCCAGGATTTTCAGCAGGATGGGCAGATTATACATCCATAGCCATAGATGCAAGCGGCACGCCTTATGTGGTGTACCAAGATTATGCAAATTCCAACAAAGCAACAGTAATGAAATTTAACGGCTCTGCTTGGGTGAATGTGGGAACTCCGGGCTTTTCGGCAGACGAAGCAGACTACACATCCATAGCCATAGATGCAAGCGGCACGCCTTATGTGGTGTATCAAGATTATGCAAATTCCAACAAAGCAACAGTAATGAAATTTAACGGCTCTGCCTGGGTAAATGTAGGTAGCCCTGGTTTTTCGATAGGACAGGCAGATTATACTTCTATAACCATTGATGCAAGCGGTACGCCTTATGTGGTGTATCAAGATTATGGGCAGGCAAAAAAAGCAACTATGATGAAATTTACTGGCTCTGCCTGGGTAAGTGTAGGATCTCCGGGTTTTTCGGCATGGCAAGCAGCTTATACCTCCATAGCCATAGATGCGAGCGGTCCTTATACGGTGTATATGGATGGAGGAAATTCTTGGAAAGCAACTGTTATGAAATTTAATGGCTCTGCCTGGATGAACGTGGGTAATGCAGGATTTTCAGCAGGGTGGGCAAGTTTTACCTCCATAGCCATAGATGCAAGTGGTACACCTTATGTGGTCTATCAAGATGAGGGAAATTCTAACAAAGCAACAGTAATGAAATTTGATGGCTCTGCTTGGGTAAATGTAGGTAGCGGCACTGCTTCTAATGCCGCTATGCAATATTGCGACATTGCTATCACGCCGGCAGGAGAGCCAGTTATAGTGTACTCTTCCTTTTTATATGCTAAAAAATATTCTTGTGGAGTGAGTAGTGTTGATGAACTAAGCGTAAAAGAAAATAACTTGGTGCTTTACCCCAACCCTGCCAATAACAAAGTAAATATTCAGTCTTCTGAAAAAATACGTAATATAGTTGTTTACTCAATAGCGGGAGAAAAAGTTTATACTACTTCCGTTAATGAGCAAGAAGCAAGTATTGATACGCATCTGTTTGCAAGTGGTATTTATTTTATTCAGTTAGAAACTACCAACGGCGCTGTTATCAGTAAAAAGTTGGTTATAGAAAGGTAATGCAAATAACTTCACAGTAGAAATTTTCACTTGCTTGTATTCAACTATTGGGGAGTAAAGTTCTACGAAAATGAGGTAGATATTATAGTAACTAAATCTTAACTTGTATTTGAATAAATTGTTGCCTTGGCGGACGGACATCTCCTGGTCGTGAGGTGTATTCAATATTAAACACATTATTTACAACATAAGCAATTTTTGTGTTTTTAGAAATTTGAAACCCTATTCTGGCATCGTGTACCCACGAGCCTGTGTTGTGAGTAGCCCTATACTCTTTTAATCCCGGTAAAATATAAAAGATGGGTAAATCTAATCCATACTCTTTAAATAAACTTTCTACAAATCGGCGGTCAATATTTTCCATAAAACTTTGATAACGGGTGCTCCATCCAACACTGATAAACTTCCAATCTAATTGTATATCATTTTTAAATAAGTGCTTGTTTCTGTATTTTAATACATTGATACCTGGTAATCCCAATGTATCTTTGTTGGGGTCATAACCCATGATGAGTGGGTTAATATAAGTATATCCTGAAAATAAAGTTGCATTAATAGGACCAATATTACCGGTTCCCATCAGTGTTATTTCGGTTCCTTTAATCATGGCATTGCCTGTATTTTGAGATTTAAATCCTGCATACTTTAAGTCGTTCAGCCAAAACCCTGTTGGACCATTAGGGGCATAAATATTAAAAATAAATTCAATCATATTGCGATACTCCATATAAAAAGCAGCCACATCGGCATACCCTTTCCATTTACCAATTTTTAATGCTTGCTTGATACCAATTTCGGTACTGTAGCCTCTTTCCGGTTGCAGTGATTGATTAGGAAATATTTGTAATGAACTAACATTGGTGCTGATGTATTTTTCTGCAATGCTTGGGAAACGATAGCCTTGCCCATACGATGCTCTTATAAAAGTGTATTCAAATATACGATAGTTTACACCAAACCTTGCTACGGGCTGAAAAGGTAAATTTTTAATTTTATTTGAAAGATATCCTCTTGTGTATGCTGTATCTACTTTAAAATATTCACCTCTCAAACCAACAACAATATTTAACCTATTAAATTTTGCATCCCATTGTAAATATCCTGCCATATTTTTTCCGGTATGTCTTCCATATAAAGCACCTGAATAAACTTGTTGATACATTTGCACTAAACCACCCGTTACTGAAAATTTAGCCCATCTCTTTTGATATTGCAGTTCATTATAATAAAGTTCTGCGGTTGCTTCCTGATTGGTATTGTTTTTGTTTTTTGTTAAGAAATATCGGCTTCTCATACTGATTTTACTGGAACCCGAATAATATTGTATAAACGGGTCTGCATTAAATCTTGTATTATCATATTGCTGTATGGTGTGTCCTTGTGGGATATAAGCACTATCAGCATGTGCCCATAAGAAAAAATTTCCTCCCTTTGTGTTCATGGCATTGGTATTGATACCCGCAGAGAGTCCGGGAATTTTTTTGAAATTATATCTAATATTGGTATTAATACGTCCTCTGTTTTCTGTTTCCAAATATCTATACCCATCATCTGACATAGCGTGCCCGCCAACTACAAAATCCCAGTTTCCTATTTTTTCACCATGAGCAAAATTAACACCTCTTTGCCACTGTGTTGTTCCTTTCCACCATTTATATTGATATTTTGGAGCATCATACACGCCGTTGTATAGTGTTACATTTGTGTAGGGCTTGCTTTTGGCATACATGGTTCGTAAGTTAATAGCACCATTAAGTGCAGATGAGCCATATAATACAGAAGATGCGCCTTTAATTACCTCTACCTGCTCGGTTGTTTCTATCGGCAGATAATTCCATTTTATATCATTGGCATCGGCACTAATCATCGGCATTTCATCTACCAGCATCATTACACGAGAGCCTGCACCATAGCTGTATCCACTACCTCCGCGGATACTTGCTTGCCCATCTCCTGTAACGGTTACGCCCGGTACTTGGTTCATAGTTTGGTCTAAGGTGATAGCATTTTTATTTTCAATTAAATTTGGCTTTACAACATCCATGCTTACGGTAATATCGGTAATATTTTGTTCATATTTTCCTGCCGAAACCACAACTTCTTCCAGCATGGTTTTATTTTTTGTTAATTGGATATCTTGCTTAATACTATCTTTATAGTCTTCTGTATTTATTGCAACGGAAAAAGTGTTCAATCCCACATAAGAACATTTAACAATGTGTTTCCCATTAACAATTTTAATTTTATAATTTCCGTTTATATCGGCAAGACCGCTTTGTTTCCCTCCGTCTATTAAAATAACGGCACCGGGAATACTTTCGTTATCATCGTCTGTAACTTTTCCATAAAGTGTAGCGTGCTTTGTTTGTGACCATAAAGAAAATGTTAAGAGAAAAAAAGAGAATAAAAAAATATATTCTTTCCTGTACATAAACTATTTTTGCGGCAATATAATCTTTTTAATGGAACAAACTATCATCTATCAATTAGCACTTTGTCATCTGAACAATGTAGGAGATGTGATTGGTAAAAACTTATTGTCTTATTGTGGAAGCCCGGAAGCTATTTTCAATGCTAAAAAAAGCGAATTACTGAAAGTTCCTAATGTCGGAGAATCTATAGCTCGTCAAATTATTAGCGGTAAATCCGATGCTTTAAAATTTGCAGAAAATGAGATGAAAAAGTTACAAAACAATAATATTAAAACTGTTTTCTATACAGATAAAGATTATCCCGCTAGATTAAAACATTTTAATGATTGTCCTTTGTTGCTTTATTATCAAGGAATAAATTGCTGGAATGCTGAAAGAACGGTGGCTATTGTTGGAACACGAAAGCCTACTTTATATGGAAAAGATTTGGTAACAGAGTTTGTAAAAAAAATACAAGAGTTTGATGTTGTCATTATTAGTGGACTGGCTTATGGTATAGATAGTATTGCGCACCAAGAAGCTCTGAATAATAATTTAAAAACAATAGCAGTGCTTGGCAACGGCTTACCTGATATTTATCCTGCATCTAATTATAATTTAGCAAAAGAGATTATGCACAATGGGGCTTTGTTTTCAGAATTACCCATTAATGCAAAGCCCGATGCACAAAATTTTCCGAAAAGAAATAGAATAGTGGCGGCATTATCTGATGCGGTTGTGGTAGTTGAAAGCAAATCTGATGGTGGAAGCATTATTACGGCAGGCATTGCAAATAGTTATCATAAAGATGTGTTTGCATTTCCGGGAAGAACAACAGATAGTAATAGTTCCGGGTGTAATGGATTAATCAAAATAAACAAAGCTGCCATGATTGAATCAGCAGATGATTTTTTATACCTGATGAACTGGCAAAAAGAAAAAGCAAAACCAAAAACCAAATCAATAGAACTCCCTATCTTTAATAAAGAACAGCAAGCCGTATATGATTTGCTCAAAGAAAAGGGCAAAGCACATATTGATGAAATTTCATTTTATATGCAACTCAGCAATAGCCAAATATCTGTTGTACTCCTTGAAATGGAACTAAACGGATGGCTTAGAGCATTGCCCGGCAAACAGTATGAATCTTGTGTATAACTACTTTGATTTTTCTATTTGTCTTTTAAGAGCGTCAATTGCGGTATCTACAGCGGCTTCAAAAGATTTGTCTTGCTTTTTGGCAAACATGCTGCCATTTTTGGTATGAAGTTTAATTTCAGCTACCTTATTAGCATTTTCTGCTGATTTATCTAATTTAAGCGTAACATCACTGCTGATAATATTACTGTCAAACTTGTTAAGTTTACCTACTCTTTCTTCAACAAACTGAAGAAGCTTTTTGTCTGCGTCAAAGTGGACAGACTGAATTTTAGTTGCCATAGTGTTTAGGTTTTAGGGTTAGTGATGATCCCCGGAATGAGGATGCGATTGTTTGTATATTTTTTTTAGTTGTTCTATGTTATTATGAGCATAAATCTGTGTGGCTTGTAAATTTGAATGCCCAAGTAAATTCTTTATTGCGTTAATATCCGCACCTTCATTTAGAAGATGTGTTGCAAATGTGTGTCTTAAAATATGGGGGCTTTTTTTACTTTGTGTAGAAAATTTCAGCATTTCATTTTTTACAATATAATATATTTGATATGAAGACAAAGGCTTCCCCGTTTTATCAACAAAAATGAACTGATGTTTGATGTTGGTAGCTTCCAGTAAGTGCAAATAATTTTTTAGGGATTTTTTTAAGAGATCAGAGAAAGGAATGAGTCGTTCCTTATTCCCCTTGCCAAGAACTTTTATATGCATGTTTTGAAAATCTATATTTTTCCATGTTAAGTGTGTCAGTTCACTTCTACGCATCCCACTTTGATAGAACAAGTCAATTATTAAAGTATTTCTTGTTTCAATAAGATTATTAAAACCGTGTTGTTGTTGAAAGTACTCTTTTAAATTATCAGTTTGTACAAACTCCGGAATTCGTGATTTTAGTTTTGGAAGTATTACGCCCGCACATGGATTGGCTTTCATTTTTCCGGACTTAATTAGGTACTTAAAATAAGAACGAATGGAAGAAATTTTTCGTCTGATAGATTTTGGCTGAAATTTATTTTCCGAAAGATAAATAATGTATGCTCTGATATCGTTTTTAGTAACTTCTTTTGTTTTAGAATCTAGTGAATTACAGAAAGTAAGAATGTCATTTTTATATGCTGTTATTGTATGGTTAGAATATTTCTTATGCAGAGAAAGGTAATCTAAGAAATCCGGAACAAATGATTGTATCTGCATAGTGTATTTATTTATCAGTAAGTAAATACTCGTTATAATATAGAGATTTTGTTCTTTATACTACTACGGATATTTTACATTACAATTATACGAATAAAATGGGCTAAGGTGCAAGTTATTTTTTCATAAAATATAATTATATTCAAATATAATCAATTGTATTTATTAAACTTGCAGAAAAATCATTAAAATTTATAGGTATGAATATTCAGCAATTAGAATATATAGTTACATTATACCAACAAGGGAGCTTTGCCAAAGCAGCAGAAAAGTGTTTTGTTACACAACCCACATTATCTATGATGATTCAAAAATTAGAGAGTGAACTTAATGCGCCGATTTTTGATAGGAGTAAATATCCCGTTGTTCCTACTGAGCAGGGCTTGCAAATAATTCGGCAAGCACAAAAAATATTAAATGAAATTCGGCAGTTAAGAGAAATTGTAACGGATAATATAAAGCATCTTAAAGGCACCTTAACGATAGGTGTAATACCTACTATTTCGCCTTATTTAGTACCAATTTTTGCATTATCATTTATGAAACAATTCCCTGATATTAAAATTAAAATCCAAGAAATTACCACTGATGAAATTATTGAAAAGGTAAAAAAGGGTATGATAGATGCCGGAATACTTGCCACTCCTCTTGGTGAAGAAGATCTTCTTGAAAAAAAAATATTTAATGAAAAATTCTTTCTTTACACATCTGATAAGAAGTTGCAAAATAAAAAAGAAGTAACATTAAAAGAAATTAAACAGCAAGATGTGTGGCTCTTAACAGAAGGACACTGTTTAAGAAATCAAGTACTAGATATTTGCAAACCATCATCAGGACATTCATTGGAATTTATGGTGGGAAACTTAGATACGCTTATTAAATTGATTGATCATCATGGTGGCAGTACTATTATCCCTGAATTAGCATTGCAATATCTTACAAAAGAACAAATGAAAAAAGTAAAAAGCATTGCTCAGCCTGTGCCTTCCAGAGAAGTTAGTATTGTTCAGAATAAATTATACTTAAAAGAAAACCTAATTAATGCATTGTACGATCACATTATACAATGTCTTAAAGAAGTACTTACTGAAAATGAAAATATAAAAACAAAGGTTATTGCCCCATTATCAAAAGTGTAGATTTAAAATTCAAGGAATAAAATTTTCTTCATTTATTTGCGCGTATGGAATTAGAACAATACTTCTCAAAATTTAGAAAAAATATTATCGGCTCAGATTATTTTATTGAGTTTGATAATGATAAAAAAAAGATGATTTATGCCGACTGGACAGCCAGCGGCAGGTGCTATGCTCCTATTGAAGAAAGACTTCAAAAAGAAATAATGCCATTGGTTGCCAATACTCATTCTGAAACAAGTTATTCAGGCATGGCAATGACTTATGCCTATCATTCCGCACAGCAAATTATCAAAAAACACGTTAATGCATCTTCTGACGATTTAATTATTACTTCCGGCTCCGGAATGACCAAAATGATTAATAAACTCCAAAGAATTCTAAATCTTAAAGTAAACTCTAAATTTCAAGCACAAATTTCTGATGAAGAACGTCCTGTTGCATTTATTACACACATGGAGCATCATTCTAATCAAACCAGTTGGATAGAAACAATTTGCTATGTAGAGATTATTCCACCTAACGAGCAGGGCTTGCCCGACCTCAATGCTTTCAAGGAACTTGTTGAAAAATATAAGAATAGAAAAATAAAAATTGCCTCTATTACGGCATGTTCAAATGTTACCGGTATTATTACGCCATATTATGAGATAGCACGAATTATTCATGAGGTGGGGGGTTATTGCTTTGTTGATTTTGCGTGTTCAGCACCTTATGTCAAAATAGATATGCACCCTCCCGATAAAAATACTTGCCTTGATGCTGTGTTATTTTCACCACATAAATTTTTGGGAGGTCCCGGTACAACAGGTGTTTTGGTATTTAATAAAAAACTATATAACAGAGATGTCCCTGATGATCCCGGTGGCGGAACAGTAGATTGGACTAACCCATGGGGAGAACATAAATACGTTAACGATATTGAAGCGAGAGAAGATGGAGGAACACCCGCATTTTTGCAAACAATAAAAGCAGCAATGTGTGTTACACTTAAAGAACAAATGGGTATAGAAAATATCCTGAAAAGAGAACATGAAATTTTAGATTTATTATGGCAACATATTGCTGATATTCCAAACCTTCATATTCTTGCTTCAGAGCAAAAAGATAGGCTGGCGATTATTTCATTTTATATTGATGATTTACATTACAATCTTTGTGTAAGATTGCTCAACGACAAGTTTGGTATTCAAAGTAGAGGCGGCTGTTCTTGCGCAGGAACATACGGACACTATTTATTACACGTTACTAAAGAAAAATCTAAAACAATCACTGATTTAATTAATAAAGGAGACTTTTCTGAAAAGCCGGGTTGGACAAGAATATCCTTACATCCAACTATGACAAACGAAGAAATTTTATTTATTGCTAATGCCATTAAGGAGTTAGCTCACAGCCATAAAGAATGGAGTAAAAATTATCATTTGGATTTAAAATGTAATCATCTCACAACATCAGATAGTACTATAGATATAAGATTGAAGAAACAAATGGCAGAGAGCTTAACAAGAGGTTTTTAATTCTTACTATCTAAACTTTCCATTTTTTAATTCGTAGTAATTTCCATTAATATAAAACTGATTATTTTTAGTTTTGATGAGGTTACTAATATCTTCTTCTATAGTGTGCAGTGAGCCTTTTGTTTTATAGGCAATATTTAAATAATCAGCACCAATTTTCATGCCTTCCGTTACACCACAAAGAATAATGTGTACGGGGACATTTATTTTTGATAGTAAATTAATATCCCTTACCGGTGCCCAATTGTCTGCAATTAAGATAATATGTTCAATATTTTTTACTTTTTTTAGTCCATATAGCATTGCCTCTATAACATTTTCTTGAGCATCTCCTCCTTCACCATTTTTGATAGTAAGCTGCATTGTTCTGATAATGTCTTCAGTTTTTTTTGCAGCACAAAAATAAGTACCACCTGTTATACCAATCTTTTTAATAGCGTCATTTTTTCGATCGCCATCATTAAAAAAAACAAAATACTGCTGCGTGGAATCGTGCTGAAAGTGTAATTGCAACCATGTAGAAACTTCCTGAGCAAAGGGATACATACTGCCCGTTAAGTCCATAACAATAAGCTCTTTTTTCCATTTGCTTTTATTTCTGGTCATTACTTTAAACATAATATTTTGCGTCGTATCTGCCGGATTTGGTTGTAAGTGTATTTCATTTGTAATAATACGTGTTTCGTATGCAAATCGACCTCTTTTGTCGTACACCTTATAGTAGCCTTCCAATGCTCCATTTATGAAGCTACCTTCTGCTTTTTTTATACCATTATCATAGTACTCTATTTCTTTTCCGTTTTTAACTCCTTTGATGTAATCTTCTTCAAAAATCTTTTTACACTTTTTAGAATAAATAGTAAGTGTACCGTCTAATGTATCATTTTTATAGTAGGCTTCTGATTCAGGGCAATCGGGGTAGTTGTAAAAAGTAATTTCCAATCCTGTTTTTTTATTATCAACGTAATGAGTTTCTTTTTTTAGATCTCCATTACCCCAATGCGTCCTCCAAATCCCTTGTTTTTGACCCATTACATCTGTTACATTAATCGTATCGTCATCTTTTATTTCAAAAGAAAGTTTGTTTTGACTAAATAAAATTCCATAGAAATAAAAAAATATAAGTAGGCAGGGTGTTCTCATTAAAAATTTATCTAATTTTGTTCCGATAAATTTAGCGCTTATTAAAATGAAAAACAAAATTGAAAATTATTTTCAAGAATTAAAGAATGAACATATTGCAAATAGTGAGGCATTAGAGCAGTTTCGTTTAAAATGGCTAAGTAAAAAGGGTATTGTTCAATTATTAATGGACGATTTTAGAATAGTTCAGGATATAGAACTGAAAAAAGAACTTGGCAAGCTTATTAATCAGCTAAAAGAAAAAGCTAAATTAATTTTTGATGAACAAAGAACAGCGATTGAAGGCAATACAGTTTCGGAAACTAATGAAGATATTTCGTTGCAATTAGGGTTGCTACAAGAAGGTGCCCTGCATCCACTAACAATAGTAAGAAAACAAATCATTGATATTTTTTCAAAAATTGGATTTGTGGTTAGTGATGGTCCCGAAATAGAAGACGATTGGCATAACTTTACAGCATTAAATACACCGGATGATCACCCTGCAAGAGATATGCAGGATACTTTTTATGTGGATTATACCAATAAGGAAGTTGCCGATGACATCAGAGTATTACGTACACAAACATCAAGTATTCAAATACGAGTAATGGAAAATAACACGCCACCGATTAGAATAATATGTCCGGGACGTGTATATCGTAACGAATCTATAAGTGCGCGTGCCCACTGCCAATTTCATCAGGTAGAAGGATTATTTATTGATGAGAATGTTTCTTTTGTAGATTTAAAACAAACACTTTTATACTTTGCTAAAGAAATGTTTGGAGCATCAACGCAAATTAGGCTAAGACCAAGTTACTTCCCATTTACCGAACCAAGTGCAGAGGTAGATATTAGTTGTACCATTTGTAAAGGGAATGGATGCAGTGTGTGCAAGCACAGTGGATGGGTAGAAATATTGGGATGCGGTATGGTAGATCCAAAAGTACTTGATAACTGCGGAATATCTTCAAGAAAATTTTCCGGATTTGCTTTTGGTATGGGAATAGAGAGAATAACCATGTTGAAATATCGCATTAATGACTTACGATTATTTTTTGAAAACGATGTTCGGTTCTTAAAACAATTTTCTTCCGAAAGTATTTAAGGTGTGATTAATACAAATCTATTATTGATATTTAAAAATAATTAATTGATTGTCTATGGCTAACGAGTGGTATTTTGACATTGTAGAGATATTAAAAGTAACTACGGTATTGTTTGCTGTAATAGATGTAATAGGTTCTATACCGGTTATTATAGCGCTTAAACAAAAAGTTGGAGAGGTTAATGCTTTAAAAGCATCATTGGTATCTATGGGTATTATGGTTGGCTTTTTGTTTTTAGGAACTTCTATTTTAGATATTATCGGTATTCAAATTTCTGATTTTGCCATAGCAGGCTCTATTCTTATTTTTATAGTAGCCTTTGAAATGGTTTTGGGTATTCGCATTTCAAGAGATGAAATGCCTTCAACCGCTACTGTTGTACCACTGGCATTTCCATTAATTGCCGGGACAGGTACTTTAACAACACTATTATCCATTCGTGCAGAGTATAGTTTGTTATCCATACTTATTGCTATTGTATTAAATATTATTATAGTATATGTTGTTCTAAAAAAAATGAATCTGATAGAAAAACTACTTGGAGCCGGTGGTATTTCTATTATGAAAAAGGTTTTTGGAATTGTTCTATTGGCATTAGCGATTAAATTATTCAGAAAATACACCGGATTATAAATCAATATGAAAGGATTCTATACAATACTATTATTGGTGCTTTCCAATACACTAATGACAATAGCATGGTATGGGCATTTAAGATTTAAAGACATGTCATTTGTCAAAAATAATAATCTGATAAAAAATACTTACACTTGCATTGAGAAATAGCTAATCAGCAAGTATTTTTACATCTAGATGAAAAAACTATCGCAATTTATATTAAAACATAGGCTTTGGCTTATTGTTTCTGTATTATTGATTTCGCTTACCTTGGGATATTATGCGCTAAAGGTTGAAATTGCATTTAAGTATGTTAAGCTATTACCGGAAACAGACAGCACAACTATCCGATATGAAAAGTTTAAAAAATATTTTGGACAAGATGGTGCTGTAATGGTGGTGGGCATTGATTTAAATAAGCTTTATGCTCCACAAGTATTTCAAAAGTGGACAGAACTCGGCAATCAACTAAAAGTAGTTAAAGGCATACAATCGGTAGTCTCTATTAGTCGTTTAAAAGAATTATTATTTAATGATTCTTTACAAAAGTTTGAATTTAAAGATAAAAACTTGCCAACAGAAATGTCTTCTGTAAGTATTAAAAATTATATTGATGATGTGATACAACTTAAATTTTATGATGGTATTATTTTTAGTAAAAAGAACAACTTATCTGCTATGGCAATTACCTTTTATGAAAAAGAACTTAATTCGAAAGAGCGGCTCAGCATTACAGATACCGTTGTGTCTATAATTAGATATTTTGAGAAAGAAACCGGGATTCAAGTGCATTTATCCGGCATGCCATATATCAGAACGGTTATGATGAGAAAAATTTCATCAGAAACACAATACTTTTTTTATATCGGATTACTTGTTACGGCTCTTTTATTATGGTTTTTCTTTCGTTCGCCGGCAGCTATTCTTTTTTCGGCTTTGGTAGTTGTTTTAGGGGTGGTTTCCTCTCTCGGAGTTATTGTGTTGCTAGGATATAAACTTTCTATTTTATCAGGTTTGGTTCCTGCCTTGCTTATTATTATTGGAGTACCCAACTGTATTTTAATCTTAAACAAATATCATCATGAACTTAATCGGAATAAAACTAAAAACGAGGCATTGTTATTAGCTATTCAAAATGCAGCACCATCTTTATTTTTTGCCAATATTACAACAGCAATCGGCTTTTCTGTTTTGTGTGCTACTCAAAATCAACTGCTATATGAGTTTGGTTTAGTAGCGTCTATATGTGTTATGCTCGTGTTTTTATATTCTATAATATTGCTTCCCGCTATTTTTAGTTGGCTGCCTGTGCCAAAAGCAAAACACTTAAAACATCAGGAAAAAAAGTGGCTGAAGCAAATACTAAACAGCATTTCACTTTGGGTAGTGCATCAAAGAAAAATTATTTTTTTAGCCGTGTTAATTGTAGTTGTTGTTTCTGTTTTTGGATTTATCAGAATAAAAGCAATAGGGCATGTTGTAGATGACTTGCCAAAAAAAGATATATTAATGGAGGATTTATCCTATTTTGAACAAAAAATAGGCGGGGTATTGCCGTTTGAAATAGTGATTGATACAAAAAAGAAGAATGGTATTTTCAGTAATAATGCCAAAACTCTTTATCGTATTCATCGGGCACAAAAGTTACTTTCTCAATACAATGAATTTGGAAGGTCGCTTTCTATTGCTGATGCCGTAAAGTTTTTTAACCAAGCCTACAAAGGTGGTGAAGCAAAATTTTTCAAAATGCCATCTGTTACAGATTTAAAAAATATAGCAGACTATCTAAAAAGTGAAAATACTCAAAATAAAACCATTCAAAACTTTATGGATAGTACAAAGCAGATTACCAGAATAAGCACACAAATGAAAAATATTAGTTCTGTAGAAATAGATGAACTCTTAAATAAAATTAAATTGCGATTAGACAGCATATTTAATTATGACGAGGACAATAAACAATGGCTAAGTAAAGAAGAACAAACAGATATTGCCATTACAGGGAATAGTGTGATGTTCCTTAAAGGAAATAATTTCCTTGTAAATAATTTGATAGAGAGCATATTTACTGCCATTATTATAGTTGCTATCTTATTACTTATCCTTTTTGCTTCTCCTTTTATGCTATTGGTAGCAATTATTCCTTGTTTGTCATTATTAATAACATCAGGAATTATGGGCTATTTTGGTATTCCTTTAAAGCCAAGCACACTGTTGGTGTATAGCATTTCTTTTGGAATAGCTACCGACGGTAATCTTTATTTTTTATCACGATTTCGTATTGCTATTAAGCGACAGCACAAATCTTTTGATGAAGCCATTCGAATTACCATTAAAGAAATAGGAATGAGTATGATTTACAACGGACTCGTTTTATTTTTTGGCTTTGGAATGTTTGCTTTATCAGATTTTGGTGGAACAAAAGCACTCGGAACACTTACGGCATTTACATTATTAGTAGCTTATAGTGTAGATTTAATTGTATTGCCGGCAGTGTTACTTACGTTTAAAAAGTTTATTAAAATAAAACAACACGAGGGTTCCGACACTTTGATTGATTTAGACACAAGTGATTAATTTTCAAATGACGCATACATTTTTTAAATATTTTATTTTTTTCTATGGCTACCTTGCTATTGCAATGGCACAGAATCAGGTAAAATTAGATTCTCTTAAACATAAACTTGATGAAGATTCTGTAAAGATATTTAAAACAAAAAAATTACTTCCTATTTTAACTATTGATACACGAAACTCTTTAATTAGCACAGCCAAAATACAAATACAAGGATTACAACTGGGTATTGTATTTAAAGAAAGCGATGTTGCCGGTATTGGAGCCTATCTTATTTTGTTGCCATTCAAAATAAAAGATCATCCTCAATTGTATAATTTAGATGTGAAATATGCAACGGCATTTTATCAAAAGCTATTAATTGATAAAAGATATCATGAATTAGATGTAATGATAGAAGTAGGTATGGGACAATATAAAACATATTCAAAAGAACCTTTCGGCGTTAAGTTGGTAAAACAAGGTCCATTTAACCCCATAGGATTAACCCCCGTGTATATATTTAAGCCTACAAAATGGATAGGTATTCAGTTAATGGCAGGGTATCGGTGGATGTTGCAGCAGGAATTGTACAATACTTTTTCTCAACCATTTTATTCTGTTGGTTTGTGGCTTTCTGTAAAAGATTTTATCAGGTTTCTGAACTATGATATCTCTAAAAAGAAGACGTATAGGAAAGAAGTAAAAAAAATACTTTCAGAAGGTAATCACTGATAAATTATTGCATGCTCTTACAATACTCTTGAATCAATTTATACGCCATACCATCGCCTAGGCTATCAGCTTTCTCTAGGTCTTTACAAGCACCCTTTTTATCTTTAATAGCATACTTTACGGCTGCACGATTAATATACGCAGATGCATAATCAAATTTTAGCTTGATAGAATAGTCTAAATCTTTTAAGGCTTCCGTAAATTGTTTTAACCCTCCTTTTGCAGCCCCTCTATAGTTGTAGCTTACAGGATTTTTGGGGTTTAGTTTAATTGCTTCGTCTAAATCTGCAACAGCTGAAGAAAAATCATTGATATTAATTTTTGCAGAGCCTCTGTATATCAGAGCTTCTTCATCTTTTGGAGCATATTCTAAAAACACATTCCAGTCACTGATACTGTTTTTAAATTGCCCTATTTCAAATCGTGCTTTAGCCCTTGTTTTATACACATTGTAATCCTTTTTATCGGCAGGCATTTTGTCAATCGCTTCGGTTAGTTCCTTTATGCAATCATTATATTTTTTTATGGAATAAGAAATTTCTCCCTTTAAAATAAGTGCAGGAATGTAAGACGGATTTAATTCTAATGCTTCGTTCAATTGCTGTAATGCTTCCTTTATGGCTTTACCCAAGTGCATCAATTTAGCCCGATAATAAATTATTTCTATATCTTGATTTTCTATATGATAAGCGCTGTCAAGTATTTTTTTACACTCAGCATACTTTTGAGTTTCCATATATATAATACCCAAATATTTAAGTGATTCTAACTGAACAGGATCGTATTTAAGAGCAGTCTTAAAATACCTTTCTGCCGATTTAAAATCTTTTTGTTGAAATTTTATATATCCAAGCTTTACAATAGATGGAATATATTTTTTATTAATTTTAATAGATTGTAATAATATCGGCTCCGCTTCGGCATACTTTGCAGAATCAGCTAATTTCTTCGCTTTATCATACAATTTCTGTTCTGCGGGAATATTAACAGAGTCTTTTATTTCTTGTGAAAAAATATGTAATCCGGATAAGATTAGTAAAAGTAAAACAATGATTTTGAGCTTCATTAAAAGATATTTTCACAAACATACTTAATGATTAGGAATTACGATAATGATTTTTTACTTTTAGGGGGCAAAAAAATTGATAATGGGTAAAATTGCTTATGTATTTCCCGGCCAGGGATCTCAGTTTTCAGGAATGGGAAAGGATTTGTACGAACAATCTTCACAAGCAAAAGAACTTTTTGAAACAGCAAATGCTACTTTAGGGTTTCGTATTAGTGATATTATGTTTACCGGGGCCGATGAAGAGCTTAAACAAACAAAGGTTACGCAGCCCGCTGTATTTTTGCACTCAGTTATTCAGGCGCTTATTACGCCGAACTTTAACCCCGACATGACAGCGGGGCATTCCCTTGGCGAATTTTCGGCATTGGTGGCTAATCGCACCTTGTCTTTTGAAGACGGACTTAAATTAGTTTACAAAAGAGCAATGGCTATGCAAAAAGCTTGTGAAATAAACCCATCTACAATGGCTGCTGTACTTAATTTAGATGATTTGAAAGTAGAAGAAATTTGTAATCAAATACAACAAGAAACAGGAGAGGTTGTAGTAGCAGCCAATTATAACTGTCCCGGGCAGTTAGTTGTATCGGGTAGTATTAAAGGTATAGAAATAGCATGTGAAAGATTAAAAGCCGCAGGTGCAAAACGCGCATTAATATTGCCTGTTGGAGGAGCATTTCACTCACCATTAATGATGCCTGCAAAACAAGAACTGGAGCAAGCAATTATGCAAACACACTTTAACGCACCAATATGCCCGATATACCAAAACTATACAGCACTGCCCGAAACAAATTCTGATAAAATAAAAAGCAATTTAATAGCACAGCTTACCGCTCCTGTGAAATGGACACAATCGGTTCAAAAAATGGTAGAAGATGGTGCCGAAAAATTTGTAGAAATTGGTCCCGGCAAGGTATTACAAGGACTTATAAAAAAAATAAATAATCAAGTTGAAACAGCATAAATTAATGACAAATCTACTACGATATTTTACTTTATTATTAACACTCATAGCATTAAGCACCAACGCACAACGCGGTACTTATTATTATCATCAGTTTTTTAGAGGAGCTGGTATATTTGGCGCAGCTAATGAGTCTATGCACGGCTATGTTAATAAAAACGCCGGCTCAAAAGATTTTTTTAATCCCGTATTTACCTATTACTATCCACCATCTCATATCTCACGAGAATATTTTTCATGGGGAGCAGGTATCTTTGCAGAATTTTTACCTTACGATAAATTACGCTGGCAAACAGAAATAGAATATACACACAAAGGTGCAAAAGAAAAAGAAATTACCAATTGGTTTTGGGGAACTAGAAACGGCAGCTTCTCTCCAAATAAATATACTTATATTCAATGGAATAATTTTTTAAAATACTTCTTCTTAAGCACATATAACGGTGATTTTTATTGGATGGCAGGTGTACGTTTAGAATATAAACTTTCACAATCCATTTCGGCATTTGCACCGGTTAGCAGCTCTTTCCCAACAATATGGTTTAGTGGAGATGTAGGTATAGGACACGAATGGGCTGTTACGTGGTTTAGATATTTTCATCCGTTTATTGAAGGGCATTGGAACCCCGATATTATTTATCATTCTTATACAGATAATGGCTATAATGTAAAATCACGAAACCGCACATTTGAATTAAGATTAGGAGTAATATTCAGACCGAAAGGAAGAGCAATAGACGATTGCAACGCTCCAAAATACAGAGGTGTTGAATTTTAAATAAATATTTATGACAAAAGATGTTCTTTACTCACTAACGCAAGGCGCCATGATGCCACAAACAGAGGCGGTAAAAATTGGTAATAAAAATAACCGATTGGTAATAGGTATTCCAAAAGAGTCTGCTCACGAAGAAAATAGAGTGCCACTGGTCCCTGATGCGGTTGCCTTATTAATAAACAACGGCCACCACATTGTAATAGAACATGATGCCGGCAGGTCAGCACACTTTGATGATAACGATTATAGTGAAGCAGGTGCCGAAATCGTACACTCTGCACAAGAGATTTTTGAAAAATCCTCTATTATATTAAAAATTTCTCCGCCATCAATTGAAGAATTAGAATGGACTAAACCAAGACAACTTTTATTTTCCGCATTACAATTAAGTGTACAACCAAAAGATTTTTTAAAAAAACAGATTTCTAAAAAACTCAACTGTGTTGCTTATGAAATGATTATTGATGATGAAAATATATTTCCTTTTATTCGCTCTATGGGAGAAATTGCAGGAGGTACAAGTATTTTAATTGCCGCAGAATTGTTAAGCAATGTCAATGGTGGCCCGGGAAATGTTTTAGGAGGAATTACAGGAATTACGCCAACAGAAGTCGTGATTATTGGTGCGGGAACCGTTGGAGAATTTGCAGCAAGAGCAGCCCTTGGATTGGGTGCAAACGTAAAAGTATTTGATAACTCCATGTATCGTTTAAGAAGATTACAAAACGCATTGGGCTCAAGAGTGTTTACATCTATTATTGTTCCACGTATTTTAGAAAAACATTTACGCTCTGCAGATGTTGCCATTGGAGCAATGCGTTCCTCAGGAGCAAGAACACCTTGTATTGTATCAGAAAAAATGGTGGAAGAAATGAAAGCGGGCTCTGTGATTGTTGATGTAAGTATAGACCAAGGAGGTGTGTTTGAAACATCACGACCAACTAACCATTCCAAGCCTACTTTCCATAAACATGGCGTTATTCACTATTGTGTGCCAAATATTGCTTCGCGTGTTGCCAGAACAGCTTCGTATGCTTTCAGTAATTTAATTACACCAATACTTTTAAATATGGGAGAAGAAGGAGGTTTTGACAGCTTAATCAGAAGAGATGCCGGTGTAAGAAAAGGAGTGTATATATATAATGGCATTTTAACCAACAAGGCGCTTTCAGAAGCATTTCATCTGCCATACAAAGATATTAATTTATTAATGGCTGCTGTAACCGGAATTAACTAAGTATTTTATCACCTTGTTGTGCTTCAATTGCCAATAGTATGGCTATATAAAAGTCATCTTATAATTAGTATTTGTGATGATAGAAAGATACTCCCCTTTTTTTGAATAGAAATTAAGCTTGCCTTGTAAATAAAACCACCTTTATATCCAAAAAAAAATTAACTTTGCAGCGCCATTAACTTTGGTTAAATTATTATTATGGATAAATTTTCTTTTTTGAGCAACGCTGATGTAAGTGTGTTGGAAGAAATGTATCAAAAATACCTTCAGAACCCTGCTAATGTAGATGCTTCATGGCACGATTTTTTTAAAGGATTTGATTTTGCTAAAACGACTTATAGTGAAGTATCCGGTGCTATTGGCACTGATACTATTCCCGAAAATATTAGTAAAGAATTTAAAGTTGTTACATTAATCAGTGCATACAGGTCTCGTGGACACTTATTTACAAAAACGAATCCTGTACGGCAACGCAGAACATACACGCCAACTTTGGATATCGAGAATTTTGGACTTACTAAACAAGACTTAGACACTGTTTTTCATGCTGGTAATGAAATAGGAATAGGTCCAGCGCCATTAAAAAATATTATTGAACATTTAGAGCAAACTTATTGCAACAGTATTGGCGTGGAATATGCTTTTATACGTGACCCGGAAACTGTAAAGTGGCTGCAGGAACGACTTGAAAAATCTAAAAGCACACCAACATTTTCTAAAGAAGAAAAAAAAGAAATGCTAAAAAAATTGATACAAGCTGTAAATTTTGAGCAGTTTTTACATACCAAATTTGTAGGTCAAAAAAGATTCTCTTTAGAAGGTAATGAGGGTTTTGTTCCGGCATTAGACATGGTTATTCAAACAGGAATAAACTTAGGAATAAAAAATGTTGTAATAGGAATGGCACACCGAGGAAGGTTAAATGTACTTGCCAATATTATGAACAAATCTTATTCTGATATTTTTACCGAATTTGAAGGCCGCCCAACCGATGATTGTTTATTTGATGGTGATGTAAAATATCACATGGGATTTTCTTCCGATATTATTGTGAATAATCAAAACGTGCACATTAGCTTAACACCCAACCCTTCTCACTTAGAAACCGTTGATGGAGTTGTGGAAGGTATTGTCAGAGCAAAAATAGACGATATTCATCAGGGAGATTTAAACAAAGCATGTCCTATTTTGGTACATGGAGATGCCTCTGTTGCAGGACAGGGTATTGTGTATGAGGTTGTACAAATGAGTCAGCTCGATGCTTACAAAACAGGCGGTACCATTCACTTGGTAACAAATAATCAAATAGGGTTCACAACCAATTATACAGACGGGCGCTCATCTACATACTGTACAGATGTAGCAAAGGTGGTGCTTTCACCGGTATTTCATGTTAATGCCGATGATGTAGAGGCTTTGTGTTATGTGGCAAAGATTGCAATGGAATTTAGACAAACCTTTCATCGCGATATTTTTATTGATATTTTAGGATATAGAAAATATGGGCATAACGAAGGCGACGAACCAAGATTTACACAACCGGTATTATATAAGTTAATTGCTCAACACCCAAATGTAAAACAAATTTACTTAAAAAAATTAGAGCAAGACGGAGAAACAGAATTACTTGACTTTGCAAAGTCTTATGAAGCACAATTTAAAGCAGAACTGGAAAGTAAGTTACAAGATGCAAAGAAAGCGGAAGCAACAAAAATGACTTCTTTCCTTGAAGGGTATTGGAAAGGATTGAGAATGGCGAGTTCGGAAGACTTTGAGAAATCTCCGAATACAGGAATTGATAAAAAAATATTTTTAGATATTGCAAAAAGAATTTCAACCCTGCCGGATAATATTAAATTCTTTAATAAAACTACTAAGTTATTTGAAGATAGATTAAAAATGATTGACCAAAATAATTATGATTGGGCAATGGGAGAACTAATGGCGTACGCTTCTTTAATGAATGAAGGACACCATGTACGGTTTAGTGGACAAGATGTAGAAAGAGGAACCTTTTCACACAGACATGCTGTGCTAAAAATAGAAGATAGTGAAAAGGAATATACACCCTTAAATAGCTGCGGATTAAAAGGACAGTTGAGAATATTTAATTCACACCTTTCTGAATATGCTGTACTTGGGTTTGAATACGGATATGCTTTTGCATTACCAAACGCACTGACAATATGGGAAGCGCAGTTTGGTGATTTTGCTAATGGCGCACAAATTATTTTTGACCAATATATCTCTTCGGCAGAATCTAAATGGAGAAGAATGAATGGATTAGTTGTGTTACTTCCTCATGGCTACGAAGGACAAGGTCCGGAGCACTCCTCTGCGAGGATAGAACGATACCTGCAACTTTGCGCTAACTTAAATATGCAAATTGTAAATGCAACCACACCTGCACAACAATTTCATGTACTTAGAAGACAATTAAAACGCGATTTTAGAAAACCGCTTATTTGCTTTACACCTAAAAAATTACTTCGTTATCCTGCTTGTGTAAGTAAATTAGAAGATTTTACGCAAGATAAATTTCATGAAGTATTAGATGATAAATTTTTTACAGGAGATAAAAAATCAGTGAAGAAAATTGGCTTGTGTTCTGGAAAAGTATATTATGATTTAATTGAGGCTCGCCAAAAGTTAGAAGTTAATGATATTGTATTTATTCGCTTAGAGCAATTATATCCGTTTCCAATAAGTCAATTAACAGCAATACTACAACAATATCCAAATGCAAAAGATTTTCTTTATATACAAGAAGAAACCGAAAATAGTGGTGCATGGCAATATGTACATTACCAATTATCTAATACATTAAAATTAAAATACATTGGTAGAGAAGCCGCTGCGTCTCCTGCTACAGGCTTTTCAAAGAAACACGAACAAGAAACACAAAAAATACTAACTCAGGTTTTTGAAAAATCAATTAACCAGGTTGAAATAAATTAATCATAACAAATATTATTTATGGCAATAATAGAATTAAAAGTCCCAAGCCCCGGAGAATCTGTAACAGAAGTAACGATAGCACGTTGGCTCAAGCAAACCGGTGATGTTGTTGAGAAAGATGAAGTAATAGGGGAGATAGATTCAGATAAAGCAACTTTAACTTTAAATGCCGAAGAATCAGGTAAAATAGAAATTTTAGTAAAAGAAGGTGATACAGTAAAAGTTAATTCCACTGTAGTAAAAATTGACACATCAGTAAAGCCTGCTAATACAGGTACGCAACCAAAAGAAGAAAAAAAAGCAACAAATATTTCCACGCCTGTAAAAGAAGAAGTTAAAACAACACAAGTTGCGGCATCGGGTGGTAAATCAGATATAGCAAGTCCTGCAGCAACTAAGTTAATGACTGAGAATAATATTAAAACAGGACAAATATCCGGCACAGGTAAAGACGGGCGGGTTACCAAGCAAGATGTACTGCAATATTTGGCAGGAGGATTTAACCAAGCACAACAAAATATAACACCATCGTTTGGAGGTACCAGAGATTCTTCTCGTCAAAAAATGACTGCATTAAGAAAAGCTATTTCTAAACGATTAGTATCTGTAAAAAATCAAACAGCGATGCTTACTACTTTTAACGAAGTAGATATGAGTGCAGTGTACGAGTTGAAAAATAAGTATAAAGATAAATTTAAAGAAAAGCATGGTGTTAACTTAGGATTTATGAGTTTTTTCACCAAAGCTGTGTGCGCTGCGTTATCACATTATCCTGCTGTAAACGCAATGATTGATGGTGATGAACTTGTATATCATAACTATTGTGATGTTGGTATTGCCGTTAGTACACCAAAGGGATTGATGGTTCCTATTATTCGTAATGCAGAAACCATGAGTTTAGCACAGATAGAAGCGGGTATTAAAGAATTAGCAATTAAAGCCAGAGATGGAAAGTTATCTTTGGCAGAAATGGAAGGCGGAACATTTACGATTACTAATGGCGGAGTATTTGGCTCTATGCTTTCCACGCCAATTATTAATCCGCCGCAAAGTGCGATACTTGGAATGCATAATGTAGTAGAAAGACCAATCGCTGTAAATGGAAAGGTTGAAATTCGCCCTATTATGTATGTGGCACTTTCATACGACCACCGCGTTATTGACGGAAAAGAAAGTGTAGGGTTTTTATATAAGATAAAGGAAATGATAGAGAATCCTTCTCGATTAATATTTAATGGAAAAAATCCTGATGAAATTATTTTAGATATTTAATCTATTAATTAAAAAACATAAAATTTATGAGTATTAAAAAAGTAGCAGTTATTGGCAGTGGTACTATGGGAAACGGAATCGCACACGTATTTGCGCAATATGGGTATGAAGTTAATTTAATTGATATTAATGACAATGCGTTGAATAAAGCGATTCAAACCATCACAAAAAATTTAGACAGACAAGTGTCAAAAAATATTATTACTGAAGAAGTAAAAACCCAAACATTATCACGAATTAAAACCTATACTAAAACAGAAGATGCCATTAAAGATAGAGATTTAGTGGTAGAAGCTGCTACTGAAAATCCACAGATTAAATTGCAAATTTTTAAAACCATTGATGAACACGCACCCGCTAATGCAATACTGGCAACCAACACATCATCTATTTCTATTACTAAGATTGCTGCGGTTACTAAAAGACCGGAAAAAGTAATAGGCATGCACTTTATGAATCCTGTGCCTGTAATGAAGTTGGTGGAAATTATCAATGGGTTTAAAACATCTAAAGAGATTGCTAAAATAATAGTGGATACTACAAAGTCATTACAAAAAGTTCCTGTTACCGTAAATGATTTTCCGGGGTTTGTTTCCAACAAGGTTTTAATGCCTTTAATTAATGAAGCAATATACACTTTATACGAAGGCATTGCGGGCGTGGAAGAAATTGATACCATTATGAAATTAGGCATGGCGCATCCTATGGGACCTTTGCAATTAGCTGATTTTATAGGATTAGACGTTTGCTTATACATTATGCGCGTTTTATACGAAGGATATGGCAATCAAAAATATGCTCCTTGCCCACTGCTTGTAAAAATGGTAGATGCAGGAAGTTTAGGTGTAAAAAGCGGCATGGGTTTTTATGATTATTCTAATACAGGTAGTAAAGAATTAATTGTAGCCCCTCAGTTTAAACACGCATGATTATTCAGAAATCTGATTTGTCAAAAACACCCGAGTATTACCAATACTATATTAATTTAGTTGAGCAAAATGATTTACTGGCTGCTTTTCAGTCATCAAAACAATTAGCGCGTACCTTTATAGAATCTTTAAAAGATTCGAAACTTGATTATACTTATCAACCCAATAAATGGACTGTTTACGAAGTACTCCAACACATTATTGATACAGAACGAATACTCGCGTATAGGGCATTAAGGTTTTCAAGATTTGATACAACAACACTATCGGGCTTTGATGAAAATAAATTCATTGCAGCTATACAAGCAAATATACACTATTCCAAAAAAAATATTCTTGATGAATTCTGTATTGTAAGAGATGCAACGATTATTTTATACAATAACATGAATGAAAAAATGCTGGATTTTATGGGGCAAGCTAATAAAAGTACTACGAATGCAAGGCAAATCGGATTTTTTATTATTGGACACCAACTGCATCATATTCGTGTAATTGAAGAAAAATACTTACAATGAGATTCTTGAAACACAATGATATAGTTGGTATTGCGGCATCGGCAAGAAAAATAAATATAGAAGAATTACAATTCGCCATTCAGACATTGGAAAATTGGGGGCTTACAGTAAAACTGGCAAAAAATATCGGCAATGCAGAGCATCAGTTTGCAGGAACAGATGCTGAGCGTAAAGCCGGCTTGCAACAGTTGTTAGATGACAAGTCTGTTAAGGCGATTTTTATGGCACGCGGAGGCTATGGTACAGTAAGAATAATAGATGCCTTGGATTTTTCTAAATTTAAACAACATCCAAAATGGATTATAGGATTTAGTGATATTACTGTATTGCATGCACATTTGTATAATCTAAAAGTAAAATCGATACATGGCACTATGCCATTGTTGTTTAATCAATCAGAGGTTGCAACGGAAGCCCTGCATCAGCTTTTATTTGGCAAAGAATTAAAATATACTTTTCCCGCTCATTCACTTAACAGAAAAGGCAGCGCAGAAGGAACGCTTATCGGTGGTAATCTTTCTGTATTATATTCTTTATCGGCATCTAAATCAGAAATGAACTTTGATAATAAAATTTTATTCTTGGAAGATTTAGATGAATACCTATATCATATTGATAGAATGATGATGCAATTAAAACGTGCAAATAAATTAAAAAAACTGAAAGGACTTATTGTTGGAGGTTTTACAGAAATGAAAGATAACACAACTCTTTTTGGTAAAACTGCTGAAGAAATTATTTATAATGCAGTAAAAGAGTACAGATACCCGGTTTGTTTTAATTTTCCTGCCGGACACATTAAAGACAATATGCCTTTTATACACGGTGCAAAAATATTTTTAAGTATAAAAAACAACATGGTAAGCATGCAATACGCATAACGCATTATGCATGCAACTCAAACCATCGGTAACTTTTTTCGTCTATTTGTTTATTAATCTGTATTAATTCTTCTCCATTTTTTTGTAAAACAAGATGATTGGTTTCGCCACTATTTAAAAGATTTTCTAATGTTTGTTTTTTCAATTCCAGTTCAGAAATTTCTTTTTCAAGCGTTTCAATTTCCTTTAATATTTTATATGACTTTTTAGTTGGAGTATTTGATTGTGCTTTTTCTATTGCATCAGAATCTTTAGCTTCTTCTTTAATTCTACTTTTCTGTTCATCTTTCCATATACGATATTCAGTATAATTTCCGGGAAAGTCGCGGATTTCTCCATTGCCTTCAAATACAAAAAGATGATCAATTAACTTATCCATAAAATACCTATCGTGAGATACAATAAGCACACATCCGCTAAAATCTTTCAAAAACTCTTCAAGTATTTGCAAGGTGATAATATCTAAATCATTGGTTGGCTCATCAAGAATTAAGAAGTTAGGATTTTTCATTAAAATAGTAAGTAAAAAAAGTCTGCGTTTTTCACCGCCGCTTAGTGTCGAAACAAACTGATATTGCATGGAAGGTGGAAAATTAAACCTACTCAGTAACTTTCCTGCACTAAGTGTTGTGCCATTTGCCAGTGGAATAAAATCAGCTACATCACTAATGGTTTCTATTACCCGCTTGTCATCTTTTAACAACATACCTTTTTGTGAATAATAACCATACACAACAGTTTCACCGGTTTGTATTTTACCGCTATCAATAGGTTCTATGCCTTGCACAATATTTAAGAAAGTGGTTTTGCCGGAACCATTTACGCCTGTAATGCCTAT
>JBDHZB010000037.1:0-26479 GCA_039811645.1 Bacteroidia bacterium | reverse complement strand
TTTACCGCAAGAATAAATAAGTATAAAGGGAAACAGAATAATCAAATACTTTTTCATAATAATAAAACCGATGCAAAAATACTTTATTTATTGGACTATAAGTATTATTTAATCACTTTAAGCAACTACATTTATTTATATTTGCATAAAAAAATTTATGGGACATACATTACCAAAATTAGCTTATGCATACAATGCATTAGAACCGCACATAGATGCGAGAACAATGGAAATCCATTATACTAAGCACCATCAGGCATACGTAGATAATTTAAACAAAGCAATTACCGGCACAGACGCAGAAAAACTAAGCCTTATCGATTTGTGTAAAAACATCTCAAAATATCCTATTGCCGTAAGAAATAATGGCGGAGGGCACTATAATCATAGTTTATTTTGGGAACTAATGGCTCCAAATGCAGGCGGAGAACCTCATGGTGAATTAGCTCAAGCCATTCAAAAAGATTTAACATCTTTGGATAACTTTAAAACACAATTCTCTCAAGCAGCAATGGGGCGATTTGGTTCCGGATGGGCTTGGCTAACAGTTGCAAATAATAAAAAACTAATTGTTTCCTCCACTCCAAACCAAGACAACCCTTTAATGGATGTTGCGGAAACAAAAGGAACACCCATTCTAGGAATTGATGTATGGGAACATGCCTATTACTTACATTATCAAAACAGAAGAGCAGATTATGTATCGGCATTTTTTAATGTTATTAACTGGAAAAAGGTAAATGAGTTATATTTGGCAGCAATAAAATAATATTGCGTGCTTCAAATTAAACTAAATAATGAAACAAAAAGCTCTGCAATCTGTGGAGCTTTTTGTTTTTTATTACTATTTAATAATAATTGTTTTTCTGCTTCTAACAGTAAGTCCAAAGAATTTCCAAATCCGTTAAAAAAAATCTTTTTAAAAAGAATACATACTAAATCAACTGCTGCGGTATTAGCTTTCCCATTCCCTTTTGGATGCGTTGGTTTACATAGGGCATATTTAGGCACAGCACCGTACGTTCCAATTGTTTATGCTGCTACCGGTGGTGGCGTGTTTGGATTATTGCCATTAATTGACTTTTTTAATATTATAGCTTCAAAAAATATAGAAGACTTTGAAGACAATCCGCACGTAATAATGTGGATTAACCACAAACATAAGACACAACTTGTCAATCAAGACTCTACTATTACACATTAGTAATTGTTAACCTATTTAATCTGTTTTTAAACCATCTCTTTTCTTACATTTGCACTAAAAAATATGTACGGAAACTATCAAGACTATTTACAAAAACAATTAAATGATATTAAAGATAGCGGATTATTTAAACATGAACGCATTATAGCATCGGAGCAAGGAGCAGTAGTAAGGCTTGTAGATGGCAAAGAAGTTGTTATCTTCTGTGCTAACAATTATTTAGGGTTATCTTCTCACACAAAAGTAAAAGAAGCTGCAAAAAAAACATTAGACACCCATGGATATGGAATGAGCAGCGTTCGTTTTATCTGTGGTACACAAGATATTCATAAAGAATTAGAAAAAAAGATTTCTACTTTTTTACATACGGAAGATACTATTTTATATGCAGCTTGCTTCGATGCCAATGGTGGTGTTTTTGAGCCTTTGTTTTCTGAAGAAGATGCGATAATATCTGATGAACTGAACCACGCATCTATTATTGATGGTGTGCGTTTATGCAAAGCACAACGTTATCGTTACAAGAATTGCGACATGAACGATTTAGAAGAACAACTAAAAAAAGCACAAGCGCAACGTTTTAGAATAATAGTAACTGATGGTGTTTTCAGCATGGATGGATTTGTGGCACCATTAGACAAAATTTGTAATTTGGCAGAAAAGTATAATGCCCTTGTAATGGTTGATGAAAGCCACGCAACCGGATTTATAGGAAAAACCGGCAGAGGAACTATTGAATTAAAGAATGTATTAGGTCGCATTGATATAATTACAGGAACGCTTGGCAAAGCACTTGGGGGTGCAATGGGCGGTTTTACCAGCGGTAAAAAAGAAATTATTGAAATGCTTCGCCAACGTTCAAGACCATATTTATTCAGCAACTCATTAGCACCACACATTGTAGGAGCATCTATTGCTGTATTTGATTTGCTAAGCAGTACTACAGAACTACGCGATAAATTAGAATGGAATATTAATTATTTCAAAAAAGGAATAAAATCTATTGGGCTGGAAATTAAAGACGGTGATAGTGCCATTGTGCCTGTTATGTTATATGATGCAAAGTTATCTCAAACTTTTGCAAATAAACTTTTAGAGGAAGGTATTTATGTTACAGGATTTTTCTATCCCGTTGTTCCAAAGGGGCAAGCCAGAATAAGAGTACAACTTTCAGCCGCTCACACAAAAGAACATTTAGATAAAGCAATTGCTGCTTTTGAAAAAATAGGAAAAGAATTAAGTGTTATTAAAAAATAAATTTATGTCAAAAAAAACAGTTAAAGTAGGGAACATAGAAACGGGTACAAAGAAGTTATTTTTAATTTCCGGACCTTGTGTAATTGAAGATGAGAAAACCATGTTTAAAACAGCCGAAAAACTTAAAGAAGTTTCTCAAAAGTTAAAAATAGATATTATCTACAAATCTTCTTTTAGAAAAGATAACCGCAGTAGTTTAAAATATTATGATGGACCCGGATTAGATGAAGGACTTAAAATGCTTGCCAAAATAAAAAAAGAATTTGGATTTTATATCTTAACAGACATTCATGAGCCGGCTCATGCAGCGCCTGCGGCCGAAGTTGTTGATGTCATTCAAATACCCGCTTATTTATGTATGCAGTCGGCATTATTAGTCGCCGCTTCCAAAACAGGCAAGGTTATTAATTTGAAACACGGGCAGTTTCTAGCTCCCGATAACATGAAATATCCTATTCAAAAGTGTATAGAAAGCGGAAACGATCAACTAATTTTAACCGAACGAGGATATGTTTTCGGATATAATGATTTAGTTGTGGACCCAAGAAGTTTTTACCATCTGCAACAATTAGGCTACCCTGCCGTGTTTGATGTTACACACTCTATTCGTAAGTATGGCATACCAAGTGCCGATGCAAAAGGTGGTGCAAGAGAGTTTGCATTTACTTTAGCCAAATCTGCAATTGGTGCCGGCGTAGATGGTTTATTTATAGAAACACATCCTGAACCCGAAAAAGCATTATGCGATGCAGCATCTCAAATGTGTGTTTATGATTTAGAAGAATTTCTAAAACCGTTATTAGATATTTACGAAGTTAGTAAAAAATACTTCTAAAATAATGCTCAAGCATTATGACGATAAACTCTTAGAGGTTGGATGCGATGAAGCAGGAAGAGGGTGCTTAGCAGGTCCTGTATATGCAGCCGCTGTTATCTTACCAAAAAAATTTTATCACCCATTAATTAAAGACTCTAAAATATTAAACCTAAAGGAAAGGTTAGAAGCACGAGAAGTTATTTTAAATAATGCTCTTTATTATAGTGTAGCCATTTGCTCCAATGAAGAAATTGATAGGTATAATATTTTAAATGCATCTATCATGGCAATGCACAAAGCATTAAAAAAAATAAAAGTTACCCCAAATATTATTTTGGTTGATGGCAATAAATTCAAACCTTACAGAAACATAAAGCACATTTGTGTTATAAAAGGTGATGCAAAATATCTATGCATTGCAGCGGCTTCTATTTTGGCAAAAACATACCGAGATGAATATATGAGAACCATCCATACAGAGTTCCCTCAATACAATTGGCAATTAAACAAGGGGTATCCAACAAAAGAGCATCGGTTAGCTGTAGAAAAAAATGGTATTACAAAATATCATAGAAAAAGTTTTGGTATTTGTAAAGAAGCTGTGCAACTTAAATTATTTTAGATGAACAGAAAACACATCATTACCATTGCTTCTTTGTTTTTAGTATTACTATGCTCCGTTATTGGATTTTTAAAATTTTCAGAAAGAAATGCTGTGATGAAAGATAAAGTATTAGCTTATATCCCAGCAAATACAGAGTGGATAGCCAATATATCAAACCCCGAAACAGTATTTCACAAAAATATTTCACAAAATGATGTTTGGAAAAATTTTAACAGCAATGTATTCAAAACCTTAAATGAACTAATTAGTACCATAAATTATTGGTTAAGTGAAAATGAATCTTTAAGCAAACATATCCAGAATGGTTCTTATTACTTAATTAAAACGCCTACTGATGCTTTAATCTGCTTTACTGCCATAGAAACAAAGGACATTGATATTTTACAAACATTTCTTGATAATCTATCAAAAAAAAATGCTATCTATTATCAGATTATCGATGGTAATTTTTTCATTTCAAAAAATCAACCGATACATCTTACTGAAAATAATATCCATAAAAATACACTAAATCTTTTTAATTCATTAAAAAAAACAGACCGCTCTATACTATTATCAACGCTTACAGACAAACAAAACAAAGTATATCAAATAAATTTTACACCAACAAATATTACCATTAATGGATTTTTAATACTACAAAAAGAAATATCGGAATACGCCTTAGGCGTTTCACAAAATATCATTAAAGATTTTTCTTTCGTTGAAATTAAGCCGTTAGATACATTATCAATAATTACGCAAAAGCTCCAAACCCTTGACAGTATTGAATATGAAAAAGGATATTCGCTGCGAAAAGAAATTCTTAATAGTATAATAAAAAAGATATTAATCACCCCAAAAGGATTCCTTGCACCTCTAAAAAATACAGAAACCATACAAGATAATCTCAAAGTCATTTCTGATACTTTTTTTGTGCAAAATGAATGCTCTGTTTTTAAGATAAAAGACGTATTTAAAATAGATCTTAATCGGTTATTTAATAATCCATTAAAAGAGAATTTTTTATACTTTATTTTATCAGATAAATATCTTATTGGTTGCTCTCTGCCCGATTCATCAAACATTCAATTATATAAATATATTACAAACAATCCTACATACACGTATTTTTTCTATCAATCAAATTTAACCTTTTACAATGAATTACCGGATATTGTAAAATCTATGCATGAGTTACAATTTGACACAAAATATCCTTATGAGATTTCTTTTGTAATGGAAACACCAAAGAATAATTATCAATCATTTTATTATTCAATAAACCTAAATACAAACCGAGAAAATTACTTATGGTCGCGCTCCACAACCTTACCGGTAAAAAAAATTATTGGCATATTTCAAGACCACAAAACCTTCTCTAATCAAATCTTAATACAAGATAGTTCTTTCGCTGTGTCGCTTCTTAGCGCACTTGGAGAACCTCTTTGGACGTATGCTGTTAACTCAAGTATTATATCTTCTCTATATAATGTAGATATTTTAAAAAACAACAAACATCAAATGATTTTTAATACCGAAAAATCTATTTATCTACTTGACAGAAATGGTAAAAATATAGGAAACTTTCCACTGCAATTGCCTTCAGAAGCCACTAATGGATTAACGGTAGCGGACTATGAAAACACTAAGAATTATCGTTTATTTATATCTACACAAAAGCATTTTACTTTTAATTACGATGTAAACGCACACCTTGCAGAGGGATTTAAACCATTTTTATCAGATAAAATTATTCAGAAAAATATTCAATATGTAAAAGTCGGCGCATCTGATTATTTGATATTAACAGATATTGGCGGCACAATCTATGGCATTAGCAGAAAGGGAGATGGAAGATTTAAATTAAAAAACAAGATTCCTAAAAATACTTTTGACAACATAATAGATGTTTCTAACACTATAGAAAAATCATATTTATACAACTGTAATACTGAAAATGTGCAAAGAATTTCATTCTCGGATAAAGTAGCCGAAATTTATAGAATGCCTGATAATACAATAGATGCAAAGTTTATAATCTCTTCAATTAATCAAAAAATAACCATTGCTATCTTGCTTGATAACAAGCTAACTATTCAATCTATAAAAGGCGATGTTATTAAAAACATACCTCTATCACAAGCATACAAACACATAATATTATATCAATCAAAATCTACACAATATATCATGTTAGAAGATGGAAAAGAATATAAGTTAATTGCCATAGATATTAACGGAGAAATCACTGATATCAATAGAAAAATTCAATCTGATTGCACGCCTCTTATATCCGCTTTATTTGATAAAGACGATTATATTATTTATTATTCAAATACTAAATTAGTAGTAGAAAAGATTGCATCACAATAATCTGCCATAAGTTTCATTATATACAATAACATATTTTAAATAGAGTACAGCCCTTTAGTGGATGTCCTTTTTTATATTTAGAAATTTTTATGCAAGTTTATGGCAAAATTAAAACCATAGTGTATGAAATTTTTTAGAAAAAAACCTCTTTGGGCTTATGAAGCTGATGCTAAAAAAAACGAGCTAAACAGGGTGCTTGGGAAATGGGGACTTACCTCCTTGGGCATTGGAGCTATTATTGGTGGCGGTATTTTTACACTAACCGGTATTGCGGCTCATAATTATGCAGGTCCCGCTTTGGCAATATCCTTTGCTATTGCAGGAACAGCATGTTTGTTTGCAGCACTCTGTTATGCGGAATTTGCCTCCGTATTACCTGTAGAAGGTTCTGCTTACGCTTATTCATACGGCACAATAGGTGAACTTTTTGCATGGTTTATCGGTTGGAATTTAGTATTAGAATATATGATGGGAGCTACAACAGTAGCTGTAGCATGGAGCGGTTACTTTGATAAATTACTGCACCTATTTGGATTAAGCATTCCTTATTGGTTATCTAACGATTTTATGACAGCAGCACAAAAAGCAAAAGAGCTTGGAGAAGCGGCGCCTTCCTTTGCTTTTAATTTACCTGCATTTCTCATCTCATGGGTAGTAACTTCCATTTTAATTAAAGGAATTAAAGAAGCTGCAAGCACTAACAATATTATTGTAATATTAAAAGTAGCCGTTGTATTATTTGTGATTGCTGCAGGGGCATTCTTCATTAAATCAGAAAACTGGCATCCCTTTATTCCGGATCCTATTATAGACCCTCAGTCGGGTAATACACACTTTGGTTGGAGTGGTGTATTTACGGCTGCTTCCATTGTATTTTTTGCTTACATCGGATTTGATGCAGTTTCCACACAAGCCGGGGAAGCCGTAAATCCTACAAAAGACGTTCCTTTTGCCATTATCGCTTCACTACTTATTTGCACTATTTTGTATATTGCCGTATCATTAGTATTAACCGGTATGTGTCGCTTTGATCTTTTAGACTTGCGCGCACCCGTTGCCTCTGCCTTTGCTGAAGCGGGCGTACCATGGGCAACTTACTTAATAACCATTGCTGCCACCTTAGGGTTAATGTCTGTAATGATGGTAATGATGCTTGGGCAAACACGTATTTTCTTAGGTATGGCAAAAGATGGTTTATTACCACGTAATATATTTGGTGCCATTCATCCTAAATTTAAAACGCCTTACAGAAGTACAATATTGGTTGGTGCTATTGTGTCTCTTGTTTCGGCTACTACTCCCATAGAAAATGTTTCTGAAATGACAAGCATGGGAACACTATTGGCATTTACAATGGTAGCTATAGCCGTAGTTATTTTAAGATATAAAGAACCAAACTTAAAACGTCCATATAAAGTTCCTGTATTACCATTAGTTGCATTGCTTGGTGTTTCTTTTAATATTGTATTAATGTATAAACTCCGCAAAGAAACATGGCAAGCATTTTTTGTATGGGGAATCATTGGGATTGTTGTTTATTTAATTTATGGATACAAACACTCTGCATTAAATAAATTGGGAGAAAAACCTTCTGATAATAAATAAATCCATGCAATACATTTGGACTGTACTTAAAAAAGAATTCATTTTAGATTTCAGGCAGAAAGCAGGTATTGGGGGTGTTTTTGTTTACCTGATAGCAATTTTATATACGACATCATTTTTATTTAAACAAAAATTCACACCTCTATCATGGGCAGGATTATACTGGATCATAATGCTTTTTACGGCATTAATTGTATCTTACAGAAGCTTTGCAAAAGAAGAAGCCGATGGTGGATTTTTTAATTACTTAATTTATAAACCGGTTTATTTTATTCTGGGAAAAATGATTTATGCTGCCATTTTAATTATAATAATTGGTATGATTACTTTCGTATTATTCAATATATTTAATGGTGATATGTCCGGCAATATTTTTATTTTTTTACTCAATGTTATTTTAACTTGCATTGGGCTAGCTTCCATACTTAGTTTAATGGGCAGTATTGCTTCTAAATCCGGAAGTAATTTTGTATTAATGAGTATTTTAAGTTTCCCTTTACTATTACCACTTCTTTTAATCTCTGTAAAAATCAGCGTTAATGCCATCAACCAATTGCCGATAAGTATGAATTACAAATATATTTTTAGTTTACTTGCATTAGATACTATTGTTGTTTTATTAGCTGTTATTTTCTTTCCTCAAGTTTGGAAGGAATAGTAAAAAATAAAAATAGCATAAACATTTTATTTAAATTAGCTTCTCTAAAAAGAAAATAAATTGATAAAATATTGTTTTGTATTTTTGCATACAACAAATCCTCATAGTTTATGGCGAAAGTACAAACAGAATTAAACAGATTAGCGATATTTTATGGTGGTTATCCACAAGGTTTAATAATCATCATTTCGACACTTTTCGTTGTTCAAGCTATTGGACAAAAACAATGCGACATCAAAAATCATTATGACGACTTTATTTCAATACAAAAGTCATCTTACAATGATAAATCCTATTTGATAAAACAAGTAACTGAAACCAACAAAAAAAGTTGCTTTTCGGATTTTACAAATAAAAATATTAGTTTCCTTGACTACATATTGACAAACTTTTCTTCAAACACAAACCATCAAGACCTTTTGCAACTAAAAGACAGCATAACTTTAAGGACTGCATATTTCAAAGACTTAAAAAATGACAGTTTGTTTAATTCGGTAATGGCAGAATTGGTTAGCAAATCCATTGACAAGAAAATACCGAAAGACACTTTAACAATGGACAAAATGCTGAACATTGCAGTAAAATATTTTTCAATTATGAAAATAAACGAAGAAGGATATTATGTTGGAAAAGTTTGTGCTGGACTTAACGGCATTAAAAAAACAGAAGCCAAAAGAGAACCTTTCGTTGAAGCATTTTGTTTTTCTTCAATTTTCAAACATTACCAAAGTGAAGAGTTTAGTATGTACGAAGAATTTGTAAAAGCAATAAAAGAGCTTTACAAAGTAAATCTTGGTATAGACAAAGACGAAAAATTATTTAGAGCGCAAGGTGCAATGTTTTTATTAATGAGAAACAACGAAAACTTAAAACGAATGCTGAAAACAGAATACGATAGACAAAAAGAATATTTACCATTTATACTAACAGACAAATGAAAATATTTTAGTAAGCCAAAAAGCAATTATTCAAAAATAAATATTTTAATGAGTACAATCTTCCCACCATTTCGAATTAAGAAAATATTACCACTGATTAATGAATCAAATATAAAAATATTAGACATTGGTTCAGGTAATCATTCAGCTAGCATTACAAAAAAATGGATTCCACATTGTCATTACACCGGCGTAGATAAGGATAGAAGTTATAACAATAATGCATTGGATAATAGCCGTATGGACAACTTTATTGAACTTGATTTAACACAATTAAAGTTTGACATTATACCGGACAATTATTTTGATATCATAATTATGATCCATATAATAGAACATTTACACAATGGAGAGCAAGTGCTGTTGGGTTTAATGCAAAAATTAAAAGAGAATGGAATATTTTATATTGAGTTTCCAAGTGAAAAAAGTATTCATTTTCCATCTATGAGAGGAACTTTGAATTTCTTTGATGATTCAACTCATTGTAGAATATATTCACTAACGGAAATATGTAACATCTTTATGAAATTCAACTTTAAAATCATCCATGCAGGAAAGCGCCGGAGTTTATTTAATATTGCTGTAATGCCTATCAAGATTATAGTACAATTATTAATAAAAGGATATGTTGAAGCCGGTGTGTTTTGGGATTTATATGGTTTCGCAGATTATGTAGTTGCTAGAAAAATTTAAAAATACGGCTATCAACAAGCAGTTTGAATGCAATGGCAGGTATTGTGCTTTAATTGAAGTTTGTTCTAAAAATTTTACCCATCGCCAATACGCGACCTGTTAAATATTATTTTGTATCTTTGTATAAATAAACCCTCATAAATATGGCGAAAGTACAAACAGAATTTGGCAGATTAGCGATATTTTATGGCGGTTATACGCAAATTACCACCAATTGTAAAGACACGAACTACATGCATTAAACATATTGAAATGATAAAAAAATTACTGATTTTGTTTTTTGTTTTAATTTCAGCAAATTCATTTGCACGAATAGGCGATAATAATAATTATTGGATTATATCGCAGAATGATTATTACAATAGGATTTCAAAAGGTAAAGATGTTTTATTAAAGAGATATATTATTGTCCCGACCATTGATAAAAAGTTTAAAGACATTTTAGAGACCAAAGACGAAAAAGCTTTATTGGCAAAGTTTTCATTTATGCTTAATAAAAATAAAGCTTCTTGGATTGATAAGTATATTAAGGGTTGTGATAATTCTTTGGATATTAACAATCTTATAAAAGGATTGTATTATTTTTCTAAAGAACAATATGATCAAGCTATTGCTAGTTTGGAGAAACTGGAAAATAAGGAGTATAGATTCTTACAACTATTAATAATAGCCGACTGCAAATATGAGTTGCTTCAAGATAAAAAGAATTACAAAACAATAATTGGCGTATATCAAGTTGCACTAGACTATACGGATAATGAACAAAACAAATCAATTATAAAAAACCGAATTAAATACATAAAATACCAGTAACCACAATGAAGAATATCTCGAAATCGTTTTTTTCAATAATCGGATTAGCTTTAATTGTTAGCTGTTCATCAACTAAGCAGATTCAGAAAAATATGAATTCAAACAGCTATTCTATGGCTTATATTATGGATTCGAAAATTGCAGACTCAAAAGATAGTATTTCTATTAGCATAGATACTATTTTATTTAATTCAAGCATTATAAGCGATACAACAAAGGTAAAAACAGAGAAAAGTTGGTTTTTGCCACTCGTTTTTGTATATGTTTGGAATTCGCAAAATAAATGCATTCAAGGAAAATCAATGATAGAAGAAGATATTCCGTCTTTTTTAACAACTTCTTTCATAAGTGAAGTTAATCGTTCTGGGAATTTTAATATTGGTGCATTAGATAAATCTGACTATTCAATTGAGTTATCGGTAGATGAGATTAAAACTGAAGGCTTATATGTGAATTCAGGACTTTTCTATTTTGCTTTATATGCATATGGTTATTCATATTCAGATAAGGCTGGTCCCGCAATTTCTAATCTCAAGATTTCTTACAAACTGAAAAAGGGAGACCAAGTTATTCATAGTAATTCATTTAGTTCAAAGAAAATTACTGAGCAGATAAATAAGCGATATGTAAATACTAAGATTCTTCAACAGGATTATGCTAAAAGTATGGTTGAAGCAACATCATACAATTTCAAAAACACTATTGAGTTAATCGTAAATGATTTGAATGCGTATTTTAATAAGCAGGATTAAAAAACAACTGGTGGCAACACGGGTTTTGCGACAGGCGGATTGATATGCAAGCTTGGAGCTTTGCACTTCTATTCAAGTGTAGTACTAAAATCCGCGTCCTCACAAAGCCCAAAAACGTTGGCTGCGATTATAAACAAATCGTGAATAACAATATACATTTCAATATTGAGAAGTATTAGCGTAAGTGAAAAAACCTATAAAAATAGATACTTTTAAAGAAAAATATAGTTTGGAAATACAAATAAAATAATCGAACTTTGTCAAAGTGTGTTTAAATTATTAGGAGGATAGAACAGATAGTTTATAGATAACAATAAGTTAAATAATTAACCATGAATAAAACAATATTTCTCATTGCATTAAACCTTCTTCTAACAGGTTTCATAATCGCAGGCGACGGTGATAAGAAAATTAAAGTTCCATTTGATAGCACAACGAATAAATATACGTATGAAAAAATAATACAAGTAGATAGCTTGAAAGCAAACTCTCTTTATCTCAAAGCAAAAAAATGGTATATTAGCAAATATTTAAAAAGTACTTTTTTAATTGACTCTGAAAATAATACACTTATGCAAGTTGGAGTATTTGAGATTAGTGCTCCAATAAAGGTTTTTGTCCAAACACTTATCCAATCATATAAAGTTTCGTATCATATTACTTCACAATTTAAAGACGGAAAGTGTAAATTAGTAATAACAGATTTTAAAATTGCATATTCTGCGGAGGAGACAGCAGTATCGACTTTAGAAACGTTTCAGAAACAAAATGGAAATATTCTAGGTATAAATCAAGGTCTATCCGGTAAAGTTTATGCAAAACACACAGTATTGTGTTTTGAAGCAATTGATAAAGAGATTCAGAAAATTATAGTGGAGTTTGAATCTAATTTAAAAGGACTTGTTAAATCAAAGTCTGACTGGTAACAAACTGCCGTCAACACACAGTTGGCATCAGGCGTGCTGACGTGCAAGTCTTGGAGTTTTATACTTCTATTCAAGTTCAATGCTAAAAATCTCTGCTTTCGGCAAGCGGCAAAACGTTGGCACAATGGGGCAGAACAAATCACGGTAGGTAAAAATCTATCGACATGAAAACACTTATTTTGCTTTATACAAATGCTAAGTAATAATTTCTTTTTTTGGAAACATGTATTATTTTATTCAATTTTGCTTCAAAAACAATATGAAAAAATTACTGTTATTGTTAGTTTCTGTTATTATCGTTTCTTGCGTACCTCATAGAATATTTGAGGAATCAGAAAATAAATTAAAGGCATGTCAAAATGATTTGGAAAATTGCAAAAAAACACAGCAAGACTGTGAAAATCAATTAGCTAATATTAAAGAGAAAATAACGGTAATGGAAAAGGAAAATAATACGTTGAAAATAGATTCTACATTACGCGGCAGCAGTTACAGAGAGTTGAACCAAAGATACCAAAAATTAAGTGCGTTAAACGATCAGTTAATTGCTAAGTTGGAAAAATTACAAGCAGGTTTGGAAAAAGATAATTCTGCATTGAGTTCTGATTTACAAAAAACAAAAGATGACTTGATTAAAAAAGAAGCAGAGCTAAAATTATTAGAACAGCAATTGAACCAACAAAAAGACAGCTTAAATAAACTAAGTGACGAACTAACAAAAAGAGAAGCCAGAATTAAAGAATTGGAAAACATCTTAAAACAGAAAGATGATGCTACTAATCAATTAAAAAAGAAATTGTCAGATGCCTTGTATGCCTTTGAAAACAAGGGGTTAAGCATATATGTTAAGAATGGAAAAGTATATGTTAGTATGGAGGAAAGTTTGTTATTTGATATTGGTAAAATTAATGTGAATCCAAAAGGAATAGACGCTCTAAAAAATCTTGCAAAGGTATTGGAACAAAACCCTGATATTAATATTATGGTAGAAGGGCATACCGATGATGTTCCTATGAATGGAAAAGGAGAAATAAAAGATAATTGGGATTTAAGCGTAATGCGAGCTACTTCGGTTGTAAAAATTATTTTAGGAAACGGTAATATTGATCCAAAAAGAATTACGGCATCAGGAAGAGGAGAGTTTTCACCATTAGATAATTCAAAAACACCGGAAGCCAGAAAGAAAAACAGAAGAACAGAAATTATCTTGACACCAAAATTAGATGAGATATTTAAAGTATTGGAAACCAACTAAGTTATGAGTAAGAACAAAACCCTTGTTGGTATTATTATGGGCAGCATCAGCGACTGGGAAGTAATGAAAGCTGCTGCAAAAATTTTAGATGAGTTTAAAATTGCATACGAGTCTGATGTTGTTTCTGCACATCGTACACCCCTAAAAATGGTAGAGTATGCGAAAAATGCACACAGTAGAGGAATTAAAGTGATAATTGCCGGAGCCGGAGGTGCGGCTCATCTTCCGGGCATGGTTGCTTCTATTACCCCTCTGCCGGTGATAGGCGTTCCTGTAAAAAGTTCTAATAGCATAGATGGCTGGGATAGCTTGCTAAGCATTGTACAAATGCCTAATGGCGTGCCGGTAGCCACCGTTGCTATTAATGCATCTCAAAATGCGGGGATTTTAGCGGCACAAATTATTGGGACTTCTGATAAAAGCATACAAAAGAAGATGAGTGAGTTTAAGGGCAAATTGGCAGAAAAGGTTCATCAGTCATCAAAAGAAATGAATGCAACAAAGCAAATAACTCAAAAGAGAAGAAAATAGAAGTGGGGCTAATAGTTCTAAAATAATAATTTCAGATAGTAAAACGCCAATAATTACCAATACAGAAACAAAATAAAAAATCCCAAGCATTGCTTGGGATTTTAATAATTTAAATACTAAGTAGTAAATACTTCTTATTTCTTCTTTTGATATCTTTGTCTGAATTTATCTACACGTCCTGCTGTATCTACTAATACTTGTTTGCCTGTGTAGTAAGGATGAGAAGCCATAGAAATATCTAATTTTACTAAGGGGTACTCATTACCATCTTCCCATTTAACAGTGTCTTTTGTTTCAGCACAACTTTTAGTTAAAAAAGCATAGCCATTACCCATATCTTTGAATACGCACAAACGGTAATTTGAAGGATGAATATCTTTTTTCATAAAGAGTAATTTTTAGGGCGACAAAAGTAAGAAATATATTTTAATCCTGCAAAACTTATTTTATTCGATTATTTGATGGTTTCTTAAATAAAAGATTTAGTTTGTAATAAACTCCTTCTGATGGGGTAGGTGCAGGGGATAATTTTAATGATTTATCGGGAGCAATTAAAAAACAAAGCGGTACAGCTTTAACATTATACATTACTTTTGCACTTAGGGTTTTTTGGGGATTGTGATTGAATAGGATAGTCCATTTATAAGTTGGATTTTTTTTCAGAAAATCTTTGTAGGTATTAAAGTCTTCATCTACACAAATACTGACAAATTGCATCTTATGCCCGAGTTTTTCAAATAAAAAGGAGATTTCTTTCATTTCTTTTAAACTCAGCGGACTTTTTACAGAAAAAAAGGTAAGATAAATATACTGATTTTTTATTTGATTAATATCAAATAGGCTGCTGTCTCTATTTAGTGCAGTAAACTCAGGAGCAGGCGAGCCTTCTTTCAATTGATTGAATTCCTGAATGATATTTTGGATAATAGTACGATGATAGTTTATTTTGGTTTGTCGGAGTAGCTGTTCCAATATTATTTGCACAGAGTGTGGATTGAACTTTTCGTTATAATAGAAATGATATAAGTTCTGTATAATAACCAATTCTTTTAGCGTGTCATTCTTTGATAACAATACATTGCTTTGTGTGTATTCAATAAGTTTTTTGATAGAGGCTTCGTTGTTTACAACATAATAAATGGTCTTGTTTTTTTGAAGAGATAGCTCTCCGATTAAGTAGTTGTTAAAGTAGGAATTAAAAAATTCCATGTATGCAAAGTTCTTTTCTAAAACAGGTTTGTTGATAATAAAATGATTGGCAATGGTAACTCGATCTCTTGTGGCATCAGTGTTTAATCCGGCCATTGTATAGTCAATAAATGACTTGAAAAAAGGATTGTTTACGGATTTGTATTTTTCTTTTGCTTCTATAAAAATGCTATCTAACACTTTGTATAGGGTAGGTTTGTTTAAAAATTTAGTTTGTGCTACCGCCATGTATTTATTGTATAATGTGTTGAAGTCAAAAATAAGTGTATTCAGTTCTAATGAGTCGTTAGTAAGTATGGAAACATTTGCTTTTAGTTCTATATCCTGCGAATTAACTTGCACAGAGTCAGGAGGGTAAAACTTAATAATGTATTCTTGCAACTTGTCTTTAATAGGTTGTACATAAATTTTTCCGACAGCGTTTTTCAGTTTGATAATAACAGGTTGTGTTGTTTCACAGTAAAATTTTAGAGTAAAGCGCCCTTTTTCGTCTAATGAATCTTTGCTTTCAAGGACTAAATTTTTTGTGATAAAATCTTTATAAGTAAACAGTTCCGCAACCCTTACACCTTTATTTAAATAAGCAGGATGAGCATTTCCATGAATGATAATATTCTGGCTGCATACGTATTGTATGTGAATTAAAAGGGCTAAAAAAAATATTCGGAGGGCTTTATGTTTCATTATATACGGGTAACGAAAAAATTAATGTATTAGTACTTTATTATCTAAAAGAGAAATATTTTGTAAGGTTTCTAAAATTTCAGTTAGATTATCCATAGTAACAAGTTGTGTTCTGATAGATTTGAAGTTTGTAATGCCTTTAAAATAATTGGCGTAATGTCTTCGCATTTCAAGAATCCCCAATCGCTCGCCTTTCCATTCTATGGATTTTAATAAATGCATTCTGCATACATCTGTTCTTTCTTTAATAGAAGGTGTTGGCATGAGTGTTCCTGTAGAAAGATAATGTTTTATTTCTCTGAATATCCATGGGTATCCAATGGCAGCACGTCCAATCATTATACCATCTACTTTATATTTCTCTTTATTTTCTTTTGCTTTTATTGCAGAATCTATATCGCCATTACCAAAAATAGGAATTTCAATATTTTTATTTTCTTTTACATTAAGGATATAATCCCAATTGGCACTGCCTTTGTACATTTGAGAGCGAGTACGTGCATGTATGCTCAATGCCTTAATTCCGGCATCTTGAAGGCGCAACGCCACTTCTCCTATATTGATAGAGTGTTCATCCCAGCCTAAGCGGGTTTTTACGGTTACAGGAATTTCCACACTATTTACTACTGTTCTTGTTAGATGCTCCATTTGTTTAATGTCTTTTAATATACCGGCTCCGGCACCTTTACAAACAACCTTTTTTACGGGACAGCCAAAATTAATATCTAAAAAATCAGGATGAGCGGTTTCTACAATTTTTGCAGCCATAGCTAAAGATTCTTCATCTCCGCCAAATATTTGAATACCCACAGGTCTTTCAAAATCAAAAATATCTAATTTCTTTTTACTTTTTATTGCATTTCTGATTAGCCCTTCGCTGCTGATAAATTCTGTAATTACAATGTCTGCGCCGTGTTGCTTACACACATGCCGAAATGGAGGATCGCTTACATCTTCCATAGGTGCAAGAATTAAAGGAAAGTCCGGTATTTTAAGATGACCAATTTGCATATAGATACTTGTGCAAATGTCGGTATTTTTATCGGTTTAAGAGAAATTTTTATTGGTATTAAAAATTAATAGCATTAACTTTAATTTAATTAAGTATAGAATAGAGGCAGTGTGTTTTTTGTGCTAAAACTTTTTTACTATAATTGCAACAAATAAGAAAAATGCACAATGAGAAGCGTGTTGAATCGGAAATTCTACATGGAAAGAAATTAGCATCTAACGCAGAAGATATTTGGGGATGGGCATCGCCGGGAGGCATGGTTAGAGCTAATAGAAGAGCAGAGCTTTTAATTAAAGAGGGAAAAATAACAAGTCAAGATACTTGTTTAGAAATAGGTTGTGGTTCGGCACTATTTACTGAAAAAATTTATAATGCCGTAAAACCAAAAAAAATTGTTGCCATTGATATTTCAGAAGACTTATTGGATTTGGCAAGACAAAAACAATTGCCGGTTGAGTTTAGAATTGAAGATGCCATGAACTTGTCTTTTGAAAATGCAACCTTTGATGTTGTGTATGGCAGTTCTGTCATTCATCATTTAGATATGAAGAAAGCAATGCAAGAAATGTATAGGGTATTAAAGTCGGGTGGCAGAATTATATTTGCAGAGCCAAACATGTTAAACCCACAAATCTTTATACAAAAAAATATTCCATTTGTTAAGAAATGGATGGGAGATTCTCCTGATGAAACAGCTATAGTAAGATGGCAATTTACAAAGCTATTAAAAGAAATAGGATTCACAGAAGTTAAAATATATCCTTACGATTTTTTACATCCGATTACACCAAAATTCATGATTCCTTTTATAAATGGTCTATCAAAAGGATTAGAAAAAATTCCTTTGATAAAAGAGATTGCAGGTTCAGTAATAATATATGCAAAGAAGTAATTAATATATGGCTAAAAAAAACATACCATCAAAACCTTTACATAAAAAAAATACAAAAGGACAGAACTTATTTGACAAAGTTACAGGTTATAAAAATAAAATTCAGCCGACTTTCTTATTGATATTTTTTTTACTGCTGACACTTGTTATTGATATTATTTCTTTTAATATGAAAATAAGCGAGGCGCATGATGATGCACTATATATAGAAGCGGCTTATAGGCTGATTCATGAATTTCCGTCATATTTTTATACGGCGAATGCTCCATTATATCCTTTGTTTTTATCTTTTTTGATGAAAATATTTGGATTTAAAATCATTCTGTTCAAATCCTTTAATGTAATCTTTCATTTACTTATAGTTTGGTTTTCTTTCCGTACTTTTTATAGCCGAATTAATTTTCTTATCTTTCTTGTTTTGATGACATTTGTTTCTATTAATTATTTAATGGTTTATTTTTCGTCTATGACCTTTACAGAATTAATGTTTATGACCATTCAGGCGGTTCTTGTGTTTTATACATATAAACTGATAGACAAACAACAGAATAAAGAAACAATTACCTACTTGAATATTATTGCCATAGTTTTCTTTGTTTTTCTTTTAAATATTACAAGAAATATTTCAATAGCAATTACACCGGCAATATTAATTTTCTTTGCTTTGTTGCTAAAAGATAAAAAGAAAATTGCAGTATTTATTGCATCTTATTTTGCCTTTTTTGCATTATTTAAAATACTGATTCGTGTTGTGTGGAGTGGTGTAAGTGGAAATAACCAGTATGCCAGCCAGTCTAATATATTGTTGCAAAAAGATCCTTATGATGCTTCACAAGGCTATGATAGTTTTTTTGGTTTTGTAGAAAGATTTTTAGGAAACAGCGAACTGTATTTTAGTAAGAGAATGTTTCAGGCATTAGGATTTATGTCAGAAAACAATATTAACACATATTCTCTTGTTGCGGTGTTGGCTTGGGGATTACTCTTTTGGCTTATTTATCAAACATTTAAAAAACAGAATCATCATTTTTTATTTTTGGCTATTTATACAACTTGCTTATTAGGGATTACTTTTTTTGTTCTACAAACCAGATGGGATCAGCCAAGATTTATATTGGTAGCATTGCCGTATTTAATTATATTGTTTTTTAACTTCTTATTGAATACACTGAAGAATAATTTTCTTAAAAACATTACAGCTATTCTTATTCTTACTTTAATGGGTTCGTTGGTCATATCTTCTTTTAAAAGAGCAGCAATTAACTATCCTATTTTTCAGCATGCACTTAAGGGAGATATTTATTACGGTTATACACCGGATTGGCAAAACTTTTTAAAGTGTAGCGCATGGTGTGCTGATAGTTTGCCTCCATCTTCTTTTGTTGCCAGCAGAAAAGCTCCTATGAGCTTTGTGTATGCAAAAGGTAAAAGATTTTTTCCAATATACAGCGTTATCAAAAAAGATACAGAAACAAATCAATCAAATCCTGATAGTGCATTGGCATTTTTTAAACAAAATGGCGTTACACATATTTTACTTGCAAGTTTAAGAATAGACCCCACAAAAAATACCGGGCAAGTTATTAATACGATGCATAATATAGTACAACCAATTTATGAAAAGTACCCGAAGAAATTAAAACTTATTCATGTAGAAGGTGAAGCAGAGCAATGTTATTTATACCAAATAATATACGATGGCAAATGATAAAAAATATTTTAGCTCCGTGCTTATTTTTGGAGAGATGTTGTATAAATATTTTTATTTTTTATATAAACCCTTTTACTTCCTTTATAAATCTGTATCGGAAAAACATGAATTAGAAATAATTAAAAAATTCATTAAACCAAATAATACGGTTATAGATATTGGTGCCAATATAGGCTTCTATGCTATACAACTATCAAAATTTGTAGGTAAAAATGGAAAGGTAATTGCATTTGAACCGGATACATTAAATTATCTGCGACTAAAAAAAAATTGTTCAAACTATAAGAATATTCAGTGCTTAAACTTTGCAGTTGGTACAAATAAAGGAATACTAAAATTGTATAAATCAGTTTTAAATGTAGATCACCGACTTTACCCTTCAGAAAATTACACGAACTACGAAGAAATAAATGTAATATCCATAGATGAGTATTTAAATGAAAACAAAATAATTCCAAATTGGATAAAAATAGATGTACAAGGCTTTGAATTAAGTGTAATAAAAGGTATGAGGCATTCGTTAATTAATAACAACATCAGCATTGTGTCGGAATTTTGGCCGTATGGGCTACAATCAAGCAATACCAATATCAATGACTATATTAATGAACTGCAAATTATAGGGTTGAAAAATATTTATTTAATAGAAGATACTGCATTAAAACAAATTGACTTTGAATACTTGAAAATATTAATGCAAACTTCTCTTCCAAAACAATACTACACACTAATTTTATCTAAACAAACTATAGAATGATACAAAGCATTAAACAATACTTTGATAATATAGCCCAAAAACGAAAAAAAAGAATTATTAATGCTTATTATTGGGAGCAGGTTTCAAAATATATAGAATATTTTTCTCACGAAGATGATAATGTGCTAGAAATAGGCTGCGCTAATGGAGATTTGTTAGCAAGAGTAAAGGGTAAAAATAAAACCGGTATTGATTTTAGTGAAGACCAAATTAAGTGGGCAAAAGAAAAATATGCTTCCGAAAACATAGAATTTTTGGTAATGGATGCTTTAGATTTAAAGCTTGAAAAAAAATACGACCTTATCATTATCAGCAACTTAATTGGCTTTGTGCCCGATATTCAAAAACTTTTTGAACAATTACACAAAGCATCTCATAGCAGAACAAAAATAATAGTTCAATATTATAATTCATTTTGGGAGCCTTTAATTAAACTTGCAGAACTTATTGGTATTAAAAAGAAAGCCCCTGTACAGAATTGGTTAACAAGTTCCGATATCAACAATTTACTGTATCTTTCCGGGTTTGAAGTTTACAGAAACTCAAGACAAACACTTTTGCCAATTTATATCCCGATTTTTTCTTTGCTTATTAATAGATATCTTGCTAAACTTCCATTAATAAGATATTTTAATATTAATCATTATAGTTTTGCAAGACCGCTTATTACAGATTTTTCACACGAAAATTATTCTGTAACGGTTGTTATTCCTGCACGCAATGAAGCAGGAAATATTGAAAATGCTATTTTAAGAATGCCACAATTAGGAACGCATACCGAAATTATTTTTGTAGAAGGAAATAGCACAGATAACACATGGGATAAGATTACTGAAATATCTGAAAAATATAAACATCAATGGGATATTAAATACTTTAAACAACCCGGAAGAGGCAAGGCAGATGCCGTACGCGAAGGATTTAAAAACGCAGCAGGAGATATATTAATGATATTAGATGCAGACTTAACCGTTCCACCTGAAGATTTGCCAAAGTTCTATAACGCTATAGCGCAAGGGAAAGGAGATTTTATTAATGGAACAAGATTAGTTTATCCTATGGAAAAACAAGCCATGCGCTTTTTAAACTACTTAGGTAATCACTTTTTCAGTTGGGTGTTTTCATTCTTATTGGAACAAAGATTTAAAGATACTTTGTGCGGCACTAAAGTAATATTCAAAAAAGACTACGAAAAGCTAATTAAAAATAGAAAATACTTCGGTGATTTTGACCCATTTGGTGATTTTGATTTACTCTTTGGTGCACATAAACTCAATCTAAAGACCGTAGAAGTTCCTATTAAATATAAAGAAAGAGTATATGGTGATACCAACATCTCTCGGTTTAAGCACGGCTTAATACTTTTAAGAATGTGCTTTTTTGCAAGTAGAAAATGTAAGTTTATTTAATGGGATATTACATCATATATCCGATTTTCTATTTATTATCATTATTACCGTTTTGTATCTTATACTTTTTTTCGGATATATTATTTGTTCTGCTTTTTTATGTATTTAAATATAGAAGAAGGGTAGTGCAAGATAATCTTTCCAAGTCCTTTCCTAATTATAGTAAAACAGAACTTAATCGTATTGAAAAAGATTTTTTTAAGTTTTTATGCGATTTAATAGTAGAAACTTTGAAATTACTTACTATTTCTGAAAAACAGATAAAAGCAAGATGCCGCTATTCAGAAAAGATTATGAAAACCTTTCAAACAGCTTATTCAGATGGAAATAATATTATGATACTGATGGGACATTTTGGGAACTGGGAATGGGCAGGAGCTTCGTACAATTTACATTTTCCAAATGCAAATTATGCTTTGTATCACCCTCTTTCCAACAAATCATTTAATAAATTAATGATAAAAATTCGTACACGATTTGGGACAAAACTTCTCCCTATGAAAACTGCTTACAGAGATATTTTAATGAATAAAAACAATGCAAGTGTTTTTTCTTTCATTGCAGATCAATGCCCGTCTCTTCAAAATTCTTTTTGGATGAATTTTTTAAATCAAGACACTGCGGTTTATTATGGACCTGAAAAAATAAATAACCGTTTAAATTGCCCTGTTGTTTTTATTTCCTTAAAAAAAGAAAAAAGAGGATATTATTCAGCAGATGTTCATGAAGTAACCAATAACCAAGCAGACACCTACCCTATAATGAGCAACTTTATGGTGCTTTTGGAAAAAGAAATTATCAGGCAACCCCATATCTGGTTATGGAGCCATAAAAGATGGAAGTATAAAAAATAATTTTAACAATTTATGGCATAAATATTTATTATACTTGCCAAAATTAAAACTTTGTTATTTTTGCAAAAATTAAAAAACACCAATTTATGATTAAAAAAGGTTTATTAACAGTTATGGTAGCTTTCTTAAGTTTGTTAAGTGGCTATTTATTTGCTCAACAGGATGTGCGTACGCTCATTTCTTACCCATTTGATAAGGACTCTCTTTATGGGTTCAATGAAGAAATGGCTATTCAGGAAGGCTTATCCAATAAGTGTACTTCTCAGGAATTAAAATATTTCCTTTATAAAAGTAAACGTGAGTTTATTATTAATAAATATCATCTGAAAAGAAATCTTGCTATTGATTATTTATCAACTTACAATAATAATAAAAACGGCTATCCCTCTGTTCAAACAGTGGCATGTAATAATGAAGATTTTGAATTGGGTTCCTTTACGGGGTGGACAGTGAACCAAGGTTCTAACAGTAACTCTTGTACAATGGCCGGTTGCTGTTCAAGTGGTTATGGTTTAGCATGGGTAGTATCTACACCATATGCAGATCCTTGCCCTTATTTAGGAACAATTCCTAACTCTCCCCTTGGTGGTACTAAAGTAGCAAGGTTAAATGACTGTACAGCCGGTGCTAAAGCCGTTCGTATTGAAAAAACTTTTGCCGTAACACCGTCTAATGCATTATTTCAATTTGCGTTTATGGCTGCTCTTGAAAATCCCGGGCATGCATGTTGCGACCAGCCATATGTTAAAATAGATGTATCTTTTCAAACCGGTTGTGTAGGAGCCCCTACGCCTACTTCTTGTCCGTCTTTTAGTATAGTTCCCCCTTCTTCATCGGGTTGCACCAGCACATTTTCTGGTTGGGTAAGTTCTGGAGGAGTGTCTTATACTCCAAATTGGATTACATCGTCTATTGATTTATCTGCATATATCGGATCTTGTGTAACAATACGTTTTACAATAGGTGATTGTACATTAAGTGGACACGCCGGTTATGCATACATAGATTGTTTATGTTCTCCAATGGATATTATCGGAAATGGAACAAATTTCCCTGCGGGTACACCAAATATTACTTTACCAACTTGCGGTGCCAATAGTGCTACAATTACAGCACCTCCAGGATTGGCACCATACGTATGGCAAGGTCCTGCTGGCTTCCCTACACAAACGGTGCAAACAGTAACAACTAATATTACAGGAAACTATACGTTAACCATGAACCCTCCCGGTTCTTGTGCACCTATTATAAAGGTTATTACAGTAACTATTACACCCAATCCTGCCATTCAGGCAAATGTAATACAGCCAACGTGTAGCAACTCTGTTGCGATTGTATCAACAACATGTTCAAGTGGATCAGGTTCATATACGGTCGCTTATTCTCCAACAGCAACGGCATCGGGTTCGACCAGTGCTAATACATTTACGGCAACAGGTATTGCACCCGGAGTAGGGACGGCAACGGTTACAGATGCGGTAGGTTGTCAAATGACTACTACTTTTGCTGTTAATCCAACGCCTATTATTCCCACGTTTTCTATCAGCTTATCCGATGATACGTTAACTTGCACTCAAACATCAGTTACTGCTAACGCTATTGGTACTAACACAGCAGCAACATCGCCAAGTTATACATTTACAAGTATATCAAGCGGAACCTCTACAACAAATCCTTATATAGTAACAAATCCGGGTACATATACCGTTCTTGCATCAGATGCTGCAAGTGGTTGTGTCTATACCCAAACATTTGCGGTGGGAAATTATACATCTATACCAACGGTTTCTATAACTCCTGGTACTATAAACGTACCGTGTATAGGTGTAGCACCAACATTTACCGGCACATCTACGCCAACACTTAATGTTTTATACTCATGGATACAACCGGGACCTACAGTTATTTCCGGAAATTTATGTACACCGGGTATGGCAGGAACTTACACTTTCGTTGCAACTAATATTGCAAATGGTTGTAGTAATACTAAAACTGTAGCTGTAACTCAAAGTACAGCAGCTCCTACGATGACTATCACGGCGGTAAATAGCAACTTTAATATTAAATGTAGCCCGAACACAGTTACTTTAGTAGTTAATGCTACACAAGCATCAGGTGGTGGCGTTCCTATGCCATATTGGACAAATGCAGCCGGAACAACTACTCTAAGTACGCTCAATACATTTAGTGTAAATACAGCCGGTAATTATGTTGGATGTATTTATGATCCGGCACCCGGTGGTTGTGTTGTGTGTCAAACTATTACCGTTGGCATGGATACATTAAGACCTAATGCAGGGTTTATCACAAACGTTCCAAGTCAAACATTAACGTGTTTGTATCCTTGTGCTATTCCAACAGGAACATCTTCTACAAGTAATGTTAATATAAATTGGCAAACAAGTTCAGGTGTTGTTCCTAGTAATACAATCAGCGTATGCACAACTACTAATACAAGTCAAACAACAATTGGTACCAGCAGTGTAGTAGTAACAAGTTTATCTAATGGTTGTGTAACAAAGTACCCTGTAACATTCTATCAAGATATAAAACCATTAGGATTAATAGCAAAAGCCACGCCAAGTGTATTAACATGTAAAGATATTCAAGCAACGCTACAATTTACACCAACTCCATCTAGTGCAATACTTACATATACATGGACGACTCCGGCTCCAACCTTTACAGATAATGCTCATAACCCTGTTACTTTTTATGCGTCCGGAACTTATTCTTTATGTTCTATATGGAGCCAAAATGGGTGTAAAACATGCACTACCGTGAATGTAGGTTCTAATACTACACCGCCTGCAACAGTAACCGTACCTACAGCAACAATAGCTTGCGGTTATACCAATACAACAATTAATGCAGGCACAACACCTACCACCGGTATTACTTATATGTGGGATGGTCCTACTAACTCTACAATCTCACCTATTAATGGATATTCACCAACAGTAAATGTACCGGGGACATACTATGTTATTATTACAAATACGGTAACAGGATGTTCATCAAAAAATACTGTTAATGTTGTGAACGGAGGTATTCACGCTGATTTTACACCAAACCCAAATAATGGATTTGCGCCCCTACCGGTTTCCTTTACAAACAATTCTTCTATAGGTAATCCTAGTAACACAACTTATATATGGGCTTTTGGTAATGGACAAACATATACAACCACAACCACAGGAACCATTACCACGTTGCCGGGAGCATCAACTACTTATCAGGCTCCGGGCACATATACAGTATTATTGATAGTGCACAACGGAACTTGTATAGATACAGTTTCTAAACTTGTAACAGTTGATATTCCATCTGATTTAACAGTACCGAATGTATTTACGCCTAATGGTGATGGAGTAAATGATTATTACATTCTTAATACAACTAACCTAACTGATATAGATTGTAAAATTTATGACAGATGGGGCGTTATTATGTATGATGTAACTACAGACAAAGGGAATATACATTGGGACGGAAAAACGACAGGTGGAAAAGAAGCTACTG
>JBDHZB010000036.1:0-27395 GCA_039811645.1 Bacteroidia bacterium | reverse complement strand
GTAGGAGGAACTTATTCTTGGACACCGGGTGGTTTTACTACTTCAAGTATTACGGTTTCGCCCGCTCTGACACAAGTTTATAATCTAATATATACCAATGGTTGTAGCGCAAGTACCTCTGCGACAGTTTATGTAAATCCTACACCAACAATAACGGTAAATAATCCTATTGTGTGCGCAGGGGAATCTACTACCTTAACGGCAAACGGAACGCCTGCCGGTGGTAGTTATGTATGGACACCCGGAGGTGCTCCAACGTCATCTATTATTATTACGCCTCCATCAAGCACTTCTTATACAGTGAATTATACAGATCTTAATGGCTGTATGTCAAGTACGGTTTCTAATATTACAGTAAATCCCATACCAACAGTAGCTGTTAATAATGCTACTATTTGTGGTGCGGGAAGTGCTACGCTTACTTCTACGGTTAACCCTATTGGTGGGCTTTATTCATGGACACCCGGAGGATATACTACTCCTAATGTAGTTGTTTCACCCGGATCTACTACTACTTATACATTATCTTATCTGTCTCCGGCAGGTTGTACAAATACCACTACTGCATTGGTAACAGTTTCTTCTAATCCGACAATAGCAGTAAATAGTGCAACACTGTGTTCCGGTCCTGGTGCCAGCGTAGTCTTAACAGCTACTGTAAGCCCAATGGGCGGTACTTATACATGGACTCCTATTGGTGGAGGTGGACCTATAGTAGTGGTGTCGCCAACTTCGTCAATTGGATATACAGTAACCTACACGGAACCTAGTGGATGTTCTAACTCTGCAGTTGCATTTGTTACAGTATTACCGGGGTTAAGTTTTGCAGACTTTACATATCCTAGTCATCCATGTTTTGATAGCCAACCATTTACATACTCTGCAACAGTAAGTGGTAGTGGACCTTATACTTATCAATGGTATTTTGGAAATGGTTCATCACCATCTACGGCTACAACGTTATCCGCGTCAGTGAATTATTCATTTAGTGGTATTAAAGATGTAAGTTTGGTGGTGTATAATACTTCATCGGGATGTAAAGATTCTATTTCACACCTTGTAACAATAGAAGATTTGCCGTTTGTTAATTTTTCTGCTACAAATCCTAATTGTGTTAGTGATACCGTTCACTTTTCTAACTACTCATGGATTGGCGGAAGTGCAACAATTGCATCTTGGTATTGGAACTTTGGTGATGGTAATAGTTCTACAGCATATCTACCAAATCACTTATATGCTACAGGTGGTACATATACTGTTTATTTAGTTGCAACTTCTGACTTTGGTTGTGATGACACATTATTCAAAACAATTACAGTCTCTCCATTAACAGTTCCCGGTAGTATTGCAAGTAGCAATACTGTTTGTGCTATAAGCAATACAGGTACGGTTTCAATCAGTGGTAATAATGGTAATATTACATCGTGGATGTTTTCAACAGATGGCGGCACAACCTGGCTGCCTATTGCCAACACCAATACGGTATTTACTTATAACAACCTTCAAACAACAACGCAATATGCCGCATTAGTACAAAGCGGTGCGTGTCCCAGTGCATCTACTTCTCCAAATGCTACTATTACAGTAGATGCAGCATCAAAAGCCGGATTTATTAGAAGAGATACGGTTGTTTGTTGGGGAATTAATCATGGTACATTAACACTCACTAATTACACGGGTAGCATTGTTAATTGGTATAGCTCAAACAATGGTACAGTATGGACAAGTTTAACCAATACTACTAATATTTATAATTTCAATAATTTAATTGATACAACCTACTATCATGCCATTGTTCAAAATGGAATATGCCCTCCTGACACAACACCCAACACTACAGTATGGATTAAGTATTTTAATGGTGCACAAATACATCCTCACCCGGATACATCTATCAGTATGGGGTATTCTGTTCAAATTGTAGCTAGCGGAGGCGTGCAATATGCATGGACACCACATTACAACATTTCTGACACAACAATTAATAATCCATTTGTATGGCCAACTAAAGATACATCATATATTGTATATGTAAAAGACAGCTATGGTTGTATTGATACAGCACAAGTAACAATTATTGTTCTAAAAGACTTTAATGTAATTGTTGCTAATACAATGACTCCAAATGGTGATAATTACAATGATTATTTTTGGATAGGAAATATAGAGTATTACCCGAATAATGAAGTAACTGTATTTAATAGATATGGGCAAGTACTATTTCAAACAACAGGATATAATAATACATCTAATCATTGGGATGGAACATATCAGGGACAAAAAGTACCGGACGGAGCCTACTACTATGTGTTGAAGTTTACCGATAACAACACGGTATATAAAGGAAGTATCAACATTATAAGCAGTAAATAATAATTAAAAATTAAAGTTATGAGAAATACAAATAAGTTATTACTACTGATATCAATAACCTTACCGTTATTAATGGATGCACAGCAAGTACCATTGCTTAATCAGTATATGTTTAACAAACTATTGATAAATCCTGCTATGACTTATCAGGCAGATATGGGGGAAATGTTCGCATTGCATCGCTCACAATGGACAAGCATTCCCGATGCTCCCGTGAGCCAAGTATTTAGTTTTATTACACCATTACAAGCAAAAAAGAATGGGTTTGGAATAATTATCACCCACGATAAAGCAGGATTGTATGATCAAACATCAGGGTATGCAAATTATTCTCATGCTTTTAAAATAAACAATGACGCTACTGTAAGTTTTGGAATTAATGTTGGAGCGTTTCAAAAAAGATATGACTTCAATAGAGCAGTAGTTAAAGATAATGCAGATCCTGATTTATATCCAAACTCATTTAGCCGTGCTGCCTTTGATGCATCATTTGGATGTAATTTTACATGGAAAGACTTTAATACAGGGCTAAGTGCGTGGCAGTTGCTTGATAGTAGAGCCAGATTTAATGCACCATCAGGAAAGTTTGTAAATTATATTACTACGCGTCATATTACATGGAATGCATCTTATGTTATTAAAGCAATAGAAGGTGGAAACTTTCCATTAGATGTTATTCCATCAATTTATTTAAGATATGTAACCGGTGTTGCTACTTTTGGAATGGCAGCCCCTGTACAAGTAGATGGAAATGTATTAGCATCTTGTGAAAAATACGGATGGGTATTTTTAGGATATAAACATCAATATGCCTTAACATCCGGAGTTGGTGTTTATGTCTCTAAAAAACTAAAAGCCGGATTGAGTTACGATTTCTTATATATTAATAGCGTAAAAACCTATTTAGGACCCGCTGCAGAAATTTTTGTATCTTATAAATTTAATTTTTCAGGAAAAGGAAACGAATCTCAAACTTTATATTAATGAAGCAACATAAAGCGGGGTTATTACTTATTGCGCTAACCCTATTATTTAATGTTCTATTAAGTCAAACACAAAACACGAACCCCCTATTTAAGGATAAAAAAAACGGGTGGTTAGAAACCGAAGGAGAAAAGTATTTTTCAGGTGGTAATATCATTGAAGCATTAAAGTACTATGCAGAACTTAATCAAAGAAAGCCAAATGATGAATTCTATAAATATCGTTTAGGAATTTGTTATTTATATAAAAGTGATGAACCGGAAAAAGCATTAGACATATTAATGCCATTAGAAAACACTAAAAATAAAAAAATTGAAAATATTCAATTTTATTTAGGTAGGGCAAATCATATTAGAGCAAACTATGATGTAGCACAAAAGTACTACCAAGCCTTTATTTCAAGTATTAAAGACACCACAACAGATATCTATACAAGAGCAAAATATTTCTTTTATCAAACACAATCTGCACAAAAAATTATTAAACGAGATGTAGATAGCAAGAAGAACGATGTGATACAGATTTCTCTTCTTTCACATAATGTTAATTCGCTTGATAATGAATACATGCCTGTAACAGATGCAGATGAAACAAGAATGATATTTACATACAGAGGACCAAAATCTCAGGGTAAAATGTTGAATGAAAACGGAGACTCAGATCCAAACGGAACGCTGTATGGAGAAGATATTTATCAATCTATAAAAGGACAAGATGGAGAGTGGGGAATAGCACAACCCATAGAAATACTCAACTCTGACAGAAACGATGCTGCCATAGCTATTTCGGCTGATGGACAAACATTATTTATGTACAGAAACTCACGTGATTCATCAGGAAATATTTATGTCTCAAAACTAAATGGCAATAATTGGTCTGCTCCAAAACAATTGCCCGGCTATCTTAATTCTGAGTATTGGGAGGGTAGTGCTTGCTTGGCTTTTGATGAAAACATGATTATATTTTCTTCTAATAGACCGGGAGGCTTTGGAGGAAGAGACTTGTGGAGGTCTGTAAAATTACCAAACGGGCAATGGTCTAAGCCAATAAACTTAGGACATAATATTAATACAAGCTATGACGAAGACTCTCCGTTTCTATTTTATGATGGCGTTACTTTATATTATAGTTCTAATAGTACAAATGCCATGGGCGGATATGATGTTTTTTATTCAGTTTTACAACAAGATAGCACGTGGTCTTTACCCATTAATTTAGGAACAAAAGTTAATACACCATTTGATGATAAATTTTATGTAATTAATGCTAGCGGATCTCACGGCTATTATTCTTCTATGCGTAAAGCAGGTAATGGGCAACAAGATATTTATTTAGTAACACCCGGACACTTTAATAACACCGCGGCATTTGTATTAAAAGGAGTTGTATATCTTAACGACATTCCCGGATACTCAGACATTACTACTCAATTTGCAGATAGAACATCAGAACCTTCTAATTATAATTCTAATATATCAACCGGAAAGTACTTATTAGTATTCCCATTATCATTTCAATACAACATAAAATTTGAAGCAGAGAATTATATGCCTTATGAAACACTGTTAGACCTTAGAAAAATTTTTGGTTTCAAGGATAGCATTTTAGATGTTCATCTATATACTAAAGATTATTTTGATAAATACATGAAGGTTTCAGGAAAGGTATTAGATCCCAAAACAGGTAAACCGCTTGCAGGTGTTAAAGTAGAGTTGCGCTCAAAAGACGGTACCGTAGTAATGACCACTACTACAGATGAAAACGGTAACTTTGTATTTAATAAAGTACCAAAAGGTAAAGAGTATGATATTAATGTTGATTACCCCAACGAGGTTGTTGTAGAAGGAAAAGCAACAGATTTATATGGAAAAAATGGGTTAGCGGGCGTAAAAATTAATGACCAAATTACGAATGATGACGGCAGCTTTAAATTTAATGCCTATGGCGCCGGTGCTGAAGACGCATATATGACTGTATCCGGAAAAGTAGTGCACCCTAAAACAAAAAAGCCAATACCCGGTGTAAGAGTTCAATTGCGTTCTAAAGATGGAGAAGTTGTAATGAATACCATTACCAACCCTGATGGCGACTTTATATTTAAGAAGGTTCCAAAAAATAAAGATTATGATATTTTTGTAGATTACCCTACAGCATCTGTGGTTAATGGGTTAGTAACAGACCATACAGGAAAGGGCATAGAGGGAAAGAAATTTGGAGATCAAGTTACGGATAAGAATGGCAGATTCAGTTTATTAACCAACAATAATGGAATGCTTGCCAAATCAAATGCGGCAGATGGAACTTTAGAAAAATATCTAATACCATTTAATAAAAATAATTTAAATAATACACTAAAAATGGATGAAGCACTATTAAGTGAATTCTTAAGTAAATTTGGAGATTACTCTGCGAAGGATTTAGTGTTTAAAGTACAGATAGGAGCCTATTTATATGCTAATAATTTCCAATTCTTTAAGTATGAAAAATTAGATAAGGTAGATAAGAAGCTTTATGATGATAATTTAACCAGATTTATCCTTTCTACAAATTACAAAACATTCCGCCAAGCATGGACAAGGCAATGGGAGGCGCGTAAGTATCCAGACCATGATGCATTTGTAGTTATCTTTTACAAAGGACAAAGAATGTTGATTAGTAAGAATTTCATGGAAGTATTGAAGTCATCGAAATGATAAGCTACTATAATTAAACACAATACTAATACGCTTATTCAAACACTAAAAAAACGCACTAATTGGTATAAACAAAATTTGTAGTAATAAAATTATTCTCCTAAATAACTTGGTAACGTTTGATAATACAGTGATTTGAATTCTGAAATATTGCCTTGTGCTTTTTTGTTAAGAATAACATCGCCTTTTGTAACATAGCCGATTTCATAAGCAGGGATATTAAATTTCTTACAAATAGATTTTAGCTTATCGATATTATTTTTACTTAATGAAACAATGGCTCTGCCTTGCGCTTCACCAAACAAAAATGCATCATTCCTTGTATTAGTGGCATTCTGAATATCAAACCCTAAATTATTTTGAAATGATGACTCGCACAATGTTGTAAACAAACCGCCATCGCTAAGGTCGTGAATGCTATTATGAATTTTTGAACAGATTATTTCTTTAAGAGCACGATGCAGAGAATATTCTTCATCTAAGTTAAAATAAGGTGCCGGAGCATTTTTTATTTTCAAATAAGAATATAAGTATTCAGAAGATGCAATATCATTCACACATTTACCAATTAAAAAAATCACATCATTTTCTTTTTGAAAAGATAACGTTGTTTGGTGAGACTTATCTTTCATTATACCAAGCATACCAATTGTTGGTGTTGGAAATACAGGTCCGTCTTCCGATTGATTATAAAAACTAACATTACCACCCGTTACCGGCGTATCAAACTTTAAGCAGGCGGTACTCATTCCTTTAATGGCACTTACAAACTGCCAATATACTTCAGGGTTATATGGATTGCCAAAGTTTAAACAATTAGTTACAGCCGAAGGCTCTCCGCCGGAGCAAACAATGTTTCGAGCTGCTTCTGATACTGCTATTGAAGTTCCTATTTCAGGATCTGCCCAAACATAGCGACTATTACAATCAACAGTTAATAAAATAGCCGAGTTTGTATTTAAAATATTTACCACTGCGGCATCAGAAGGATAATTAGTTGACATATCATTTACCCTTACCATGCTATCATATTGTTCGTACACCCATTTTTTTGAACAGATGTTTGGATGAGCAATAATAAATTTCATTACAGTATTTAATTCATTATCGGCTATATCTTTTACTTGATTAATATCAAACTTTTTATTTTCTTGATAATAGGCAGGTTCTTTATATTCTCTGATATATACGGGAGCACCTCCACCTAAAACAAGAGACTCAGCCGGAACATCAGCAACTAATTCATCGTAAAAATAATATCTTAAACGAGGTTCTTTTGTAACAACACCAATCTGAACGCAATTTAAATCCCATTTATCAAATATTTTTTTAACGGCATCTTCTTTTCCTTTTTCCACCACTACTAACATTCTTTCTTGTGATTCGCTTAGTAAAATTTCAAAAGGTTGCATGTCTTTTTGTCGTAACGGAACTTTATCTAACCAGATATTCATGCCTTGCTCTCCTTTGGCACTCATTTCAGAAGTAGAACAGGTAATACCTGCAGCGCCCATATCCTGCATTCCAATAACTGCGCCTGTTTCAATAATTTCAAGAGAGGCTTCCAATAATAATTTTTCTTGAAAAGGGTCTCCTACTTGAACGGCAGGCAAATCTTCTGCAGAATTTTCAGTAATGTCTTTTGAAGCAAATGCAGCACCATGAATGCCATCTTTTCCTGTGGCTGAACCCACAATAAATACAGGATTTCCTTCTCCATACGCAATGGCTTTTACAGTTTTATTTTTTTCTACGATACCTGCACTCATTGCGTTTACTAATGGATTGGTACTAAAGCTTTCATCAAAAAAAACTTCACCCGCAACAGTTGGCACGCCAAAAGCATTGCCGTAATTACCAATACCTTTTACAATACCTTTGATGAGCCATTGTGTTTTTTTACTTGCAATACTGCCAAATCGTAATGAATTAAGTTGTGCTATAGGTCTTGCACCCATTGTAAAAATATCTCTATTAATACCTCCAACACCGGTTGCAGCACCTTGATACGGCTCAATAGCACTTGGATGATTGTGCGATTCAATTTTGAAAGCACAAGCTAAATTATTACCAATATCTACCAAGCCGGCATTTTCCTCACCTGCTTTGGCTAAAAGGTGTTTGCCCTCCTTTGGCAGTTTTTTTAACCAGTGAATAGAATTTTTATAAGAACAGTGCTCACTCCACATTGCGGCATAAAGAGAAAGTTCTGTAAAATTTGGAATACGCCCAAGTATTTCAGTTATTTTATTAAATTCTTCTTCCAATAGCCCAAGTTGCTTTGCTATGGCTACGTTTGTTAACGGGTTTTGAATTTTTGCAGTTGTCATTATAATTAATTAAGATGATGCAAATGTATAAAATTAAGATATGTAAATATAGCATCCTATTGATTAAAATTGAAAACAAACCTATTTTATTTTGCAGAATAAGGATTTTATTTGTAACATTGCACCACTTCTGCGCAAGTGGCGTAATTGGTAGCCGCACCAGACTTAGGATCTGGCGCCGCAAGGCGTGGGGGTTCGAGTCCCTCCTTGCGCACTAGTATTTATTATTTTATACCATTTATTGTAATGTCAATAAATCCTTCAGACACTCAGAGGTCTAAATTTTTAAAAGTAATCTTTTCTTTATTTTTACCCTTTCTATTAGCATTGTTGCTGACGGGTTCCATTTTGCTGGGTTATCAGGTAGCAAAAAATAAATTTCAAAAAGACAGTGATGCCGAGTCATCTTTTCGTGATAAAAATTTTAACCTGATTCTACGATATATAAAAGATAATTATGTAGATACAATTAATGAAAAAGAATTGGAACAAGATGCTATTACTTCGCTATTGCAAAGTTTAGACCCACATTCTGATTACATTCCGCCACAGCAATTCACGCAAGTAAAAGAACAAATGCAAGGTAACTTTGAAGGCATAGGTATAGAATTTAATATTGTAAAAGACACAATCAGAGTTGTTCAAACCATTAAAAACGGACCTTCTGAAAAAGCAGGGTTAATGGGCGGAGATAAAATTATTTATGTAAATGACACCTTGATTGCCGGTGTAAAAATCACGAATGAAAAAGTATTTAAAAAACTTAGAGGGAAAAAAGACACAAAAGTTAATCTGAAAATAAAACGCAATAATATATCCGAGTTATTAAAGTTTACAATTACTAGAGATGAAATTCCATTATATAGTGTTGATGTGTATTATATGGTAACCAAAGATATTGGATATATTCGTATAGATAGATTTGCAGAAAATACAGCGAAAGAATTTAGTACTGCCATGGGTAAATTACAACAACATGGAATGAAGAAACTAATATTAGATGTGCGTGATAATCCCGGCGGAATATTACAAGTGGCGGCAGAGATTATCGATGAGTTTTTAAGTGATGGACAAACCATAGTATATACACAAGGAAGAGCGCATCCAAAAAAAATATATAAAGCAACATCATCGGGGAGTTTTGAATACCAACCATTGGTAGTATTAATTAACGAAGGTAGTGCCAGTGCCAGTGAGATACTTGCAGGTGCTATTCAAGATAACGACAGAGGAACAATTGTTGGTAGAAGAAGCTTTGGAAAGGGCTTAGTGCAAGAGCAATTAGATTTGCCCGATGGCTCTGCTATCCGCTTAACTATAGCAAGATATTATACACCAACAGGGCGCTGCATTCAAAAGCCGTATGACAGAAAAAATATAGAAGATTATTATTCTGAAGAATATCAAAGATATATTAATGGGGAAACGATGAAATTAGACAGCACTAAGTTAGATACCGTTAAAAAGTATATTACACCAAAAGGTAAAGTATTGTATGGTGGAGGCGGTATTGTTCCTGATATTTTTATTCCCGCTGATACAAGCATACACTATGCTAAACTTAGTAAACTTTTAATAAATGGATGTTTGCAGCAGTTTTGTTATACAAAAGCAGATATTAATAGAAAAGAATGGCTAATAAAATACAAAGATGCAAATGCATTTGTAACTAATTTTGAAATAACAAATACATTAGAAAATGAACTTTTTAATTATTGTGGTAAACAGAATATAACCCCTAAACTTTCTTACAAAGAAAATGAGTATGTAAAGAGTCTTTTAAAGGCTAATATCGGACGCATATTGTATGGCAGTTCAGCGTATTATCCTGTGATCAATATAAATGATGCCATGATTAAAAAAGCCATAGAGATTTTAAATCAAAGTGCGGCAGAATAAAAAATAAAATGATTTTAATTTATGAGCGGAGACTTTGATAAAATTTTAGTGTTTTATTAAGTCCTTCTTCAAAAAATACTTTTGGCGTATAGTTTAATATGTTTTTAGATTTTTCAATACTTGCTAATGATTGAAAAACATCGCCTTTTCTTGTATCAGCATATATTGGCTTTTGAGAATAATTAAGATTTGTTGCAAGCAATCGAAACACTTCGTTAATACTAACACTTTGATTGCAGCCAATATTAAAAACATTGCCAAATGCCTGTTTGTTATTATTAATAATACTGATTAATGAACAATAGCAAGCGTGTACAATATTTTCTACATAAGTAAAATCTCGTTTTTGTTCTCCTGTACCAAAAATTTTAACAGGTTCATTTTTCAACATGGCATTGATAAATATAGGAATTGCAGCAGCATAGGGTCCATTAGGGTTTTGTTTTGGTCCAAATACATTAAAAAACCTAAGTCCAATTATGGGAAAGGTATATAGTTGGTGATAAATTTGAGCGTAGAGTTCGTTTGTTAATTTTGTAACAGCATAAGGAGATAGGGGCTTCCCTATTTTGGTTTCTATTTTTGGAAGTGTAGTATCGTCTCCATAAACAGAAGATGAAGATGCATAAACAAATCCTTTTACACTATTCAACTTAGCATGATGCAACATATTAAGAAATCCTGTAGCATTTGCTAAATGCGTGCTGAGAGGGTCTTCTATACTTCTGTTAACAGAGCCAAGTGCTGCTAAATGAAAAATATAGTCTGCTTTTTTTGTCAAATCTGATACTAGTTTTGTATCACAGATATCACCTTCAATAAAATTAAAATTGGAATACTCTTTTTTTAGATCATTAATATTATTAATACTGCCGGTTGATAAATTATCTATGGCTATTACATTACAATTGTTACTTAAAAAGAAACGGCATAGATGATATCCGATAAAACCCGCACCGCCGGTAATAAGTATATTTAAATTTTTAATACTTTGCATGGTTATCTATGAGCGTACTGTGATTCGTAGTATTTTTGATAGGAACCTGTCGTTACATTTTTTAACCATTCACTATTATTCAAATACCAATCAATTGTTTGTTCAATTCCTTGTTCAAACTTTATAGTAGGTTGCCACCCTAACTCTGTTTTTAATTTAGAAGCATCAATAGCATATCGTAAATCGTGTCCTGCTCTATCTTTTACAAAAGAGATAAGTTGTTCAAAATATCCAGTTGTTTTATTTAGTTTTTTATTCATAATGGCACAGATTGTTTTTACAACATCTATATTTTTTCTTTCACTATTACCGCCAATATTATAAGTATCTCCGTGGGTTGCTTTATGAAAAATAACATCAATAGCTTTAGCGTGGTCTTCTACAAACAGCCAATCACGCACATTCTCACCTTTACCATAAACGGGCAGATGCTTGTTATTTAAGATATTATTAATAAGCAATGGAATGAGTTTTTCAGGGAATTGATATGGACCATAGTTATTGGAGCAATTAGAGATAACAATCGGTAAATGATAAGTGTGATGGTAAGCTCTTACAAAATGATCGGAAGATGCTTTGGAAGCACTATATGGGCTGCGAGGGTCGTAGGCTGTGGTTTCTGTGAAATATCCGGTTTCTCCAAGTGAACCATAAACTTCATCTGTACTAATATGATAAAATAATTTAAAGTCGGATAGTTTTCTGGAAGCATTTAATAAATTTAAAGTACCTAAAATATTGGTAATAGCAAATTGATTTGGATTTAAAATACTTCTATCAACATGGCTTTCTGCAGCTAAATGAATAACAGCATTAAACTGATGTTGTTCAAAAATATTTTTTATCTCTGATTCATTGGTAATATCTGCTTTTATAAAATGATAGTTAGCGCATTGTTCTACATCTTTAAGATTTTCCAAATTGCCGGCATACGTTAAAGCATCTAAATTATATATTTGATATTCAGGATAATTTCTTACGAATAGTTTTACGACATGTGTTCCTATAAACCCTGCGCCGCCCGTTATTAAAATTTTCATGCTTAACTTTTAGAAGCAAACCTACATATTTTTTTTCTGATATTAAAAAATCATCATCTATTTGATTAAATTTGCAGAGATGGAACACCAACCGCTTATTGAAAAACTAACTAATTTATTTGCAGAATTACCCGGCGTAGGTAGAAAGACTGCATTTAGATACGCTTTGGACATTGTTCAAAAAGATCATACTTATGCTTTTAATTTGGCACAAGCATTGGTTGATGTAAAGCAACAGCTAAAAAAATGTTCTGTTTGTAATAATATCAGCGACCACGAGATGTGTCATATTTGTTCTGATCATTATAGAAATAAATCTGTTATTTGTGTAGTGGAAGATTACCAAGATGTAATAGCCATTGAAAATATGAAATTGTTTTCCGGTGTTTATCATTTACTGGGAGGACTTATTTCGCCTATCAATGGTGTTGGACCATCACAACTTAATATAGAAACCTTACTGAAACGTATTGAAAATAATATGCCCGAAGAGATTATTATAGCCTTGAATGCTACAATGGAGGGGGAAACCACAACTATGTATTTATTTAAAAAACTCTCTGCTTATCCCGACATTAAGTTTACAACTTTAGCTAAGGGCTTATCCGCCGGTGAAGATTTGAATTATGCAGATGAATTAACATTAAGCCGTTCTTTCTTAAATCGTATTCCAATTAATTAAATTTTAGAATACGTATGCCTAATAAAAATAAATCCTTAGACGAAGTAAATGCAAGTGTAAAAACAAACTTTAAAAATCCATTTAAAAAGTTTTTTGCATTTGCGGGTCCGGCGTATTTAATAAGTGTGGGCTATATGGATCCGGGTAATTGGGCTACAGATATTGCAGGAGGAAGTGGCTTTGGTTACTCTTTACTATGGGTTCTGCTTATGAGTAATGTTATTGCTATATTATTACAGAATCATAGTGCAAGACTTGGTATTGTTAGTGGGTTGGATTTAGCACAGGCAAACAGAGCGCATTTTCCGGCGGTTATTAATTTTATATTATACGTTTATGCCGAAGTTGCAATTGTTGCTTGTGATTTGGCAGAAGTATTGGGAATGGCTATTGGTATTCACTTATTGTTTCCAAATATTCCATTATTAAGTGCTGTTTTAATTACAGTGCTGGATAGTTTTCTTCTTTTGTTTTTAATGAATAAGGGTATAAGACGAATGGAAGCTTTTATCATTACGCTTATAAGTATTATTGGTTTATGTTTTTTTATAGAAATGCTGATAGTAAAACCGGTAATACAAGATGTGGCAAAAGGCTTTGTGCCTTTTATTGCTAATGAAGATGCTTTGTATATAGCTATAGGTATTATTGGTGCAACGGTAATGCCGCATAATTTATATTTACACAGCTCGTTGGTTCAAAGCAGAGCATTTGACAGAAAGAAGAAAGATATTAAATCTGCAATTAGGTATAATTTTTATGATAGCATTATCGCATTAAATATGGCATTTTTTGTAAATGCAGCTATTTTAATTTTAGCAGCAGCAAGTTTTTTTCATAATAATATTCATAATGTTACAACGCTTCAACATGCACATCAATTATTAAGTGATATCCTTGGTAATAGTTTAGCGCCAATACTATTTGCTATTGCATTGATTGCTGCCGGACAAAGCTCTACGATTACCGGTACATTAGCAGGGCAGGTAGTAATGGAAGGTTATTTGAATTTAAGATTACAACCATGGGTGCGCCGTTTAATAACCCGTTTATTGGCTATTCTGCCTGCGGTATTGACTATTATGTTTTTTGGTGAATCAAAGGTTTCAAATCTATTGATATTAAGTCAGGTTGTGCTTAGCTTGCAGCTCGGTTTTGCTGTTGTGCCGCTAATTCATTTTGTAAGCAGTAAAAAAATCATGGGACATTATGCCATTCCGGTATGGCAAAAAATTATTTCATGGTTAGCAGCAGGAATTATTTTGTTCTTGAATATTAAGATGGTTGTGAATGAATTAATACAGTTTTTATCTAATCCTGAATACTCCTTTGTGCATGGATTAATCGTTATACCTCTATTTGTTTTATCCATTGGTTTATTGCTATATATTATTTTTGTCCCAATAGTATTTAAGCAATTTAAGACACACCAATCTATTCATGGAACCTTGAAAACATTAGAGCTAAAAGAAACATCTCGTTTGAAATATAAAAATATTGCCATTACACTTGATTTTTCAGATTCAGATAATAAAGCAATCAATCATGCTATTAGCCTTGCTGATAAGAATACAAAAGTTATTTTAATTCATGTTTTAGAAAGTATTGGTGCTATGGTATATAAAGAAGCGGCAGAAGATAGTGAGCTAAAGTTTGATACAAGGCAAATAGAACATTATTGTACACAAGTTAAAACACTACATATAGATTGTGTATATGTTATGGGGTTTGGCAGCCCTAAAACAGAAATACCAAGAATTGTAAAAGAACATAGCGCAGATATTTTAATTATGGGAGCTCATGGGCATAAAACCATTAAAGATATTTTACTCGGAGCAACTATTGAGAGTGTAAGGCATCAGATAGAAGTGCCGCTACTTATTGTTTGATACAAAATAAAAAACGTTCGTTTGAACTCCAATCTTTTACTATTTCAATATGCGAAAATATCTTTGTTTTTATGGCGTATTCTTTAATATCTTGAGCATGATATTGATTAAGTTCTGTAAATAAAATTCCATTTTGATTTAAATTTTTAGCAGATAGCTCAAACAAACGATTATAAAACTGTTCGGGAGTATCCGAAAATAAGGCAATATGAGGTTCATGGTTTTTTACTGTATCAGAAATTTTTTCTGCTTCGGATTGTGGTATATAGGGTGGATTACTAACAATTACATCAAAGTGTTTATGCTCTAAATCTTCAAATATACTATGATGTAAAAAAGTAACTTTTAACTGATTTAATACTGCATTTTCTTGCGCCACTTTAACAGCTTGTTTAGAAATATCTATTGCAGTAATTTCTGCAGATGGAAACAGGTTTTTTAAAGCAATGGCAATACAACCACTTCCGGTACCAACATCTAACATGCTTAAATTTTGGCGAGAAAATTTTTTTATAATTAATTCTTTTAGTCTAAAAACAAGTTCTTCTGTTTCCGGTCTTGGAATTAAAACATGCGGATTAACTTTAAATTTTAAATGATAAAAATATTTATACCCAAGAATGTAATCAATGGGTGTGTGTTGTTTTAATTTATCAATACACTCAGAAATAAAAATCAAATCACTTTGATTAAGGCGAATATTTGGTGTATAGATTTGCTTAACATCAAGATGTTTTAGTATAACAGACAGTAAACTCTTTAGTTCATCTGTAGTATATAAGGCACTTAATTCGGTAATAAATATTTTTTCTATATCCGATAAAGTATTCGATGCAAAATGATAGATATTCATTTTTTAGGATTTCTCTTCCCAAATGGCACTAATGTGTATAATGGTTTGTACTGCTTTTTGCATATCTTGAATGCTTACCCATTCGTGTCTGCTATGGAATGCGTGCTCTCCTGCAAAAATGTTCGGGCAAGGTAATCCCATAAAAGATAAACGGGATCCGTCTGTTCCACCTCGTACAGAATTTAAAGAGGGCGTAAGTCCCGCTCTTTTTATGCCTTCAACAGCATTTTCTGTTACGGCAGGATATTTATCTAATACCTCTTTCATGTTACGGTATTGCTCAATTACTTCAACCTTCACTGATGCTTTTTTATATTTTTTGATGACATCATTAATGGTATTTTTCACAATACGTCCCATTTCTTGAAGCGTGCTATTATCAAATGCTCTTAGTATCAACGCAACTTCTGCATAGTCAATACTTCCTTTTATAGATGTCGGGTGAATAAAAGGTTCTTTCTTTTCTGTTGTTTCCGGTGTTTTGTCTTTTGGAAGATTATCAATAAATTCTGCTGCAATCTTAATGGCACTTTCCATTTTATTTTTTGCAAGCCCCGGATGTGTAGAATATCCTTGTATTTTTACTAAAGCCATATCTGCGCTAAATGTTTCGTTTTCTATGTGTCCAAGTGTTTCTCCATCAATGGTATAACCAAAATTAGCATTTAATTTTTTTATATTTACTTTGTCTGCACCTCTTCCAATTTCTTCATCGGGTGTAAATAGTATTTTAATAGTTCCGTGTTTAACTTCAGGGTGCTGAATTAAAAAATGAACGGCATCCATAATTTCAGCTACACCGGCTTTGTTATCTGCACCAAGTAGGGTAGTGCCGCTTGCAGTAATAATATCGTTTCCTATTTGGTTAAGCAATTCAGAATATTCTTTGGTGGAAAGAATTTGAGCAGTGTCATCCGGTAAAATAATATCGTTTCCTTGATAATTTTTATGAATAATTGGTTTTACATTAGTTCCCGAGCAATCCGGAGAGGTATCCATGTGTGCACAAAAGAAAATAGTAGGAACATTTTTTGTTGTATTGGCAGCAAGTGTTGCATACACATAGCCGTGTTCATCTAACTCAGCGTCTTTAATACCCATTGCTTGTAATTCTTCTACAAGAAGTTTTCCTAAATTCTTTTGTTTATCGGTACTTGGGCAGGTATTACTTTCCGGGTTTGATTGTGTGTCAATCTTAACATATTTAGTAAATCTATCGGTTACGGTATAATTATATTTTGAAAATAAGTCTTTTAAATTCATACTTTTTTCTGCAAATTAAAACATATTAATCCTAATAATAAAGTATCTTATTGTGTTTTATTGTGCATAAAATGCATCTTCAATATGTTTAACAGAAAAGCCATTTTGACTTTTAGTAATAGAAATAATGTCAAACCGCACTTCTTCATTCAGATTGTATTTATTAATATATTGATTAGCAGCTTCTATCAGAAACTTTTGCTTTTGTTTATTTACAAATACTTCCGGTTCTCCGTATGTGTTGTAACTTCTGTATTTTACTTCTATAATACAAAGTATAGATTCCTTTTTTGCAATAATATCTACTTCTAAATGCTTATGCCTCCAGTTTTTCTCTAAAATCTGATAGTTATGCTTAATTAAATATTCTACGGCTAATTCTTCTCCCTTGTTACCTATTTCTTTGGTTGTGGTCATGCTTTATTTTTAACCTCAACAACTCTTTGTGGCAGTGGAATATTGATATTATTTTGCTGAAATGTCTTGTGAATGGCTTTAACACAAAGGTGATTTAAACTAAATTGAAAATTATATTCTGTACAAGAAAGATTGACTCTAAATAAAACAGCATTTTCACCAAAGGCATAAAAGCGCACGGTTGGAATAAATACTTTGTCGCCACCTTCATTTTCTTCTAATACTTTTTTACAAGTATTAGTTAAAAGCTCTTCAACTTTATCTAAATCGGAATGGTATGAAACAAATCCTTCTACTCTGAAACCAAGTGGTTTTTGTGGTTGGTAATAGTTGATAATAATAGCTTGTGCAAATTTTGAATTTGGAAACACAACAATATTTCCTTGCCCTGTTTCTACAACAGTATTTCTCCATGTAATATCCCGCACGTATCCTTCATTGGTATCAATTTTAATATAATCGCCAGGTTTTACTTGTTTAGATACTAGAATTTGAATACCTGAAAATAAATTGCTTAGTGTGTCTTGAAGTGCTAATGCTACAGCTAACCCGCCAACACCAAGAGCAGTAATAATTGGTGTAATAGATATTCCAAGATATTGCAGAATAATCATAAAGCCAATACTGAAAACAATAATTCTTGTAATATTTGTAAACACAGATGCAGAAGCTACTAACCCGGTTACTTTTGCTGTATATATTTTGGTGAATTCAACTAAAAGACGAGAGAAAAACAATGTAAAGGAAAAAATAATCATTATCCAATAAATATGTTTCAAGGTGTCTTTTATTTTTGGTTCTGTATGCAACTTATGTATAGAGATATAAATCCCCAGTGCAGTAATCCAAAATATTATCATGCCTTTTAAAGCATGAACCAATACATCATCTACTTGAGAAGATGTTTTTTGAGAGAATTTTTTAAAACGATTAAGAAGAAATTTTTCAATAATAAAGCCAATAATAACACCACCAATTACAAGAATTGCCGGTAAAATAAAATCCTGATACTCGTTATACAGATTGTTCATTGCATTAAATTTATCATGCAAAATAACAAAGTAAAAATAACTCAAACAATTCTGAATTGCTATAATATTTATTAAATTCACGGCAGTTTATAATAATATGAGTTTAACTAACTACCATAGTTTCTATTTAGAAATGTCCCAAAGAGGATTAATACAAGATATTACTCCTGATACCGAAAAAGCGCTTTCTACGAGTAAAATGACAGGCTACATTGGGTTTGACCCTACATCAGATTCTTTACATGTTGGCAGCTTGGCACAGATTATTACCTTGATGCGATTCCAAAAAGCGGGACACATTCCTATTGTTTTAGTAGGTGGAGCTACCGGAATGATTGGCGACCCAAGTGGAAAATCCCAAGAAAGAAACCTTCTTAATAAAGAAACATTAGATTACAATATTGAGTGTATAAAAAAACAGCTATCTATGTTTTTGGACTTTACTGCAAAAGATAATTCGGCGTTATTATTGAACAATTACGACTGGTTTAAAGATATTTCATTTATAGACTTTATTCGTAATGTAGGCAAACATATTTCTGTCAGCTATATGATGGCAAAAGATTCTGTACAAACCCGTTTGGAAAAAGGCATCAGCTTTACGGAATTTTCATACCAGTTACTACAAGCGTATGACTTTTTATACATGAATGAACATTACAATTGCTCACTGCAAATGGGAGGGGCAGACCAATGGGGAAACATTACCACAGGAACAGAACTGATTAGAAAAAAAACAGGTAAAGAAACCTATGCACTTACAAGCCCGTTAATAAAAAAAGCAGATGGCACAAAGTTCGGTAAAACAGAAGGTGGTAATGTATGGTTAGATAAAAACAAAACATCTCCTTATAAATTCTATCAGTTTTGGCTTAATACTTCCGATGATGATGCAAAAAATTACATCAAAGTATTTACTTTTTTAAGTTTAGACGAAATTAACAGTTTAATACAAAAACATAACACAGAACCACATTTAAGACATTTGCAAAAAGAATTGGCAAAGCAAATAACCATAATGGTTCATGGTGAGCAAGACTACCAAGATTCCGTAAAGGCATCAGAAATTTTATTTAATGGAACGATGAATGACTTGGCAGCACTGCCGGATAGTTTATTTAAAGATATTATGGATGGCGTACCGGTTTCTAAAATTACCACGCAAGAAGCATCTGTTGGTATAGACATCCTTGAGTTTTTAACAACACACACACAGATTTTTCCAAGCAAATCAGAAGCCAGAAAAATGCTTACAGCCAATGCAGTAGCAATTAATAAAGAAAAAGTCAGTGATATAAAAATGACATTGAGTTTAAACTCTTTTATTAATAATCAGTTTATACTTATTCAAAAGGGCAAAAAAAATTACTATCTTTGCTATTTAGAAAAATAAAATAATGGCACTAAAGCAAATACAGCAACTTAAACAGCAACTTAAATTAACACCGCAACAGATACAATTGCTAAAGTTAATACAATTGCCCGTTACTGCATTAGAACAAAAAATACAAGAGGAATTAGAAATTAATCCTGCATTAGATACTATTGAAAACTCGCTATCTGAAGAACCCAATCAAGAGGAGGAAGAGACGTTCACACAAGAAGATAGTTCACCAAACGAAACAGACGAGGAAAAAGAGCCCGCCATAACTAAAGATGACGTGGATATGGAAGATTACATGGATTGGGAAGAACTAGACTCCTATAAATACGCATCAGACAACTATTCTTCTGATTCAGAAAAAAATAATGACTTCTTTAATAACAATATAGCGGTTTCTTCTGTAAGTTTAAGTTTAAATGAGATACTTACTAATCAATTAGAAATGCAAAATTTCAACGAAGTAGAATATCAAATTGCAGAATATCTGATTGGTTGTATTGACGATGATGGCTATGTGAGGCGAGAACTACAAAGTGTTGTAAACGACCTGCTTTTTATGTATAATATTAATGCATCAATTCAGGAAGTACAGAAAGTATTAAAAACAATTCAAACATTTGACCCACCCGGTATAGCTGCTACTTCTTTACAAGATTGCTTGCTAATACAACTGAACAGAAAAAAGCAAACGGCATCTAATCAAAATATTCTTACGCTCGCTATTACAATTATTGAAAAATATTTTGATGAGTTTACAAAAAAACATTACGACAAAATTCTTTACAGATTGCATATCAGTGAAGATATATTTAAACAAGCAATACAAGAAATTACACATCTAAACCCAAAGCCGGGTTATACCGAAGCATCTGAAAGAACAATTAGCGTCTATCCGGATTTTTTAGTAACAATTATAGATGGCAAGCCCGAATTAACTTTGAATAATGGGCTGCTTCCTGAGTTAACCATTAGCAAGGAATATATAGACCTACTAAATGAATATGGTAAGCAAAAAGAAAAGTCAGCAAAAGAAGCATCAAAGTTTATTAAAACAAAAATTGAAGAGGCAAAATGGTTTATTGACGCACTGCAACAAAGAGAAAGAATTTTATTAGGAGCTTTGTATGAAATTGTACAAGCTCAAAAAGAATTTTTTACATCAGGAGATAAAAGCAAAATAAAACCTTTGTTGCTAAAAGATATAGCCTCTAAAATTAATGCAGATATCTCTACGGTATCTCGTATTGTAAATAGTAAATATGTATTAACACCATACGGAACCTATTCTCTAAAATTTTTCTTTTCAGAGTCCATGACTACAGATAGTGGGGAAGAGGTTAGTAATAAAGAAATTAAACAATTTATTCAAGATGCTATTGCGTATGAAAACAAACGTTCTCCACTTACAGATGATGAACTATGCGAACTCCTGAAAAAGAAAGGATATAACATAGCCAGAAGAACTGTAGCAAAATATAGAGAACAGCTTAACATATCTGTGGCACGATTAAGAAAAGAGATTTAACTATGTACCAAATTATAGACGGCAAAAAAATATCTCAGGAAATTCAGGAAGAGATAAAAAAAGAAACAGAAAAGCTAACACAACAAGGAAAGAAAGTTCCACATTTAGCAGCAATACTTGTTGGAAGCGATGGCGGTTCAGAAACTTATGTAGCCAACAAAATAAAAGCCTGTGAAAAGGTCGGATTTAAATCTACACTTATCAGATTGCCGAATAATATTACTGAAGAAAAACTATTAGAACAAGTACACTTACTCAACAATAACAATGATGTAGATGGCTTTATAGTGCAATTACCTTTGCCTAAACATATTCGCGAACAAAAAATCATTGAGGCAGTTGTCCCTTCTAAAGATGTAGATGGGTTTCATCCTATTAATGTTGGCAGAATGGTATTGAACCTACCTTGTTATGTAAGCGCAACACCTTATGGTATTATACAATTACTCGAAAAATATAATATTGAAACAGCAGGCAAACATTGTGTTGTATTAGGAAGAAGCCATATTGTTGGCTCGCCAATGAGCATTTTAATGGCAAAGAACACTCCCATAGGTAATGCAACCGTTACTTTGTGTCATAGCAAAACAAAAAACCTTAAACAATATACCTTACAAGCAGACATCTTAATTTGTGCTATAGGCAACCCTCATTTTGTAACTGCCGATATGGTAAAAGACGGAGCCATTGTAATAGATGTGGGCACTACTCGCCTTGAAAATAAAGAAAGTAAAACGGGATACAAACTATATGGTGATGTAAAATTTGATGAAGTTGCACCTAAGTGCTCATATATTACGCCTGTACCGGGCGGTGTAGGTCCCATGACTATTGCATCATTACTGAAAAACACATTATTAGCAGCTAAAAAAGAAATTTTTAAATAAAAATTATTCTAAGTGTAAAGCCTTTTTGCAGGCACTATGTACCATTTGAAAAACTTCTTCAAAATTTTGCTCTGTGCCATAATAAGGATCCGGAATTTCAATATTTTTATTAGGATATAGAACATTCATTAAGTAATCTACTTTCTCTTTAAAAATTATTTTATTCTCACATATTTGTTCTAAGTGTGTATAATGTGATTGGTCCATCACAAAAATTTTATCAAAAGTAATGAAGTCCTCCTTCTTGAATTGACGGGCAACAAGCGATTTTAAATTAATATCATGCTTTTGTGCATTTTTAATAGTTCTCGTATCCGGGCATTCACCTATATGATAAGGCGCGATGGCTGCAGAATCTACATGATAGGGTAGATTGTGTTTTTTAATATAATGCAATGCAATTCCCTCTGCTAATGGCGAACGGCAAATATTACCAAGGCAAACAAATAAAATTTTTTGATTCATTTTAGATAGTACTAAGGTCAATAATTAGTTGAAATACCGTTCCGTTTTCAGTATAAATGCTGTACTGTGCATTAAGCTGGCTACAAAGTATTTTGATAAGTTCCATACCTAAAGATTCGGAGTTGTTAATTTGAGATTCTTTAATACCGATACCATTATCTTTTATGGTTAAGAAACATTTTTCGCCCTCTTTATAGTATGAGATTTTAATTACACCCTTTTGGCTGTTTGGAAAAGCATATTTATACGAGTTTGTAACAACCTCACTAATAATTAAACCTAATGGCACCGCATTGTCTATATCTAGTTGCATATTGGTGTCTTGTAAATCAAATTCCATGCTAATATTGCCGGTTGCATACATGGTGTGCATCTGCCTTGCTAAAGACTCTATGTATTCTTTAACGGTTATAGACAGCATATTGTCTTTTTGATACAGCATTTGATGTGTAAGTGCAATAGAGGTTATTCTTCCTGAAATATCACTAAGCAGGTTAATAGCATTTTTATCCGTTAGCTTATCCATTTGAAGGTGGATAATACTATTAATAATTTGAAGATTGTTTTTTACACGATGATGAATTTCTTTTATTAATGTTTCTTTTTCTTTTAAAGCACTTTGAATGGTTTTATTTTGCTCACCGATTTTGGCATTGGTGTTTTCTAATTCATCTTTTTGCCGCTTTATTTTTTTATTGTAGTAGAATAAGAAAAACCCCCATCCACCTAAAAAGATGGCTGATAGTGTCAGATAAATTCGAACCATCCGTTCTTTGGATTGCTGAATTCTGCTTATTTCAAGTTGTTTAGATTTTGATTGTAATTCCATTTCTTTTTTCTGAACATCAAATGCAATCTGAGAGTTGATAAGTTGCAACTCTTTTTCTTGTCTTGAAGAACTGTCTTTTAGGGTAATATATTTTTCATAATAATCAGAAGCCAATTTATAATCATTTATAGCTTTGTAATACTGAGCTTTTATTTGATAACTCATTAATCTGTATTTATTTATTGCAAAAAGTTCAGGCGATAAACGATCAAGTGAATCTATATATTTTTTTACAATAGATAAATCATTTAGTTTTAAATAGCAATGTATTATTCCAACATAGGCATTAAAAGCACTCTCATATTCTTTAGTTTTTAAACTATAGTAAATATCATTTTTAAGATACGGAATAGCTTCTTGATAATTTCCTTTTTCTACATACCCTACCGCTATATTTGACTCTACGAGGTATTTGAAAAAATCAACAAATGTTTCTCCATGTTCCTTTTTATCAAGTTTTTTAATATAAACTAATGCTTTTCTAAAATATACTTCAGCACTGTCAAATTTCCTCATTCTATTGTAAAACACACCAATATCATTGTATAACTGTGCATATTTTAAATCTGCTTTGTCGTTTAGTGCTGCAAATTCAGTTTTTCTTTGTTGAATAGCATAATTATATAATCCAAGATAGGAATATAGCGAACTCTTTACTGTGCCATAAGTAAGTGCTTTATTTGTTCTTCTGTTCCACTTTTTATCAATATCTGTGTTTAATTCAAATGCTTCTGAATACGCCCCTATTTTTATCAAGCACTCTTTCATCATTACCATTGCAGTTAATGAATCATCTATGTTTTGGGCATTTTTTTGAATGGCATAATTTAATATCAGATAACACCTTGCCGGGTTTTTCTTAATTTCCAACTCTACTTTTGCATCTATAATATCAAATAAAAACTTTGCTTCTTTACTACTGGTGTTGCTATATACTTTCTTTCTTATCGTTTCTAAACTGTCTCTTATCTCAGGAAAGATGGTATTAATTGTTGTTAGGTCTTTTGAAGCAACGAGTCGCACTTTTTCTTTATAGTTTGATTTTTTAAATTGGTTAAGAAATTGAACTTGTGTGCTGTCTTGCGCTTTTATACACAATGAAAGAACTATTGTTATGAATATAAATAGGTGTTTGTATTTCATTTAGCTTATTTTTTCTTCTAATCCGGATTCTTTTAATCGTTCAGTATTTTCTGCAAACTGAAGTGCATCTATCATTTCCTGAATTTCTCCATTTGTAAACTCTGTAAGATTGTATAATGTAAGGTTTATTCTATGGTCTGTAATTCTGTTTTGAGGATAATTATACGTTCTGATTTTTGCACTCCTGTCACCGGTACTTACCATTGTTTTTCTTTTCTTTGTAACTTCTTCCAAATGTTTTTGGTATTGAATGTCGTACAACTTGTTGCGAAGCATCTGCATGGCTTTTTCTCTATTGGCAAGCTGCGTTCGTTCTGTTTGACACATTACTACCATTCCTGTTGGTATATGCGTTAGTATTACTTTTGTTTCTACTTTATTTACATTTTGCCCGCCGGCTCCACCACTGCGTGCTGTTTCTAATTTCACATCAGCTTCTCTAAGTTCTACATCATAATCTTCGGCTTCCGGTAAAACTACCACACTTGCGGCAGAAGTATGAACCCGTCCCTGTGTTTCGGTAGCGGGTACGCGTTGTACACGATGCACACCACTTTCAAATTTCATAGTGCCATAGGCATTATTCCCTTTTACATTAAAGATAATTTCCTTGTAACCACCCATGGTTCCTGCACTAAAATCAACTATTTCTACTTGAAATCCTTTTTTATCACAATAACGTTTATACATTTCAAATAAGTTCCCTGCGAAAATAGAAGCTTCATCGCCACCTGTTCCAGCGCGTATTTCCATGGTGCAGTTTTTAGCATCTTCCGGATCTTTTGGAACAAGCATCATTCTGATTTCATCTTCTAAAGCACTGATTTTTGGTTCATTCTCCGCTATTTCAATTTTTGCTAATTCTATTAAGTCTTTGTCTTTCTCTGTTACTAATATGTCTTTTGCTTGACTCAATATGCTCGTTGCCTTTTTATATTCATCAGCTTTTTGTACAATTTCTTTTAAATAGTTATATTCGATATTTAATTGCTTAAATTTTTTCAAATCATTTATAATATTAGGATCTGATAATTTTAGTTCAATATCTTCAAATTTTCTCTTTATTTCGTCTAATTTCTCAATCATAGTGCTTTCAAGGGGCTAATTTAGTAAATCAAACGGCTAATTTAAATTTTTTTATTCAAATATTGTTTTGTAATATTGCACTCCCAAAAAAACAACTATGTTAATAATTCAAATTAAAGAAGGCGATACAGTAGAAAAAGCACTCAAAAAATATAAAAAGAAATTTGAAAGAGTGGGCATTTTAAAGAAACTGAGAGGAAGAATGTATTATAAAAAGCCATCAGAAAGACAGAAAGAAATATTGAATAAAGCTATTCTGCGCCAAAGAATACAAAGAAGCGAATTAGATAATTAATTGGTTTTATCACTGTAATTTGTCAAAGCCCTTTTAAAAAATAAAGGGCTTTTCTATTTTAAATAAAATTTATAATACCGTAAAATTAACGTGTAATTTTTAATAAAAGCCTTTTTACAACGGGAATGATAGTTTGTTCCAAAGGCATTTGTTGATAAGGAAAAAAGCAATATACCGCCGGATTTGGTAATTCAGAATAAGTATTAATAAAATTCTTCTTTATGGTATATAGTGTGTTGGATATGCTTGATGTAAATTCCGAGATGAATTCAGTTTTTAATGTTTTGTATAATGTTGCTGTTTGTTCAATCCCGGAATAAATAGATGAAATCTCATACCTATAAGCATAAAAACTATTTTTTGGATAGTTCTGAATAAAAAAATACCCTTCATTTTTAATAATGGGCAATAAACCGACACTTTCGTATTTTATGTTTTTTTCAACATCTGTATAAACTTCTTTCCCATATTTTAATTCGTGCTCAATGGTTGGTAAACTAAAATCGATAATTTGTTTAAGTATAGTAATATTATCTAAAGTATTGCGTTCATCGTTTTGAGCGTAGATAAGAGATAAATTTTGCCAATCAATGCCCTTTAATTCCCCCTTTGTAGAGGTATTAATTTTATCAAAGTTTAGTTTAATCTTTTCTAAGTTTTTATGGTGCTCAATTAATTCCGATAAAGGCGGATACAAAATCTTATTATTTAATGAAAGATGGACATCTTGTAAATACGCCAAAAGTTTATATTGTTTGTATTCAAAATCAATTAATCCTTCGGTTAGCCAGTTTATAGGTAATGAATTCATAATTATCTTTTACGACAATATACAAGACAGGTTGCAATATGGCTTGTTGAAGTCATTTATTTCGTTTAATTTTGAGCAAAAAAAGCACTAAATACTATGAGCGTATCAGTTGATAAAAAAGTAAAAACACATACGGCAGAAATACAGCCCTATCAGCCAAAAAGTAAGGTTAGAATTGTTACGGCAGCTTCTTTATTTGATGGGCACGATGCCGCCATAAATATTATGCGAAGAATAATGCAAAGCACCGGTGCCGAAGTCATTCATTTAGGGCACGATCGCAGCGTTTCTGATATTGTTAATACTGCCATTCAAGAAGATGCGAATGCGATAGCCATTACAAGCTATCAAGGAGGTCACGTTGAGTTTTTTAAATACATGTACGATTTATTGAAGGAAAACAAATCGGAAGATATTAAGATATTTGGTGGTGGTGGTGGTGTTATACTCCCGTCAGAAATTGAAGAATTGCATCAATATGGTGTTGTCAGAATATACAGCCCCGATGATGGACGAGAA
>JBDHZB010000035.1:0-27436 GCA_039811645.1 Bacteroidia bacterium | reverse complement strand
GTGGAAGTATTGGCTGGCTTAATGATGGAGGGCTTTTACAAATGGGACCACAGAGTGCTGGTGCTATGCCCGGTCCGGTATGTTACAATCGCGGAGGCGAAGTGCCGGCTTGTACAGATGCCGATTTAATTCTTGGATATCTTAATCCGAATTTTTTTGCCGGTGGAAAGCTTCAACTGAATAAACCAAAAGCAGAAAAAGCAATACAAGATAATCTGGCTTCAAAACTTGGATTATCAGTATTACAAACAGCAGCCGGAATGTATCGCATTATTAATAGTAATATGGCTCAAGGTGTGCGTCAAATTTCTATAGAACGAGGCTATGACCCAAGAGAGTTTTTATTTATTGTAGCCGGAGGCGCAGGTTCAATACATTCATCAGAAATTTGTAAAGAACTGGAAATTCCTATGTTCCTTGTTCCTAATGTGTCTTCTATTTTCTGTGCAGCAGGTATGCTGTTAGGCGATTTGAAACATGATTATATCCGTTCGTGTTTTACTTCGTTTAATAAAATTGATAGAAAGAAATTTCTTTCTTTATTTAATGAAATGAAAGAGGAAGGAATAAAAACACTAAAAGAAGAGGGGATATCGGAAAATAAAATTGAATACATGCCTATACTTGATATGCGCTATGTTGGGCAGTATCATGAGGTACAATTAGAATGCAAATGGAGTGATATTTCTAATTTTAAGTTGGAAAATATTTTTGAAGCATTTCATAAAGAACATAACCGTCAATTTGGCTATTCTTTGAAAGAAGAAGGAACAGAAATGGAATTAATTAATGTTCGCTTACGTGTGATTGGGCAAAATGAAAAACCGGAGTTCACTACATCTGCATTGCAAATAATACCGGCTAAAGCAGCTATTAAAGAATATCGGGAGGTATTTATTCCCGAATTAAATCGCATGCAAAAAGTAGCAATATATGATGGAGATAAGCCGATATTCGGCGAAAAACTAAATGGACCTTGTGTAATAGAAAAAATCACAACATCAGTATTTGTAAGTAATGATTATGATTGTATAGTTGATAATTTAGGATCGTTCATTGTTTATGATAAACAAAAATTTCCGGACGGATTTTTAATAAATAAAAACTTAGCACATGCAAATAGATAAAATATTAATATCCATATTTCAAAGAGCATTTAAAGCAATAACAGATGAAATGAGCATCTCTCTTACTAAAACTACACGCTCTCCAATTTTATGTGAAGCAAAAGATTTTGTAACAGGACTATACGATGCACAAGGGCAAATGTTGGAGCAAACAGAAAATTTACCCATTTTATCATTCTCTCTTGGACCTGTTTGCAAAGAAATTATTAAGCAATATGGGAATGATATTCATGAGGGCGATGTGATTATGCACAACGATGTGTTTTCTATGGGTAATCAAAATAACGACGTGGCTATATTTAAACCTATTTTTTATGAAGGAAACTTGGTTGGATGGAGTGCTGCAAAAGGACATCAAGCAGATATTGGTGGTGCAGTACAGGGGGGATACAACCCAAATGCCACAGAAGTATGGCAAGAAGCCATACGTATTCCTGCAATAAAACTATATGAAAAAGGAAAGTTAAGAAAAGATGTTTGGAATTTAATTTTTGCCAATATAAGACTGCAAATGGTGCAAGAAGATATTAAAGCACAAATAGGAGCTTGCACGCTTGGTGAAAGAAGATTAAATAATTTTGTTGCAAAATATGGGTTATCCGTGTTTGAAGCTCATAAGCAAGCATTATTTGATTCAACAGAAAAAATGATGCGGGCAGAAATTAAAAACATACCCAATGGCACCTATAAGGGGAGCAGCATGGTCTATTACGATGGTAAACATAAAGGTAGCAAGTTCCCGATACGAGCAGAAATAACAGTAAAAGATAAAGAAATCATTTTTGACTTTTCTAAATCATCTCCGCAAACAAAAGGATTTGTAAATGGAACATACACATCTACTTGCTCTGCCATAACACTTACATTTTTACAAATGGTTAATCCTAATATCCCACATAATGAAGGAATGATTAAGCCATTAAAATACATTGTGCCGGAAGGAACAATACTTAACGCATCTTATCCTGCGGCTACTACTTTTGGAAATCATCTTTGCCCACAGGTTGCAGACTCTATTTTCAAAGCCCTTGGTCCGGCTGTTCCCGATAGAATTACGGCGGGGTGGAATCACTTACTATGTTCCCTATTTACAGGCAATCATTCGCGTACAGGTAAAAAATATGTAGATATTTGCTTTATGGGACTAAAAGGAGGCAGCGGTGCAATGCAAGGAAATGATGGATATGACCACATTGGTATGATAGACGCATCCGGAGGCGTGCTTGACCAAGATTATGAAATGTATGAAGTGCAAACGCCACACTTAATTATACAACACGAATATTTATGTGACTCAGGTGGTGCAGGACAATGGAGAGGCGGCTTAGGGACAGTTACACAAATATTATTGCAAGGAACCGATACCACCATGGTTGTTTTTGGAGATGGAGATGTGGAACCTAATTATGGATTATTTGGAGGAAAAGGCAGCGTTCTGAATAAGATAGAATTAAAATATAAAAGTGGGAAAAAACTTATTCCGATGAGTAAAGATATTATTCAAAATATTCCTGATAAAACAATATACTGCCAAATAGCAGGAGGCGGTGGTGGTTACGGCAATCCAAAAAAGCGAAACAAAGATAAGGTAGCACAAGATGTGAAAAATGAGGTAGTAAGTAAAGGTGCTGCACAAAAATATTATGGACTAAAAATTAAATGATATGAAACATGACACAATTCTTCCGGACGGTTGGCCTATTCCAAAGGGTTATAGCAATGGCATACTTGCATCTAAAGGAAGAGTATTATTTATGGCAGGGCAAGTTGGATGGACGCCCGAAGAGAAATTTGCCAGTGAAAAATTAGTGCCGCAATTTGAACAAGCATTAAAAAATATTATAGCTATCGTAGAAAAAGCAGGAGGAAAGCCCGAACATATTTGTAGAATGACTTGCTTCTGTAAAGACAGAAATCAATACTTATCGGTAAGAAAAGAATTAGGAGCAGTATGGAAATCTTTAATGGGTAATCATTATCCATGTATGAGTATGATATTTGTGGTGGATTTACTAGACCATCCTGCTGTTATTGAAATAGAAGCAACCGCTGTAATACCGGAATAAAATGATGCAACTTACAGACATACAAAAAACAATTCAACAAACTTTCAGAGATTTTTCTGATAAGAAAGTAAAGCCCGTTGCTTCAAAAATAGATGAAGATAAAAAATTTCCAATAGATTTATTTAAACAAGTTGGAGAGTTAGGTTTTTTTGGAATGCGCTATCCTGAAAATGAGGGGGGCAGTGGTATGGATGTAGTATCTTATATGTTGGCAGTAATAGAATTAGCACGCGGTTCGCTTTCCCTTGCAGCAGCATGCACCATGCAATCATTAATGGGAACGTATTTTTTATATCGTTTTGGAGACAAAGAAATTAAAGAAAAATACTTCTTAGAAGCCTTAAAGGGAAATAAAATAGGAGGAATATGTATGACGGAGCCAAATGCCGGCAGTGATTTAATGGCAATTCAAACAACAGCTAAAATAACCACCGAGGGCTTCGTATTAAATGGACAAAAAACATGGGTAACATCAGCACCGATAGCAGATTTTTTTACAGTATTAGCAAGAACAGATAACCATGACCAACTATCTATATTTTTTGTGCCAAGTAACTTAAAAGGAGTAATGATTGGTAAAAATATTGAAAAAATGGGTGTGCGTGGCTCATTAACCGGCGAAGTAGGTTTTGCAGATGTACAGTTACCAAAGAATTATCTGCTTGGAGCAATTGGCGAAGGAACAAAATGCCTTCGTGAAATTTTAGCAGAAATAAGAATTATGACAGCTGCACTCGCTGTAGGTATTGCTACGGCTGCTTATGAAGATGCTGTAGAGTATGCAAAAACAAGAATTCAATTTGGCAAACCAATTGGAAAATTTCAAGCCATTCAAATGAAAATAGCAGATATGACGGTACAATTAGAAACTGCTAAACAATATTTATTATACGCTGCACAACTAAGTAATGAGAACCTTCCAAGACAGAAAGAAGCAATGATAGCAAAACTTTATGCTTCCGAATGCGCCGTAAATATCTGTGATGAGGCAAGCAGAATACTTGCTTCGTATGGCTATGCGGTAGATTATAATATAGAGCGGTATTTAAGAGATGTTCGCTTTACATTAATTGGAGGCGGAACATCAGAAATTTTAAAAATTAATATTGCAAAAGAATTAAAATTATAAGTATATGATAAAAAAAGTATTGCTTGCCAAGCCAGGATTAGATGGACACGATGTGGGGGTTAAGGTTTTAGCGCATGGACTAAAAGAAAATGGATTTGAAGTAATTTATACAGGGTTACGTAAATCTATCGAAGAGATTGTCGCAAAAGCAAAACAGGAAAACGTTGATATCATAGGACTATCTATTCTTTCAGGAACACACCAAGTATTGTGCGAAAGAATGAACACAGTAATTACAGAAAACAAATTAAAAATACCATGGGTAGTAGGGGGCAATATTCCTGCACAAGATGTTTCTGCTTTAGAACAAACAGGAGCAAAAAAGGCGTTTCCAACAGGCACAAAAATAGAATCAGTAATAGAATATATAAAATCACTATAAATTATGAAAAAAGTAAAATCAATGTTCCCCGATGCACGAATTCCTTATGGAACATGGGGCACAAGTTATTTCCCTGCATGGCAAACATCTCCGTTAGCCGAAGTTAATATAGCACAATTTGCAGGTGAAGCAATGGCAAAAATTATGTCTAAAAGAAAAACATCAGTAAGCCATTTAGACTATCTTATTATAGGTTCTACTGTTCCTTGGCATTGGAAGTTTTGGAATGCAACCGTTGTGGCTACATGTGTTGGAAAAAGAGTGCCCGGATTTCAAATGGAACAAGCTTGTGCTACAGGGTTGCAAGCTATTATAATGGCAGGAGCACAAGTACAAAGTGGAGCCAGCAATGTGGTTGGCGTTCTTACTTTTGACAGAACAAGCGATTCTCCTGTAGGGGTATTTCCTGAAAGAAGATCTTATAGAAGAACAGAAGTAATCAGTGATATATGGGATAATTTTGGATTTGATCCCTCTACCGGAAAAGCAATGTTAGCCTCTGCAGCCAATGTTGCAAGAAAATACGGCATCACTAAAAAAGAAGTAGATGAACTAACCGCTTGCCGCTATGAACAATATTTTAATGCTAAAGAAAAAGGGTTTATTAATAGAGTAGCATTCCCACTTGAAATACTAAATATGCAAGGAAAAGCAATGGGAAAAGTTGAAGAGGATATTGGTGTAAAAAAAATATCTTTATCAGCGCTGCGTGCAATGAGAGAATTGGATAGTTGTGTAACAAGCGGAACACAAACTCATGCCGCAGACGGAATGGCTACAATGCTTGTTACATCAAAAGATAAGGCAAAGGAATTAAGTAGAAAACAAAATGTAGAAATTTCATTTATTGCTAAAACAGAAGTACGTGTTGGTGCTGCATTTATGCCCGAAGCTCCCGCAATGGCTGTACAAAAACTATTACAACAAACAGGCTTAACCATGAAAGACATAAAAGTGGTAAAAGATCATAACCCATTTGCAGTAAACGATGCCGTGTTCTGTAAAGTTATGAATTACGACTGGAAAAAAATGAATAACACAGGGAGCCCATTGGTATATGGACATCCACAAGGACCAACACTTACAAGGGTAACAATTGAGGCTTTGGAAGAAGCCGTTGATTTAGGAGGAGGCTATGTGTTAGTATTTGGATGCGCAGCCGGAGATGTTGGAATAGCAGCAATATTTAAAGTAGATTAATTATTAACTTAATAAAAAACGAATTATGAAACAATCAATGAGAAAATCAACACTTGAAAGTTTAGGATTAGGCACAGTGTTAGATATTTTTAAAAATGGCAAACTACCTGTTACAACCGAAGAAATGGTTACAAAAGTCTTTGGACCAAAAGGCAAACGAGGTGCAATGATAATATCAGGCGCCAATGGAATTGTAGGAGCAGGAAAAGTAATGCAGTTTGCTTCCAGATTATTACCTTATGGTATTCCTATTATTGCGCTTGATTTACCGGGTAGTCCTGATGGTATTTCAAAACAATATGGAGGATTAGTAAAAGCATTTGGAAAAGAAGGTGCTAATGATATTATGAAAAATATTATCCGCTTAAGTTATGATGGAACCTCTCTACCGCAAGTTCTTAAGCAGTACAACCCGAAATTTTTATTAGAAGCAATTCCTGAAAAGTTAGAACTAAAAAAAGCACACTATAAACTTTTTAGAAGCGAATTTCCGGATATTCATATATGGTCCGTAACTTCCGGATTTCCTTCTTCTCAGTTAGGAGTGGGCATTGCACACCCTGCTTTTCCTCACGAAATTAATAAAATTTTTGAAATCGTTGAAAAGAAAACATCAGCGCAAACACAACTCTTATGGTCAATGGGCTTAATCCCAATGCAAGTAAGCGATGATTGGTCTTTTGTATTAGATGTGTTTTTTTGCGGACTAATGAATTCCAGTATTTATTACAGCCGCCTTACAAACACTCCCTTTTGGAAAGCAGATAAATATATTAGAAGAATAATTGGTCCCAATCCTTTTCGTGCACACGATGCAATTGGTGCTAAGGGGTCTAATTTCTTGACATGGTCTTGTTTACATCATTTGGGTAAAGAATATGGGAATTTATTTACACCTGATGAATCATTAGTAGAGCATAAAGAAAGCGGGCAAAATTGGTATCCACTCGACCACTTCAGACCTTTAATTAATTGGAGCATGGAGAAAGATGAAGAACAATTACTTCATGATTTGATATATGGACCTTTGTTCCAAATGACTTCCATTATGTTGCATGAAAAAAGAAGTGACTTGGTTACCATGAATGCTATTGGAGAACTTTGTGCGCAATTTACCAAAGGTATGTTAGCGGTCATCAGAAGTTATGGTGAAGAAAAAGTACTAAAAACAATTAAAGCATATCATCAAGTTAATCCTGCTGCTGCAAAAACAAAATGGTATCCGGAAGAATTTAAAAAGCTAAATACTTCGGATTGGCAGCAACTATATGTTAATGCAGAGCATGATGGAAAAACAGGCGTTATTTCTATTAGTAGAGAAAGCTACAATAGTGATGTAGATGCAGAATTAAACCGTGCTATTGATTGGCTTAAGAAAAATAAAATTAAAAGAGTTATTGTTACAAGTGATTTCCATTTTTCAACACAAATGGTTGGTGCAGATACAAATGAATTTTTTCCCGCTATCACAGATGTAAAAGCAGGTGAAAGAATAGCATCTTCTTGGTCAAAAACAGCACGAAGATTATATAACGAATTTGAAATATCATTAGGGTTTATTAATGGAAAACGTTGTATGGGTGGAATGTTGGAGTTAATGATGCACTGTCATTATTTATTTGCCACAGAAGATACTTCTTTAGCCATGCCGGAGGTTACACTGCCCGTTGTACCCGGAATGGAAGGATGTCATTGGGCTATACGCAAGGCAAAACCGGCGGATAGAAAAAATTTAATAAAAATGCTGTTAGATGGCAAACAACTAAAAGCAAAAGAAACAATCGGGTGGTTTGTTGATTATTCTGATAACTTAGAAAACTGTTTGAAAAAAGCTTGGCAAATAATGGAAAAAGGAACATCAGCGCTGCCATTAAGAAAAGTAGAAGAGGGAGCTTTGGGAAAATTACCTTTTGATAAAAATTTATTTTCAGAAAACGGTATATTAGAATCACAAAAATTTATTGCTGATTGCATTGAAAACTCTTGTAATACAAAACTTGCCGATGCAGTAACTATTCAGGCAAAACATTCTGCCGAATTTATGGTGAGTAAACTTTGCCGTAAAGGAAAGGTTGGTAGTGAATACGATAAAATAATGCAATAACCAAAGAGTATATTAAACAAAATATAATGGAAGTGTCAAAAACTAAAAAAGAAGAAATACAAAAGGTGTACTTAGAATCAGGAATAGAAGTAAAGCCTCTATATACCAGAGAAGATGTTTTGAAAAGTAATCCAAACACTGAATCTGAGCGCCCTGGAGCCTATCCTTTTACCAGAGGTATTCACCCTTTAATGTATCGTAAAAGACCTTTCACTATAAGACAATATGCGGGATTTGCATCGCCCGAAGAAACAAATGAACGTTTTCAGTTCTTAATTAATAATGGACAAAACGGATTAAATGTTGCTTTTGATTTACCAACACAATGCGGCTTAGACTCAGATGATCCTCGTGCCCTTGGTGAAGTTGGAAGGGTAGGCATGTCTATTGATACATTGCAAGATTTTGAAATAGCATTTAAAAATATTGACCTTGAAAAAATTACTGTTTCAATGACCATTAATGGCTCTGCATTAGTTATGATGGCAATGTATTTTGCTTTGGCAGAACAACGCGGTTATGATTTAAAAAACTTACGTGGAACAGCACAAAATGATATTCTAAAAGAATTTATAGGAAGAGGAACATGGATTTTTCCTGTTGACAAATCTGTAAAAATTGTTGTAGATACCATCGAATACTGTGCTAAAAATATTCCAAAATACTCTCCTGTAAGTGTATGCGGCTATCATATACGCGAAAGTGGAGCTAATCCTATTCAAGAAATGGCGTATGCGTTTTGTATTGCTAAAGCATATTCAGACGAAACTTTAAAGAGAGGAATTGCTATTGATGAATTTGCGTCACGACTATCATACAACTTTGATATTTACGGAAACCTTTTTGAGCAGATTGCAAAATTTAGGGGCGGCAGAAGATTATGGGCTAAAATTATGAAAGAAGAATATGGTGCAAAAAAAGAAGAATCTGCATGGATGCGTATGATTGCAGGTGGTGGAGGTGCCGGGCTTACTAAAGAACAACCTGAAAATAATATTGTAAGAACAGCATATTATGCACTGGTTTCTGCACTATCCGGAACGCAAACAATGGCTTTATGCACCTACGACGAAGCATTTACAATACCTACAGAAAAAGCGGCTGAAATAGCATTAAGAACAATGCAAATTATGATACACGAAATGGGTATTTGTGATACAGTAGATCCTTTAGGCGGTTCATATTATGTGGAAACACTAACCAATCAGTTTGAAGAAGCCATTAAAAACGAAATGAAAAAAGTAGATGAGTGGGGTGGCATTATTAATGCAGTAGCAACAGGAAAAATTCAAGAAGCAGTTTCTCATCAAGCATACGAAAGAGAAAGAGCCGTGCAAGAGGGAAAAGTACTAAAAGTGGGCGTGAATTGCTATCAAAAACAAGAAGAAGTAAAAACAGTAGAGTTTCATCCATACAATATAGAAGCAGCTAAAAAGCAAATTGAGAAGCTAAAGAATATCAAACAAAGCAGAGATAACACTAAGGTGAAATTGACATTGGAAAAATTGAGAGATGATGCTAAGGAAAATAAGAATTTAATGCCTGCCACTATAGAAGCCGTAAAAGCTTATGCTACGGTTGGAGAAATTATACAAGTACTAAAAGACGTGTATGGAGAATACAAAGAACCTATTTTCTTTTAATAAGATGAATGAGTAAACAAAAAATCATATTATCGTTAGAACAAGCATTAGCACTTCCTTATGCTACACAGCGGTTTGTGCAACTTGGATGGCGTGTTATCAGAATTGAAACGCCTGCTGAAGATAATGAAAATGCAGGAGATCCTAATCGTTATATCGGCGCAGATTTGGGATATCATGATTTACACTCCTATTATGTTGCTCCAAATGTAGGCAAAGAAGCAATTACAATTAACTTAAAGAACAAAGAAGGACAAGCTCTGCTAAAAAAAATTATTCGTGAACTAAAAGCCGATGTGTTTATGTGTAATACATTGCCAAAACGATATAAACAATTAGGCATTGATTTTAAAACATTAACTGAAGCTAATCCAAATTTAATTTGGTGTGGTATTTCTGCATTTGGTCCTCAATTCCCGGATAGAGCAGGCTATGACCCGGCATTACAAGCAATGACGGGATTTACATATTTAACAGGAGAGCCTAATGGAAGCCCTGTTCCTTGTGGTCTCCCAATTATTGATTTGAAAGCAGGTGATGAAGCATATACACAAGTGCTGCTTGCAATGTTGGAAAATAACAAAGGCGGAAAAGAAATTCATGTTTCTATGGCACAATGTGCTGCCAGCTGGTTAATTACAGCATTACCACAACTAAATTTTGTAAAAGATGACAACGAATTATTTAAACGCAGTGGCAGCGAACACAGAAGTTTTATCCCTTGTAATATTTACCCTACAAAAGATGGATTCATATATCTTGCTATTGGAAACGATATTCAATGGTCAAAATTTGTTTCTCAAAAAGGATTTGAAACACTCTTTTCTGAGAGCAGAAAAACTAACGCAGGTAGAATGAATGAAAAAGAAAAAATCTACGAACAAATAGGAAATATCACGAAGAATTACACAACAAAAGAATTTTTTAATTTTTGTTTATCGTTAAACTTAGCAGTAGCACCTGTGAATTCTATACGAGATGTGTCAGAACAAGACTTTGTAAAAGATTGTAACATTTATACAACATTACCGGATGGCAAAAAAGCAACCCTTTCGCCACCATCATATAGCACAGATTATTTAAAGCAAAATAATTTTACATTAAGCTGCCCACCACGATTAGGCGAGCAAAATAATTTGATTTTAAAAGAAGCAGGATTACTGCCTCATGAAATATTAGAATTACAAAAAGAAAAAATAATTTAATATGCAAAAGCAAACAATAGACATATTAACATCATACAATACACCTAAAAAACTGTGTGTAATGGGTAACGTGGCTATTGCTAGAGGTGCTATTGAAGCAGGTGTAAATGGTGTTTTTTCTTATCCCGGAACACCGTCAACGGAAATTTCAGAGGTATTTAATACTATAAATATCTTTCAAACAAAAAAAGTAAATGAAGAAAAATTTCCTGAACTTATTAAAAACAAAATATATTTTGAATACAGCATCAATGAAAAAATTGCATTAGAAAAAGCTATTGCATTTTCAATAGGTAATAAGAGCGCAATGTGTGTAATGAAAAATGTTGGAATGAATGTTGCGAGCGATGCATTAATGAGTATTACATATCAAACGATAATAGCACCTTTAGTTATTGTGATTTGTGATGATCCCGGATGTCATTCAAGCTCTAATGAACAAGATTCTCGCTACTGGGGAGTAATGGCAAATGTACCTATGTTTAACCCTGCTACACCGTTAGAAGCAATAGAAATGACTAAGCAGGCATTTAAACTTTCTGCAGAATTAAAATTACCGGTTATTATCAGAACAACTACACGTGTTTCTCACTCTCGTGGTGTAATAGCTTATGGAGAATTTTCTTCCAAAAATACAGAAGCTCATTTTGATAGATTGCCGGAACATATAAATATACCTGCAAGAACAGCAGCAGCACATACTCGCTTATTAGATAAGTTAAAAAATGACAATATTATTGCACTGCTTTCTAAAAATATAACAGCATTCGGAAATCAACAAGGTAAAGCTAAGCTTGGTATTATTACAAGTGGAGTGTCTTTTGAATATTTAAAAGAAGTATTGACTAAAAATAGTTTAAGTTCAAAATGTTCTGTTCTTAACATTGGAATGATACATCCATTTCCGGAAAACGAGATTTTGATTTTTTTACAAAAGAAATTTTCAAAGATTTTAATTCTTGAAGAATTAGACCCTATTATTGAAAATACGATAAGAGTAATTGCTCAGAGAAATAAAATTAAGGCCGAAATATTTGGAAAGAATTTTTCAGAACTTAAACCTACAGGGGAATTTACGGTTGATATTATAGAAAAAGTTATAGGAGATTTTTTTAAAAAACCTTTATTAAAAAAACAGAATATACCACTTACAGAACAACAGAAGTTTACAGAAAACCTTCCACCACGCCCGCCTGCTTTGTGTGCAGGATGCCCGCATAGAGCAACTTTCTACTTGTTAAAATTAGTAATGCCAAGAGAAGAAAGCGAATTAATACTTTGCGGAGATATAGGATGTTTTGGATTAGGCGCATTACCTCCATTAAAGATGATTGATACAATCAATCACATGGGTATGAGTGTTTCTATGGCACAAGGATTAAATGAAGCATTTCGTTCTGCCGGAAACAATAAGAAGTTGGTAGCAATGCTTGGAGATGGCACATTTTTTCATTCAGGATTGGCATCTTTGGTTAACGCGGTATATACACGCGCAAATATTCTTGTTGTAATATTTGATAACAGAACAATTGGCATGACAGGACATCAGTCGCATCCCGGTGCTTCACAACATTTGTCAAAGTATCATGAAATAGATATCCCGCCACTTTTAAAGGGACTTGGCGTTGAAGTAGTAGAAAGTTTTAATCCATTTGATTTAAAAGACAGTTTTCATAAACTCAATAAGGCAATGGAGCATAAAGGCGTTTCTGTTGTTGTATCTAAGGCACCTTGTATCTTTCTTCCTGATTTTAAAGAGAAGATTGATAAGAAAATGAAAATTGTTGTAGATGAACACCTCTGTAATACATGCGCCAACCACTCTGATATATCCCTTTCTTGCTCCCGAGTGTACTCACCTAAAAATAATTTATCCAGAGCACGACAAAAATTATTTGCTGAACATTCTATTGTAGGAGAGGAGCAGCTTTGCCCTGCCAATATTTGCAATCATGGATTTTTTAATTCTATTTTAGAGGGAGATTATAAATCTGCAGTTGAAATAGTCAGAGATAAAATGCTGTTTTCAAGAACATGCGGAGATATTTGCCATAGACCGTGTGAGCTTTTTTCTGATAAGAAAAATATTGTTCCTATTAAGTCGTTAAAGAATTTTGTATCTTCATTTGATGAAAACTTTAGAGATTTTTCTTTATCAAAACGAAGAGTAGCTAATGCATTAAAAAAGAATAAACGTATTGCTATTATTGGAGCAGGTCCTGCCGGATTAAGCGCTGCATACGATTTAATTCAAGTTGGTTATGAAGTTGAAATTTTTGAAAAAGAAAATGCAGTTGGTGGTATGGTAAAGTATGCTATTCCTGATTTTAGAATGGATAAGCAGGGGTTTGAATATGAAGCATCTCAATTACAAGAAATGGGAGTAAACTTTCATTTTAATAAAACGCTTGGGTTAAATATAACATTAAAAGAACTTACAGAACAATATGATGCAGTAATACTTGCTATCGGAATGGGAAAATCAAAACTCCTTGATGTTATTGAAAAAAAGGTTCCGACAGAAAAACGATATGATGCACTTTCATTTTTAAAGCTATTTAATAATAATGAAAAAGTTATAAGAGATAATACGTCTGTTTTAATTATTGGCGGTGGAAACAGCGCGATAGATGCCGCTCGAGCAGCGAAGAGAAATTCGCCTTTATCTAATATTACAATTTCATGTATAGAATCTAAAAATAATATGCCCGCCTTTCAAGAAGAGGTTGAACATGCTATTTCAGAAGATATTGAAATTATCTATGATAGTTTTGTAAAAGACATTGAAACCAATGATGGTATTAAAGTACAATTTAGTTCATATAGCACCAACCAAGATTTAAAGATGCAAAAATTCGATACTATTATTACAGCAATTGGTCAAACATCAGATACGATTGCATTAAAAGAAATTTCTAAAAATAGTTTTGATAAACATGAAAGAGTTTTCAGTAATCATTTTGATAACTTTAATAATTTATTTGTTGCCGGCGACTTAAACGCAGGTAACAATATGAGTGTAATAGGTGCCATCGCTTCAGGTAAAAAAACATCTGTTGCAGTACGTAAACTATTAGAAGACTATCAATATGAATACGAAGGAGATTATGCATTAAATAGATTGAATACATCATCAACTATTAGTATTCGCGAGAAGTACAATATTACGCAATCTAATTTGCAACAAAAAATCGGAGGTTTTGATTTATTTCAATCTTGTATGAAATGCAATCATTGTGTTGATAATTTTGGTTGCCCTGCTATGATAAAAATAAATGGAAAAATTAAAATAGATGAAAGTAAATGCACGCTATGCGGATTATGTATAGATGTGTGTCCTAATAATGCAATCCATTGGGAAACCATAAATATATCTAAAGAATGAATAAAGAGTGGCCATATAAGTTAAAACCAATGGAAGTACTGCAAACTGATGCGGCACAGATATATTTTACTAAAGACGAAATACTTGTAATTGAATATAAGCACAATATTGATTTCTCTTTAGATATGGCAAAGAAGTTAATTGAGCTTTGCACAGATGTTGCGAATGGAAATAAGGTGTTAACTATGGTTATAACCGGAACAGGAGGCAAAATGCATCCGGAAACATTAGATTATTTATCAGGACAAGAAGTATCTATGCATCGCATTGCAGTGGCCTTAATTATTACATCATTACCACACAGAATTGTTGCAAACTTTATTGTTCATCTTAGAAAAAAATACTACCCGACAAAATTATTCAATAACACAGCAGATGCAACTCAATGGTTGAAAAAATTTAAAACAAATGCAGTATAAACATCAAAAGATATTAATAGCCGGCGTGGGGGGGCAAGGAATTGTTTATCTCACTAATATTATTGCGGAGGCGGCCGTAATAGCAGATATACCCATTTGTGTTAGCGAAATACATGGGCTTTCTCAACGTGGAGGTATTGTTGTTGCCGGAATTGGGTTAGGAGAACATTGCACGGGCTTTATAGGTAAAGCAAGTGTAGATTTATTAATCGGGCTGGAGTCTTTAGAAACACAAAGATGCATTCCGTATCTTCATAAAAGAAGTAGTGTGCTATTTGGAATAAATAAAATTATTCCATACTCGGTAAATGCCGGAATGGTTGAGTATCCGAATGTAGAAGCGTTATTTAATTATCTTAATAATCAATGCAAGCAAGTTGTATTTGTTAAGGATTTTCCTAAGGATATAAATTCAGTTTTATACAATGTATATATGCTTGGTATTGCAATACAAATGAAAGCACTTCCTTTTAAAGCAGAACAAATTCAAGAAGCAATAAAGAAAATAGTGCATGAAAGCCAGTTAGAAAAATCACTTGTGGCATTTAATCAGGGATTAGCATATAAAATTGTAAATCAAAAAAGAATGAAATTATGAAGAAGAAAGTATTGAAAAAGAAAATAACTTTACATTCAGTATCTTTTATTTTGAATGGAGAGAATGTAACCTGTGAAATTAAGTCGTCAGATGTTTTGCTTGACGTTCTGAGGAATATATTTGATTTAAAAGGAACAAAACCAGGCTGTAATGAGGGGGAATGTGGTGCATGTACGGTACTTGTTAATGGTGCACCCGTTAATTCTTGTCTCTTTTTAGCAATAAACGCAAAGGATAAAAATATACAAACAATCGAGGGGCTGGCAAAAGAAAATGGAACATTAAATATTGTGCAAAATGCACTTGTTAATAATGGAGCAGTACAGTGTGGTTTTTGCACATCCGGTATGGCTATGTCTTTACAAGCGTTGCTAAATAAATATGAGCAATCACACCATGTGCCGGGAGAGTTTGCAAATGAAACCCCCGGAAGAGAAGATATTAAAAAATGGTTAGAAGGGAATCTTTGTCGTTGCACCGGCTACGTAAAAATTATAGATGCTGCCGAAAGCTTATTTAGTAAAGAAGAATAAAAATATTTGTATGAAACAATCTTTAAAGATGATAGGTCGTCCCATTCCCAAACATGATGCAAATATTCGTGTTACAGGGAAGGCTGTATATGGGCACGATATTGTTCTGCCAAGAATGTTATATGGGGCTATTTTAAGAACAGAACATCCTTCTGCCGAATTTACAATAGATGTTTCTGAAGCTCGTAAATTACCGGGTGTTGCTTGTGTTATTACGGCTGATGATATAGATGCCAATAATATTAGCTATAAACGAGATCATCCGATTCTTAAAAAAGGAGAAGTAAATTGTATTCGTGATGAGATTGCCGCAGTAGCTGCAGAAACTAAAGAAATTGCTTTACAAGCATTAAAATTAATTAAGGTAAAATATAAAACTAGGAAAGGAGTTTACGATCCATTTGAAGCATTAAAGGAGAAATCACCACAAATAAATAAATTTATTAGCGGCAAATTTTCAAATAAAAATATTGCTGAGATATTTCATTACGAACATGGTAACATAGATGAAGAAAAAAAGAAAAGTAAAGTAATTCTTTCTGAACGGTTTACACTTCCAAGGATGACACACGCTTGTATGGGAACAAGCAATATTACAGCGTCATTTGATAAAACAAACGGAAAACTGTTATTATATAGCTCTACACAAGTTCCTTTTTTATATCAGAGAGACATGGCACACGCACTTAAAATGAATCCTTCAGACATAAGAATTATTCAGCCTATTATTGGTGGTGGTTTTGGCAGTAAATTAGATATGTATCCTTTTGAACCGATTTGTGCCTTACTTTCAATAAAAACAGGAAGACCGGTTCAAATTTTATATTCACGTGAAGAAGAATTTATAGCTTCTCCTACAAGGCAACCTATGGTTATTGACTTAACGGCAGGCGTTGATGAAAAAGGGCACTTTACTTTTCGTGAAATAAATATTATTAAAGATAACGGCGCTTATACATCGTGGGGAGCAACAACACCATTTGTTATCATGCAGGCATTTTCATCTTTATATAAAGTAAAAGCGTGTAAGTTTGATGCTACTGCTGTATATACAAATAATGTATTTGCCGGTTCTTTTAGAGGATATGGTAATCCGCAAGCAACATTTGCGCTTGAAAGTATGATTGATATGCTTGCTGAAAAAATAGGAATGGATAAAGCAGAAATAAGATTACTAAATGCCAATGAGGAAGGAGAAACAACAGGGCAGGGTTTGTACTATGAAACTTGCGGACACAAACAATGTCTTAAAACAGTAATCGAAAAATCCAATAAACATAAAACTAAAAAGAATAATAAAAGATTTGTAACCGCTATTGGTTATGCATCTATGCTGCACGTAGGTGGCGGCGCAAAAATATATCGTTCAGATGGCTGTGGCACAACATTAAAAATAGATCCTTATGGATATTGTACAATTATTACGGGCTCCAATGAAATTGGACAAGGCTCAGAAACAGTGTTGGCAATGATTGCATCTGAAGAACTTGGTATTGATTTAAAAAAAATAAAAGTTATCAATACAGATACAGATATAAAACCATGGGATGTTGGTGTACACGCATCAAGAACAAGCTTTGTTGCAGGTAATTCTTTACTTGGCGCAATTAAAATCCTTAAAGAAAAATTAAATAAAAAAGCATTACAGTTATTAAAAGAAAATACTTCTGATTTATTATACGAAAATGGACTTATCATCTCTCAACGTTCAAAAGAAAAAATTGCACTTGATAAAGTAGTAAGAGAAATGCATTTTTCTGAACCAAATGAACTTGCTGTGGCATCTTATTTTTATGAACCATCTAGTCAATTCCAAGATAAAGAATTTAAAGGAAATGTTTCGGGAACATACGCATTTGCTTCTCAGGCAATAGAAGTAGAAGTGGATAAATATACCGGCAATGTTGGCGTAAAGAATGTTTGGGTAGCTCAAGATGTAGGCAAGGTATTAAACCCATTGTTATTAGATGGGCAAATTCATGGCGGAATACTACAGGGAATTGGATATGCTCTATCAGAAGAATTAATAATGAAAGATGGGCAAATACTTAATCCAAATTTTCATAATTACAAACTATTGACAGCTTCCGATATTCCGGATATACACTTTACGCCCATTGAAACTAATGACAAACAAGGTCCTTATGGCGCTAAAGGAGTTGGAGAAGCACCACTTATCCCAACTGCCGCCGCTATTGCTAACGCTGTTAGTAACGCTTTGGGGATAAGAATTACAGAATTACCAATTACTCCTGAACGAGTATTGAAAGCAATTAAAATTAATAATTTATAAAATAATAAAATGAATTTTGAAATTGTTAATCCCACCAGCATCAAAGAGCTTTTATCGGAGATTAAAAAATTACAGAAAAAAAACTTTCGGCTTGCTGCCGGTTGTACGGATTTACTTCTTGAGTTGAAAAAAAATCCTATTGAAGATTTAACGGTTATCAATCTAACACAGATAACAGACAATCTGTTTTATTCCATCAAAAAAACAACTTCAGGATTGTGGATAGGTGCGGGTGTTACAGCCAGTCAGATTGTTAATAATGAAGAAATAAGAAAAAATTATTATACACTATATAATGCAGCATTAAACCTTGCATCTACTCAAATACGTCAAGTTGCCACAGTTGGCGGAAATATCTGTACTGCGTCTCCTTCCGGAGATATCGCTTGTGCATTAGTTGCACTTGAATCTGATTGTGAAATTATTAATATTAACGGAAAGAAAAAACGAGTATCTATTAAGGATTTTTTTGTAGGACCAAGAAAAACCATTATATCGAAAAAAGATATACTTTATGGCGTATTGGTTCCGATGAACAAAAAAGGATGTCAAAAAATATATTCTGATTTTATAAAAATAGGAACACGAAAATCTATGGAATGTTCGGTGGTATCTTTAGCTTCACATATACAAGTAGATAAGGGTGATAAAATAGTACATGTCGGATTTGCTATTGGGGCGTCAGCTCCCACCATACGATTTATTGATAAATCCCCCCAATTTTTAGTAGGTAAAAAAATTATAACACTATCTACTGAAGATATTCAAAGTTTTGCATCATTAGTATTGTCCTATGCATCGCCAATAACAGACATTAGAGCAACGGCATGGTATAGGAGAGAAGTGTTATTTAATATCAGTAAAAGTATTTTTGAAAATATTGAGCAATGAAATTAAAAGAAAACCCAACTCGTCTTAATGCGAATGAGAATTTTTATGGATGTTCAAAGAATATAGTTACTACACTAAAGAAAGAAATACAGAATATTTCTACATACCCTAATTATCCTTCAAAATTAGAAGAAAAACTTTCTAAAGAATATAATTTAAGTCCTTCAAACATTGTTGTAGGAGCGGGATCTGTACGATTAATAGATGGTATTATTCAAACCTTTGTTGGCGTTGATGAAGAAATTATTATCTTTGAAAAAAGTTTTATAGCCTATCAGCAATTAGCGTCTGCGCATAAGAAAAAATATATTTTTGCTAAACAAACAGATTTTGTTTGTAGCATAGAAAACTTATTCCCCTTAGTAAATAAAAAAACAAAAGTAATTTTTATTGCCAATCCAAATAATCCAACAGGTACTATTATCACTCACACACAACTAAAAAAACTTTTAGAAAATATTTCTAAAAATATACTTGTTGTTATTGATGAGGCTTATGGAGAATATGTTACTGATAAGAATTTTCCAAAATCTATTGAACTACAAAAAATACATCCAAATTTAATTATACTGCGTACATTTTCTAAAATATATGGATTGGCAGGACTTAGAGTGGGCTATGCTATTGCAAATACTAAAATAGCCAATGAATTAAAAAATAGCAGAATCCCCTTTTTCTTTAATTCATTATCAGAAACTGCGGCACTAAAAGCCTTGCAGGATAAGAAATTTATTAAACAGTGTGCCGCTAAAAACGCTATTGAAAGAGATTTTTTATATGAAAATATTAAGAAGATGAAATTCAATATTGTTCCTTCACAGAGTAACTTTTTGTATATTCATTTTGACAGCGAAGATGATAAGAATATAATTTTTCAAAAAATCCTTCAATCAAATATTCTTATTTGTAATCTTAATATTTTTGGACAAGATAAGAGTTTAAGAATTGGTATTGGAAACAGAGCAATTAATAAAAAAATACTAAAAGCTATTCGGTAAAAGCAATTATCAGGTATTAAATTTTACACTACCTTTACGGAAAAAAATATGAAGAATAAAATTTTCCTTTCAGTGTGTTTTTTTGCCATTGGCTTATTTGGTTTTTCACAAAATAAAATTACATTAGAAGATATTTGGCTGAAATTTTCATTTAGACCGGCTCCACCGCCTGTTTATTTATTCTCTGATAATGGAGATTATTGCATTACACAAGATAATGAAATGAATATTGTGAAAGCAGATATATTAACAGGTAAGCCAACAGAAACAATTGTAAATGTTTCCGAAGTAAAAGGATTTAATAAAAATATAGACCTAAATTCTTTTGAACTTTCAAAAATGGAAAAGTATTTATTAATTACAACCAATCAAGAGTATAGTTATCGTCATTCGGTTTCTGCTAAGATTTTTATTTGGGATTTGAAAAATAAAAAATTATTTCAGTTGTCAAATGGCGATAAAATTATGTTTCCGAAAATTTCTCCGAAAGAAAATTACATTACTTATGTAAAAAATAATAACCTTTTTATTACAGAATTGGCTTCGCAAAAAGAAACCCAAGTAACAAAAGATGGTGAGTGGAATAAAATAAAAAATGGATGGGCAGATTGGGTATATGAAGAAGAGTTTTCTAAAGCAGATATGTTTGAGTGGAGCGATAGCGAAAACTATTTATCATACATTAAATTTGATGAAACTAATGTGAAGGAATTTTCTATGGATATGTATAATGGAAAAGTGTATCCAGACCAATATAAGTTTAAGTACCCAAAAGCAGGAGAAGAAAACTCTATTGTTTCTCTGCATATTTATGATTTAAAAAATAATAAAGATATTGCTGTATCTATAAGCGATAATAAAGATATTTATCTTCCGAGAATAAAATGGCTGCATGGTCAAGATGTGTTGTGCTATACTTTATTAAATCGGTTACAAAATCACTTGCAGTTGCTCACCTATAATTTAAAGAATGGCGAAGTGAAAAAAATATTAGATGAACAATCTGATACCTTTATTGAAATTAATGATTATCTAACATTTATCAATGGTAATAAAAACTTTATTTGGCTTACTAATAAAGACGGTTATCAGCATATATACATGTATGATATGACCGGCAAACAGGTACAGCAAATAACATACGGAAAGTTTGATGTGGATAAAATCGTGTTTATTAATGAAAAGAAAAAAGAAATTTATTTTACCTCATCTGAAATGGGTGTTATTAATAGACCGCTAATAAAAATTAATTTTGATGGAAAGAATAAAAAAGTTGTTCATACCGGTATAGGATTTCAAAATGCAGACTTTTCACCAAATGGAACATTTTTTGTTTTAAGTAAATCTACAGCTAACGAACCATCAGCATATTATTTATATCAAAATGATAAATTGGTAAAAGAATTAGAATCAAATGCTGCTTTAAAAGAAAAAATGAAAAACTACACTTTAACACAAAAAGAATTTTATAAATTTAAAACATCAGAAGGAATTGAGTTGGATTATTGGATAATGAAACCAATTAATTTTGATTCTACTAAAACATATCCGGTGTATATGACTGCATATAATGGGCCTGGTATTAATAGAGTAAATAATGCTTTTGAATATGATTATTGGTTTCACCAGTTTTTGTGTCAGAATGGATATATTGTTGCTTGTGCAGATGGGCGCGGCACTTTTGGAAAAGGCAAAGCGTTTATGCATTGCACATATCTTCAGTTAGGAAAGTTAGAAACGCAAGACCAAATAGAATTTGCAAAATATCTGAAAACAAAAAGATATGTAGATACAAAAAATATGGCATTTCAAGGATGGAGCTATGGCGGATTTATGGCGTTGAATATGATAACAAAAGGTAGTGAATATATAAAAGCTGCTATTGCTGTTGCCCCTGTTTCAAACTGGAAGTTTTATGATAATATATACACTGAAAGATATATGCGTAAACCATCTGAAAATACTGCGGGCTACGAAGATAATTCTCCTATTAAATATGTTAAGCAGATTAAAGGTAAATTACTACTTATTCATGGAGCTGCTGATGATAATGTGCATTTGCAAAATGCGATGGAGTTTGTTAATGCTGCAGTAAATAATAATATTCCATTAGATTATTTTGTGTATCCAAATAAAAATCACGGCATCTTTGGCGGTTATACGCGCTTACATTTATACAATAAAATATTTGGATTTTTAGAGAGTAATTTGAAAAATTAATTTACTCTTTGCCCATTAAGATATTTTACAACAAACGCATCTTTATATCCTTTCTGAACTACTTGTTCTTTGTATTTTAATGCATCTTCTTTTGATTTAAAATCTTTTGATAAAACTACCTTATATAGACTGCCGTGTTGTTCAATATTTATCTTCCCGATATTTGAATAAGTTTGTTCAGTGGGCTTTGCAGTACACGCGGCTATTTGAATTTTATAAGTACAATTATCTTCTGATGTTGTTTTGTTTACGGGTGAAGTGTTGATTGGTTTATTTTCGTTAGTAGGTGTTGGTGTCTTTTTTGTTTCAGTATTGGTTTTTGTTACAGGCTTATTTTTTTCTTCAGGCTCATTGTTTTCATATGTAGGAACAGACTTTAATTGTGTTTTATTTTCGATTACCACATTGTTTTTTACAGGTTCTGTTGCAACTGTATTGCTGTTTGTTGGAGGAGTTGAATTATTTGAAGGATTGTTTTTATTCATTTCTATGGCAACATCAGAAGATGTGATGATCATAGGATCTGCTTGTACCTCTTTCTTTACACCATTTTCCAAGTAGTAAAATTTTTGATAAAGTGTAATTGGAAAACTTGCTCCGTCAGTAAAACTAACCTTTAACTTTATATTAAAACTTGCATCTGTAGGAAGTGTTACCCAAACAATTTTACATTTATCTGATTCTGAAGTAAAATTACCTCCTTTTGAATCTATATCAGCAATGGTAACGCCCATAGGAAATTCTATTTGATACTTGGCAAAACTATTAATACTTCCCTTATTTAAGGTAATACCCAACTCGCCATTACCCCCTTTTTTAGCGTATCCATCAAACTTTGAGGTTAATGATACCTGTGCTATAAAAGTATAGGTAGATAATATTAAAATAAATGATAACCATCTTTTCATAATTCTTATTTTTTTTGCAAATGTAAATAAAGAAAATTTAATTTGTAATATCTAAAATATTCAAATTACAATATGGATAATCAACATTTTTAATCACCTTTAGAAAAGTATATTAGCCGATTATCAAAAAGAAAGAAAATGATAATTTCTATCAGAAAAATCTGTATAATTTTACAAAAAAAAATATGAGTAAGATTTTTACCTTTAGCTTATTGTTTCTGATTTCTGTTGGCTTTGCACAACAAATAGAAAAATACTATAAAATACAAATGATTGGCAAGCCCAATGAAATAAAAAAACAGTTGTCACAGAAAAACATAGCATTAGACCATGCCCATATTTCAAATGAAAGAATTATCACAGAAGTTTCTGAAAGTGAATTGAATCTAATTAAGACAACGCCTATAAATTATGAGATATTAATCAGTGATGTTGCAAAATTCTATCAGGACAGAAATAATAACCAAACGACTGATAAAATAGGATTTATCAGTAACTGCGAACAATTTAATTTTCCAAAACCTATTCATTTTCATTTAGGCAGTATGGGCGGATTTTATACATATCCGGAAATGCTTCAAATCATTGATAGTATGGCATTGCTTTATCCAAATCTCATTTCTGCAAAACAACCAATCAGCACAACGCAATCTATTGAGGGCAGACCAATTTATTTTGTAAAAATTTCAGATAACCCTTCTGTTAATGAACCGGAACCTCAGGTTTTATATACTGCATTGCATCACGCAAGAGAAGCTGAATCTCTGTCTCAGTTAATTTTTTATATGTGGTATTTGTTAGAAAATTATTCCACTAATGCGGATGTAAAACATATTATTGATACTACAGAATTGTATTTTATCCCATGTGTGAACCCCGATGGTTATATTTATAACTACACAACCAATCCTTCAGGTGGCGGTATGTGGCGAAAAAACAGAAAAAATAATGGAGATGGAACGTATGGAATAGATTTAAATAGAAACTATGGTTATCAATGGGGATATGACAACGTGGGGTCGTCGCCAACTACAAGTTCAGATGCATATAGGGGAACTTCTGCTTTTTCTGAACCGGAAACTCAAGCAATAAAAAATTTCTGCACAACCCACCAGTTTAAAATCGCCTTAAATGCTCATACATATAGTAATTTATTAATATATCCATGGGGCTATATTCCAAGCTATTTAACTCCGGATTCTGTTACTTATATTAATTGGGCAGAAAATTTAGTACGTGAAGATAGATTTTTATTTGGAACAGCAGACCAAACAGTGAACTACATAACCAATGGCGATAGCGATGACTGGATGTATGGAGACCAAAGCACAAAACCAAAAATTATGGCAATGACACCGGAAGCAGGTTCTCCAAACGATGGGTTTTGGCCACTTTCTTCTAGAATTATTGATATTGCAAAAACAACATTTTATCAAAACCTTAAACTTGCACAACTGGCTACAAATTTTGCCATTGCAGAAGATAAACAAGATAATTTTATAACAACAAATGGTTATTTAAAGTATTCACTAAACCATTTGGGAATAGTTGGAAATGGTGTATTTACGGTATCTATTATTCCAATTTTCGGTATTACTGCTGTGGGTAGCGGAAAATCTTATACGCTTTCATTAAACCAGCAAATTAACGATTCTATTTCTTTCTCTTTAGCAGGAGGTTTAACCGCAGGACAAACAATCAAATATATCATTGCAACAAAAAACGGCTCTTATACACACAACGATACAATTAAAAAAATATATGGCGTGCCAATTACTTTAATAAATGATAATGGTAATAATATTTCAAACTGGAATACCAACGGATGGGGAACTACTACTGCATCTTACCAATCTGCTCCTTCCAGTATTACGGATAGCCCGTCGGGGAATTATGCTAATAATACCAATAAATATATTTCACTCAAAAATTCTTTAGACTTGACCAATGCTATATACGCACACATGCAATATTATACAAAATTTGCACTGGAAAAAAACTACGATGACACTCAAATACTGATAAGTACTAATGGAGGTTCTGCGTGGTCTGTATTATGCAGTAAATATCAAACACCACCGGTTTCTTTTGGAGGAGCATCTCCTTTATATGATGGGCACCAACTTAAATGGGTAAAAGAAGAAATAGATTTAACTCCTTACATAGGAAATTCTATTTTGATAAAATTTGTTTTAACTTCTGATGCCTATAGCACAGAGGATGGATTTTATTTTGATGACTTTGTGGTAAGAAAAATTATTAATACTACATCTGTTGTAGAGCAAAGCAATAATAATCAATTTGAAATGTATCCCAATCCTTCAAGTAATAGTTTTAGTATTAAATCAGAGAAATTTTTCAAAACAATAGAAATATACAATTCATTAGGAGAACAATTAATTTTAGTTACTAATATTAATACAAACGAATATACTATAGAAACAAACTTAGAAAATGGTATCTATTTTGTGAAAATAGAAGATACTTTTGGACAGATTTCTACCAAAAAGATGATAATAAATAAATAAAGAGGTGTTTTATTGAGTGAGCAGCGGCTTTTATTTATTGAGTGGTTTTTTTAATAAACGGTCTTTTCGTTATCTTTGTGGAAAAATTTGAGTATGAAAATTAAGATTTTATTATTTTTTACGGTTTTATTTGGAATTACTGCTTTTTCTCAAAATCAAAAGAGCGTACAACCCACTTTTGATAAAGAAGAGGTAATTAGAAAAGCCAAGCTTAGAGGAATGCCTGATAATGAAATTCCTGGCTATCTTCAGACTTTATATTTGGAATATCAACAAGCTCAAGCAAATCAAGCTCCTTTTTATAACCCATTTGTTCCTCTTAACTATATGGGAGATAAACTTGTAGGAAATAATGGGAATCAAACTCAAAGTGCAGCTTGTGTTAATGCTAGTTTTGAAACAGGGTCTTTTATTAATTGGGGCGGAAGTGTAGGTAACTCCAATACTTGCGGTGGCATAGGTGCTAACTCCCCTGTTTATACAATTCAGTCTCCTGTTATTCAAAGTGTTGGATTAAATACAGGAATGCAAAATACTAATGCATATCATACTATTATGAATATCCCAGCCACTAACCCAAATGGACCGGGTAACGCTTATTTTACAGGAGGATATGACTCTATTGCAGTAAATTCTAGTAGCGTTTCTGAAATTCCTTTTGTTTGTCCATATTTTTCAGACTCTTATTCAGTTAGAATGAATGGTCCGTTGGCGAACTATAGAGCTTGTCGATTAACTTATACTTTTAATATAACGCCTGCTAGTAAAAATATTCAATATGCTTTTGCCTTAGTGATGGATGATGGCGGACACGCAGCAAATGAACAGCCATATTTTAGAGTTAGAGTACTAGACCAAAACATGAACCCTATTGGTGGTAATTGTGGAACGTATGACATTAATTCTACAATGGCAGCAACAGACACTTCGTTCGGAGTATCTGCTATCGGTTCTTGGTACAAATATAGAAAATGGAGAAGATATGCTATTGACTTGTCTGCTCCGTCTTCAGCTACTGTTACCACTGTTTATTTAGAATTTACAGTCGGTGGATGTTGTTATGCAGGACACTATGCGTATGCGTATGTAGATGCAGAATGCGCAGCTGGTGGAGCAACTTCCAGTATGTGCGTGGGTACTAATACCGCTATTCTTACTGCACCTACCGGATATAATGTTTATCAATGGTATGCTCCGGGAGGCGGTGCAGTACCTGCAGGACAAGGAGGTAATACACCAACCATTACAATTAATCCCGCTATTACTGGGCAGGTTTACCAAGTTCAAATGGTTACGCCAACAGGTTGTACGGTTGCCTTATATGATACCATAAAGGTTTCAAACGTTCAAATTACTTCTATAGGGTCTAACCCAAGTTGTATTAGTGGCTCTAGTGGTTCTACGTGGGTAAATGTTACGGGTAGTAATTTAGGATATAATTACACGTGGCTAAATTCTAGTGGTGCTATTGTTAGTACAACAAATACAGCAACCGGATTGCCACCGGGAGTCTATACAGTCTCTATAACGGCAGTATCGTGTGGTGCCACAACAGGAACAGTCCAAGTAGCAACAAAACCACCGACTTTCTCAACTCAAAATGTTTATTATTGTCAGGGCAATCCCTTTGCTTTAATAACGGCACCTGCTGGCAATAGCTATCATTGGTGGTGGGGTAATATGTTACCAATTACACCATCTACCGGATCACAGACACTAAATGTAACTCCGCCGTCTAATGGATTAATTGTATATATGTCTTATACCACGCCGCAAGGTTGTAGGGACTCTATTAAATATACACTTA
>JBDHZB010000034.1:0-27773 GCA_039811645.1 Bacteroidia bacterium | reverse complement strand
GCTTGCATTTGTTTTGCTTGTAGGAGTTACACATTGGGCTGTAATGGATAAAGTACCGTTCTTAATTATTGAATCGTTGAGTATCCTTTTGTGTATTTTAGGATTATACTTTAATTATAAAGGGCGCTATTTATATTCGATAATTTTGTTCTTTATTTATACTAATTTTCTTTTAATTTATAATGTAGGACTTTATCCGTGGGCTGTTTTTGGTTATTTGTATTATTTCCCGTATTTAATGATAGTGGGTGTGCTTAATTTGTCCTTTTTAAGGGATAGAATTATTACAATATTTTTAATTACTTCTTTTATTATTTTTATTTGGATTACGTTTTTTGATATTACTGTTTTTATGCCAAAAAGTTTAATAGTTCCATTTACAGAAGCCGAGATTATATGGATTAGAAAATTTAATATTATCATGGCAGGGCTGTGTACCTTGCTATTTACCATCTTGTATATGTGGCTTTCTGAAACACAAAATAACGAAATTAAACTACTGATTCAGAAAGAAAAAGCTTTACAAACTGATATTCTAAAGTCGCTAAAAGAAAAAGAAACATTGTTAGCAGAAGTAAATCATAGAGTGAAAAATAATTTAGCGGTTTTAAATAGCTTGTTGAATTTTCAAATAGAATCTTCAGAGAATACAGAAGTTAAAACGCAATTACAATCTTATCAAAGCAGGGTATTCAGTATGAACATCACTCATAATCTATTATATCAGCAAAAAGATATTGGTCAGATTTCTTTACATAAATACATTAGTGAGGTTGTTCATACTTCCGTAAAAGCATTAACGGATAAAAAAATTCAAATTCAGGAATCATATCAAAATGATGTAGCTATATGTATGTCGTGTGCAATGCCTCTTGGCATGATAATGAATGAACTGATTACAAATAGTATAAAACATGCTTTTAAAGATAAAGACAACGCTGCACTTTCTGTTACCGTAAACAAAGATAACGATAATAATATTTGTTTAATTTTTCAAGATAATGGAGCAGGGCTTCCTCAAGTAAAAAAGTCCGCATCTTCTTTAGGAATGGAGTTAATCAATACCTTAGCTACACAAATTGAAGCAAAAATTACTTTTACCAATACTGACAACGGATTAAGGGTGCAAATCTGTGCGCCTCTACAAAATATTACAGCTAAATAACTATTACAAATTCTCCTTTCGGGTTGGTTGTTGTAAAATGTGCTATAAGATTAGAAATACTATCGCGTCTATGTTCTTCATATATTTTTGAAATTTCTCTGGAAATACTGATTTGCTTTTCACTCCCTAATATAGAACGTAAATCTTCTAATGTTTTTAATAATTTATGAGGACTTTCGTATAAAACAATAGTATAAGGAGATTCAGCTATTTCTTTTAATTTACTTTGCCTGCCTTTTTTTACAGGCAAAAACCCAATAAATAGAAAATGATGTAATGGCTTGCCACTACAAACTAATGCAGGAACAAACGCTGTAGCACCCGGTAAACATTCTATTTGTATGCCTGCATCAATACATTGCTTGGCAAGTAAATAGCCAGGGTCAGAAATTCCGGGAGTTCCCGCATCACTGATGAGGGCTATGTTTTTACCGGCTTTTAAATCTTGAATAATATTCTGAGAAATATCGTGTTCATTAAATGTATGGTAAGCTCGCAATGGAGTTGTAATTTCAAAATGTTGTAATAAAGGTTTGGAAGTTCGAGTATCTTCTGCTAAAACATAATCAGCATTTTTTAGCACTTCAATAGCACGAAATGTTATGTCTTTCAAATTACCGATGGGTGTAGGAACTAAATATAATTTTCCGGATGAATTCATTTTAAAAATTAATAATTTTTTGTTGTAATTTTAGTAAGTCAAATAGTATTAATTTATTTTTCCATTCATCACCTTTGCCAATTAAAGTAAACAAGGTAAGTTGCGCCATTAAAGCAGATGTGATGGTTGTTACAGTATTAACGACTCCTGCTTCTGCACAGCTTGGCGCCTCTTCAGGACTTGGCGGGTCGGGAAATAAATCTCTTAGATTTTTACTTGATTGATAATTTAATAGCGCCGTTTGAGAACTCCATCTGAAAATACTGCCAAAAACGAGAGGTTTATTTAATTTTACGCAAGTGTCATTGACTAGATATCTTGTATCAAAATTATCAGTACCATCAACCACAATTTGATACTTGCTTATTATGTTTTCTGCATTTTCTAGTGTAAGCATTTCCTGATGTGTTACTACTTCAATAAATGGATTCCTTTGTTTTACTTCTTCTGAAGCCAATATTACCTTTGCTTGTTCTTGTTGATTGTAATGATACAGATATTGCCGATGTAAGTTATGAATTGATACAGTATCAAAATCAATAATACCGATTTTCCCAATACCAAGTCCGCCAAGCATAAGAAGCAACGGGCAACCCAAGCCGCCTGCACCAACAACCAATACAGAAGATTGCTTTAGCAACTCTTGTTTCACCAACCCAATTTCTGATAAAATAATTTGTCTTCTGTAAAATTTTAATTCATCTTTTGAAAGCAACATAATCTTTTAATTAATCAAATAAAGCAATATCCCAATCTTTCCATAAAGGTTCATATCCTTTTTGTTCTAATACTTTTGTCATTTCTTCCGACCCTCTATCATCATGAACTTCAAACTGTTCTAATGCTTGTGGTTCTACTACATAACCTCCGGGGTTTGTTTTAGATCCTGTACTAATGGTGGTAATGCCGATTTCTATTAGTTTGTTTCTTAATTCGGGGCTTTCTCTGGTAGAAAGCGATAGTTCTAAATCAGGGTTAAATATTCTGTAAGCCGTAATAAGTTGAATTAATTCTTCGTCACTCATGTGTATATTTTCTTTAATGCTGCCAACAGCCGGTCTTATGCGTGGAAAGGAAACGGAATATCTGGTCTTCCAATATTTTTTTTGAAGATAATCTAAATGCAACGCAGTAAAAAAAGAATCTGTACGCCAATCTTCTAGCCCTAGTAAAACCCCCAGTCCTATTTTATGCATATTAGCTTTTCCAATTCTATCAGGGGTTTCAAGACGATAATAAAAATTACTTTTTTTGCCTTTTGGATGATAAGTTTTATAATTTTCTTTATGATAAGTTTCTTGATAGATTAAAACGGCATAAATATTTTTCTCTGATAATAACTTATACTCATCTGTATCTAATGGTTGCACTTCAATTGATATGTTGGAAAACAAAGGATGTAATAAATCAATCGCATGTGCAATATAGTTTACATTTGCATTTTGGTTATCCTCGCCTGTTACTAATAAAAGGTGGTCAAATCCCTTGTTTTTCAGATAATGCGCTTCTGTTAGGATTTCTGTATCACTCAATACCTTTCTTTTGATTTTGTTATCAAAGCTAAAGCCACAATATGTACATATATTTTTACACTCATTTGATAAATAGAGTGGAGCATACATTAAAATATTTTTACCAAACCTTTGTTGTGTAAGTAATTTACTTTTAGTAATCATTTGTGGTAAAAATTGTTTTGCTGCGGGAGAAATAAGTGCTGCAAAATCATGAGGAGTAAGTCGTTCTTTATTTAAAGCAGTTTTTACATGTTCTTCTTTAAAAGAATAAATCTTTTCTAAAGTATTTTGCCAGTTATACTTATCAAAAAGTTCAGAAAAGATTTGAATGTTCACAAATTATTTTTTCCCAAATTTAGACAATAAAGCGTTAAGTGCGTTAGAATCGTTAATTTCTACATCTTTACCAGTAGGCTTAGATTTTGATTTATGTACAGTGTTTCCATCAAAAGGATTAGACTTTAAAGATAGAGCGATTCTTTTTCTTGCTATTTCCACATCAATTACAGTGGCTTGCACTTTTTGTCCGACCTTTACAGTATTATGTGGATTGTCAACAAAATTATCAGATAAATGAGAAATGTGTGCCAAGCCGTCCTGATGAACGCCAATATCTATAAATGCGCCAAAATTTGTAACATTAGTAATGATTCCGGGCAACACCATGCCGATTTTTAAATCTGATACTTCATGCACACTATCATCAAATTTAAATATCTCAAATTCTTTACGAGGGTCTCTACCGGGTTTTTCAAGTTCATTTAAGATGTCCTTTAATGTTGGTAAGCCTACATTTTCTGTAATATAATTTTCAAGTTTTATTTGTTTACGCAATACAGTATCTTTTATTAAGTCTGAAATAGAGCATTGTAAATCATTTGCCATTTTTTCAACAATCGCATAGCTTTCGGGGTGTACGGCACTAGAATCAAGCGGTTGCTTGCTATTTCTAATTCTTAAAAAACCACTACATTGCTGAAATACTTTTTCTCCTAAGCGCGGTACTTTTAATAAATCTTGTCGAGATTCAAATGCACCATTTTGTTTGCGATACTCTACAATGCTTTGCGCCAGCGATGGTCCAATACCTGAAACATAAGATAGTAATTGCTTAGATGCTGTATTGAGTTCTACACCAACAGCATTTACACAACTCATTACAACTTCATCAAGTTTATCTTTTAGTAAAGATTGATCTACATCGTGTTGATACTGACCAACACCAATTGATTTTGGATCTATTTTTACAAGCTCCGCTAAAGGGTCTTGTAAACGACGGCCAATAGATACAGCACCTCGTACGGTAATGTCTTTATCCGGAAATTCATCTCTCGCTACTTCGGAAGCAGAATATACTGATGCGCCGGCTTCACTAACTACAATTATCGGTATGGATTTTGGCAGGATATCGATATTTCTGATAAATTGCTCTGTTTCGCGAGAAGCAGTTCCATTCCCTATGGCTATTGCTTCTATTACGTGCTTTGCGGCAAGTGCTAAAACTTTTTGTTCTGATTCAACAATACGCTTTTGCGGTTCATGCGGATAAATAACAGCTTCTTCCAATAAATTACCCGTTGCATCAATAATGGTTATTTTACATCCTGTTCTAAACCCGGGATCTATTGCAAGAATTTTTTTATTACCTAATGGTGATTGCATTAATAATTCACGAAGGTTATTAGCAAAAACACCAATTGCATCGATGTCGGCTTTTTCTTTACTCTCAATTCTAAACTCTGTTTCTAACGATGGATGTATTAATCGCTTGTATGCATCTTTTCCGGCTAACTCTAAGTGCTCGGCAGTAGGATGGTTTTGTTTTTTTATAAACAATCTTTTAATAGTGTCTAATGCAAGGTCTTCGTCAATCAATATATCAAAATACAAAAAACCTTCTTTTTCACCCCTCCTGATAGCAAGCAGTCTGTGAGACGGACATTTTTTTAATGGTTCAGACCAATTAAAATAATCTTTAAATTTATCTCCTTCCTCCTCTTTCCCTTTAATAACATGACTTTCAATAATACCTTCCTCTTTGAAGAGCTGACGAAGTTTCTCACGAATTTCTGCGGTTTCACTTATTACTTCTGCAATAATATCTCTTACTCCTTTTAGAACGTCTTCTATGGAATTTAATTCTTTTTCCGTATTAATGTGATGTTCAGCCTCTTTTATAATATCAAAATTTTCTTGATTTAAAATTTTATTTGCCAAAGGTTCCAATCCCTTTTCTTTTGCAATACTTGCACGAGTTTTCTTTTTTGGTTTGTATGGCAAATAAATATCTTCTAATTGTTGCAATGTTTCTGCAATCAATAGTTTAGCTTTTAATTCGTCGGTTAATTTACCTTGCTCCTCAATGCTTTTAAGAATTGTATTTCTGCGGTTTTCAAGAGCCAATAGTTTTTCAAAAAGAGTTTTAATAGAAGCGATTTGTACTTCATCTAAACTGTTGGTTTTTTCCTTTCTATACCTTGCAATAAAAGGAATTGTAGCACCTTCTTCTAAAAGTTCTAATACAGCATTAACTTGTTTACCCTGAATAGATAATTCTGTGGCAATTTTGTTTATAAAAGAAATCATAATCTTTAACGTAGATAGGCGTCAAATATCGTATTTTTATTGATTCTATGCTTGTATAATTTAAGTTTTATGAATCTTCTGATGAAGAATGGTGTATAAGAAAAGTAAGAACGACTAACCAATAAACTAAGTTTAATTTTTAATCTTTCTATAATACAAGGTGTGCTTTTGGTATTTGAATCATAATTATCATGAGCAATATATCCGAATGCAGAATTGGCTTTTTCAGTTATTTTCCATGTTGTATCGCATAAGTTTTTTATTTCCGGACGATGCATGTTTTTTCTCCACTCATCTATTTTTTCAGGGTTAATAGGCTGTGTTAAACTTTTATGCATAATAGAAAAATGCTCTTTTACTTTTGGATTTTGTATTGAATTGAAAATTAATTCTGCTTGTAAGTAATAGTCTAAAAAATGCGGCGTATATTCTATGTTTAAAAATTCTGAAAGCTCATGTAACGTACTTTCCGGATGCTGAATTAATTTTTCATACTGTAGTAAAAAAGATTGCTGCTTAATTTGCGGATATTTTAAGTATTCTTTATAGGTATATAGCCATGTATAAATATCCCAACATGTGGTTGGCTTTCTTTTTTTACGCAGTGCTTTATTATACTTAGAATAAATATTATCTCGTGCATCTCTGCATAAAAATATAAACTTACTATTTGGAAATAAACGGATATATTCTTTTAATAAATAATACCGTAACTGTTTATCAATAACAACTTTTAGTTGTGTCAAGTCTTTATTGGAAGCAAAGCATAGGTAGGATAATTTAATAACTCTTTCATAAGTTAGGTGTTCTTGAAATTGTGATAGTAAAGCAATCATAAAGTCTTTTCCGGCAAATAGTGGAAATAATTTTCCATCACTAAATAAAATAAAATCATTAGCGTATTGGTGAATAATATCTTTCGTCCAGTTTTTAATATGCTCGTATTTTGGAGCTAAACTAACTGCAAAATATTCTTCTGATGCCATAGAGACATGGTCATGCATCTGTAATATAAATGGCAAGAGAGTACTTCCTGACCTGCCTGTAGAAAAAATAAAATGAATTTGTAGGTTGTCTAAATCGCTTATTGTGAGTTTTTCGGCATTAATAGGTTTGCTTAATACACTCTCAGTCAAAGTTTCAGTATTGTTCAAGCTCATTTGTAAATTCTTCTATATGATTTGCTTTGATAGTATCAGAATCCGATAAAACATAAATTCTTTCAATAATATTTTTTAATTGGCGCACATTACCTGTCCAATTAATTTTTTGCAATTCTTTTATTGCAGAAGTGTCAAACTTTTTATATGTAATCTTTAGTTCTTCACTCATAAGTTTGGAAAAATATTCTACTAATAATGGAATATCATCTGTTCTTTCATTGAGTGTTGGTACAGTAATATGGATAACATTCAGGCGATGATATAAATCTTCTCTGAAATTACCTTTTTTTATTTCTTCTTTAAGATTTTTATTTGTGGCAGCGATTACCCTTACATTTACGCTAATATCTTTCTCTCCGCCCACTCTTGAAATTTTATTTTCTTGTAATGCTCTTAACACTTTTGCTTGTGCAGATAAACTCATGTCTCCAATTTCGTCTAAAAAGATAGTGCCACCTTCTGCTTGTTCAAATTTACCTTTTTTCTGCGCTACAGCTCCTGTAAAAGAGCCTTTTTCATGCCCAAACAATTCGCTTTCTATAAGTTCAGATGGAATAGCGGCACAATTTACTTCCACAAAAGGAAATGAGCTTCTGTAGCTAAGTTGATGAATGCGTTTTGCTATTAGTTCTTTGCCGGAACCATTTGGTCCTGTAATAAATACCTTAGAATCAGATAATGCAATTTTCTCTGTAATTTTCAAAATATTTTTAATTGCTTCTGATTGCCCAATAATTTGTACTATATTTTTTGACTTTATACCAGCCTTCTTTTTTCAACAACAATTGTATTTCTTTCTATGGCATTTTTTATGGTAGAAAGTAATTTATCCATAGAAAACGGCTTAGGTAAGTAGTCAAAAGCTCCTTTTTTCATAAAAGATACGGCGGTATCAATATTGCCGTGTGCACTCATTACAATAAAAGATGATGGGTAATTTATCTCATTAACTTTTTCCATTAATTCTTCTCCGCTCATTTTTGGCATTTTAACATCACACAATAAAATATCGTACTCTTTTTCCCGTATTCTTTTTAAGGCATCGACACCGTTTTCACATTCTTCAATATCGTGCTTTTCAAATTCCAAAATTTCTCTTATTGCCGAACGGATAGGTTTCTCATCATCTACAATTAAAATTTTAGCCATAATATAACCGCAAAATTAGAGTAAAATATTTAAACAGAGGGTTACTTTTTCATAAAGAAAGTATCAATATGAAATTTATTTTATGAAAGGTTATTTTTTTAATCTGTTGGTTGTTTTACTATTTGTTGTTGCTTGTGGAAAATCGGGAGAATTTTCTGATAAATCTAAAGCCGAAGCGTCTGCTGCGGAAATATTAGGGAAGTCGGCACCTGCACCGGATAGTTCGCTCTCAACAGCAATGATAGGAAATACAAAGGATACCACCCGTAAGTTTATTAAAACAGTGGATATGAAATTCAGGGTAGATAATGTTTTTCAGAAATCTTTAAAGGTAGAAACCTTATGTAGAAAGTATGATGGATTTATTATTCTATCAGATTTACAAAGCAATAATAATTATACGGAGGTTAATAAAATAAGCGAGGATTCGTCAGTAGAAACCATTCATTACATTGTAAATAATACCATCAAATTAAGGATTCCCGTTGAGAAGTTAGATAGTGTGTTGAATGATATTTATAAAATGGTAGATTATCTCGATTACAAAACCATTCAGGCAACAGATGTTGGCTTACAATTTTTAGCCAATAAAAAAAGAGTAGAAAGAAGAGAGAGCTTTGAAAAGAACGTTAGAAAGGGGAATAAAAAAGGTAATGTAATTGGAGAAAGTATTGTGTTGGATAGGCAAGAAGAAGCAGATGCCTCAACATTGAGTAACATGCAACTGATAGATGAAATTAAATTTAGTACGGTAACCTTACAACTATATCAAAGAGAACAATTAAAGAGAACGGTTATTCCTAATGACAAAGGTGTAAAAGATTATGAGCCTAATTTTGGAAGAAAATTAATACAAGCCGTAAAAGATGGATGGACAGTATTACAAAACTTAATTTTATTCTTTGTGTCTATATGGTCTGTTATTTTATTTGTATTGCTTACTGTATTCGCTGTAAAAAGATATATCAAACGGAAAAAATAATTTTTCCTTTCTTTGTTCGGTGGGTTTTTATAAGAGGTATATTTTATCAGTTATTCTTTTGCAGACAGCGGTTTGTTCTTTTTCTCAGCCATTTACAGATATTATTAATGCAAGTGCACAGAGTTTTTCTACGCATTACAGAGATAGTTTAAAATCCAAAAATTATACTAATAACTATTTTCTGAATGTCTTATTTCCAAAGGAATTGAAAAATGGTAATGTTTTATTAATACGGATAAATGCCGAGTGGTTAAATAGTTATTATATCAATTCATCTGTTAGCCGTACTTCTGATTTATATGCAGTATCTGTTCCAATGGGAATGCAATTTTTAAGTCCAAATAAAAAGTGGAAGTTTTTAACGATGGCTATTACAAAAATAAGTTCTGATTTTAGTAAAATTGATAATAATTCTTTTCAGCCGGGTGGTATATTGTTAGCTACTTATATAAAATCAGAAAATTTAAAATTTAAATTAGGGTTATATTACAGTAAAGAATTGTTTGGTGACTTTTTTATGCCTCTTGCAGGCATTGATTGGAAAGCAACGGAAAGACTTCAATTTTATGGTGTATTACCCTCTAATTACAGAATCGAATACAAATTAATTTCAGGATTATATACAGGATTAAATTTCAAATCTTATACTCGATCGTATTTTTTATATATAAAAAATTGGAACGATTATGTAAAAAATAGAGAGATTCAATTAAAAATTTTTTTAGACTATTATTTTACCAAAAAAATGGTTGCATTTGTCGAATTTGGCAGAACAATAGATTATTACATCTTACAGTTTAAACAGAACAACAATAAAGATGCCGTTACATACAATCCTATTTATACTCAGTTTTATGATGGGTTTTCTATAGCCGTTGGTGCCGCATATAGAATTAGAAAATAAAAGACAACACCTATTCTTTGTTTTTACTATCTATCCATATTGTAACAGGACCATCGTTAATTAAAGACACCTGCATATCTGCACCAAAAATTCCTTTAGCACACGGTTTGTTTGTTAGGGTTTCTATCAGAGTAATAAAGTCTTCATACATTTTTTCTGCCATTGCCGGTGGGGCACTATCAATAAAAGACGGACGGTTTCCTTTTTTAGTAGAGGCAAATAAGGTAAATTGACTTACAATTAAAACATCTCCGTTAATATCCATAATACTTTTATTCATCTTACCTGCTTCATCAGAAAAAATCCTGAGGTTAATAATTTTATGACAAATCCATTCTATATCAGCTCTATTATCTTGTTGATGAATACCTAAAAAAATTAATATACCGTTGTTTATTTTTCCGACACAATTATTCTCAACGCTTACGGAGGCTTCTTTTACTCTTTGAATAAGAATCCTCATGCACTATAGTTGTTGTAGTAAATTAAATAATTTTTTTTCAGAAGCAGATACTTTATCTTTTTTATTAATACTCAATTTTTGATAATAACTCTTTTGCTTAGATGCATTAATTGCAATATCTTTTACTTTGCCGAACCTATAAACCTTTAAGTGAAGAATATTGTTTTTGAGTGTATTATTAGTAAAAAATTCTTTTGCAGTAAGATTATCAACAATCAGTATTTCATCATTGAGTGAAAGCTGTGAGTAGGCAGGCGAACTCGGTAGTATGTGTGTTACAAAATATTTCCCGCTTTGCTCGGTAACTTTAAATCCAAAATATTTTTCCCATAAATGAATGCTTTCTGTATAATAGATTTTTAATCCGAATTTTTCTAATTGTAAACTAAGTGAGGGTATTAAATCAACAGCTTTAAAAATATGTTTCCCAAAAAAATCTATATCATCTTCTTTGGTTAATTCTACGTAATAATTAACAATGTCATTAATTGAATAGGCTTTATTATCATGCACATAATCTTGATATAAAAACAGACATAAATCTCTTAATGATTTTTTATATTTTGATTTTTCAATAATTCTTAAATCCATAAGTAATGCAAGCAAACAACCCTCATCATAAATAGAAACTTTTTTGTGCGGTGCTCCTATGCCGTAACCATCTACCCAAGTATCTATACTTGAATCTAAAATAGACTGGGATAATTTTCCATCATTGATATAGTGCCTATTTAACCGCTCATTAATACAGTCTAAAAATTGTGCATCGGAAAATAAGCCACTTTGCCATAATAATTTATCACCATAATAAGTTGTAAAACCCTCATATACAAAACCTAATTCAGAATAGTTTTCAGTATAATAATTATATGGTTGCATTTGTACAGGACGAATGCTTTTAATATTCCACGCATGAAATAATTCGTGAGAAGAAACGCCAAGTAATTCACTGTAAAGAGAAGTCATAATATCTTTTGACGGTCCTAATACAATAACAGTGCTCTTCAAGTGTTCTACACCATGATAATAATGCTGTGGTAATAAATGAATGATGAAGTGATATTTGTCAATAGGTGCACTTTTCCAAAATGCACAAACTTGTTTGGATAGCGTAATAAAATCCTGTGTTATTTTTTTACTATCCCAATAATGTTCTGTAACATCAATACAATGAGCAAAAAATTTCACATCATTCACGGAATAAGAGATGCTTTTAATATACGGCGAAGCAACAATCGGAGAATCTACCAATTCATCAAAATCTTTCGGTACAAAATATTTTCCTCTTTTAGATAAAGAACTGATTGTTTTGTAAGACTTTGGTACCTGAATATCTATTAAATATTTTACTGTTTCAGTGTGCTCTGTTAGTTGAATATCCATAAATAAATGAACCGGATTGATATATAAAATGTCTTCATTAGCAAAGCATGCCCCGGCATTATATTCATTGGCATAATATTCGTAAGTAATTTTAACCGAAGTGTTTTTGGTATTAAAAATTTCCCACAAAAAAGTATTAATTTTTGTTACAAGGAGTTCGTTTCCTGTATTATCATAAGCTTTAAAGTTTCTGATATTCTTAGAAAAATTACCCATTTCATATCTGCCCGGTCGCCATCTGGGGAGCTTCAATAATAAAGTGTTTTCATTATAATGTTTAATATTTAATTCTACATTTATGTAGTGAGAACAAGGAATTTTCTGAAAAATTTTATAATGCATTTCCATATTATGAAGTATATTACTATGTTTGCAAAACTATGCAAAAGCATTGTACTAAAACATATAATTTAAAATTTATTTTTCTTTTTGGATTATTCATTTTAACAAAAGGCTTGCTACATGCCAAATCAGATAGTTTGATATTTAGCAATTTGTATCAGCAGTCTTTTAATCTTAGAAACACAAATATAGATTCTTCTTTTTATTGGATTAATGAAGCTTATGGGTTTTCATTAGAACAAAGAAATTCAGAATGGCAAGCTAAGTGCTTAAATTTAATAGGAATATTATATAACAAGAAAAATCAATATCAAAAATCCTTTGTGTCATTTGAAAGAGCTTTACGCCTTACAAAAGATTCTCTATTAATAGGAAAGATATATATTAATCTTGGAAATCTTTTATCTGAAATGAATTACCTATACACAGCTAAAAAATATTATGAAGACGCAATTAGAATTTTAAATCAAAAACAAGCATATCAATTTTTAATACGGACATTGATTAGTTTATCTACGGTAGAATTTGAGCTGAAACTTCCATTATTAGCTAAAAGTCATACTAAGTTGGCGTTGAAATATTCTGAAGAAAATAACCTGATGGAAGAACAAGCATTGTGTTTGAACAACTTGGCGGCCATGTTCATAAAAACAAATCAAATAGATAGTGCTTCGCGGTATATTTATCAATCTTTTGCTATTTATAACCAATTAGATAATATTTTTGGATTGTATGACGCATATCTCACAGCTATTGATTTACACTTAAAAAAATCAGAATTTGAATACGCAAAATCTTTGATAGAAATAGCTGATTCATTAGACCACACAATTAATTACCCCGAAAATAGAAAGATTTTAATTAATGAGAAAATAGTTTATTACTTAAAAGCAGACTCTTCACAAAAAGCCTTAACGCTCTTTAATTATTATGTTATACTTTCCGATAGCTTACAGACTTTAAAAAACATGGAAATACCTGCTCATCAAAAAAGTATCGAAAAGCACACGTCATCAGATAATAAAAATACAATACCCACACTACTTTTTATTATCATAACATTATTGTTTGCGATACTGATTATTTTTTTCCTCCTAAAACATTATCGTTATGTCAAAGAATAAAAAAGGTAATAATTCCGGATTGGTATATTCAACCAATTCAGATTATTTTCAAAAGCACCAAGATAGCTTAGAAGAACATACGGAAACTTTGCTACCGGTTCAACAAAGTTTAAAAATACATTTAGATAGATTAGGTGGTGGAAAATTTGTAAGTCGCATAGCAGGGTTTGTTGGTACTCAAGAAGATTTAGAACAATTAGCAAAATTATTAAAAAACAAATGTGCAACCGGCGGCAATGTAAAAGATGGTGATATTCTCATTCAAGGTAATCAAAGAGAAAAAATACAACATATTTTAACCCAAATGGGTTATAAAGTAAAGTTAGCAGGGGGTTAAACAGCACTTTTGGCTAATTCTAATTTTTTGTTAATAAATAGTATCTAATCAAATAAATTTTTATTTATTTGCCCAAAACCTTAAACCCTTTTTATGAAGAAATTCATTTTCTCAGCGATTGCTTTGTCTGTTATTGGAGTAACAGCCGTGAGCGCACAAGCTCAGTTTGTTGAAAAAGTAGAAGCACAACCGGGCAAATTAGTTATCCCCTACGAAAAATATAAATTGCCAAACGGACTTACCATATTATTAAGTGAAGACCATTCTGACCCCGTTGTAAACGTGATGGTTACCTATAAAGTTGGTTCTGACAGAGAGGAACTTGGAAAGTCCGGGTTTGCACATTTTTTTGAACACATGATGTTTCAAGGCTCTAAGCACGTTGCTGATGAAGAGCATTTTAAAATAGTACAATCTTCAGGAGGAAACATGAATGGTTATACCCAAAGAGATAAAACGGTGTATTTTGAAACCGTTCCGTCTAATTACTTAGAAACAATGCTATGGCTAGAATCAGACAGAATGGGTTTTTTATTAGATTCTTTATACAAACGTAAATTTGAAAACCAAAGAGATGCCGTAAAAAACGAAAAATCTCAAAACTTTGAAAATCAACCATATATGATTGGTTTTGAAGAAGAAATTTACAAAATACTCTATCCTGAAAAACACCCATATTCATGGCCTACTATTGGTTATGTAGATGATTTGAACAGAGCTTCTTTAGATGATGTCCGCAATTTCTTTTTAAGATGGTATGGTCCAAACAATGCGATTTTAACTATTACCGGAGATTTTGATAAAGACCAAACATTAAAATGGATTGAAAAATACTTTGGAACTTTAAAACCATGCCCCGATGTAAAAAAATTAAAAGCACCTCCGGTTATTCTTCCTCAAGATAAATACGGTGCATACAAAGATAAAGTATATTTCCCTTTAAATTTAAGGATTTATCCAACAGTGCCGCAATACCATAAAGACGAAGCCGCTCTTACATTATTAGCCTACATGTTGGGTGGTAATAAAAACTCATTATTCTATCAAAAATTTGTAAAAAACGAAAAAGCAATACAAGCCGTTGTTCAACACGAAACACAAGAACTTGTCAGTGAATTTAAAATTTATGTAGTAGCTTATCCTCCCGAAGACTTTAACTATGAAAAATTATTTAAAGAAACTGACGAACAAGTAAAACAAGTATTAGATGAGTTTGAAAAAACAGGTATTACTAATGACGCTTTATCTGAAGCCAAAGCTGTAATGGAAGCGCAAGAATACAGTTCCTTAGAAAGCGTGTTTAATAAAGCCACCGCTATTTCAGAGTGGGAAAGATTGTTAGGAAAAGCATACACTGTTTCTGATGAAATAGACAGATACAATAAGGTTACAAAAGAAGATATTGTTCGCGTTTTTAATAAATATATTAAAGGAACAGGAGCCGCCATCCTTAACACATATCCGATTATTGACCCAAAAGATTCTGTAAAAAGTATCAATCCACACGCAGGAGAAACATTCCCTCCAAACCCCGAATACAAAGGACTAACCTACGCACCTAACCCCGATAACTTTGATCGCTCTGTAAGGCCAACTTCTGCGGCTCCAAAAACAGCTAAAATATTGGATTCCTATAAATTTAAACTTAATAATGGTGTTGAGTTTATCGGGACAAACTTTAATGAAACCCCTGAAATAACTATCAGAATAGAATTAGAGGGTGGAGAAATGCTTAATACTGATTTAAAGAAATATGGTATAGCAGGACTAACAGCAGCAATGATGAATGAATCAACAAAAAATTATACAAATGAACAAATGGATGCTGCTTTAGATAAATTAGGAAGTTCTATATCATTTTCGGCAGATAAAACAGGAACGTATATTCAAATTTCAACTACAAAAAAGAACTTAGATGCAACCTTAAAGTTACTGGAAGAAAGATTGATAAATCCTGCATTTAAAGACGAAGATTTTAAGTTAGTGAAAAAACAAACCAAAGAAGGAATTAAATCAGAAGATAAAAGTCCTCAATCAATGGCAAGCAAAGCATACAATAGTGTATTATATGGTGAAACAGTATGGGGAATGAGCCCAACTTTTAAATCAGTAGATAAAATTTCTTTAGAGGATTTAAAAAACTATTATCATAGTTACTATTCACCATCTGTTGCAAAAATTGTGATTGTTGGTGAATTATCGGAACAAGAAGCCAAAACAAAATTTGAATTCTTAAATAAATGGACAGGAAAACAAGTTACAATCCCGAATATCCCTATTCCGGAAACAAAAGAATCGCAATTTTTTATTGTAAATAAAGCAGGAGCCCCATCTACTGTAATTAATATGGGTTATTCTGCTATTAAGTTTGATCCTTATGGAGATTACTTTAAAAATAGAATAGCTAACTTTATTTTTGGCGGTAATTTTAATAGCCGTATTAACCTTAACTTACGTGAAGAAAAAGGATACACTTATGGTATTTATTCTGGATTTTCAGGTAATAAATACAAAGGTGAGTTTACTATTTCATCTTCTGTAAAGAGACCTGCAACAGTTTTATCAGTTGCTGAAATTCTTAAAGAGTTTAAAAATTATGTAGATAACGGAATTACTGATAAAGAATTAGAATTTACCAAAAGTTCATTATTAAATTCTGAAGTAATGAAGTATGAATCACCAATGCAAAAAGCAGGATTCTTAAGCCAAATGATTAAATACAACTTAGATAAAGACTTTACAACTAAACAAAATGAAATTCTGAAAAACATTACTAAGCAAGAAGTAAATGAGCAAATTAAAAAATCTTTCTTGCCTTCTAAGTTAAATACTATTTTAGTTGGTGATAAAACCGTTATAGAAATGCAGTTGGATAAATACACAAAAGATCCTAAGTACAGCCCATACATTAATAACATCAAATTGAAAAAGTTAAGTATTGATTAAAATCAAACCCCATGAAAGCAAGTTTAAAATATCTTCTTGTATTATCATTTCCTTTAATCCTTTCTGCACAGAGTTTTAATATTCAAAACTCAGCAAACTACCTGCGTAGTAAGGAGTATGATAAGGCAAAAGCTGCCGCAGATGCCGCTGTAATTCACGAAAGTACAGCTAACAATGCTAAGGCATGGATGTACAGAGGTAGAATTTATGCAGCAATTATTCCGCTAAAAGATGAAAAATATAAAAATTTAGATCCGGAAGCTGCCGAGAAAGCAGTTGAAAGTTTTGTAAAATGTTTTCAGTTAGATAAAGACAAGGTATATTTTGAAGACAGTGATGTGAAAAATGATTTTGTATTTACTTGCAGCAATTTAATGTTTTATAAAGCCGTGTACTATCGCTCAAATAAAGAGTATGAAAAAGCATTAAAGTGTTATGATATTATGCAAAGCGCACTTCAATACGAACTTAAAGAAGGTTCTTTGAAAAGAAATAATATTACCAAAGAATCTATCATGTTTGAAAGATTCAAAACAGCAGTTCTTGCAGGTGATTATGGTAAATCTAAAGAATTTGCTAATCAGTTAATTGATGTAAAGTACAAAGACCCGAATATTTACACCAATATATCAAACATGGCAATACAAAATAAAGACACCGCAGCGGCTTTATCTTATTTAGAAAAAGGACTTTTACTGTTTGATGATAACATGGACATTCTAAATGCTCAGATAAATATTCTTTTTGCTCAGAAAAAAATAAATGAACTAAAACAAAAATTAGAAGCTGCCGTTGAGGCAAACCCTGATAATGAGGCTTACCATGCTGTTTTAGGAAATGTCTATGACAAAACAGGCGAAAAAGAAAAAGCTGAAAAAGAATACTCTAAAGCTATAGAACTTAATCCAAAAAATGAAGCTGTACTATTTAACTTAGGAGCATATTACTTTAATGCCGGTAATGAATGGAATAAAAAGTACAATGATTTGCCTCCGAACGAAACAAAGAAAGCAAAAGAGTACGAGGGAAAAGCCAATGAGGATTATAAAAAAGCAATAGACTACTTTGAACAATACTATGCGTTAAGACCATCTGATAAAGCCGTAAAACAAAGGCTACGTCAATTACATCTTCGTTTTGGTGAAACCGAAAAAGCCGATAAGTATAAATAATTTTAGTGAATCTAAATTGATATGCACACTTCCTACGAAGCAGTTATAGGGTTAGAATGTCATATTCAACTACTTACCAAAAGTAAAATGTATAGTTCTGACTCTACATCGTTTGGTGATTGGCCTAATACACATATTAGTGAAATCACTATGGGATATCCGGGAACGCTTCCAAAAGTAAATAAGAGAACATTAGAGTATGCTGTAAGATTAGGAATTGCAACACACTCTACTATCAATACATTTAATGGCTTTGCACGGAAAAATTACTTTTATCCGGATTTACCTAAAGGATATCAAATTACACAAGATAAAACGCCAATTTGTACGGGTGGAAAAGTTCAGTTTAGAATTAAAGATGGGACTAAAAAAGAAGTACGCTTAATCAGAATTCACATGGAAGAAGACGCCGGCAAAAATATTCACGATATAGACCCATTTGAGTCGTTAGTGGATTTTAACCGTGCAGGAACTCCGTTACTTGAAATGGTTAGCGAAGCAGATATCAGAAGTGGAGAAGAAGCGTATTACTATTTGAACGAAGTAAGGAAGTTAATCAGATATTTGGATATATGTGATGGTAATATGGAAGAAGGCTCCTTGCGTTGTGATGTTAATATCTCTGTAAGACACAAAGGAACAGATAAATTTGGAACTAAAGTAGAAGTAAAAAACATGAATTCTTTTAGGAATGTACAAAGAGCCATAGATTTTGAAATGCAGCGACAAATACAAATGATTGAAAAAGGAGAAACAATTCTTTCAGAAACCAGAAGTTTTGATGCTGTACAGGGTATCACCTTTGCATTAAGAACAAAAGAAATGGCTAACGATTATAGATATTTTCCGGAACCCGACTTGCCACCCGTTATTATTACTGATAAATATATTAATGAAGTAAGAGAAACTTTGCCGCCTCTACCTAGTGATTTATTTGAAAAATACACAAAGCAATACTTACTAAGCGAGTATGATGCAGGTGTAATAACAGAAAGCAAAGAAATATCCCTTTATTTTAATCAAATATGTGTACATACCAATAACTACAAAGCAGCAGCAAACTGGCTCACAGTTATTATCAAAGCATATTTAAATGAAACAGCAACACATATTTCCGAATTTAAATTAGAACCAAAAAAGATTGCTGATATTATTAAGTTAATTGATATGGGAAAAATAAGTAATAGTGCGGCTTCTCAAAAATTATTTCCTGCATTAGTACAATCTTCTCAAAAAGAGGTGGAGCAACTTTGTAAAGAACTAGATATTTTTCAAGAATCAGATGTGTCGGGTATAGAGCCTATTGTAAAAGAAGTATTAGGGAAATTATCTGATAAAGTTGATGAATACAAGAAAGGTAAAAAAGGATTGTTAGGATTATTTGTTGGCGAGATTATGAAAGCCACAAAAGGAAAAGCTGACCCGAAAGTTGTAAATGAATTACTTAGAAAAGAATTAGGAGAATAGTTGCTTCTGAAGAGATTACTTTTTATTTATTAGTTTTTAAGATTTTTTTGTAGCTAAGTAAATATCTTTAAGAATTTTCATTATCTTTGCATACAAAATATTTTATTATGAAAAGAAAGCTATTTGTATGGAGTTTTGTATTTTCTTTTTTTGTAGTAGTATCAAAAGAGATTATTGAAGCCCCTCAAAATCCCTATGCGACTTCTTTTAAGAAAGCATATATGATTTATCCGTCTGTGCCAAAGGGCTTTTTAGAAGCAATTGCTTATACACAAACACGTTTTTATCATTTAAATGGTAATCAGAATAGTTGTGTGGGATTACCAAAATCCTATACTATAATGGGATTAATTGAAGATGGAAAAAACTATTTTAGAAACAACTTGTTCAAAGTTGCTTCTCTGTCTAACTTCTCTTTGGAAGATATAAAGAATTCTCCTGAAACTTCTATCATGGCTTATGCATCTGCTTTTCAGAACTTACAACAACAAAATCATTTATTTGGTATTGACAATTTAGAAAAATATATCCCCATTTTTATAGAGCTGAGTGAACTACCTAATAATCAAAATTTGATTGATAATTATGCCTTGAATGCTCATTTATACCAAATATATTGGTTTTTAAATCAACCTGAATTTCAAGAAGCTTATGAATTCCAGAATTATCAGCTAAATTTAAAAGAAATATTTAAATCTAATTATAATGTATTAAGCGCCAAACATGTAATAGTTACAGATGAAAGTATTTATTCCAATATGGGAGCAATGTATAAAAATACACCATTGCACACTACTTCGGCAGATTATCCTCCTGCTATATGGAATCCTGCGGCTACTTGTAATTATTCTTCTCGTGGAGGAACGGCTATTTCTGCAGTTACTATTCATGATACAGAAGGTAGCTATGCCGGAGCAATTTCGTGGTTCCAGAATTGTGCAGCAAGTGTATCGGCTCATTACGTATTAAGAAGCAGTGATGGACAAGTTACCCAAATGGTTTTGGAAGCTAATAAAGCATGGCATGTTGGAACAGAAAACCCTTACACTATCGGCTTAGAACACGAGGGCTATTTAAGTACCGGTTATACATGGTACACCACTGCTATGTATAATTCTTCTGCAGCTTTGGTAAGAGATATTTGTACAAGCGGTTATGGCATAAGTCCTGTAAGAACAGGTTTTTGGCCTTGGTTAGCAACCACACAATATAATACTGCAAATATTCCGGGTGCCTGTACAAAAATTAAAGGACATCAGCATTACCCTAATCAAACGCACAATGACCCCGGGCAATATTGGAACTGGGACAGATATTTTAAACTAGTAAACAATACTTATACTGTAGCAACATACACCGCAACAACCGGAAATTTTTACGACAGTGGTGGACCAACAGGTAATTATTCTAATGATGAAAGAAAAGTATATATGTTTACTAAAAGTGGTGCTACTAATATTACGATTAGTTTTTCTTCTTTTGATACTGAAAATACTTGGGACTATATGTATATTTACGATGGAGGCACTGTGTGGTCGCCACTAATAGGCACTTATACAGGAGCTAATACACCGGGGACTATTACTTCTGTAAATGATACTTTGCTGGTGGAGTTTAGAAGTGATTGCGCCACAACTGCAACAGGGTGGGCAGCAACCTATACTATTAATTCCTCAACGCCAACAAGTACAGATGTAGTTGCGCCTACTACCTCTATTACTTCTGCTGCACCATGGATTACCGCCAACTTTACTACAACCATTACAGATGCCGATAATGTAGGTGGGTCGGGTGTTCAGAAGGGATATTACCAAGTTATTGATTTTAATGGAACAGAATGGAGAGCAAATCAAACACATGGTTTTTTTGCAGATAATTTTGATTTAACAACCATTCACTCAGATTGGACAATTAAAAAAGGAACATGGTCAGAGACAGGTGGTGCGCTTGTTCAAAGTGATGAAAGCTCTGTAGATGCCGGAAATACTAATATTTATGCGGCAATTACGCAAACATTGTCTAATCGTTATTTGTACGAGTTTGATATACAGCTTAATGGAACGGGGGTAAATCGCCGTGGCGGATTTCACTTTTTCTGTGATAATGCCGATAGCACTAACCGTAACAATTCTTACTTTGTATGGTTTAGGTTAGATGATCAAAAGTTTCAATTATATAAAGTAATTAATAATGTATTTACTACTCCGGTAGTAGATATTCCACTTACTTTTAGTGCCGGTACATGGTATAATGTAAAGGTAATATTTGATAGGACAACAGGAACGATATGGACGTATTGGAACAACATACTTATTAATAAATACATAGATAGCAGCCCTCATACAGTTGGAAAATATGTTTCATTTAGAAGCGGTAATGCTGTAATGAATATTAATCAGCTAAAAATATATCGTTCAAGAATTTCAGGAAATATTCCTATATCTGTTGGCAGTGGTAATACTAATGATTTAAGATATCAAAACCCAAGTCCTTCACAACCTGCCGGAAAAATCAAATCTATTTCTCAAGATAATGCTGATAATATTTCTGTTATTGCCTATCAAGATATTAATGTAGATTGGACGCCTCCATCTAACCCAAGCCCCGTTAATGATGGAAAAGCTGCTGATATTAATATTGCTTGCACAAAAGATTCTTTAAGTGCTAACTGGACTTTTTCTAATGATCCTAACTCCGGCATTAATTATTATTGGTACTCAATTGGAACAAGTGCAGGCGCTACCAACATATTAAACTGGACAAGTAATTGGGCAAGTAATATTATAACAGTAAATATACCGGTAATTTCTAACGGCACAACTTATTTCTTTAATGTAAAATCAGAAAATGGTGCGGGCTTGCAAAGCGCTGTTGTGAGTAGTAATGGACAAACAGTGGATACATCATGTGTCGCAGCAGACGTTACTGTTTTGTCCAATTATTTACGGCAGCCGATTGTGTTTCCAAATCCTATAAAAAATTATTGTGAAGTGTTTTACTCATTTAATTATGATATTGAAATATTTGATATAAGTGGAAAATTAGTCTTTCAAAATAAAAATACAACAAACAAAATAAGAATTGCAACAGATACGTGGAGTACGGGTGTTTACTTTATCAAAATATATTCGGCAGATAAAATATTTACCGATAAGTTGATTAAAGAATAAGTATTATTGATAAGATACCGTTTGTAATTTATAGTATTATTTATACAATTTTCTGCACTTTTGCCGTGAATGAAAAACTTATTCTCCCTTAATAAATATTTACTGAAATATAAATGGTATTTGTTTGGAGGTATATTATTTGTTACATTATCCTCACTGCTTGGAAACTATCAGGCAGTTATTGTTAGAAAGGCTACAAATGACATTGTATCAGGAATAGCAAAGCACGAGTTTAATGGGCGTAGTTTTTGGATTTATTTTTTGATATTAGTTGGGCTGTCTGTAATTAGCGGCATCTTTATGTTTTTAATGCGACAAACAATTATTGTAATGAGCCGTTACATAGAGTATGATCAGAAGAATGAAATGTATGCACATTTTCAAAAAATGGATAGCCAATTTTTAAAGATGCAGAGTATAGGTGATTTAATGAATAAAATAAGTGAAGATATAAGTCGTGTAAGAATGTACACGGGTCCTGCTATTATGTATTTGGTTAATACATTGGTTGCTATTGTTACAGTTATGACCTTTATGCTGAGCGTAAGTCCAAAACTCACGCTATTTGTGCTATTGCCGTTACCTATTTTTTCGTGGGCAATATTTAAGCTATCATTAAAAATTAATACTTTAAGCACAAAAGTACAAGCGCTATTATCAGATGTTACATCTTTTGTTCAGGAATCAGTTTCTTCTATTCGGTTAATAAAAGTACATGGAAAAGAGGATGTATTTAATAATACGCTATACAATAAAAATAGTGAGTATATGAAATATAATGTTGCTTTAGGAAAAACTGAAGCTCTATTTCAGCCAATTATGATAATGATGGTGGGAACGGGCATTATTATTACTATATGGGTAGGTGGATGGTTGTTGCAACAAAATAAAATAGAGCCGGGAAATATTACTGAGTTCATAATGTATATTTATCGGTTAACATGGCCATTTACAGCACTTGGTTGGGTTAGTGCTTTAATACAAAGAGCTTCTGCTTCTCAAAAAAGAATTAATGATTTGATGAATATACGGTCTGATATAGTAAATAATCAACATTATAGGCCTGAAAAAATAAATGGAGATATTATATTTCAGAATGTGTCTTTTACATATAAGGAAAGTAATATCCAAGCACTAAAGAATATCAATTTCAATTTGCACCATGGTAAAAAAATAGGAATTGCGGGGAAGGTGGCTTCCGGTAAAACAAGTATTCTGCAATTGCTTTTAAGATTCTATGATGCCGATAGTGGTAAAATTCTAATTGATGGAATAGATATACAAAATTATGATTTGAATTTTTTACGAAAGAATATCGCTTACGTGCCTCAAGATTCTTTTTTATTTAATGATACTGTAAAGAATAATATTATTTTCCCGAATACAGAAATAGCACAAGGCAAGTTGATTAAAATATGTAAACAAGTAGAAATGCACGAAACAATTATGTCCTGGCCGGAGCAATACAATACCATAATAGGAGAAAGGGGTGTGAATGTTTCCGGTGGGCAAAGGCAACGGCTTGCACTTGCAAGAGCTTTGGTTAAAGATGCACCCATTATATTAATAGATGATACTTTTTCGGCATTGGATAATAGTACCGAAAAGATAGTTGTTGAAAATCTTAAAAAAGATTTAAGCGGTAAAACTGTGATTGTTGTTTCTCAAAAGTTAAGTGCATTAAGGTATTTAGCTGATGAGATTTTTTATTTTAAGAATGGGGCTGTTACGGAGCATGGCACACATGACGAATTAATCAAACTTAATGGAGAATATGCAGCCTTATATGCTGTTCAAATAAAAGGTACAGATTAAGTTTTTCTTGCTGTTGCAAAGTTTGTAAAACCGTATAAATCCTAAAAAGAATTGGTTTTTAAATGGGTTGCTTGTAATCTCTATAAATTATATTTTATTTTTTATTAACTCCCAACAAACAATGCCTCCACATACAGCCACATTTAATGAGTGTTTAGTACCTAATTGAGGAATTTCTATAATAGTATCGCACAAGTCCAAAGTTTTCTTATCAATGCCGTTTACTTCGTTACCAAATATAATGGCTAACTTTTCTTCTTTTAGTTTAAATTGCTGTAATAAAATACTTTCATTGCATTGTTCAATAGCAATAATATGATAGTTGTTTTGTTTTAATTCTGTAATTGCATCTTCAGTAGAGTTAAAGTATTGCCAATAAACGGAAGCTGTAGCACCCAAAGCAGTTTTTTCAATTTCTCTGTGAGGCGGTTTTCCTGTTATGCCGCACAAATAAATTCCTTCTAACAAAAAGCTATCGGCAGTACGAAAAAATGAGCCTACATTATTTAAGCTGCGGATATTATCCAACACAATAATAATAGGGTGTTTGACACTTTTTTTAAATTCTTCTATGGTTTTAAAATGATTCATTTTATTTATCTTTCCACATACCATTTTCTTTAATAAGATTAATTAATTCCTCAACGGCATTTGCTTCAGGAATATTTCTTTTAATAATTTCTTTTCCTTTATACAAAGAAATTTTTCCGTTTCCTGTTCCTACATATCCAAAATCAGCATCAGCCATTTCACCGGGACCATTTACAATGCAGCCCATAATGCCGATTTTTACGCCTTTTAGATGATGTGTTTTTTCTCTTATTTTTTGTGTTGTTTCTTGTAAGTCAAAGAGCGTTCGTCCACAAGAAGGGCAGGCAATATACTCTGTTTTAGTAATTCTACTTCGAATTGCTTGCAGAATATTGAACGCAGTAGTATTTAGTTTGATATTTGATAAATAATTATTTTCTAAAAATATACCATCTCCAATTCCATCACACATAAGTGCTCCTAGTGTTTTTGATGCATCAAGTATAAACGTCTCTTCATCTTGGTTATTAGCATTGTATTTTAAAATTATAGGTGCTTTGTACTGAAAGAGTTTTTTAAGAATATATTTTCTTGCTTCTCCTGCATTGTAAAAGGTTTCGTTTAATTCTAGTATTATTACTGTATTGTATTGAGATATTTGAAAATCAATATTAGCGTACAAATCAGTAAGTAAAAGGAAATTAATATCAGGATGAAGTTGTATTTGAGAATAATTATGAATATTGAATAAAGGATAATGCTGTTTCTTTTTTTCTTTCAACCACTCTTCTGCATTTTGAATAATACCAATGTTTCCAGGTAATTGAAATGTGATAGAGGTATTGTTTCCAATATAAATATAATCGGCTGCCATATCACTAAGTGTCCATTTATCTGAACTAACAGCATATTGATAACCAAAAGCAAAAAGATTAGCAGGATTGACATTCTGTTTTAGACTTAAATTTCCGATAACTATCGGCACATTATTTAACCCAATATTTTTTACCTTAAGAGTGTGTGTTCTATTATATTCATAAGGGTTGTAAGGGAGGTTTTGAATATTGAATTCTGATGAGGGCTCTGTTTGTTGTATGGTTGAAATATGTTTGTTATATTTTTCTACTAATTTTTTTGCAACAGGAATTTCAAGCTCCGGAGGTTCGGTAAGAGATACTCTGATGGTATCTCCAAGTCCGTCTTCGAGCAAAGCACCAATGCCAATAGCAGATTTAATCCTTCCATCTTCGCCATCTCCTGCTTCTGTAACACCAAGATGTAAAGGATAATTTTGTTGATTTTTTATCATAGTAGCAACCAATAAACGATATGCCTGAATCATTACTAAAGGATTGCTGGCTTTCATAGATAATACAATATTGTAATAATTTTCTTCTTCACATATTTTGATAAATTCCATTGCGCTTTCTACCATACCAAGCGGTGTATCTCCATAGCGACTTAAAATTCTATCGCTTAATGAACCATGATTAGTACCAATGCGTAAAGCGGTTCCATATTCTTTGCAGATTTTTATTAAAGGCACAAATTTTTCTCTGATTCTGTCTATTTCTTCAATGTATTCAGAATTTGTATATTCTATGTGTTCAAATTTTTTCTTATCAACAAAATTCCCGGGATTAATACGCACCTTTTCTACAACCCTTGCTGCGCATTCAGCGGCATTTGGAGTAAAGTGAATGTCAGCGCAGATAGGTATGTTGTGTCCTGATTTTTTTAATTCATTTTTTATATTCAATAAATTTTGTGCTTCATTAATACTTGGTGCTGTAATACGAATGAGTTCACAACCTGCATGAATTAATCGAATACATTCATCTACAGTGGCTTTTGTATTCATGGTATCTGTGGTTGTCATACTTTGAATGCGAATAGGATTTGAGCATCCCATTTTTAGGACACCAACAGATACTTCCCTAGTTACAAATCTTTTATAGAAATTTAATGATGTATTATATGGACTAAGTTCAGACATTTTTTTTGGGACTAATTTAATGAATTGCTGCTCAAAACGCTATTTTGTTAATATAAGATTAATACTTTACAGTTTTTCATTTTACTTTATTAACTTTGTAACTTGATGTTAAAAAAGTTTATATACTTTTTATTTTTTGTATTGTTATCCTTCAAGATGTTTCCAACACATATTGTAGGTGGAGAAATTTACTATGACTACTTGGGTGGAAATCAATATAAAGTAACAATGAAGGTGTATAGAGATTGTATAAATGGACAAGCACCTCTTGACAATCCGGCGTTTATTACAATATTTGATGCAAGCAGTAACGTATATACTACTTTAAATGTACCTTTATTAAGTTCTTCGTACGTTCCTCCTTCTATTAATAATCCTTGTATTCAGGCCCCTAATAATATTTGTGTGCAAGAAGGTATTTATCAGTTTACTACCACATTGCCACCAAAAACAGGAGGGTATTATATTGTGTATCAGCGATGTTGCCGGAATTATTCTATTTTGAATTTGATACAACCCGGTGCTGTTGGCACAACATATTGGGAACACATACCCGGTCCTGAAGTAGCTGCAGTTAATAGCTCTCCGCGATTTAACAAACTCCCCCCAATTTATATTTGTAATGGATTACCCATTCAGTTTGATCATTCAGCAACCGACCCCGATGGTGACCATTTGGTTTATTCATTATGTGCTCCTTATACGGGCTTAGATGCTTGCTGTCCTATTGTTCCTACATCTCCACAATCATCAAGCTTTTGTTCGAGCTTGCCACCTTCATGTCCATCGGTTAATACGCCGCCGCCCTTTACTAATGTGCCGTTTGCATCGCCTTATAGCGGTTCTTATCCAATGTCATCATCTCCGGCAACCAGTATTAATAATTTTTCAGGATATTTAAAT
>JBDHZB010000033.1:0-28604 GCA_039811645.1 Bacteroidia bacterium | reverse complement strand
AAACTCTTCATGGTATGAATGTTCTTCTTTCCCTCTCAACCAACTCAAAAGATGTATGTCAATGTGCTCTCGTTTTTGTTTATCCCAATTAAATGGGGGCGCAAATGTACACAACTCTTTATCTATTCGCAAAATCTTTTTATCCGTTTTTTTATAACTTCTTGATTTATAATGATTTATTTTTTTACAACTTCTTTGAAGCTGCTTTACAACGGGAGCTTTTGCTACATATAACATGATGGATGAGAAATTTAACTGTCGTTTTTTATAACTAATTTAAATATTTACATCAATAGAATGTATTCTTCATATAAATAAAATTATTGCTTACTTTTGCATTAAAATAAATAATAAACCATTTTGACAAGTAAAAACGGATATAAAAACAATACAACAAATGGACAACAAGTAAGCCGACCTGTCTGCCGAACAGGCAGACACTCATTGCCTATACTTTTGTCTTTTTTATTTTTTGCCGAGGCTTATTTTTTGAAAATAATTTTATGGCAACCACACACTCAGGCTTACTTAATTTTCCAAAAATATAAGCACCTGCTCCGTAAGCAAAAGAACTTAAATTTTTCCAACACTAAATTTTATTTTCTATATTTAGACAATATTTTTAAGCAACATGAATGATAATAACGAGATAGTTTTATTTGTCCTTGCTCTCATTATTGTAGTGATTTGGCTTGCTGTTAAACTTAACAAAATAAACAAATTCAACAAAAATCTTGGCCAGCAAAATGTTGACCTAACAAATCAGAATAACAAACTGCATCGGGAGAATTCACAGCTAATTGCCGATAATGCAATGCTTGAAGCAGAACATTTGAAGTTTCAACTACAACCGCATACACTCGGCAATGTGGTAACAACATTAAACGCAATCGCAAAAAATCTACACAGAGGAACAGAATCATTAGCAGAATCACTCAATTACATCTTATATAAAGGGAACACTCACTTGGTAACGGTTGAGGAGGAAATTAACTTCGTCAAAAAATACATTCAGCTAAATCAACTGCTTTATTCCGACATCATTTCAACAAGCATAGACGATTCACAAGTAAGTAAATCATCCAAGTATTACAATACTCAATGTATTCCACATCTCATTTCTGCTTACTTGGTTGAAAATGCTTACAAACATGGAGATAAAACATGCCCTGACTTTTTGAAAATAGTTTTAAAACTCTCGGACTATGCATTTGAAATGACCGTGATAAATCGCCTTAACACAGAGCCAACGGGAAATAAAAATGGTGGACTTGGCTTAAAGAATATGGAGAAACGCTTAGAACTATTGCTTAGCGGAAAATATGAGATAAAGAGAAGCAGCAATGAACAAGAGTATCATTCTTCACTGATAATTCGATTTTAGATGAACAAACTGAAAGTTGCCTTATTAGAAGATAACAAAGACCAACTCAAAGACAGAAAAATAAACCTGGAGGAAAACAATTTAGCAAATGTAGTTATTTGGTCAACAAACTCGTCCGAGTTTATTGAGAAAGTCAACAGTGAAAAACCTGATGCCTTACTGCTTGACATTGATTTAGGTAACGATAGCATGACAGGGCTTGATGTGGCATATAAACTAAAACTTCCTGTAATGTTTGTTAGCGGACATAACGCAAAAAATCTGAAAGACATTGAATCGTTACAGCGTGAGTTTGACTTCCCAGTTGAGCACATAACCAAACCTTTTACTGAAAAAGATTTTATCAAGACCGCTACAAGATTTTTGAAAGAAGTGAACGAGCAATTAAATGCTACATTCGTGTATCTTGACTTCAAGGATAGTAAGAAAAACAAAATTGCAGTTGACAGTATTGTTTATTTGGAAAGCGAAACAGGAAATAGCGGAGCTTCAAACAACAAGCGGATTTTTTTTACTGATCGAAAACCCGAAACACTATTTGATTTTTCATTTTCAAAAATGGAATCGCAAGGTTTTGACAGTAATTTGTTTGTTATGCCCCACAGGTCATTTCGCGTTAATATTAAAAAAAAAATTTGCTATAATAAAAACAATCATACAATTGATGTAAAGGTAATGAACGAAAACGGCAAAGAAGAAATCAAACATATTCCTGTTTCTGAAAACTACCAAAATTTAATAAAAAATTTGCTGCGATAAACCGCTTTCATTACTCCAAAATCTCCTTTTATTATTTAATATCTTCTTTCGTTTCTCCCTATTAGGTAGATGCTTCTTTTGTATCGTATGTTTGCATCATCATAAACCAAAAAAACAAAGCAAATGATACCATCAGTAAACTTCCATTTATGGGAACCGTGCAACATGCGATGCAAATTTTGTTTCGCAACATTTCAGGATGTTAAACAATCCATTCTTCCGAAAGGACACCTGCCAAAAGAGCAAGCCATTGAAGTTGTTTCACAACTTGCAGAAATTGGATTTGAAAAAATCACTTTTGCAGGCGGCGAGCCAACTTTATGCCCTTGGCTTTCGGAACTAATCAGGATAGCAAAGAATGCAGGGCTTACAACAATGATTGTAACCAATGGCAGCAAATTGACAGATGAGTTTTTAGAAGCAAACAAAAATCATCTTGACTGGATAGCTGTGAGCATAGACAGCATTAGCCCTGAAACAAATATTGAAATTGGGCGTGCCATTTCAGGCAAGACACCTTTTAGTATTGAGTATTACAAAAGCATTATTGATAAAATCAAATATTACGGTTATGGTCTGAAAATTAATACTGTCGTTACAAACAGAAATTTTTCAGAGAATCTATCAGAACTTATAGAATATGCTCAACCTAAGCGATGGAAAATACTGCAAGCACTTCCGATTCAAGGACAAAACGACAGTAAAATTGATTCGCTGATTGTGAGCGATGAGCAGTTTCTAAAGTTCATTGACAATCACAGAAAGTTAGAAAGCATAACCAACATTATACCAGAAAGTAATTACGACATGAAGGGGTCTTATGCAATGGTTGATCCCGCAGGCAGGTTTTATGATAATGCCAAAGGCAAACATAATTACAGCCTACCAATTCTTGAAATTGGAGCAAGGATCGCCATACAACAAGTAAATTACGATTTCAATAAATTCATTGAGAGAGGCGGAATTTATGACTGGAAAAACAAGAAATCATTTCCAACAAGAATTACGCTTTCGGGTTGTGTAGGTTCAGGAAAAACTACAGTTGGGAAACTATTAGCAAACAAACTACAATACAACTTTATTTCAATCGGCAACAGAACAAGGCAGTTTGCAGAAACAAAGGGGTTATCAATCGTACAGTTTCAAGAACTCTGCCTGACGAATCCTGAAATGGATAAGCAAATTGACTTTGAATTTTCAAACGAGTGTAATAATTCCGAGAGTTTGATAATTGATTATCGGCTTGGCTTTAAGTTCATAAAAAACGCTTACCACATTTTTCTGAAAATATCAGAAGAAACGGCAATAGAAAGAATAAAGTCAGCTAACAGGAGTGCTGAAACATTTGTAACCATCAGCCAAAGAAATGAATCATTCAAAAATCAATTTCTGAATGCTTACGGAGTTGATTATACAATACCTAAGAACTATGACTTGATAGTTGATGTGGAGCAATTCAACGATGCAGAGGCAGTGGTTGAGTTTATCATTAACAACCTAAATCAATCACTATGAACGGAACTAACAAAATAGCAATCCTCATAGATGGGGACAATGCAGAAAGTGCATTGATAGAGCAGATATTAGCCGAAGCAGGAAAATTTGGGAGAGCAACAATTAAACGTATTTATGGAGATTGGACTGATAATCGAATGAATAAATGGAAAGAGCAGTTGAACAAATATGCCATACGACCAATGCAAAAATTTGCATTTGCTTCTGGCAAAAATTCAACCGACACCGCTTTAATCATTGATGCAATGGACATTCTCCATTCAAGTTTAGTTGACGGTTTTTGCATCGTTTCAAGCGATAGTGATTACACAGGTTTAGCACATCGCATAAGGGAACAAGGGTTTTATGTAATGGGCATTGGCAAATGCCAAACCCCCGAAGCATTTGTGAAAGCGTGTGAGAATTTCACTTTTACCGAAATTCTATTACCGCAAGAAAATAAGAAAACAACAACAGAAACTAAAAATAATGACGAAGTATTTAAAGCGGAAACTCCGAAACTTCCAGGAGTAAAAGTTGTCGGTAAAATTGACTTGCCGTTAATTGGTTCACTTAAAAAAACAGCAAAACCCATAAACCTGAAAGATATTGAACGAGCTTTCAACATGGTTGTAGATGTAAATACAGGGCTTGCACTTTTATCAAGATTTTCAGAGGCACTTAGACGAGTTGACCCAACTTTTGACCATAGGAATTATGGGTGTTCTTCTTTCAGAAATTTCTGTGGAAAACTGAAGCCAGCCTATTCTATGCATATTCATGAAGACAAACAAACTATCTCGTTAATAAAAAATGAATAATCCACGCAACAGTCACACACTCTTTCAAGTCGCACAAGGCAATGCGACAGAGCTAAGTTTTGCAACAGAATCATCAAATCACCAAAAGAACGCACAAACAACATATAAGTAAGAAGGTAGAACCACTAACCATTTATTGCCAAAAGCGGGATAAACAGCTTTACTCCGATAGCTATCGGAAGAAAGGTTTTTACTATCTTTGAAGCTCGTGCTTCGATTGGAGTTTGGTGCTTAAAAGTACTGTCTTCACCAAACCCAAAAACCGTTGAGTGAAAGTTGGCGGGCAATAGATAAGGAACTAAAAATATAAAAATGAGTTTAACGAAAAGTGTATTTGGAAATACGAGAATTGAAATACCTAAAACCGAAGGAATAAAGTATGCTGGTTCTAAGCTCAAAATACTACCATACATTTTTGATATAATTTCTGAAATAAAAATTGATAACGTACTTGATGGTTTTAGCGGCTCTACAAGGGTATCTCAAGCATTTGCAAAAGCAGGTTTCAAAACAACATCAAGCGACATTTCGGTTTGGTCAGAAAATTTTGCCAAAGCTTATTTATTAAATACTAAACCATCACAACAATATAAGCCACTAATTGACCATCTTAATTCTATAAAAGGTTATCACGGTTGGTTTTCTGAACATTACGGAGGAACCAACACAAACACGGAAAAGAGACCTTTTCAATTAAAAAACACAATGAAACTTGATGCAATCAGAGATGAAATTGACAAGTTGAATTTAGACGAAGTTGAAAAATCTGTAGCACTCACAAGTCTTATCCTTGCGTTAGATTCGGTTGATAGTACATTGGGGCATTACGCGGCTTATCTTGCTAATTGGTCGCCTCGCTCATACAACGACATGAAATTAGATATTCCGTTATTGTTTGAGAACAATCGTAAAAATGCAGTTTTAAGAGGCGATATTTTTGACACTATTCAAAAGCGTGAATATGACTTAGCATACTTTGACCCGCCATACGGCTCTAATAATGATAAAATGCCCCCAAGCAGGGTTCGTTATAATTCGTATTATCACATTTGGACTTCGGTAATACTAAACGACAAACCAAAATTATTTGGAAAGGTAAATCGCAGAGAAGATTCTCGAGATGAAGTTGCTGCATCAGTGTTTGAAGAGTTTAGGAAAGATGACAACGGACATTTTATAGCAATGCAAGCCATAAAGAAATTGATGCGCCAAACTAATGCAAGATACATTTTATTATCTTATAGTTCAGGTGGCAGGGCTACAAAAGGAGAACTTTTTGATATTATTAATTCCGTAGGAAAATTAATTCGTGTTGTTGAAATTGATTATAAGAAAAACGTAATGGGGCAAATGCGTTGGACAAACGAATGGATAAACAGTGACGGAAAATACTTGGAATATCTATTTTTAATGGAAAAAAAGTAACTGCTGCCAATGCTTAATCAAATGTGTTCTGCTTCCTCCTGTAAATAGAACATAGTTGAATAACATTCGGTTATTTTATCTGTATTTTTTTGGAAGGGAAAATTATAAAAGTAAATTTTTTATTTTATTTTAAAACAAGTAATTTTGCAGAAATAATTAAACTTCATTCTATGAAAAAAACAACTACAAAAACATTACTAACATTAGCTATGTCCTTATTTGGGTACTTGTTTGCCCAGCCAACCTGCACGTTAGATCCTACATTTGTTGCCTCACCAAAATATGGAATATGGCCGGATAGTGCCACCAACTTTGTTTCAGGTATGGTAGGTGTTCCTTATGCACAAAATATTACGGTTAAAGTTCCTTTAGACACCGTTCAAAGCCCCGTTAAAATATGTTTTACCCGCTTTGAGTTATTAAACCCAACCGGTTATACCAACTATAACTTACCTCCGGGATTAACACTAACAGGGACACCGGCTTCTTTAAAATTCCCGGGTAATGCCAATAGCTGTGCTATGATTTCCGGGACACCCACTACAGCGGGCACTTACACACTACATTTTCAGGTAGATGCGTACGGCAATACCCTACTATCTTTTCAAACATGCCCTACACCGGTAGTTTCTACGGGTGGCTCAAAAATCACAACACAGAATCTAAACTATTATATTATTAATATTGCGCCTAACCCAACAGGCATCAATGAACATTCTGTTATTCAAAGTTTTTATGTGGCACCAAATCCAGCCAATAATTTTATAAACCTATCCTATAAACTTAAAGACAATGCAACCAATGCATACTTTGAATTATTTGACTTAACCGGAAAATCTATACTAAAACAGTCTTTGTCTAATATGCCCGGCGAGTATAGCACAAGCATTGATGTTTCCAACATAGAAAGCGGCGTGTATTTTTATACACTTAGTGCTAATAAAGAAAAATACAGCAATAAGGTTATTATTTCCAGATAATGTACTTGCCTCCGTTCGAGGTTACTATATTAGGCACGTCATCTGCAATACCTGCATTTAAAAGATTTCCTTCTTCTCAGTTAGTTCATCTAAATGGTAGTTATGTTTTAATTGATTGTGGAGAAGGAACTCAAATGCAGCTAAGAAAATATAAGCTTCCTTTTTCAAGAATAGAAACATTATTGGTATCACATGTTCATGGTGATCATATTTTTGGCATTCCGGGATTCCTAACCTCGCTTAGTTTACTGCAAAGGGAAAAGCCGCTGACCATTGTTTGCCCGATAAATCTTAAAAAATTATTAGATGTTGTAATTAAGGAATCTGCATCTAAAATATCCTACCCTATAAATTATATTTGTATTAATCCTCATCAAAAGGAACTTGTATTTTGTACCGACAAGTATAAGGTATTTGCTTTTCCTTTAAAGCATAGGGTTCCGACCTTTGGTTACTTGATAGAAGAGCAAGAAAGAGATAGGAAAATTTTATTATCAGAGGTTGAGAAATTCAAAATTCCAATTCATCAAATGAATAGGCTAAAAAAAGGAATGGATGCCGAAGATGAAAACGGAAACATTGTATCAAATAAATTGCTTACATCTGCACCTACACCGACAAGGAAGTATGCCTACTGCTCTGATACTGCCAAAGAGCCAACAATCTGTAATTATATTCGGAATGCAGATATGCTCTATCATGAAGCTACTTTTATGAAAGAACATCAAAAATTAGCTGACAGCACAATGCACTCTACGTCAATAGATGCCGCAGAAACAGCAAAATCATCTAATGTAAAAAAATTATTGATAGGTCATTATTCAGGAAGGTATGAAAAACTTGATATCTTGCTAAAAGAAGCACAAGAGATTTTTGAGAACACTTTTTTATCAAAAGAAGGTGAAACTTTTAAGATTTAAGTTATGCTATATAACTTTTCAGTACTTTGTTTTTTTCTGAAAACTTTAGTTTTTGAAGTGCTTTGTCTTTAATTTGTCTAACTCTTTCTTTGGTTAGGTTCATTTTTACTCCGATTTCTTCCAGAGATAACGGATATTTCCCATCTAAGCCAAATGCATATTTTAAAACCTCTCCCTCTCTTTCCGGAAGTGTTGCAACAACTCTTTGTATATCTTTTTTTAAACTTTCGTATAATAATGTTTTTTCAGGGACATCGCTGGTGTCATCTTTAAGCAAATCAAGTAATGAAACTGTGTCGTCTCCCGATGAAACCGGAGCATCTAAACTCGAATACTTTGCTCTGTACATCAAAGAACTGTTTACTTCTTCTATGGTTAAGCCTGCTTCGGAGGCAATTTCATTTGGTGTTAAGTCTCTTTCTTCCGATTGTTCTAACTGAGAAATAATTCTATTAACCTTTGCGATATTAGCTATTCTGTTAAGCGGTAATCTTACAATTCTTGCTTGTTCTGCCAATGCCTGAAGAATAGATTGACGAATCCACCAAACGGCATAAGAGATAAACTTAAACCCTCGTGTTTCATCAAATCTTTCTGCGGCTTTAATCAGGCCTATATTGCCTTCTGTAATTAAATCTTGAAGAGGTAAACCCTGGTTTTGATATTGCTTTGCCACAGATACCACAAATCTTAAATTAGCCCTGATAAGCCTGTCTAAAGCAACTTTATCTCCCTGTCGTATGCGTTTTGCCAACTCAACCTCCTCGTGATGAGTAATCATTTCCAACTTACTAATATCACTAAGATATTTATCTAAAGAGCCATCATCTCTCTGTGTAATTTGTTTGGAAATCCTTAACTGTCTCATAAAAACTGATTTGTAATAATATACGCAAATGCAGTGCCTTGGTTTGTTACACTACCGTTGAATAGGCATTATATCTATTAGAAATAGCACTTTATTGAGTGAATCAATGGTTTTATTGAGCGAAATGTTAAGAGTTGATTAAAATCATCAAAATTTTATTGACATTGCCTTTTTAAAATCCTATATTTGCGGCCGAAATTAAAAATAAGATGTTAAAAAAGCTATTTTTCACATTAATTATATTGACCTCCGGTCTGCTTTATTCTAATAACGAAGAACATTCTACCGAAACAAAAAACACAGAAGAAAATGTAGATATTGCCAAGGTCGCATTTGAACACATATTAGATTCTCATTACTGGCACTTGTGGGGGGAAGGTCATGATGCGGTTGCATTACCATTGCCATGTATCGTTTACTCTAATACAAGAGGATTAATGTTTTTTTCTTCATCAGCATTTGAACATGGAACTAAATCATATAAAAAATTAAAAATTGTAGAAAATCAAATAGTATTAGATGAATCTGATGAGGCTGAGGAATTTGAAAAAGCCGATGAAGATGTGATACTTGGTACAAAAAAAGAAAAAATCTATGATTTTTCTATTACCAAAAACGTTTTACAACTCATTATTTCAGCTATCATCCTAACCTTAATGTTCACCTCTGTGGCAAAAGCATATAGGAAACAAGGTGTTAACTCAGCTCCCAAAGGAATACAGTCATTATTAGAGCCCGTGATTCTTTTTATAAGAGATGAAATTGCAAGAGAGAATATCCCTGCATCAAGAGCAGACAGGTATGTTCCGTTTTTATTAACTGTGTTTTTCATTATTCTTATCAATAACTTATTCGGGCTAATTCCTATTAGTGCTAATGTAACCGGTAATATTGCCTTTACATTCACTTTAGCATTTATTGTTTTAGTGGTTGTACATCTAAAAGCAAATAAAAATTATTGGAAGCATATTTTGATGCCCCCTGCCCCTGTTGCATTATGGCCTATTCTTGTACCTATTGAAATCATCGGTATTTTTACTAAGCCCTTTGCCTTAATGATTCGTCTTTTTGCAAACATTACAGCAGGACACATTATCGTTATCAGTTTAGTAGGATTAATATTTATCTTTAAAACCGTATGGATATCGCCTGTTTCAATATTCTTTGGCGTATTCATCGGCTTATTAGAAACCTTTGTTGCATTTTTACAAGCATACATTTTCACATTACTCACTTCATTATATATTGGCGGCGCACTTGAAGAACACCACCACGAAGCAGAGCATCATTAAAAACAAATAAAAACCAATAAAAACAACAACTATGACAGGAAGTATCTCAGTTATCGGCGCAGGATTAGCAGTAATCGGCGCAGGATTAGGCATCGGGCTAATTGGCGGAAAAGCAATGGATGGCATTGCTCGTCAACCGGAAGCAGCCGGAACTATCAGAACAGCTATGTTAATTGCTGCAGCTCTTATTGAAGGGGTTGCATTATTTGGCGTGGTTGTATCTTTAATGAAATAAAACATCGTCCCGACTGCGGTTGGCAGCCGGGAATGTTTTAACTTAAACTAAACAAGAAAAAACAAAATATATGCTAAACTTTATATTCTTAAATGCCCTTACAACTCCTTCTATCGGGTTAATTTTTTGGACATCTTTGGTTTTTATTCTTTTAATGGTTGTTCTGTCAAAAGCGGCATGGAAGCCTATTTTATCTGCTATTAAAAGTAGAGAGCAAGCTATAGAAAATGCATTATCTGAAGCAGAACGTGCTAAACAAGAAATGCAAAATTTAAAATCAGAAAACGAAAAATTAATTCAGCAAGCAAGATTAGAATATGATGCTATTGTGAAAGAAGCCAGAGATATTAAAGATAAAATAGTAACTCAAGCAAAATCTGATGCTCAAAAAGAAGCAGAGAAAATCGTAAAGTCTGCTCAAGAAAATATTACCGCGCAAAAAGCCGCAGCTATTAATGAAATAAAACAACAAGTAGCTTCATTGTCTTTAAATATTGCAGAAAAGATTTTGAAAAAAGAACTTGCAAGCAGCGACAGTCAAAAACAATTAGTAAAACAATTAATTGAAGAAGTATCATTAAACTAAACCTATGATTGCTGCACAAAGGTACGCCCAAGCTATATTAAAGATTAGTGCTCAACACAAATGCGTTGAAGAAGTTTATACAAACTCTGTAGAATTAAGTAATATCATTAAAAGCAATAGAGATTTATATAACTTCCTTTCCAGTCCCCTTATTAAATCTGATAAAAAGAAAAAGATTCTGCATACTTTTTTTGGTGGAAAAATCAACAAGATATTAATGGAATTAATTGATATTTTGTGTATCAGAAGAAGAGAAGGTATTTTATTTGACATTGTAAATGCCATTGTTGCTGAATATAAAAAACAGCATAATATTGTAACAGCAACTTTAGTCAGTTCATATCAATTTGATGAAGAATCAAAAAAAGTACTTTCAGAAAAAATTAAATCAATAAAAAAAGCTTCCAAAATAGATTTGATTGAAAAAATTGATCAATCATTAATCGGTGGCTTTATTATTAAAACAGACGAAGAGCAAATAGATGCAAGTATTAAAAATAAATTAAATCAATTATATAACCAATTTACTAACCAATCATCGCTAAATTAAATTTAAATTTATGATAGAAATTAAACCATCAGAAATTACCAATATATTAAAAGAGCAAATATCAGGATTAAAAACTGATGCAGAACTTCAAGAAATAGGTACCGTTTTGCAAGTAGGAGACGGTATTGCCAGAATTTATGGTCTTAATAAAGTGCAGTCAGGAGAATTAATTGAATTTGAAAATGGCGTTCAAGGCATTGCATTAAATTTGGAAGAAGATAATATTGGTGCCGTATTACTTGGTTCCAGTGAAGGCATTAAAGAAGGAAGTACTTGCAAAAGAACGCACAGAATTGCTTCTATCAAAGTAGGAGAAGGAATGGTTGGACGCGTTGTAAACACACTTGGTCAACCAATTGACGGAAAAGGAGCTATTGCGGGCGAGTTATACGAAATGCCATTAGAAAGAAAAGCACCGGGGGTTATTTTTCGTCAGCCGGTAAACGAACCCTTACAAACAGGTATTAAAGCCATTGATGCCATGATTCCTATTGGTCGTGGACAAAGAGAGTTAGTTATTGGAGACAGACAAACAGGGAAAACGTCTATCTGTATAGATACAATTATCAATCAAAAAGAATTTTACGATGCAGGAAAACCTGTATATTGTATTTATGTAGCCATTGGTCAAAAAGGCTCTACAGTAGCACAAATTGTAAGAACCTTAGAAGAAAACGGTGCCATGCCTTATACAGTAATTGTTGCCGCTAATGCTTCCGATCCTGCGCCAATGCAGTTTTATGCACCATTTGCAGGTGCTGCAATCGGAGAGTTTTTTAGAGACACCGGCAGACCGGCATTAATTATTTATGATGATCTTTCTAAACAAGCAGTTGCTTATCGTGAAGTATCATTATTGCTTCGCCGCCCTCCTGGACGTGAGGCTTACCCGGGTGATGTATTTTTTCTCCACTCAAGATTGCTTGAAAGAGCTGCCAAAGTAATTGCTGATGATACCATTGCAAAAAGCATGAATGACTTACCGGAATCACTTAAACCACTTGTAAAAGGTGGGGGTTCACTTACCGCTTTACCAATCATTGAAACACAAGCAGGGGATGTTTCTGCTTATATTCCAACTAATGTTATTTCTATTACAGACGGACAGATTTTCTTAGAATCGAACTTATTTAACTCGGGTATTCGCCCTGCTATTAACGTTGGTATTTCTGTATCTCGCGTAGGAGGAAATGCACAAATTAAATCAATGAAAAAAGTAGCAGGAACATTAAAGTTAGACCAAGCCCAATATAGAGAATTAGAAGCATTTGCTAAATTTGGTTCTGACCTTGATGCTGCAACAAAAAATATTTTAGAGAAGGGTGCAAGAAACGTAGAAATACTAAAACAACCTTTATTTTCACCTTTAACCGTAGAAAAACAAATTGCTATTATTTATGCAGGAACAAAGAACTTATTGCGTGCAGTGCCTATAAATAAAGTAAGAGAGTGTGAAAGAGACTATCTTTCTTTATTAGAAACAAGCCATAAATCTACATTAGATAAACTAAAACAAGGCGTAATTGATGACGAGATTACTAAAGTGCTTGAAAAAGCTGCTGAAACAGTAGTTTCTAAATATCAGCAAAAGTAATCAGAAACCGGAAAAAGAACCTTATGGCAAATTTAAAAGAAGTCAGAATCAGAATATCTTCGGTAAACTCTACCATGCAAATTACCAGTGCCATGAAAATGGTAAGTGCTGCAAAATTAAAAAGAGCACAAGATAATGTTATTCAGCTTCGTCCGTATGCCAATAAACTGCAAGCAATCATTAAAAATGTAAGTGCAGGATTAGATGCATCAGAAAACATCTACTCTAAAAGAAAAGAGCATATAAAAAACATCTTAGTAGTTGCAGTATCTAGCAACAGAGGTTTAGCAGGCGCATTTAACTCTAATGTCAATAAAAAAGTAAATGAATATGTTTCTGAACTAAATCAATCTAATCCCAATGCAAATATAACAATACTGCCAATTGGCAAAAAGGTTGCTGAATATGCAAAGAAAAGGAAACTAAATATTTATTCAAGCACAAGTAATGTTAATCTATTAGAACTTTCTGAAAAACCAAAGTTTGATAATGCCTCTATACTTTCTCAGGAAGTTATTAATGCTTTTGTTGCAGGTAAATTTGATCAAATTGTTTTAATATATAATTTATTCAAAAATACAGCTGTACAAATTCCCACTGTAGAAGACTTTTTACCCTTAAAAAAATCAGAAGAACATTCTAAAATATCCGTAGATTATATTTTTGAACCCAATAGAGAATACATTATTCAGGAATTAATACCACAAACACTCAAAACACAATTATTTAAAGTATTACTAGATTCTTTAGCATCAGAACATGGCGCAAGAATGACTGCCATGCACAAAGCAACCGATAATGCAAAAGAGTTGTTACGCTCCCTAAAAATAGCTTATAATAAAGCAAGACAAGCCGCTATTACAACAGAAATTTTAGAAATTGTTGCAGGCGCAGAAGCTTTAAAAGGTAATTAATTATTTATTAACTAATAATCCCGTAAGATTATGAAACTATCAATGTTTAAATTTAACCTGCCTAAAGATTTATTGGCAGAGTATCCGGCTAAAGAAAGAGATCAAAGCCGACTAATGGTTGTTCACAGAGACACCGGAAAATTCGAACACAAAGTATTCAAAGACATTCTCAATTATTTTGACGATGGCGATGTGTTTGTTGTGAATGACACAAAAGTATTTCCTGCAAGATTATACGGAAACAAGGAAAAAACCGGTGCCAAAATAGAAGTTTTTCTACTTAGAGAAATTAACGCCGAAATGAGAATTTGGGATGTTTTAGTTGATCCTGCTAGAAAAATAAGAATAGGCAATAAGTTGTTTTTTGGAGAAAATGATGATTTAGTTGCCGAAGTGATAGATAATACTACCTCTCGCGGCAGAACGCTCAGATTCCTATTTGACGGACCTTATGAGTCTTTTAGGAAAAAACTTTATGAACTCGGTGAAGTGCCTCTCCCTAAATATATTAAAAGGAAGCCTGAACCAATGGATACAGAAAGGTATCAAACTGTTTATGCAAAAAATGAAGGTGCTGTTGCCGCTCCTACTGCGGGTTTGCATTTTAGCAAAGAATTGCTGCAAAGATTAGAAATAAAAGGTATAAAATATGCGCCGGTTACTATCCATGTCGGACTTGGCACTTTTCGCCCTGTAGAAGTAGAAGATTTGAGCAAACATAAAATGGAAAGCGAAGAGTATATTATTCCATCTAATACATCAAAAATAATCAATGAAGGTTTAGATAATAAAAGACGAGTAGTTGCTGTTGGCACAACAAGCATGCGAGCATTAGAATCATCTGTTTCTACTAATAAGCGACTAAATCCGGGTATTGGTTGGACTAACAGATTTATATTTCCACCCTATCATTTTAGTATTGCCAATGCCATGCTTACTAATTTTCACACACCGGAATCTACACCACTTATGATGATTACTGCATTTGGCGGATATGAATTAATAATGAAAGCTTATAAAGAAGCCGTGAAAGAAAAATACAGATTTTTTACTTATGGCGATGCTATGTTAATTTTATAGCAAAATATATTTGTAGAATAGAAAGAAAATAACAAAGTATGATAAAATAAAAAATCCCGAGCTAACTCGGGATTTTTTATTTACAATATGATAAACTAATTATTGTTTAGCAACAATAAATTTGCCTTGTGCATTTACCTCTCCTTGTGCATTGCTTACTTGATAGAAATAAATTCCATTTGGTAAGGTTTCTACACTAAAGGTATTATCTAATGCAGATACTACTTGTACTTTCATTACTTCTTTTCCTAAAGCATCATAGATTCTGAAAAATCCACCGATATTTTTTTGAGATGTTGTAAATCTTAAAACATCAGAAGTTGGATTTGGAGCAACTCTAGTATCTACTAAATCTAACACAGGAACTTTAATACCTGTAGGTGTTGTTAAAGTTACATCATCTAAATAAAGAGAAGATGTAGAAACTGTAGCAGCTCCTGTTGCACCGGTGAAACTTGAAAAACCACCAATCCATAATGTATCCGGTGTTCCGGCATTTGCATTTGTAGCGGGTGTAGTAATTGTTTGAAAAACTCCACCTGTGCTTGCTGTTATCGCTGCACTTGCATCATCTATTATTGTTTGTGCAGCTCCTGTCCATTTAGTTGTTTGGCAAAACACTAAAGCAGTGTCTTTATTGCCTTGTGTAGGATTGGTAATATCATATCTTGCATGTACCCCAAAAGCTGATAACCCTTGGGTAAATGGAATACCGTACATGCCATAGTTTGAAGGTGTTGTGCCCCCTGTTCCTAACCATACCGCACCAGGTAGTGTTTGTCCAACCATAGCAATATTAGTATTCTGTAATTTCACTGAATACGACCCAGAGTTTTTAATAGTGCCTTCTTTATACGCGGTAGTGAGTGATGTATAAGTGGGTGCTCCAAGAAGAAGTCCCCAGTCTCCAAATCCTGCCCAACTTGTTGGTTTGCCGGCTGTGTTTCCTGTAGTGGACCAGTTTTCAAATCCAGGATTAGGAACAGCATAAGGTGTTTGTGCGCTCATTCCAAAAATTGTCAACGCACTAGCAACTGAAAGTAATAGTTTTTTCATAGTTTTAATTTTTAATTGGTTTGCTGCAATATTAGGAAATTTTTTAATACAAAAGAAAAAAATTATTTTCTTTTAAGTAATACAATATTTTCCGCGTGTGTAGTGTGTGGGAACATATCTATTGGTTGTATGTTTTTAACCATATATGTTTCTGAAAAAAATACCAAATCCCTTGCCTGAGAGGCGGGATTACAGCTAACATAAATAATTTTTTCTGGTGCAATTTCAATAATTTTGTTTACTACATCCTCGTGTAAGCCTGCCCGCGGTGGGTCTATAACTATTACGCTTGGCGAGCCATGTGCTGCAATAAATTCATCGTTTAATATATTTTTTATATCTCCTGCAAAGAACTCAGTATTATTTATATTATTCAAATCGGCGTTTATTTTAGCATCTTTTACAGCGGCTTCAATATATTCTACACCTATTATTTTTTTAGCCTTTTTAGCGAGATATAAGCCTATGGTGCCGGTGCCGCAATACAAATCATAGACAATTTCATTGCCTTTCAAGTCTGCATACTCAAGGACTTTGTCATACATAATCTTTGCTTGCAAGGAATTGGTTTGAAAAAAAGAATTCGGGCTAATCTGAAACTTTAAATGTCCAAGTTGTTCTTCTATGTATGCACTGCCTTTATACAAGCATAGCTTGCCGTTATTAAGACTGTCGTTTACTTGATACAAGTGTGCATAATACAATGAAGTGATGAAAGGAAACTTCTGTAATAGACTATCGAGCAGTAAAGATAATTCATCTTGCAATACTTCATAAATACCTAAAATAACCATCCATTGATTAAGCGTGGTATTTCGTATAATTAAAGTTCTTAAAAAGCCCGCTTGGTGCTTAATATCAAAGAATGATAAATTATTTTTCAAAGCATATTCTCTGATAAAGTTTTTTATTTGGTTGGAATAATCATGTTGTAAATAGCATTCGGTAATATCTATTACTTTATTGTAATGTCCTGCTATATGAAAACCCAATGCCGGTGCATAATCGATATTTTCTTTATTAAATTGAGAAGGCTCAATCCACTTTCTGTTACTGAATGTAAATTCTAATTTATTCCGATAAAACTTTATATTTTCACTTGGCAGTGAGTCCGCAATGTTTTCAAGAGATAATTTTCCTATTCTAGTCAGGGCGTCTTCAACAAATTTTTTCTTAAACGTTAGCTGTGCAGGGTAGCTTAAATGCTGCCATTTACAACCACCGCAATATCCGAAGTGCTTACAAAATGGTTGGGTTCTGCTTTCAGATAGTTTTGTTATTTGAGTAGGGAATCCAACAATATAATTGTTCTTTGGTTTTGTTATTTGAATATCGGCAACATCACCGGGTACAACGTTTTCGGCAAACACCACTACCCCATCGTTTGTTTTTCCTATACCTAAGCCTTCTGCCGAAATATCATGAAATAGAATATTATGCAGTATTTCTCCCTTTTTAAATTTTTGTGCTTGCATAAATTATTCGGTATAGTTTAGATTTTTACTAAATGTTTCTTCTATTTTATATACAGAAAATAGTGCCAAAGCAAAAATAACCACACCAATAACAATCACAGAATTGATAGGACCAACCGATGGCTTAAGTAATTCGTGAGAAAAAGACATCAATGGTACAGAGCCTCTTACAAAATTAGGTGCGGTAGTTGCAACCGTTCCTCTGATATTTGTACCAAATGATTCTGCTGCTGTAGCCATAAATACAGCCCAGTAGCCAGCAGCAAAGCCAAGGATAAGCACAATAAAATAAAACATTGCTTGAGACCTTGTAACAAATAGGAAATAAAGTACTGTTACAACAAGCGTTCCTGTAATAAATAGATATAGGGCTTTTTTCCTAGACTTAAGTTTTTGACTGATTAATCCACAAGCCAAATCGCCCAGGGATACACCGATGTATTCTACCATAATTGGCATTCGCGCTTCTTTTGGATAATCGTTCATGCCTAAAAGTTTACACATTTCCGGAGCAAACTGAATAAGCATATAGGTTACATACCATACCGGCAAAGCAATGGCTATTACAGCAAAATATCTTCCTAGTATCTTTGGATGAGAAAATAAATAAAAGAAATTTCCTTTTTTTACTTCTGATGATTTTACAGAAGCATACATTCCTGATTCATATACACCGATTCGCAATAATAATAATAAAAAGCCCATACCACCGCCAATAAAATAAGATGTTCTCCAGCTATATGTCGGATAAACATGCTTAAGAAATGTTGGCACAAGACCGGCAAATACAGCCCCAAGCAAGCCAATGGCTGCAACCATGGTTGTACCCATTCCTCTTTTTTCGGTAGTCATGGTTTCGCTTACCAATGTGATACCGGCACCAAGCTCTCCTGCTAAACCAAATCCTGAGAAAAATCGCAGAATAGTATATGTATCGGTATCTTTTACAAAGCCATTTAAAACATTGGCAATTGAATATGTGATAATACTTCCAAATAAAACAGACAAGCGTCCTTTTTTATCTGCTAATATACCCCACACAATACCGCCGATAAGCATACCAAACATTTGCCAATTCAACAAATGCCTCCCCACTTCTTCAACATGCTTATCAAGATTAGATAATTCTTGTTGTGGTAAGGTTACAGATAGAATGTCTTTGAGAGAAGCTACTCTCTCCATTCCAAAAAGCACTAAATCATAGATATCTACAAAATAACCAAGTGCAGCAACAATCACAATTTTATTAAAGATATTATGATGGGTTTGATTCTGCATAGTGTTTTGGGACAAAGGTAAAAATATTTTTTTTTAATCTGCCATTGTATTCTCTGTGAATTTCAGAATTTGATTAATGAGTGTGTTGTTATCAGAAAGCATCAATTCTGTTCCGTTATATTTATTATTAAACCAGGTAATTTGTCTTTTGGCATAGTTTCGGGTATGCTGTTTAATTTTTTCTATTACGGTTTGTTTATCTGTTTTGTTTTCAAAATAATCCCACCACTCTTTGTACCCAACAGTATTTAGCGCATTTAGGTTTCTATATGTGTATAATTCTTTTACTTCTTGTTCAAGCCCACAACTTATCATTTCATCTACTCTTTTATTAATACGTTCATATAAATTTTCTCGAGAGGTATTTAACCAAATTTTAATTGGTATAAAATCCGGCATATAAATATTCTTTTGATTTAAAAAAGATGAAAAGGGGCGATTTGTTTCTATGCATACTTCTAATGCACGAATTAATCGCATGGGGTTGTTGACATCAACTTGTTTATAATAAACTTCGTCAAGTTTTTTTAATGTATCTTGAAGATATTGAATACCATAATTTTTGTAATGCTCTCTTACAAAATTTTTTGTTTTTGAAGATATTGCTGGAATGTCATCTAAACTTTCTAAAAGTGCATTAATATAAAACCCTGTACCGCCCGTTACTATAATAACATTGTGCTTTGAAAATTCTGATTTTAATATTTTATATGCTTCTTCGTTATATTGCTTTGCTGTGTATTCATCATGAATACTAATGTGATTAATAAAATAGTGCTGCACATCTTTCAGTTGCTGTGCCGATGGTTTTGCTACTCCTATATTCAACTCTTTGTAAACCTGCCGAGAATCCGCAGAAACAATGCAAGTATTAAAATACTTTGCTGTTTGTATTGCAATATCTGTTTTCCCCACAGCGGTAGGTCCTGCGATAACTAAAAGATATTTTTTTGTACTATTCACTATAATACATTATTCAGTTGCTCTCTTATTTTTTCCAAAATATCTTTCATCTCAACAACTGTTTTTTGTATCACATCATCATTTGCTTTAGAGCCAATGGTATTAATTTCTCTGCCAATTTCCTGCGTTAAGAACGCAAGTTTTTTTCCTGCATTTTCTTCCTTCTTAATTATGTCTTTAAAATATATTAAATGGCTGTTTAGCCGAACAATCTCTTCGTTTATATCTAGTTTTTCTAAATAATACAGCATTTCTTGTTCTAATCTATCATAATTAATTTTAGAAGACTCTACATTTTCATTGATTAATCCTTTCAGTTTTTCTCTTACTTTTTCTTTTCTTTTTGGCTCAATCAGCATTAACTCTTTTTGTAATTTTTCTATTAAATTAATTTGAGACAAGATATCTTTTTCTAACTGAACGCCTTCTGTTTTTCTGTATTTTTCAATTTGCGTACAACATTGTATTAAAGTTGCCTTAATTAAATTTTTATTTTCTTCTGTTAATATATCACTTTCATTACTTTCCTGAACATTAGGATGATGTAGTGTTTCCTTAAACAATACTGATTGTAAAAAATCGCTTTCTTCTAGTTTTAAATCTTTAATCAAAGCCTGTAATTGATTAAAATATATTTTAAATGCCTCTGTATTGTATTGTTTAAAAGAATCGGTTGTTAATGGCGTAATTTCAATGTATCCATCAACCTTTCCGCGTATTAAGTTGTTTTGGATAGTATTTCTTAAATCTAAATCCATTAGTTTTAAGTATGAGGGCAATTTTAAATAAACATCTATTCCTTTATTATTTAAGCTTTTTAGTTCTACTAAAACTTTAATGCTTTGGTTTGCGTTTTCTGCTTTTGCATAACCTGTCATTGACAATATCATATCTTATCTTTTTGAATTTACTAAATAAATGCCTAATAATACAAAACTTCCAGCAAGTATTTTTGTAGAATTAATCTCGTCTTTTCCAAGGAGTACGGCAAATATAGTTGCTAAAAATGGTTGAATATATATATACATACTTACAACAGAAGTACTGAGTAATTTTAATCCGTATAAATTAAGAAGGTATGCAAAAAAGGTGGTAGCAATTACTACAAAGGCGATAGATAACCAGATTTTCATTGGAATATGCTGCCAATTTTCAGATAAAACATTTGTAAAGAAAAATGGTAATAACAACAAGGTACCAAATAAAAATAACCACTTCATTACTGCAACTGTATGGTATTTCTGAAGCATTGATTTTCCATAAATCAAAAATATTGCCCATGAAATGGAGTTGCACAATGTCATAACATCACCTGCCCATGTATCTGAACCAAAACTAAAATTTCCTTTAAATAAAATTAGTGTTAGTGCACCCAAAATACCTAACGATAATCCTATCATTTTTTTCCAAGAAAAAGAGGTGGTTTCTGTTGTACCTGTTGTAATAAACAATGATAAAATAAAAACAGCAATCGGGTTTGAAATCATAATAATTGCAGAATTAATAGGTGTAGTAATACTTAAACCCCATATAAAAAACACTTGATTAATAACAATTCCGAATAACGATAAATAAAATATTTTTTTCAAATCTTTTCTTTCAATTGATTGCTTTACCGGCGGAAGAATAAATGTAAGTGACCAAAACATTAAGCATGCTCCAAAAATTCTTAAAAAAGTTAAAGAAAAAGGATGTAAATAATTTGGAACGATATCCTTTGCTATAGAATAGTTCATTGCATAAATAACCTGAGCAAAAAAAAGAGCGAGGTGTCCTTTTTGTTTTTGAGAGAGCATATTTATTTTTCTGATTCTAAAACTTTAATATCAATTATCAATCTGTTCACTTCGATGCTATCGGTACCATCATAATAGCCTCTGATATGCCCTGTTCTGTCTATTAACACAAACTGTTGTGTGTGAATAAAGTCCTCTGTGCCGCCATTCCCTGGCTCTACGTTCAACATATATCCTTTGCGAGCAACCTCATACAGATGTTTTTTATTTCCTGTTACAAATAACCATTTTTTATCATAAGCACCATGGTCTTCTGCGTATATTTTCAAAATATGTACACTGTCTTCCTCCGGATTAACCGTGTGTGAAATAATAAGAATATTGGTGTCATTTTGAAATTGATGATATACTCTTTGCATCTGATTTGCCATAATAGGGCAAATAGATGTGCATGTAACAAAGAAAAAATCCGCCACATAAATTTTATTTCGTACCGTTCTGCTATCCGTAACTAAGCCATATTGATTAACAAACGAGAAGTTTGGAAGTATATACTTTGATTTATCCGTAAATTCAGGTGGAGCAAAGTAAGGGAGTTGCTTAATGGGTGTATTATTTTTATTTTTGTAATATAAAATTGAAAGTACTCCTATAATAAGTACCATAATTAATATAGGAAATTGTAACCTTTTCATAACTTAGTTTTTTAGTAACAAAGCAGACCACTCATTTTTTCTAAGCGTCTTAATATGTTCTAATGGGCTTGTTGCTTTTAATATATCCTGTTCATCTTGATGCAATATTCCACTTAATAACAAATAACCGTTACCATTGATAATTTCTTTATAGTAAGATAAATCCTGTAAAATCACATTTTTTTGAATGTTGGCTATAACGATATCAAACTTTGCCGTAGGAAAGTTTTTCACATAGCTTTGTATCGTATCATGATATACTTTTATGTTTACATTATTATTTTGTGCATTTTCTTCTGCATTTTCTTTACATATCTCGTCATTATCTATCGCTACTATTGTTTTTGCCCCAAGTTTTGCGGATAGTATGCCTAAAACACCTGTGCCGCAACCAATATCAATAACGGTTTTGTCTTTTAAGTCTAAATCAAACAATAAATTACACATCATCCAAGTAGTAGCATGATGCCCCGTGCCAAAGCTCATTTTTGGTGTAATTAATAGCGGATACTGAATAGAAGAATCAATAGTGTGAAATGGCGCGTAAATCACACATTTATCATTAACATTAACGATATCATAATTTTTTTCCCACTCTGCGTTCCAATTTATATTTGGCAATGCTTTTGAAGTATATTGTATTCCTTTATCTATTTGTGAACATTCATCTTTCCATAAAGTTTCATTATTGTGTTCTTGCAGAACATACGCTTTAAACCCAAAATCTGTGTATTCAAATCCTTCAAAAGAATATTCGGATAGTATTGCTATAAGTTCATCTACACAATCTATTTGCGATACGGTAAAGGTATATTCAATATAGTTTTTCATTAAATAGCGGAGTAGATTATTTGCATAAACTCATCTCCTTTTAAAGATGCTGAACCAATAAGTCCTCCATCAATATCTCGCTGATGAAATAGCTCGTTCGCATTTGAAGAATTGCAACTTCCTCCATATAAAATAGGAATGATATTGGCTATCTCCGCATTTTTAGTAGCAATAGTTTCTCTAATAAAAGCGTGCATTTCTTGTGCTTGTTTAGCTGTAGCCGTAACTCCTGTTCCTATTGCCCACACAGGCTCGTACGCTATAATAATATTCTTGAGGTGTTCGTCTGAAAGATTTAGAATATTTTCTAATTGTTGCTTTACAATATTAAATTGCAAATTTTGTTTTCTTTGTTCAAGTTCCTCCCCTACACAATAAATTACCTTCATATTGTTTTTAAGTACAATATCTAATTTTTCAGAAAGCTGCTGCTCTGTCTCATTAAATATCTTCCTTCTTTCAGAGTGTCCAATAATTACATAATCGCATCCTATAGATTTAAGAATTTCAGCAGAGACTTCTCCGGTATATGCTCCTTTTTGATAGATACTACAATTTTGAGCACCAAGGTAAAGGCTTTTGTTTTTATCTAACATTTGCGCAATCGGATATAACAAAGGATATGTAGGGCAAATAATTTTAATAATATCGTCATTCTGCTGTATATTAGATTGAATAAAATTAATCAGGCTTACAGCATCTTGAAGTGTTTTATTTAATTTCCAATTTGCAGCAACTATTTTTTTTCGCATTTTTTTGCGGCTAATTTACGGTAAAATCAAATGTCCTAAAAATTTTATCTGCAACAATTAGTATCTTTTTGAATCGGTGGACAAGGGATAGAACCATAGGAACAAAAAACACAACAATCCTTTTGTTTTGGCTTTATTATTGTTTTACAATTTTCACATTCATAATAATAAACACATGCATTGTCAGGCATTATCTCCGTTTTCGCATAATTACATACCGGGCAAATAATAATACTTGTATAACAAATATTATTCTCTTTCATAGGCATCTTTGAATATCAAAAATTTTATGGTTTCAAAAAATTTACCTTTATCCTGTTGCTTCATCATTCTTATTGATATGGTGTGAGTTTCCATTCCATTATATTTTAATACAATACTATTCCCTTGTTGCTTTATATCTTTTAGGTCTCTGTAATAATATTTTCTTACAAAAAATAACCCCGAAGCAACTTCAAAATGATCTTCGCATATAGCTGCAAATGGATTAGAAGCTAACCAACTGAAATAAGCCAGCGATACTCCAAATATTACAAGCATATAAGTATGGTGGACTGTATAAGCCTTAAAACTTTTGTATGTAATGAACCCGCTAATAATTGCTATTATTAATATAATCAGTATCTGTAATATCGGTCTTCCATAATAAACAGGAAATTTCATATCTTCTTTTTTCATTATTATTTTTCTTTTATGTTTTTTATAAAACCATATAACTGAACAGATAGAGTTTTAATATTAATCTTATTTTTTTGTGCAAAAGTAATATTCTATTTTCTGCTAAAATATAAATTTAATATACTAAATTGGCTCCGATTTCGTTATCCGTAATTATGATTAAGAAAAACCACTTTTTGTCCTTAATTTTTATTTTATCTATTCAGTGTATTACTGCCCAAACCAATCAGAGAATTGGAGAATGGAAAGATTTATTAGGGTTTTATTCTTGCAATTCTGTAGCCCACTCCAACGACTATTCTACAATTTATGTATCTAACAGAAATAGTATTGCGGCGTATAATAAAACCACACAGGAAATTGAAAGTATTTATAATAAAACTACGGGCTTATCAGATGTAGGCATTAAAATTCTTAGATGCAGTCCATTGAATAATAAGCTCTTGGTATGTTATGATAATGGTAATATTGATGTTTTAGATAATAAGCAAATATATAATGTAAGTGATATTAAGAACTCATCTATTCAAGGATCAAAAAAAATAAATGAGATTACTTTTGTCGGAAAATGGGCTTATATTGCTTGTGGTTTTGGTATTATTTTATTTGATACAGATAAACTTGAAATAAAAGAGACTTATTTTATTGGTAAGAACAATACTTTCATGAATGTATATCAAGTAGCATTTGACGACTCTTTAATTTATGCAGCAACAGACAGCTCTGTATATAAAGCCAATAAAAATTCTATTCTTAATGATTTTAGAAACTGGAAACCAATACCCGGTAATTCTATCCCAAAGGGGACATACTCCGGGGTTGTCAATATGAATGGTAAAATTTATGCTGCATATTCTCCATTTACACGCAATACTGCAAACTGGATGCAAGATACCTTATATCAATTTGATGCATCAGGATGGCATAAATCGACTTTTGTTTCAGTACCGAATGTTTTCAAAAAGTTATATGCTGAAAATAATATTATGTGGCTAAAAGATGCTTTTGGGGCAAGGGGCTACGATAAAAATTACAATCAAATATATGCCATAGCATCTTATGCATTTGGCAATTCACAAATAAGTGATATTATTATAGATTACACCACCATTTTACCCGGACATCCGATAGAGTCATACATCGCAGATGATTTTTATGGTTTTATTAGAACAACCTGGGATCAAACTATTATTAAAATTGATGGCACACATGGAGATTTAGTCAGTCGTATTAAAGCCTATAATGGCAATATTATCGTTGCTCCTTCAAAGATAGATGAAACGGGTAATCCAAATTTTTATTTAGAAGGTCCTTATTACTTTGACTCTGAAAGCTGGCACTATTTACGAGATTTTAACCATGATACAATTGTTGATATCAGCGATGCTGTCATTGATCAAAACGACAATAGCCATATTTATGCTTGTAGTTGGATAAACGGTATTGTTGAATATCAAAATAACACACTAAAATCTGTGCATAATTTCTCTAATTCAGGGCTTATTAATGCACAAGCAGTAAATCTTTCATGGCACCTCGAAAATAGTATCACAAAAGATAAAAATGGTAATATATGGGTAAGCCACCCTATTACACCATCACCATTCAGCGTTCTAAAACCAAACGGGCAGGTACAAAACTACTATTTACCGGGTTTTAATGCTTTAATGACAGGAAGATTAATCTATACAAAAAATGACCAATTATGGGTTTTACTTACAAGGGGTAACGGAATATTAGTGTATAACAATGACGGTAACACAAATCTTTCTTCAACAAATAGCAAATATCTATCTAGTGCAATTGGAAACGGGAATTTGCCAACCGATTATGTATATTCCATAGCTGAAGATAAAAATGGATACGTTTGGCTAGGTACAACACAAGGCGTAGCGGTTATATATAATCCTGAAAATATATTTAATGGTGGAAATTACGATGCTCAACAAATATATGTAACACAAGATGGACAAACTCAACTTTTATTAATAACAGAACAAATTAATGCCATTACAATTGATAGCGCTGATAGGAAATGGATTGGAACAGAATCTTCAGGGCTTTATTGCTTTACTCCTGATGGACAAACTCAAATTTATCACTTTACAACAGATAACAGTCCATTGATATCTAACAGAATTATAGATATTGCTTACGATGAAGTAACCGGAGATATTATTGTTGGAACGGATAAAGGCGTACAATCTTATAAAACAGATGTAATTAAAGGATATGATGAATATACAAATGTACATGCGTTTCCTAATCCTGCAAATAGGAATACAGAAAATATCTATATAAAAGGATTGATAGATGGTACTATTATAAAAATCACTGATATTGCCGGGAATATTGTATGGGAAGGGAAATCTGCCGGAGGAATGATTACATGGAATATGTATAATCTCTATAATAAAAAAGTCACCAACGGAATCTATGTTGTATATGCATCTACTTCCGATAACCAACAACGTGCCGTTACAAAAATTATGATACTAAACTAAATGGATATTTTTAGTTCTGATTCTATTTTATTACAAAAAACCTTATATAAAGATTTTAAATATATTTTAAAAATTTACACAAAGGATTTTGGATTAATTACAGCTGACGTTCTGCTTAATCATCAAATTCAGCACGCACACATTCAACCATTGTTATTGGCTAAAGTACAATATACTAAAACAAAAACAGGCAAATACTCCGTGTTACAAATACAACCTTCTTATATTTATAGAGATATTTATTCAGATATAAAAAAAAATTGTATTGCTCAGGCAGTTCAGGAAATTATTATAAAATCTATTTCACACGAGCAAAGCGATAATTCTTTATTTCTTTTTATAGAAGATACACTGAAAAAATTGGACACACACAACAATGAAAGTAATTTGAAAAATTTCTTAATCGATTTTTTAAAACAATATATTAACTTAATGGGGATAAGCCCTTATAATAACTACTCACCGGAATTTCCATACTTTGAGCTACAAGACGGTAGATTTGTTTCTACACAAAGCATTCATTGCCTTAATAAAGAAGACAGCATACAGATTTATCTTTTTTTTCATCAACAAAAACAAACAGAAAAGTCATTATTTCCCATTACAATAACAGAACTCTTGGTTCGTTACTTAAAATATCATTTAAATATTAATCATTTAGACTCTTTAGAATTAGTGAAAGAGTTAGTATTTTAGTTTTTTATTATTTTTCTCTTTATTCAATTTTATGTAGGTTTGCCATAATGAAATCTGTTTATTTCATAGCATTAAAGTTACTGAAAGCAAATAAAGAAAGTCAAAATATTGCTCAGCCAACCATTCGTATTGGAACCATTGGCGTTGCGCTTGGCATTTGTATTATGATATTATCTTTGGCAGTTATTAAAGGATTCAAAAATGAAATCTTAAAAAAACTTTCCGGACTAACTGCACACGTTGTCGTTATGCCTTATCAAACTACGAAAGATGTTACTGAAAATTCTCTGTCAATTAATGCCGACACCTTATCTTTAATAAAAAAAAATAATATAGTAGAAGATGCACAACCAGTGTGTATGAAAAATGGCATCTTAAAAGTAAAAGAAGAAAACGAGGGAATTGTTATTAAAGGAGTACAGCCTTCTTATAATTGGCAATTTATACAGCAATACCTTGTTGCCGGAAACATGCCTCAGTTTCAAGATACTGTAATTAGCAAAGATGTTATTATCTCAAAAAAACTTGCAGATAAAATGAATCTTGTACTTAATCAAAAGTTAATTGTTTATTTTATTAATAAAACAAAAGATACTGCCGGCAATGTAAGACCGGAATATCGTTCCAGAGATTTTTATATTAAAGGTATTTTTAATGCACAACTTGGTGAATTAGACAATCAGCTTATGTTTGCAGACGTTCGACATATTCAAAAACTAAATGGATGGCAACCAAATCAATTTTCGCAAATAGAAGTGTATGCCAAAAAAGGATACTCACCCGATGATGTGATAGAAAAAATCATAGATATTTTACCTTTTAATTATCAAGTTTTATCTGTAAAAGAACTGTATAGTAATATTTTTAATTGGTTAGATATGATTGATATTAATGGCATTATTATTATTGTATTAATGTTGATGGTTGCAGGAATCAATATGGTTTCTGCATTAATCATCTTAATTTTAGAAAAAGTAAATTTAATAGGTATACTAAAATCTTTGGGATTGAGCAATGCCGGTATTAAAAATATTTTTC
>JBDHZB010000032.1:0-28703 GCA_039811645.1 Bacteroidia bacterium | reverse complement strand
AGATGCGACATTTCCACTTCCTATTGCTGCCCCTCCTGCTCCGGCAACCATCCTTGCAACGGTTGTTGGAACCGGCATAATAGAAGAGCGTCCGAAAATATTAACAGCAACCATTGAATATCCTCTTGGTGTACTGATATAATCTTTTCCTATAAGCATTTTTGGGAAAGGCAGTCCAGCGTATATTCTTTCGAAAAAACTATTTATTCCGTCTTGAATTTACTTTACATCGAACATTGCCTTGAATACCACTGGACGCTCAATATTGTCAGTTATAAAATCTACCCCCGCAGTCATGTCAACATATCCACCGCTTGAAAATTTAATTTTTCTATCTGTAAAGCCTGATTGTTCCATTGAACATTTTGTGCAGTTTCCTGCACAACCGCTCGTACTGCCAAGCGGACCTGAACCAACAAAGGGCATACATTTTCCGCTACCTGTACAATCACAAGATGTGGTGGTCGCTCCTCCCGAAATTACCGCTAATCTATTTGACCCTTGCACATATCCGACATAGTTCCATCCTACTGGGGGGCTAATTGAAATAGTACTGTCTTCGTTGAATTGCACTTTAGAATTTAGTGGTATCCAGCCACGAGTTCCGCATCCACAATTACAATCTTTTGTCATAACTATTTTTTATTTACGAAGATACATCTTTTTATTTGCAAAGATACATCCTTCTGTATTTTTTTAAATTTTTAACACCTTTTTTCTATTCCTATTATTTCTTCAATATCTTTTCTTGTATCTTCCAATCGCCATTAGTAAGTTCCACAAAATAATATCCTTCCGAAAGTCCTGTAAAATCAATACTCTCAGATGTTTTGGAATCAAATATTAACTTACCATGCATTATTTCCTTTCCAGTTGCATCTAATACGCGGTAAATTAAATCTTTATTATTATGGTAAGAAATATTTAGTTTATCACTAACAGGGTTTGGTGTAATAGATAACCCTTGTTGAGCAGCAGCACTTGTAATGCCCGTTACAACAACATAAGTTGAAGAAGACGAGCTCTGACATCCGGCTGCATTACCTGTCCACACACTATAATAACCTGTTGTGGTCGCCGCATACGTTTGTGAGGTTGCGCCGCTTATTGGAGATCCATTTAAATACCATTGATACGTTGTTGCCGATGGGTTGCAGGTTAATGTTGAACCGCTTACACTTACAGTAGGAATAGGAGGAGCCGGCGACACATTTACAGTATAGTTTGCTACTGTTTGACATGCACCATTGGCCGCAGTAAATGAATACACAGTTGTTACAGCAGGGCTTACATAAATAGAATTGGTTGTTGCTCCTGTACTCCAATTCACAGAAGATGCATTGGTGTTGGCTGTAATATTTACTCCGGAACCCGCACACGCATTGGTAGAGGAAGATGCTGCCGTTGGAGAAGGTGATACCAATAATGTAGAAGTATAAACAGAACCGGTTCCATTAACATTAGAAGCCGTTAATGTAACCGTATATATTCCTGTAGCTGTATATGTAATACTTGGATTCTGTGCAGTTGAAGAAGAAGGGCTGCCGCCAGGGAAACTCCAAGCCCATGATGTTGGAGCATTGGAAGAAGCATCATTAAACTGAAATGGCGTATTGATACATGCTGAAGAATAATTGGTAGTAAATAAACTGTTTGGTACCGCAGTCGGATTACTATATAAATCTGTTTCCCACACACCACGTCCATACGTTGCTATTCTTAGTTTATTAGATGCATAATATATTTCCATATCATCTACAATAACATTTGGCAAGCCGTTGGAATATGGTATCCATGAACTCATAGACAACTCCCTATAATAAACACCTACATCTGTTCCAACATAAATTGCATCGCTGGTATTTTTAGTATAAACAATACAATTTACAGGTATGTTTGGTAAGCCTGTAGAATAGTTTGTCCATGTGCCGCCACCATTAGTAGAATGAAACACTTTATTCCCGGCGGAATATCCCGAAAATGTTACATAAATATTATTCGCATTGGTATTATCCACATCAATGCCTGTAATAGCAGCTGAGCCAATAGGTAAGCCGCTCGCAATGCTTGTCCATGTAGAACCGTTATTGACTGTACGGTATATTTCCGTACTCTTAAATGCGTATATTACATTTGTATTGGACGGTGCCACTACTATGCCTAATACATTATTTGTGGTGCTAGCACCTAAAGTTCCTAATTGAGTCCACGACGTTCCTTGATTAGTAGAATTCCACACACTTTCGTAACCGCATAAAAATCTAGTAGCTACCGATGGGTGTTGAATAATTGGCGCAACCCACGCAGCACTCTCGCTTGTAGATGGCGCTATAGCTGCCCAACTTCCGCCGGCATTGGTAGAAAAATGAAAATCCCCTTGCACATACGATTGTACCATATTATTATTAGATGCCCAGCTAATAAAGCAATCTGCACCATCTCCACCATATATACCCGTCCACGTTGTTCCATTCCATTTATTTGTTCCATTATCTTGGTGTCCCGTTATAATTAACGATGGTGAAGATGCCGATAAACCAAGTTTATATATTTGAGCAATATTCATTGCTCCATTTAGTGCGGAAAACGAAGTGCCTCCATTGGTAGTTCTGAACAAGCCTCCATCTGTGGCCATATAAACTGTGTTGGCAGCTGTATATTGAACGTCATGTAAATCCGCATGCACATAAGGTTTTCCGCCACCGCCATACCAGTGTGTATAAAGTGTCCATGTAGCACCACCATCAGTTGATTTCCAGGAATTTACACCCCCACAAACAATTTCATTGATGTTGGTTGGAGATACACCTATTGCCAAATCGTACCAACCTTGTCCACCGGTTCCGCTACCATTCGTACTCCAATCAAAAATATTTGGTGTAGTGGACATTGCTGTCCATGTACCCGCTGCTCCCATAGAAGATGAGCGATATACACCACCATAACTATAATCATTTAAACTAGCTAATAAGTAAACATAGTTTGCATTAGCAGGAGATACCGCAACAGACAAGCGAATGTGGCTACCTACTGCACCATAAGCTACTGCATTAAAAGTATTACCCCCATCTATTGATCTATAAAATCCTGAAGATGTTACACCATACATTACGGTTGTATCACCGGGTTTGTATTCTCCATCTTTAAAGCTGCCGCTTTTTACAAGTGTCCACGATGTACCTCCATTCCTTGTTCTATAAATACCTGCCGATGTAAAAGCAAATAGCGTGGTTGGGTTTTGTGGATTAATTAATAATCTGCCTATGGTACGTGAAGAGCTGGTAGCAAACGTTAAGGTTGTTGCTGCCCATGTAGCACCACCATTTGTTGATTTATAAACACCTATAGATTTTGTATCACCGGCATCATAATCTCCTGTTGCAATATAAATATTAACAGGCGTTATAGGATCTACAGCAACATCGGAAACACCTAAACTCCCTAACTGATCAGTAGTGGTTGACCAAGAAGACCCGCTATTATTAGACACCCACATACCACCGGCAGCGGTTCCTACATAAATGGTGTTGGTGGAAGCAGGATGAAATCTCACACAAATCATTCTACCGGCATTGCTTCCTGAGGGGTCACCAAAAGGGCCTAATGGCACCCAATTGGCTGTTGTTGAAGTTGGAGAAGCTGTAACAAACTGTTTTGCTTGTGGGTTATTATTTAACCATTTATTATATTCATTTAAAGCATAACCGGGCGTTGCATATTTCATATCTCCCGAAGGGTAAACTCTTGGCTCTGCATACCACATCCATCTTTTAAATGGCTTGTAACCCTTGCCACGTTCATAAGGGCGATTTTTCCAATAATTATTAAACTCATTTTTAATCTGGTAAAAATTAGAATTTGTGTCTTCTCTTAATTGTACCCAATTTTGGGATTGAATTTTTAGTATTGAGAAAATTAAAATAACCAATAACAATTTGTTCAGATACTTCATAGTGTTAATTTTGCCTACAAAAGTAATGAATTGAAATGGATTTTGTATGTTCTTCAAACGGGTTAATAACCGCTTAAAGAATTTCAATTTAATACTGAGAAATCTATTCAATAAACCGTGTCGTAATTAAAAAAAGTGAATAAGTGAGAAAATATTAAACCAGCATTATATTAATAATTATAATATTTTTGGGTTAAAAAACATTATCTTTGCAGGAAAAGATTATGATGAGTACGCACATAGACAATGAGTATTTTATTAAATTGGAAGAAGAATTTGGAGCACATAATTACCATCCTCTGCCGGTTGTTCTTTCGCAAGGAAAGGGCGTTTATGTTTTAGATATCCATAATAAACAATATTTTGATTTTTTATCTTCATATAGTGCTGTTAACCAGGGACATTGTCATCCAAAAATTGTTCAGACTCTTATAGAGCAAGCAGCCCGTTTAACATTAACTTCAAGAGCTTTTTACAACGATATTTTAGGAGACTATGAAAAATTCTTGACACAATTATTCGGATACAATAAACTTTTACCAATGAATACCGGTGCTGAAGCGGTAGAAACTGCCATTAAATTAGCAAGAAGATGGGCATATAAAGTAAAGGGTATCGCTGATAACCAAGCACAGATTATTGTTTGTGGACAAAACTTCCACGGACGCACCACAACAATTATTTCTTTCAGTTCTGACGAAGGCTCTAAATCAGGATTTGGTCCACATACGCCTGGGTTTATCAGTATTCCGTATAATGATATAACAGCATTAGAGCAAGTACTAACAAATAATAAAAACATTGCTGCATTTTTAGTAGAACCTATTCAGGGAGAAGCGGGTGTTAATATCCCTGATGAAGGCTATTTAAGTACGGCATACAATCTTTGTAAAGCCCACAATGTTTTATTTGTAGCTGATGAAATTCAAACCGGTATGGGTAGAACAGGAAAAATGCTTTGCTGTGATTATGAAGATATTCATCCGGATATTCTAATTTTGGCAAAAGCATTGGGAGGAGGTGTATATCCTGTATCGGCAGTATTAGCTGATGACGAGATTATGTTAAACATTAAACCCGGAGAGCATGGCTCTACATTTGGAGGCAACCCACTAGCCTGCAAGGTAGCTATTACAGCCGTTAATGTTATTTTAGAAGAAAAATTAGCTGATAATGCCTTTAAAATGGGTGAATTATTTAGAGCAGGTCTTAAAAGCATCAATAGCCCCCTTATTCAGATTATTAGAGGAAAAGGATTATTAAACGCCATTGTTATTAAAGAAAATAGTAAAATCTCAGCATGGGATATTTGCTTGAAATTTGCTGAAAACGGCTTGCTTGCAAAACCCACGCACGGCAATATTATTCGTTTGGCACCACCCTTAATTATTAATGAAGAACAAATTCTTGAAGCCGTAGAAATTATCAGAAAAAGTTTATTGAGTTTTAATTAACTCAAAAATAAAAACCTATATTGGCGCTCAGAATTAAAAACTAAAAAAATAAATATATGAAAGTTTCAATTATTGGTGCAGGGAATGTTGGCGCAACCTGTGCAGAAGTTATTGCTTATCGCTCTATTGCAAGCGAAGTAGTATTATTAGACATTAAAGAAAAATTAGCTGAAGGAAAAGCGATGGATATGTCTCAAGCATCTAATATATCGGGGCATAAAACTAAAATCTCCGGTAGCAGCAATGATTACTCAAAAACAGCAAATAGCAATGTAGTAGTTATTACAAGCGGAATTCCCCGCAAGCCCGGAATGACCAGAGAAGAGTTAATTGGCACCAATGCAGGAATTGTAAAATCGGTAGTAGATAATGTATTAAAACACTCTCCAAACGCAGTAATTATTGTAGTAAGCAATCCGATGGATACCATGACTTACTTAGCAGTAAAAGAGTCTAAATTACCTAAACAAAAAATAATAGGCATGGGCGGCATATTAGATAGTGCTCGCTTTAAATTTTATTTATCACAAGCATTAAATGCATCCGCACATGATGTGGACGGCATGGTTATTGGTGGACATGGAGACACAACAATGATTCCGCTTACACGTTTAGCAGCTTACAATGGTGTACCCGCAGCGCAATTTCTAAACGTTGATGGCTTGAAAAAAGTTGCCGCAGATACAATGGTAGGCGGTGCTACGCTCACTGCCATGATTGGCACATCAGCATGGTATGCTCCAGGAGCTGCTGTAGCCACATTAGTAGATTCTATTCTTCATGATAGAAAAAGACTATTCCCTTGCAGCGTATATTTAGAAGGAGAGTATGGGCAAAAAGATATTTGCATGGGAGTTCCTGTAATTATTGGCAAAAACGGATGGGAAAAAATAGTAGATGTACAACTTAATAAAGAAGAACAAGATATGTTTGCTAAAAGTGCCGATGCGGTTAGAAATATGAACAATGTTCTGAAAGAACAAAAACTTGTTGTTTAAGAAACAATCTAATCCCCCTCTCAATAGGGGGATTGTTATTTTAAACCAACCCCATCTATTTAGAAAAAAATAAAGTATTAAAAACTTTCTTTACTTTTGCAAGAATGAAAATAAAGGGTAAAGTTTTTATCATACTCTTGCTGTTATTTGCAAACGCTTGTACATTGCAAAAAAGGGTGTATAGAAAAGGCTATTACTTTGATTTTTCCTTAGCCAAATCACTCAAAGAAAAAGTAAAGGACAAACAGTATTCTTCAACTCAGATATATTACGCCCACAATACAGGCGAAAATATTAAGAGTAAAGAACTCGGGTATCAAAAACAAAATTCCTTATTAGAAAATAACAAGCACACATTAGTTCATTTATCTAACCATCAATTTATTAAACAAGAAGATTCTATTAAATGTGGTGATAAAATTATTTTAAAATCCGGAGATGAATACGATGTAAAAGTTCTTGAAATTACAGAAATTTTTATCAAGTATAAACGTTGTGATAATTTGACCGGACCTATGTATAGTATAGATAAACACAAAGTTTATCTAATTAAATACCAAAATGGAACTTCTGAACATATTATAAGTGAAGAAAAAAGCATAAAACCAAATAACAATACCAACAATCAACAAAACACTAATACCAGCGGTAAAAAAAAGTGGCCTGATTCATTAGTAATAGCAGTAATATTTGCAGCACTTATCTATCCACTATCTATTTTTTCAATTTATTTAATATTGTTTTTTTCACGCAAAGCAGATAGACAGATAGCAAAAAACCCTCAGCTGTATGATGGACAAAATATGGCAGGCTGTTTGAATATATTTTCTAAAATCATAATAACAGTTGCAATAGCAGGCTTAGTGCTTATTGGCATAAGCTTAAATAGTATTGGTTACTTCGGGGCAGCTAATATTTATTTAACTATATTTTTAATACTGGCACTTATTATAGCTGTACCTTTAGTTGTTTACTTTATTACAAAGCAACCCGGAGATCGGTTATAGATTACCACCCGAGTATCCATGCAAAAATCAACGGAGCCACAATAGTAGCATCTGATTCCACAATAAACTTAGGTGTATTAATATCTAATTTGCCCCACGTAATTTTTTCGTTTGGAACAGCTCCACTATATGAACCATAGGACGTAGTGGAATCCGAAATTTGACAAAAATAACTCCAAAACGGAACATCGTGCCATTCTAAATCTTGGTACATCATAGGTACTACACATATAGGGAAATCGCCGGCAATGCCGCCGCCTATTTGAAAGAACCCTACGCCTTTTCCGGCTGAATTTTTTTTATACCAATCAGCCAACCATACCATGTATTCAATACCACTTTTCATAGTAGTGGCTTTAACATCTCCTTTAATAACATACGACGCAAAAATATTTCCCATTGTGGAATCTTCCCATCCACCAACAATAATTGGCAGATTTTTTTCAGCCGCTGCAATCATCCAACTGTCTTTAGGATCTATTTCATAGTATTGTTTTAATACACCGCTTTTAATTAACTTGTACATAAACTCATGCGGAAAATATCTTTCACCTTTTGTATCAGCATCTTTCCAAAGTTCATAAATATGTTTTTGCAATCTTCTAAATGCTTCTTCTTCCGGAATGCAAGTGTCTGTTACTCTGTTTAAGCCGCCTTCTAATAGTTCCCATTCTTGCTGAGGCGTTAAATCTCTGTAATTTGGCACTCTTTTATAATGAGAGTGTGCAACCAAATTCATTAAATCTTCTTCTAAATTAGCGCCGGTACAAGAAATAATATGTACTTTGTTTTGTCGTATCATTTCTGCAAGAGATACGCCAAGTTCTGCTGTACTCATAGCCCCCGCAAGAGAAACAAGCATTTTACCACTCTCTGATAAGTGCGTTTCGTAACCGACAGCCGCATCTTTCAAAGCCGCCGCATTAAAGTGTCTGTAATGATGATTTATAAACTGAGAAATGGGTCCTTTATTCATAATTAAATAGTTTTTCAATTTTAGGCGGCGAAAATATCAATTAATTTCCAGTAAATAGTAGTTATATTTTGAATTAAAAATTTTTATTATTTACATTTGCTAAAAAATTTTATGAAAAAAGTATTATTTAGTTTTGGATTGACAGTTTGTTCTATCCTTTTTGCACAAAAATCATTTGTCGGCAGTATAGAATTTATGTTTTATCAACGTGATACTACCAAAAATATTTTTACAGCAAAAGATAATTTTGTAAGATTAGATCAGTATTCTAAAAAAACAGATGGAACCATTGAAGGCGGCTTTCTTTTTGATTTAACAAAAAAGGAAATTAAATTTATTAACCCGAAAAGAAAAGTATGGGGTATTCACAACAGTACCGTACCTCCTGCTGTAAAAGGGGAATGCGTTGTTACAAAAACCAAAAATGCAAAGGTTATTCAAGGTGTTAAGTGTACAGAGTATATTGTAAAAAATACAACCGAAGATACAGAAATATCTTATTGGATTGGAAGCGGAAATTACGACTTTTTTATACCAATGATGCAATTGTGGAATAGAAAAGATAAACAATCTATTTATTTCTCAAAAATCACAGGGCTTGCAAAAGGTTCTATGCCTATGTTATCTTTAGAAAAACAAATTTCCTCCGGTAAAACTATTTCAAAATTAGAAACCATAAAAATTAGTGTCGGAAATGTAACAGACGATAAGCTTTCTGTACCTACGGATTACAAAAAGTTTGAAGAACAATAAGAATGCAAACATCTGCTCGGCGATTATTTATTTTTTTTGTATTAACCTTTATGGTACTTAATACAATGTACTCACAGTGTGCCATGTGCAAACAAGCCGCCGTTAGTGATATGGAAAATAATCCTAATTCTGTTGCACAAGGTTTAAATTCGGGTATTTTATACTTGATGGTTACACCTTATATTTTAATGGCTATTTTCTTTAGAAAGCAAATTCTTGCTTTTCTTAGAAAGATTTTTTAGCCAATTATTAGGCTGTTATTGCGCCTCGTTTTTTTTTCAGTAAAATAGAGGGTCGGTATCGTTCTTCTTGATATAAATTGTAATAGGATTGTAGTTGCAAATAAACTCTTTGTACTCCAATCTCCTCTGCCCATTGTAAAAGTCCTTTTGGATAATTAACGCCTTTTTGCATAGCGGTTTCTATATCATTTTTTGAGGCAATGCCATAATACAAAGCATCAAAAGCTTCGTTAATGAGCATAAACAATATTCTTTCAAAAATTATTTGATGCAAATTTTTATCCTTAATAGTTGGCTCTGTTGGTAATGGTTGTGAATAATCATAAAATCCTCTATTTGTTTTTTTACCTAATAACCCGGCTTCCAACAATCTTTTTTGTGTGATAGATGGTTTAAATTTAGAGTCGTAATACATTTGCGTCCACACAGTTTCTGTTACAATATAATTTACATCATGTCCAATTAAATCCATTAATTCAAACGGTCCCATTTTAAATCCGCCAATATTTTTCATTACCCAATCAATGGTATAAATATCTGCGATATTTTCATCTAATATTCTAAGTGCTTCGCCGTAATATGGGCGAGCAATTCTGTTTACAATAAATCCCGGGGTGTCTTTTGCAACCACTGTTGTTTTGCCCCAAGATTGAATAATCTGCAAAGATTTATCTATTGTATTTTTAGACGTTAATAGCGTAGGGATAATTTCTACCAAAGGCATAATAAATGCAGGGTTAAAAAAATGTATGCCTAAAAATCTTTCCGGATATTGTATGGTTTTTGCCATTGCATGTATAGCAAGAGAAGACGTGTTGGTTGCAATTATGCAATCCGAACTTACAACTTTTTGCAACTCATTAAATAGATGTTTTTTGATTTCTATATTTTCAACAACAGCTTCAATTACCAAAGAGCAATTACTTAAATCGTTAAGTGAAGATGTAAACGTAATATTATTATGCGCAAGTTCTTGCTGTTGCCGGGAAATTTTGTTTTTTTCAAGCAGCTTGCTTAATGCATTATTAAGGTTCTGCTTTGCTTTTACTAAAGCATCAGCATTAATATCATATACAAATACCGTACAATGATTTAATACTGCAACTTGTGCAATACCTGCACCCATCGCACCACAACCCAGAACCCCAATGTTTATCATAAAAATTATAGATTGTTTACTTCGTCTATATCTGTTGTTTCTGCATTTAACTTTTCAGATTCTTTTAAGGCATAATAATATAAGCCTGCAAATAAAATATCAAAGGCACCCATGATAAGCAGCATTGTTACTGCCATGCCGGAACCAAAGCCTCCAAACGAAGAAAAAGCCGAATATTCTTTCCATTTAACTATTGTAATAAGGTACGGCGCAAACTCGGCAAGCAAATATAAATACCATCCCTTTGGATTTAGCTGCCACATCATAATAACTGCCGCCAATGATAAAAGGATAAAAAATAAAGTAATATATGGTTGTACTTTGTAATACGTGTTTGTGTCCATTTCGTATGCCATTGCTTCCATTTTTGCAGATAGCGTAGGGTTCATGTCTTTTATTTTTTCTGCCTGCTCAAGCAAAGATTGTTTTTGATCTTTAAATATGCTTACACCTGTTGAAATTACTTCAATAATAATAGCCGTCAAAGACGCAATAAATAAATACCTCAGATAAGGATGTTTTTTCATAATAATAATTTGCAGCAAAAGTAAGCATTTTTATGGTTCTGAATTTCTGTCCCATTAAACTTCTAAATATACCCATGAAAAATGCTAAAAATTTTGGCATATTTGCCGACTATAAATTGAAGTAGCAATGAAATTATCTTATAATTGGCTTAAAAGTTTATTACCTATTGATTTATCTCCACAAGAAGTAGGAAGCATCTTAACTGAAATTGGGTTGGAGGTTGAATCTATTCAAGAGTATTGTTCGCATAAAGGGCTTGATAATGTTGTGGTAGGGCATGTTATTGAAAAGAAAAAGCACCCTAATGCAGATAAACTGTCGCTTACAAAAGTGAACGTTGGTAATGATAAAATTTTAGATATTGTTTGTGGCGCACCTAATGTTGATGTTAATCAAAAAGTATTAGTGGCAATGGTAGGAGCACACCTGCAAACATTTTCCGGAGAATCTATTGAAATTAAAAAATCAAAAATTCGCGGAGAAGTAAGTGAAGGTATGATTTGTGCTGAAGACGAATTAGGTATTAGCAATAATCATGACGGTATCATGGTATTAAATGAAGATATTCCTGTCGGGCTTTCTGCCAACGATTATTTTAAAGTTGAAAAAGATTTTGTTTTTGAAATCGGGCTTACTGCTAACCGCGGCGATGCAGCTTCTCATATAGGAATTGCAAGAGATTTAAAAGCCTACTTAAAAGTACATAATGATGCCTATAAAGATTTAAATATCGGATTCCCTTCTACACTTGAGTTTCCACAAGCATCAGGAACAATAGATATACAGATAGATATTCAAAATGCAGAAGATTGTAAAAGATATGCCGGAATAGTTATTAATGGCATTAAAATAGCACCATCTCCGCAGTGGATACAAAACAGACTGAATGCAGTAGGCATCAGACCAATTAATAATGTGGTAGATATTACTAATTTCGTAATGATGGAATTAGGACAACCGCTGCATGCTTTTGATGTAAAAGAAATTAAAGAACACAAAATTATTGTTAGAAACGCGCTACAGAATGAAAAATTTATAACTCTTGATGGCATTGAAAGAACACTTACAACAACCGACTTAATGATATGTAATGCACAAGACCCCATGTGTATAGCCGGTGTTTTTGGGGGGTTAAACAGTGGCATCAAAAACGATACACAAGCTGTTTTTATAGAAAGCGCATGGTTTAATCCTTCTTCTATAAGAAAAACAGCTTCTAGATTGGGTATTAAAACAGAATCGTCATTTCGATTTGAAAGATTTGCCGATCCTGAAATGGCAATGTATGCCCTTAATAGAGCATATCTGCTAATTACTGAATTTTGCGGAGGCGCTTTAAGTATGGTTCCAAAAGATATTTATCCGCAAGTGATAGAGTCATATAAAATTGGATTTTCTATAGCAAAACTAACCGACACCATTGGTCAGGAAATACCTTTTGAAACTACCAAGAACATCATTCAAGAATTAGATATGCAAATCGAATCTGAAAGCCATGAGGGTATGTTACTTTTAGTGCCTGCAAGAAAATCTGATATAACACGCGAAATAGATGTGATAGAAGAAGTACTAAGAATTTACGGATACAATCAAATTAACGCACAAAAACGAATTGCATTTAATATACCCGATACTCCAACTTATGATACTTCTTTGCAGTCTAACTATTTTTATAATATCTCTAAGATGCTTGCAGGCAGAGGATTCTATGAATTTCAAAATTTATCGTTTCACAATATTGATTCATACAACGACACAAATAATGTGGTAAAAATTCAAAACCCGGTAAATGTAGAATTAAATATACTAAGAAAAAATTTACTGTTTAATGCGCTTCAAAATATCTCATTTAACGAAAGACATCAAACAAAAAACTTAACCGCTTTTGAAATAGGAAAAATTTATCATCAAAAAGACAAGTCATTCATAGAAGAATATATACTTTCACTTTTTGGCTTTGGGAAAAATAAAATTGCTGATAGCTTTTATCAGAAAGACAAACTTTTCTTTTTTATTAAAGAAAATATAGAACAAATTTTAAAACACTCTCATCTTGAAAAATATACTACTCAAGAATTTAAAGATGATAACTTTTCTGTTGGATTAAAATATTTTTATCAAAATACAGAAATAGCAACACTTGGATTTGTAAATGCAGCACTGTTGAAAAAATTTGAAATAGATACTCGCATTGTGGTGTATGGAAGTATCAATCTGGAAGCAGTATTTGCAGCATATCAAAAGCGCATCGTTACTTTTAAAGAAATAACAAAATTCCCTGTTGTAACAAGAGATTTATCATTACTCATTGACCAAGCAACAAGTTTTGAAATGATAAAGAAAACCGTAGAAGAGTCTGCAAAAAAGTATTTAATAGACTTTGAAATATTTGATTATTACGAAGGAAAAAATATTCCGGAAAATAAAAAATCGTATGCCATCAGGTTATCTTTACAGGATAAAGAAAAAACATTAACCGATAAAGAAATAGAAAAAATAATGAGCAATGTAATACAATCTTTAACGCAAAAGCACAATGCTCAATTAAGATAATGCCTTTAATGCTTAACACTTACAAAATATATTCATGAAAAAACCTCTGATTCTTGTTACCAACGATGATAGCATTAGTGCACCCGGCATTTTACATTTAAGCAGTATTGCCAAATTATATGGAGAAGTAGTAGTAATAGCACCCGACAAACCACAGTCCGGTGCAGGGCATGCCATTACTATTCACTCTACAATACGGGCACAAAAAACCAACTTACATAAAACAGAAATAGAATATGCATGTAGCGGCACTCCTGTAGACTGTGTGAAATTAGCAGTTAACCAAATACTCCGTAAAAAACCGGATTTAATATTATCAGGAATTAATCATGGTAGCAATAGTTCCATTAATGTTATTTACTCCGGAACTATGTCTGCTGCTATTGAGGGATATTTAGAGGGCATCCCTTCTATTGGATTTTCTTTGTGTAATTATAGCATTGAAGCAGACTTTACACAATCTGAAAAATATGTACGACAAATTATAGAATGGATAATACAGAAAGGTTTACCTGAAAAAATTTGTTTAAATGTAAATATTCCTGATTTGAAAAGCGATGAAATAAGAGGAATTCAGATATGCCGGCAAGCAAACGGAAATTGGACAGAAGAATTTGATGAGCGTATGGATCCTTACAATAAACCGTATTATTGGATGACAGGGCGATTTACCAACTTTGAACCAAACTCCAAAGATACAGACGAATGGGCACTTGCCAACGGATACGTTTCCGTAGTACCCGTACAAACAGACATTACCTGCTACAATACACTTAATTTTATGAAAGAAAACTTTAGATAGGGGGATATTATCACGCTGTTAATATTTTAGAGTAATTTATCCGATTGAAATAAAAAAGCAAGCAAATGCGCTAAATAATTTATGGTTTAAATCATAAAAAATCTTTCAAATAATAATTGTAAAACTTCATTTTTTACACCACCTTTGCACTAAAAATTTTATATGCGTACCGATAACTTTCAATATCACGATTATTACTTAACAGAAGAACTATTAACAGAAGAACATCGCTTAATCAGAGAAACCGTAAGAAGCTGGGTAAAAAAAGAAGTCTCCCCGATTATAGAAGATGTTTGCCAAAAAGCTACTTTCCATAAACCATGGATTAAAGGGCTGGCGGATATTGGCGTGTTTGGACCATTTGTGCCTGAACAATACGGCGGACCGGGTTTAGATTATATTTCTTATGGTATTATGATGCAGGAATTAGAAAGAGGCGATAGCGGCATTCGCTCTACAGCATCTGTACAAGGCTCTTTAGTAATGTTTCCGATTTATCACTTTGGTAGCGAAGAACAAAAGAAAAAGTATTTACCAAAATTGGCGAAAGGAGAATTGATGGGCTGCTTTGGACTTACAGAACCAGACTTTGGCTCTAACCCCGGCGGCATGATTACACGCATTGAAGATAAAGGAACACATTACTTATTGAACGGTGCAAAAATGTGGATTTCTAACGCACCGTTTGCAGACATTGCAGTAGTGTGGGCAAAAGATGATAACGGAGATATTCGTGGATTAGTAGTAGAAAGAGGGATGGAAGGCTTTACTACACCTGAAACACACGGTAAGTGGAGTTTACGTGCCAGTGCCACAGGTGAACTTGTATTTGATAATGTAAAAATACCAAAAGAAAACATCTTCCCTAATGTTAAAGGATTAAAAGGTCCGTTAAGTTGCCTTAACAGCGCACGCTTCGGTATTGCGTGGGGAGCAATTGGTGCGGCATTAGATTGTTATGATAGTGCATTAAGATATTCAAAAGAAAGAATTCAATTTGATAAGCCAATAGGCGCATTTCAGTTGCAACAAAAAAAATTAGCCGAAATGATTACTGAAATTACTAAGGCGCAACTTTTAACATGGCGATTAGGTGTATTAAAAAATGAAAACAGAGTAACACCCGCACAAATTTCTATGGCAAAAAGAAATAACGTAAACATGGCTTTGGAAATAGCTCGCGAAGCAAGACAAATACATGGTGGAATGGGAATTACAGGAGAATATCCTATTATGCGCCACATGATGAACTTAGAATCTGTTATTACTTACGAAGGCACACACGATGTTCATTTATTAATTACAGGGCTTGATATCACGGGACTTAACGCTTTTGCATAATAAAAAATAATATGGCAATACTTGCACCATCTCTATTATCTGCTGATTTTTCACAGCTAAAAGATGCGGTAGATATCGTTAATAAAAGTTCTGCTGAATGGCTACACTTGGACATTATGGATGGTGTGTTTGTTCCTAACATCTCGTTTGGATTTCCTGTTTTAGCATCTGTTAAGAAACATTCCACAAAAGTATTGGATATGCACTTAATGATTGTGGACCCTGATAGATATATTCAAAAGTTTGCAGAATATGGAGCCTATAGTATTTCTATTCATTATGAAGCATGCACACACTTACACAGAAGTATTCAAAATATAAAATCTTATAATGTAAAAGCAGGTGTTGCCATTAACCCACATACACCTATACATTTATTGGAGGATGTTATTCAAGATATTGACTTGGTTTGCTTAATGTCCGTTAACCCCGGATTTGGCGGGCAAAAGTTTATTGAAAACACCTACAAAAAAATTACACAGCTAAAAAATTTAATTATACAAAAACAATCTTCTGCCTTAATAGAAATAGATGGCGGTGTAGATGAACATAATATTAAAAAATTAACGGAATGTGGTGCCGATGTTTTAGTAGCAGGCAATAGTGTGTTTGGAAAACCCGATGTAATGGGTGCAATTACAAAGTTAAAAAACTTAATTTAACTCTTTTTACTCTTTTCAAAAACAGCATCGATATCTAAATTATTATTTTGATACGCCATTACGGCAAGCTCATCACAACGGTTATTAAAAATATTTTCATGATGCCCTTTTACCCATTGAAAGCGAATATTTAACCCCTCCATTAAGGCAATAAGTTCTTTCCATAAATCCGGATTTTTTATATTTTTAAACCGTATCAATTCCCATTTTTTCAGATAATCTTTATTAATATTATCTACAACATATTTGGAATCAGAAGTAACAACAATCGGGATGTCTCGCTTTTTGACAACTTTCAATGCTTCAATAACCGCAAGGAGTTCCATACGATTATTGGTAGTAAGACGAAATCCCTTACTAAATTCTTTTACATGTTTATTAAACATCATTACTACTCCAAATCCGCCTTTGCCAGGGTTTCCCGAACATGCGCCATCGGTATAGATGTATATTGTATTATCTTGCAACAGCTAATTAATGATGAGCAGGTTGTTCAGTTTGTTCGGTTGTTACATCGTTGTGATGTTCTGCGGCAGCTTTTTTGCAGTCTAAAGCGTGCTCCGTTATAAGCATAATGGCCCAAATTAAAATACCGCCAATAATTGGTGCTAAAAAATTAACCGACTTTTTTTCTTGTGCTGCATGATGATTGTGATGTTCCATATATTTTTTGAGCAAAATTAGTAGAAAAAAACTTTTTATTAAATTTTTTTGTGTGCTTATAAATATCACTTATTGATGTACCTCTATATAAAACAGAAGGCACGTGGTTTTTTGCTTCTTGTTACTACTATATGGGATATTATAGATGTGCTACAATTATTCTTTACTTTCTATCTCTAATTTATCGTATTCTTAGGAAAGAATTTATGCTTTTTCCTTCTTTTGTAATATTACTCTATTATACAGTTTTATTTTTTACTAACCGCTTGTAAAATTGTTGATTAATATAAAATATATTTTTTATATTAGCGGCAAAATAAAAATATGACAAAAAAACTACTAACGATCTTTCTTATTGTGTCAGGATTATTATCTGCACAAACCACACCATTTGTACTATCTTATAGCTTTACCAACGTTTCTTCCACCACAACACCTTGTACAGGAACACTAGATCCAACACCTGCACCTTCTGCAACAGGGCTTACAAGTGGTTCTTTTATTGCGGTAGGTACAAGTTCATGTCCTTCTACAAGCGGCTTTTTTAGTTTTGCAGGCTGGGGAACAGGTGCTACCAACGGCAACGATGCGTCTTTCACAGGATCTTTGGATTTAACTAAATACTATAATATTACCATAACACCATCGCTTAATTATGAATTAGCTTTCGATTCTATTATCTTCAAGGCATTACGTTCTTCTACAGGACCTCGCCATTGGGCAGTATGTTCGAATGTAACAGGCTATGGGACTCCTTTAAGTGCAACGTCTACAAATACCAATATTTCTATAGTATCTTCCAATACTTTCTTTTGGAGCACCGACACATATACAACTACTACCGCTCAATCCGGATTAAAAATAACTTTAGGAGCACCAACATTTACTAATCTAACTATTCCTATAAGTTTTAGATGGTATGCGTGGGACGGAGAAAGCACCGCAGGTACTTTTAGAATTAGTAATGTGAAAATTTATGGTTCTGCAACATTAGCCACTGCCATTGCTAAAATCACCCACGATATAAATGCCCATTTTATTATTTCTCCAAATCCGGTTAATTCAAATATAGTACAAATTACACCTCAAAATATAAAAGAAATAACATTCGTTGAAATTATTGATGCCTTAGGAAATGTAATCTATAAAAACACAAAAATAGATGTAAACAACAATATATTCTTAAATATTGACAATATCCCTTCCGGTCTTTACTATGTAAGATTGGGTAGTCAAAAAAATTATTTCTTAGAAAAAATGATTGTTGCAAAACAATAATTTTAGATTTTAAACTAATTTATGAAAGGTCTCCTTGTTTTTTGCAGGAGACCTTTTTAATTTTATGCCCATGATAAAAAGAATATATGTTGTTTCTATAATATTAGCCTTGGCATTATTAGTGCTTACAGGCATTCAATTATATTCTATTTATGAAGACTACCTAATAAAGCAAGAACGTTTTAGTGATTTGGTGCAAACAGCATTAGCCAGCACTTCTAAAAAAATTGAAAAGATTACAGTAGGAAATCAGGTTATAAAAAAAATTAATTTTAGATCGCAGGGGGTTACGTTACAAAATAAACCTGCAAAAACGCAAGATATTTACCGCATTCGAATTTTTGAAGAATTAAGCACAGACTCTAATGGTATTTTATCATCGAAATTTACACATAAAGAAATTCCGTATGATTCTTTTCATCTAAAAAAAGAACTATTTCACTCCATTCTACCGGCTAATTTTACATCCTCTTTAACACAACAGCCTATTAAATCTGTAGAGCAGACAAAAGACGAGGTATTGAAAAAGAATAACGAAGTTGTAAACGATGTGTTTGATGAGTCCATCAGTATTAATATCTACAATAATTTTTCTGCAAAAATAGATACTCTAAAATTAGATTCTATTTTGAAAAAAGAACTTGCTAATGTTGGCATTCATACGGCATTTCAATATCAATTAAAAAGTTCTCTTCCCTATTTTAATGTTCAGAAGAATATTAAAGATGCAAAATTCTTTAGCAACCTAAACATTAATGAAAATGGCTATACTATTAACTTATTACCAACCAATGCCTTCCTTCAACCTGTTTATCTAAATATCAGATTCCCTCATCAAAGGACGTACATCGTTCATGAAATGATTACTTTATTAGTAATATCCACAATGATCATTTTAATTCTAATAGGTTCTTATGTTTTCTTTTTAAGAACAATCTTCCAACAAAAAAAATTATCGGACATAAAGAATGACTTTGTAAATAACATGACACATGAGTTAAAAACGCCTATTGCCACACTTAATTTGGGTATTCAATATTTTAATGATAAAAATATTGAACGAACACAACAGGTAGAAGAACGAACGCTCAAAATAATGTCTAACGAAATAAAGCGATTAAATCAATTAGTAGAAAGTATTTTAACGACTGCTACATTAGAAAAAGCAGAAATAAAAACAAAATTCACAAAAGAGCACATTCATCTTATCCTGAATGACATCATTCAAAACGTACGACTGGTAATGGACGCAAAGGGAGGCACAATAACAATGGATTTGCATGCTAAAAACGATTTACTTGAAATAGACAAAACACATTTTATAAATGTTATTAATAACTTAATTGACAATGCCATAAAATACTGCGATAAAACTCCGGAAATTAATTTGACAACTTATTGTAATGAAAAAGGGATTTATATTAGTGTAAAGGATAATGGCCCGGGTATTCCAAAAGAACATCAAAAAAGAGTGTTTGAAAAGTTTTATCGTATTCCTTCCGGCAACACACATAACGTTAAGGGGTTTGGGCTCGGGTTATTTTATGTTAAAAAAATTATCGATATTCATGCCGGTAAAATTGAAATAAAAAGCCATATTGGCAAGGGAAGCGAGTTCATTATCTTTTTACCATTCTCTAGAAATGCTCCTGATAATCATCAAAATAATTGTTAATTTTATTTTTTAATTCTCTAATTCTTTCTTAACTTTATCAAAAATTTTTAGTTATGACAGACAGCAAAAACGTTAAAATAAAAGTTCTGTTAGCAGAAGATGATGAAAATTTATCTTTTATGTTGGAACAATATTTAATTCAAAAAGGATTTGATATTACAGTAAGAGATAACGGACAAAATGCTTTTGATATATTTTGTAAAAAATCTTTTGACTTACTTCTTCTGGATGTAATGATGCCAAAAATGGATGGATTTACTTTAGCAAAAAAAGTCAGAGAGGTAAACCCTGATATTCCAATTATTTTTCTCACAGCAAAAAGTCAAAAAGAAGATACTTTAGAAGGGTTTAATTCCGGCGCAGATGATTATATTACAAAGCCCTTCTCTATGGAAGAGTTAATTGCCAGAATTAATGCCGTCCTTAAAAGGAGCAATGTGGTGAAAAGCATAGAATCAAAAGATAAAACATTTAATATAGGCGAATATACTTTGAATTATGAAGAAAAGGTTTTAATACACGATGCTTCAAAAGAAAGAATAAAATTAACAACCAAAGAAAATGAATTATTAAGATTATTTGCAATACATATTAATGATTTATTAGATCGTTCCTTTGCATTAAAATCAATTTGGGGCGATGATAATTACTTTAACAGCAGAAGCATGGATGTTTATATTGCTAAATTAAGAAAACACTTAGGAAAAGACCCTAATATTAATATTGTAAACGTTCATGGCAAGGGCTTTAAGTTGTTTATAAAAAACTAAGTTTTATTATTTAATCTATTAAATCTTTACTATTCTTGTGAATTATGTTGTTTAAATACTTTAATTAAAGGTATTAGCAGTAAAAAACCAAGGATAAAAAATATACTAAGCATAGGCACGGATTTTCTGAGAGAGCCAAAATACTCTCCTATCAATCCAAAAGATAGCGTGCCGATAATCATTCCTATTTTTTCTAGTACATCAAAAAAACTAAAATATACTGTGTGGTCTAAGGTATTTGGTAATAACTTACTGTAAGTAGAACGAGAAAGAGATTGTGTTCCTCCCATTACAAATCCCACTAATACCGCAACAATATAAAATTGTATTGGGAAAAATACTGCAGCATAAGTATAAATACATACCAATATCCAAATAAATACTGCTGTCATTAGAGCAATGATATTATTCCAGCGCCTTGATAAATATGAAAAGAAGTACGAGCCCGCTATTCCTAAAAACTGGATTAATAAAATACTGATGATTAAAGATGTTGTTTTGGCAGATTCATTGGTCCACTGAATTTCCTGTCTTGCAAAAAGAACAGCCATAACCATTACGGTTTGCACGCCCATATTGTAAAAAAAATAGGATAATAAAAACCTCTTAATTCTTGATATTTTCATTGCCTGAGAAAACCCATGTATAAGTTCTTTATAGCCCTTTAAAAAGATACCGGTGGAAGATTGACTAATCCCTCCAATTCTTTCCGGTAATCTGTAAAATGTATATTGCGCAAATCCTATCCACCACAAACCAACCATCAAAAAAGAATATTTAACCGGCATTTTTAATACCATAATGCATACTAAACAAATAATTAAAAGTAAAGAGCTTCCAAAGTATCCATACGCAAAACCTTTTGCACTTATTTTATCTTGGTGTTCTGTATCAGATATTTCCGGCAAATAAGAATTGTAATAGACTAAACTGCCCCAATACCCAATAGTTGCCATTACAAAAGGCAAAATACTTAATTCTAATTGTTGGGGCGTAAAAAAATAAAGCATAGAACACGATATTCCTCCTAAGTAACAAAAAATCTGAAGGAATCTTTTTTTATTTCCTAAATAATCTGCAACCCCACTAAGAATGGGTGCAAGTAAAACGACTGCCAGCAGTGCAGCAGAGTAAGCCATGGAATAAATTGTGGTATTTTGAAACCACTTACCTAAAAACTCTACTTGAAGCCCTGTAAATTCCTTTGTTTCCGGGTGATGAGATGTAATATATTCATAGTAATTAGGAAAAATAGCGGACGTAATAACCAATGGAAAAACAGAATTAGCCCAATCATAAAACACCCATCCTTGAATAACCTTACGATTATTTTTTATTATCATGCTCTTATTTTTTTAATACTTCAATTTCTACCCGTCTATTTTTTATTCTTCCTTCTTGTGTACTATTATCCCCCACAGGCATTGTATCTCCATAGCCTTTAAAGTACATTTTATTTTGTACTCCTTTTTCTATCAGATAAAAAAATACTGCTTTTGCCCTTTCTTCTGATAATCTCATGTTTTTTCTTCTACTGCCCGAATTATCACTGTGTCCATTAATTTGTACTACCCATTGTGGGTGCTGAATGAGGTACTTTGCTGCTTTATTAAGTTCTTGATAAGAATCCGGTAGCAAGTATGATTTACCTTCATCAAAGTATAAATTTTTTAATATGATTTTATCCCCAATTTTCAAATCTTCGTTAGTGGATTGTACCGTGTCTTTTATAGAATTATTTTTTTCTACATAAAAGCTGCCCACAACTTCAACCTCTACAGGCTCTTCCGGCTCTTTTACGGGAATAAGCTTAATATCATCAATAAAATAATATGCTTCTTTAAATCCAAATTTAAAGATATTAATCTTTACCATGTCCTTTTTAATTTTCGGAGAAAAATTACCGATAGCAATATATTTCTCGCCTCCATAAGCCTTGTAATATCCGCTAATTTTAAACCATTTGTATTTTCCATTCAGCGCACCCTTTGTACAAATCGTATCTATCATAAATGCTTTATCTACATCAGATTGGTTGTGGTATCCGCCTTTTGTAAAAAGAACCCCAAAAGATTTAATTAATGCGTTACTCCAATATGCCAGTCTTACGCGCATTTCAAAATAATATAATCGCTTGGGCTTTAGAGGCTCTACTAATTTTGTTTGTAAAAATTCTTTGTATCGCTTTTGAAAACGGACACCGGCATAGCATTCTCCGTCAAATGCCCCTTTTTGTTGCGTGGTATCATCACTCAATGGTTTTTGATAATAATCTACCGAAGCTATTTGTTTCCATGGGATAGCATTTTTAATACTGGAAGATTTACGTTTGTAATTTTCAAAACTACCATTAGGAATTAGGTTTTTTTCAGACATTAAATTTTGTGCAAATGATATTGCTAAGCTCAGTAAAAAAAGTGCCCCGCAATACCTGAAATATCTTTGATTAAAACTCATTAATTTATTAAAAGCCCGAATATAATTATTACTTTATAAACATCGGATTGAGTGTTTATAGTTTTTTGAAATTTATTATATTTTTTTACCCTTAACTATTCAAAATTTTATACATCTTTGCGAAAAGATATATTTTGATATGGAAGACAGGCACTTTAGCGAACAAGAATTAATCAGGCGACAAAAATTACAGCAATTATCGGAATTGGGCATTAACCCTTATCCGCCCGAAATTTTTCCGATTAATGTTACTGCTCAGGATATTAAAGAAAACTACGAAAGGGATAAAATTAACTACAAAGATGTATCCATAGCAGGAAGAATTATGAGCATCAGAGATATGGGAAAAGCCTGCTTTGCCGTTATTCAAGACAGTGGAGAAAAAATACAACTTTATATTAAGCGAGACGAAATATGTCAAGGCGATGATAAAACATTATATGATATCGTATGGAAAAAATGTGTTGATATTGGCGATATTATTGGTGTAAAAGGCTATGTTTTTACAACAAAAACAGGAGAAATTTCTATTCATGTTTTAGAAATAAAATTACTCAGTAAATCATTACGACCATTGCCTATAGTAAAAGTTGATGACACAGGAAAAGCACATGACTCTGTAACAGATGCAGAATTTAGATACAGGCAAAGATATGTTGATTTAATTATTAATCCTCAAACCAAAGATACATTTAGAAAAAGAACAAAAATCATTCAATCTATCAGAGAGTACTTTAATAACAAAGGTTATTTAGAGGTTGAGACGCCCATCTTACAACCAATACCGGGAGGTGCAGCCGCAAGACCATTTGCAACGCATCACAACGCATTAGACATTCCTTTATATTTAAGAATTGCCAATGAACTTTATCTTAAAAGACTGATTGTAGGCGGCTTTGATGGTGTATATGAATTTGCCAAAAACTTTAGAAACGAAGGTATTGATAGAACACACAACCCCGAATTTACAGGATTAGAAATATATGTTGCTTATAAAGACTATAATTGGATGATGGAATTTACCGAAAAACTACTTGAAAAAATTGCCTTAGATTTATACGATAAAACAGATGTGATAGTAGAGGATAAAACAATTGACTTTAAAGCTCCTTTCAAAAGAATATCTATATTAGAAGCTATTCAGCAAAAAACAAATGAAGATATTTCTAACCATGACGAACCTGCTTTAAGAACATTGTGTAAAAAATATAATATTGAAATTGACGAAACTATGGGCAAAGGAAAATTAATAGACGAGTTATTTTCCAACCTATGCGAAAAAGAATTAATACAACCCACTTTTGTAATAGATTATCCTATAGAAACATCACCGCTTACCAAAAAACACAGAAGTAAACCCGGCTTAGTAGAACGCTTTGAATTATATATTAATGGAAAAGAAATTGCTAACGCTTATACAGAATTAAACGACCCCATAGACCAATATCAGCGCTTTGAAGAACAAGCAAATCTAAAACAAAAAGGCGATGATGAAGCCATGTATATGGATTATGATTTCATCAGAGCGTTGGAATATGGCATGCCTCCAACATCAGGACTTGGTATAGGAATAGATAGACTTACCATGATGCTTACTAATCAACACTCTATTCAAGAAGTATTATTATTCCCGCAAATGCGCCCGGAAAAAACCAACGAGTTTGCGACATTACATCAAAATGAAAATGATTAAATCCTTATATGAATAAAAATTTAATTTATTTAATTTTAGTTGTCATTTGTTTTTCATGTCAAAACATAGAAGAAAAACCAATTGTAAAAAAACGACTATTTCCTGATTATTTAGAATACACAGAAAGTATTATTAAGTCTGACACTTTGGTTGTAAGAGGATTGGGGTTAAATGCAAGCGCTAAAAATATTACAAATACAGAATCGATTAAACCATCTATTAACAAACAAGATACATTGGAGTTTCAATATAAGATAGATAGTTTAGTAAATTATTCTGTACGTTACACTATACACAACGATAGTTTAGATGAAATTAATATTTGGATATACTCTTCTAATTTAGATTTAACCAATCAAATTTTTAATGAACTGAAAGATTACTATCAAAAAAAACTCCCTGATCCTATTGAAGACAAAGGATATGTGGTTTACAATTGCGTACAAGGAGAAAGAAGACCGTTTGTGGTTTCTATATCTGATTTTTCTACACCTCAAAAGGGGCAAGTCAATATGATTATTTATAAAGATAAATAATCTCAATTGATATTAGTTCGTTTTATTTAAACTTAATCATCTACCTTCCTTATTTTTGCAACAAAAAATATGGAATATAGAAACCTCGGAAAATGGGGCATACAAGTAAGTGCGCTTTCATTTGGCACATGGATTACGTTTGGCAAACAAATAGATGAAAAAACTTCAGAAACATTAATTGATATCGCCTATAATAGTGGCGTTAATTTTTTTGATGCTGCAGAAATTTATGTACGCGGCAAAGCCGAAGAAGTATTGGGAAATATTTTGCAGAAAAGAAATTGGCAACGAAGCTCTTATATTTTATCTTCAAAAATATTTTTTGGTTATGAACAAGATTTACCAAATCAAAAAGGACTATCTCACAAACACATTATTGAAGGTTGCCACGCTGCCTTAAAACGATTAAAAACAGATTATATTGATTTGTTTTTTTGCCACAGACCGGATAAAACCACACCAATAGAAGAAACCGTTTGGGCAATGAATATTTTAATTCAACAAGGAAAGATTTTATACTGGGGAACCAGCGAATGGTCTAATGATGAAATTTTAGAAGCCATTTATATAGCAAAACAAAATCATTTAATCGGACCAAGAATGGAACAGCCACAATACAATCTTTTTGAAAGAATAAAGCTTGAAAAAGATTTTCTGCATTTATTTAAGGAACATGGATTGGGCACTACAATCTGGAGCCCTCTTGCCTCAGGTCTATTAAGTGGGAAATATCTTAACCCATTACAAGAGCATACACGATTAGATATAAAAGGTATGGAGTGGCTAAAGGAAAAAACACTTAGCGATCCATCTAAAATAGAAAAAACAAACCAACTTCATACATTAGCGTTAGAATTAGGAACGTCATTAAACAAATTATCTATTGCTTGGGTTTTAAAAAATCCAAATGTAAGCACAGCTATACTGGGTGCTTCAAAGCCGAATCAACTTATTGATAATCTTAAATCGTTAGAGGCGCTACCTTTACTAACAGATGATGTAATGACAAGAATTGAAACAATTATACAAAATAAACCTACATTATCAGTATTCTAAAATTAAAAAGCCCGACTGAGTCGGGCTTTTTAATTGTTGGTTAATTTGAAATTTACTGAATAATAATTTTATGTACTTGTATTTGTCCGTTGTGTTGTAGTCTTAAATAATAAGTTCCCGGACTTAAATTGCTTACATTTATGTTGATTATTTGCTCATTAGAAGAACCTTTATAAATTATTCTACCTAAAACATCAAGCATTTCTATATCTTTTGTTATATCATTGTCTGTTTGAATAACAAAGTTGCCGTTGTTTGGATTAGGATAAATTTTTACACTGGTAGTGCTTAATAAATTATTAATTCCGGTACAAGCATCTACATACACAGACACTGTATCAGAATTAGAACAGCTATTAACATCTGTGTAAGTATAAACTAAAGAATAAGTACCAACTGTAGAACTTGTAAATGTTGAGCTGCCATTTGACCATGTTCCACCTGCAGGCAACCCTGTAAGGTTTGTTGATCCAAAGTTAACACAAATTGTACCCGCAGATGCCGAAACAGTTAGTGTTGGTAATGGATTAACAGTAACGCTTACAGATTGTACATCCATACACCCTGATGGGAACTGACTAGTAAGTGTTTGCGTAAATGGCGTCATCGGTGTTGCAACAAGACTATTACTGTTGGTCCCTGCCGGCATCCATGTGTAACTATTGGCACCGCTTGCCGTTAATGTAACAGTTTGTCCTGCACAAATAACAGTAGAAGATGATGTTACATTTACGGTAGGTTGATAAATACTGATACTATCTACATCTATCCAATAATCACCTGTACTCCATGTACCTGTAAAGCGTAGTTTTACATTTTGTCCTGCATAAGCACTGCCTAAACAAATTGTTTTCTTTGAGAATAAATTTGTAGCTGTGTGATTGGATCCGTTAATTGTACCAACTAATGTATAAGTATTGTTGCAATTAGTTGTAATGTAAACATTCAATGAATCATTGTTAGTAATTGATGTTGCTGTTCCGCCCGGATTCGCATAACCTGAATAATTTACAAACCTATAAATAAAGCTTAATTCTACATCAGCACTTGGCAAAACACCTATTCTTGCTGTTTCAAACCAAGAAGAAGTATTTCCGCTATATAAATCTGCTGTAATACCCTGAGTGGCTCCACCTCCATGTTGAATAGAAGATCCTGTTGTTCTTACCGTAAAATCAAAAGATGTACTTCCCATGTCTGATTTCCATCCTACAGGCAATCCTGGTATTGGAGACACACCATCAAATGTTTCTAAATATGGATAAGAATAAATAACATTATTGTAATAAGCAATAATTGTATCGTTCGCAGTATTTCCATCTCCGGTAGTATTTACAATGACCATTAATGTATATGTTCCTGCGGCATTCATATTTACATTACCAACATTCACTGTTGCAGATGCTAATGAATTAATAGTATTAGTGTATGTAGTTGAAATTGTAGCACTATTTGCTCCCGATAAGATTGCCGTAACAGTAGTGCTTGATACTGCATTGGTACCAAAGTTTTTAATGACAGCATTCACACTTTCTGTTCCATAGCATCCTGATGCAGGAGAAGGGTCATTAATTGAAACCGCTCCTAAATCAATGCTTACCACGTTGTATAAATTAATATTATCTAAATGGAAATCATAATCCTCAAGATCATCTACAACGCCATCTGTTGCATAAAACCCAATAATAATAGGAGTGTTAGAATACGATGATAATGGCAGTACAAAGTTGGTTAATGTAGGTGGTAAACTGTTAGCTGCACTAATAGTATATATTGGTGTATAAGTTAATCCACAATCTGTAGATATCATTACATACACAGCATCATCACTTCCCATTGCATCAGGGGCAGATGTACTATTCCAGTCTGTTACTGCTGCATCAAAAGATAAAACTGTATTAGCTGCCGGCACAAATTTCGGACCTATTATCCATTCTCTATGTGTAGTAGAATAAAGATTTACCCTTGCTGTTACGTTCGTTGCTGTACCTACGCCTGTTTGCGATGTCCACGCAGAAGTTGTGCCTGTTGGAACAGGAGTGCCAAAGGCCTCATACCAGCCCGGGAAAACTGTAGGTAAATTAGCCCCTGTAAAACCTGTAAATGGTACTACAATTGGTAATGTAAAAGTTGGTGCTACACTTCTTA
>JBDHZB010000031.1:0-29058 GCA_039811645.1 Bacteroidia bacterium | reverse complement strand
AAGGCATTTGAGATGCTTGAATACAAAGTGGACTCCATGCCAAAAAAGAAGCACAATAATATTCCATTGTAATTCTTATTATGGTTTTTAGCTCCATTACTTTCTTAATATATTTTTTACCTTTGTTTTTATTGGTGTATCATTTTGCACCACGAACATTTAAGAATGGTGTTATTTTATTAGGTAGCGTATTGTTTTATGCATGGGGCGGTCCAAAGTTTATATTTGCCATATTGGCTACAACACTTCTTGATTTTCTGTTTGTTCAAAAAATGCATGGTGCGAAAAACCATTCGGCAAAAAAAATATGGTTGATACTTTCGCTGTGTATGAACCTTGGTATGTTGTTTTATTTTAAGTACGCCAACTTTTTTATTGATAACATTAACGCACTTACGGGCGCAGACATTCACTGGAAAAAAGTATTATTGCCAATAGGTATTTCGTTCTATACTTTTGAAAGCATTACATACATGGTAGATGTGTATCGAGGTGTTCATGCACCATTAAAAAGTTTTTGGCAGTATCAAACATATATTTTATTGTTTCCAAAATTGATAGCAGGACCAATAGTTCGTTATCACGAAATTGCAGATCAAATTCAAGAGAGAGCTAAATCTGAAACATTTGAAAATAAATTACACGGGTTAATTTTGTTTTCTATCGGGCTTGCTAAAAAAGTAATTCTTGCCAATACTATCGGGAGTCAAGCTGATGAGGTATTCGGATTAAAGATGCAGGAGATTGATACAGCCGCCGCATGGATAGGCGCACTAAGTTACACCTTTCAAATCTATTTTGATTTTAGTGGTTATAGCGACATGGCAATAGGGCTGTGCAAAACAATGGGATTTAATATTCCTGAGAATTTTAATAATCCTTATTGTTCTCAATCTATTACAGAATTTTGGAGAAGATGGCACATTACACTCGGTAACTGGATGAAAAACTATTTATACATTCCGCTGGGTGGCAATAAAAGCGGCACTTTCAGAACATTAATTAATTTATGGATTGTGTTTTTACTTTCAGGATTATGGCATGGTGCAGGTTGGAATTTTATTTTATGGGGTGCTTACCATGGATTGTTTTTGGTATTGGAAAGATGGAAACTATTAAAAATTTATGAAAAAATACCAAGTCTTATACGTATTCTTTTTACGTTCCTGATTATTTGTACCGGCTGGGTATTATTTAGAATAGATAATATACACTACGCATTGCATGTAGTTAAACAAATGTATGTCTTTCAGTTTTTTGGCAGTATGGGTTATGTGCACAACGATTTTATGTTTTCGTTAATACTATGTATTGTGTTTTCATTTTTTATTTTAATACCAAAACTATCCAATTTACAAAACAAGATATACACCTTTCAAGCAGATAAACCATTTAAAATTAAATTGATGATAATCGGAGCATTGCTTTATTATATTGCATTAAGTTATATTGCTGCATTAGACTTTAATCCGTTTATTTATTTCAGATTTTAACGCATGGCAAAACAAAAACAAGCAACATATAAAAATCCTTTGCAAGTACAGTGGTGGCTGATGTATGGTGTTTTTATATTGCCCTTTTTACTAACATTTTTTTCTGAGAATAATAAGCCAAATCTTACCGGAATAGTAATGCAAGATAAAAGACCGGAGTTTAATAAAGAAAATTGGCTAAGTGGCTACTACCAAACACAAACAGATGATTATAATAATGACCATTGGTGTTGGAAAGAAAAAATGGTAAGATGGAATAATCAGTTGTACTATAGTTTATTTAATCAAATAAGAGTAAAAGACTTTGTGGCTATAAAAGATAATTATGTTATTAGTAAGTATAATATTTTATCAGCGTATGGCGATGATTTTATTGGTGATGATGTAATTAAAGAAAAATGTAGAAAAATAAAAGTTATTCAAGATTCTTTGAAAAGAAAAGGAATTGATTTGGCATTGCTTATCCTTCCCGGTAAGGGAAAGTTGTGTGAAGAGAAAATTCCCGATAAGTATAAACATAAAGTTGAACACACTAATTATGATACATATATAAAGTATGCCCAGCTATCAGGGTTAAATATATTGGATTTGCAATCATGGTTTTTAAACACTTTAAAGCAAAAAGAAAAAAACTTACTCTTTGCAAAATTTGCACATCATTGGACAAACTATGCAGAATGTTTAGCCATAGATACCATTATTAAGTATCTTGAAAAATTAACTAACAAGCCCTATCCGCATATTGTATGGAATAACATAGAAGTGAGCGATACACCAAGAAGCCGAGATGCAGATATTCTTAAAAGTATGAATTTAGCAACCAATCCACCGTTTAATGAGAAATATGCTTACCCTGATTTTGGATTTGAATCTGATACTTTAAAAAATACAAACAGAACATTGGTGGTTGGAGATAGTTATTGGTATGGCCCGGTATATATGGGGATTAATCAATATGCATTTGCAGGAGGACAATTTTGGTATTATTACAACAAAGTAGTTCCTTCGCCTATACAAGGGCAAAAAGTAGAAGTGTGGCAAATGGATTTAAAACAAAATATAGAAAGCAATAAGGTAATTATTCTTGCATATAATGATGCTAATCTTCCAACATTATCAAATGGATTTATTGAAGATGTTTATTTGCTTTACACCAATCCTGCTGCCTTTGCAAAGTATTGGCAGGAAAAACAAGCCATGCAAACTTATGCCAAGCAAATACGTGAAACTCCGGAATATCTTAAAAAAGCAACTGTTTTTTCCGAAGAAAATAAAATCTCAATGGATTCTGCTATTAAATATTTTGCTAAAGATATGCAGACAGGCAAAAAAGTATTTTAGATGAGAGATTAAGATTTGTGTATTTTTTTCTTCACTACTTTCTGTTGCATGTTTAGTGAGTTGCGCTCCCAAAAAATTCCATCAGTATAGCCTTGAATGGAAGTATCGCTTTCTGCTTTCTCAAGACGTTTTTCTGCCCAAATGCAATATTCTTTATTCATTTCAATGCCTACATATTTTCTTCCTAATTTTTTTGCAACTACAGATGTTGTCCCTGAGCCAAGAAAGGGATCAAACACAATTCCGTTGGGTGGACAAGAAGCTAAAATTAATTTTGCTATTAGTTTTTCCGGCTTTTGTGTCGGATGATCAGTATTTTCCGGCATCGACCAATAAGGTATGCTGATATCGTCCCAAAAGTTAGAAGGATAAGTTAGTCTGAAATTACCATCTTCTGTTTTTTCCCAGTCTTTTGGCTTACCATTGACTTTGTATGGCGCAAGTACTTTGCGTTTTATCTTAACGGACTCTACATTAAAGTAATATTTGTTTTTATCTTTTACGCCAAACCAAATATCTTCCATCCCATTTTTCCAGTTAGCTGATGCGCCTCTGCCCTTTTCTCTTTGCCAAGTTATTCTGTTTAGTACAATTAAATTTTCTTCCATTACTTGCTGTAATGCAGCTGTACATTTCCAATCACCACATAAATAAAGCGAGCCATTATTTTTTAGCAGTGCAACAACTTGCGGAAACCAAGACCTGAGATATTCTAAGTAATTTTCATTATCTGATGATTTAAATTTAAATCCATGAAAATTTTTATCAAGATTATATGGTGGATCTATAATGATAATATCTGCAAATCCCTTTGGTAATTTATCTAATACTTCAAACAAACTATCATTAATTGTTTTATTAAGAATTGTGTTTAGTTCCAATACTTGCTTTTTATTATTAAGATACAATCTTTTTGAGTACTTTTCATACTCTTTATCTGTAATTGTTAGCGTTCTGTTTCTTTCTGCTCGATTTTTATTTTTTATTTTGTTCATAATAAGAACTTTATTGAGTACCATTTTTTTTGTTTGAACAATATGAAATGAATTGAATATTCCTAATAAAATTGTTGTTACAAACCTACGCAATAAATTTCTTTTTCCTAAAATTTTCTATGTATATTCGCCATCTTACTCAAAATTAAAAATATGGCTGAAAATGATAAACAAGCTGCTTTAGAATACCACTCAAGTGGCAAGCCCGGAAAAATAGAAGTGGTGCCTACAAAGCCCCACAGCACACAAAGAGACTTGTCTTTGGCGTATTCACCGGGGGTTGCAGATCCTTGCTTGGAGATTGCTAAAAATCCAAAAGATGTATATAAATATACAGCAAAAGGGAATTTGGTTGCGGTTATTTCAAATGGTACGGCAGTTCTTGGACTTGGTAATATTGGGGCACTTGCCTCTAAACCCGTTATGGAAGGAAAAGGCATGTTATTTAAAATATACGCAGATATTGATGTTTTTGATATAGAAGTGTCCACTACTGATATAGACGATTTTGTAAAAACAGTGAAAAACATTGCGCCGACTTTTGGTGCTATTAATTTGGAAGATATTAAAGCTCCGGAATGCTTTGAAATAGAGCGCCGCCTCAAAGAGGAATTGGATATCCCTATAATGCATGACGACCAGCATGGTACAGCCATCATATCTACAGCGGCATTGATTAATGCGGCAGAAATTTTTAATAAAGATTTATCTAAAGTAAAAATGGTAGTAAATGGAGCAGGAGCCTCGGCAATATCTTGTGCTAAAATGTACTTAAAGGTTGGTGTTAAGAAAGAAAATATTGTTATGCTTGACAGCAAAGGTGTTATCCATAAAAACAGAACAGATTTAGATGAATATAAATCATTTTTTACATCATCTCGTACTGATATTAATACCTTAGAAGAAGCGGTAAAAGGAGCTGATATATTTATTGGGCTATCCAAAGGAAAAGTACTGACTAAAGAGATGGTAAAAAGCATGGCAAAAGATTGTATTGTGTTTGCATTGGCAAATCCAACACCTGAAATTGCCTATGAAGATGCCATTAGTGCCAGAGAAGATATAATTGTGGCAACAGGTCGTAGCGATACACCTAATCAAGTGAACAACGTATTAGGGTATCCGTTTATTTTTCGCGGAGCATTGGATATAGAAGCTAAGCAAATTAATGAAGAAATGAAATTAGCAGCAGCTAAAGCCATTGCTAATCTTGCTAAAGAACAAGTTCCGGATTACGTTTTATTGGCTTACAATGCTAAAAACTTAACCTTTGGAAAAGACTATATTATTCCAAAGCCTATAGATAATCGCTTAATATCCGAGGTGTCTGCTGCTGTGGCAAAAGCCGCTGTAGATAGTGGTATTGCAGGAAAAACCATTACCAATTGGGAAAACTATAAAATAGAATTACAAAACAGAATTGGTAGTGATAATAAATTCATTCGCTCTCTTACAAATAAAGCCAAAATTAATCCGAAAAAAGTTGTTTTTGCAGAAGCAGATGCGTTAAGAATTATCAAAGCTGTAAAAGTAATTTGTGATGAGAAAATTGCATCTCCTGTACTGCTTGGGAATAAACAACGTATATTAGCAATGGCAAAAGAGTGTGGTGTTGAAATTCCTGATAGCATTCCTATTATAGATCCAATGGAAGAAGAATCGTTAAGAAATGAATATGGAGATATCTTATGGAAAAAAAGAGAACGTAAAGGCTTAACACAATATGAAGCCAGAAGATTAATGCGTGATAGAAATTATTTTGGAGCGATGATGGTAGAACAAGGATATGCAGACGCAATGATATCAGGTATTACAAGAAGCTATACAGAAATTATTAAATCAGCATTGGAGGTAATAGGTCCTAAGGAAAGCCAAAGAGTAGCCGGCTTATATGCTATGAATACACGCAAGGGAGTTTACTTTTTTGCAGATGCAACCATTCACAGAAATCCTACTGCCGAGCAACTCGTAAGTATTGCTACGTTAACTCATCAATATATTCGCGAGTTTAATGTAAAGCCTATTATTGCAATGCTTTCATATTCTAACTTTGGTTCCGTAAAAGACGAAGAAACGGCTAAAATACAGCAAGCAGTGGCGTTTTTACATAAAAATCATCCTGAAATAATTGTAGATGGTGAAATGCAAACATCATTTGCGGTTAATCCGGTACTGCTTAAAGATAAATTTCCTTTTAGCAAGTTGGCAGGTAAGGAAGTAAATACATTTATTTTACCAAACCTTTCATCGGGGCATATTGCACACCAAATGTTGCAAGAATTAGGGAATGCCGAGATATTCGGACCGATATTAATGGGCTTAAAAAAACCGGTACATGTGTTGCAGCTACACTCCACAGTACGTGAAATCGTAAATATGGCAGTAATAGCTGTATTAGACGCACAAAAGAAAAATTAAGGTTACCATGATAGATTTTATTTCAGGAGAAGTGATAGAAATTAATCCCGCTTTTATAGTGATACAAAACAATGGAGTAGGATATAGGCTTTTTATCTCACTAAACTCTTATACTAACTTTCAAGCCCAAAAAGAAATAAAACTTTATATCGAAAGTGTTTATATAAGAGATGATATGCCAAAGCACTATGGGTTTTATTCTAAAGATGAAAGAGACTTATTTAGACACTTAATTTCAGTATCGGGAGTTGGCGGTGCATCAGCATTGTTAATGTTATCTTCTCTTTCTATTATAGAAATTATAGGGGCAATTAATACCGCCAATGTATCATTACTAAAAAGTATAAAAGGTATTGGAGAAAAAACAGCACAGCGTATTGTAGTAGATTTGAAAGGGAAACTAGGCAAACACGAAGGCGGTATTGCACAAATTATAGCAGTGTCTTCGGGCGATAAAATACGAGAAGAAACCTTGCTGGCACTGCAAGCATTAGGATTTAATAAAACACAAGCAGAAAAAGCCATAGAAAAATCTGTTTTACACAATAAAGAGGCATTAATTAACGTTGAAACACTTTTAAAAAATTCGTTAAAAAACTTACAATAGCTTGTGAGAAAAAAGGAGCTTATTAACATATTTGCCGGAGGTTTGATTTCTGTATTTGTGCTTATTGCCTTATATAGAACAGACGCATCTTATAGAAGATATGCTTCTGTATTTGAGTATAAAAAACCAATAGCTCCCGTAGATTCTCCAACAAAGCCCCTACCATATAGCTTTTCTGATAACAATGGCATAGAGCCAATATACGATGATAAAAGCGGATTATATCTGACCAATCCTTCTAATATCAAAACAAATGTTGAATATGATCCAAAAGATGGAAAATATAATATTCAACAAAAAATGGGCAATTATCGCTATCGTCCGGATACATATTTGGATTTAGAAGAATACCAAGACTATATGTTTAAGAAAACAGTAAGAGATTACTGGCGTTCTAAAATTGCAGCCGATGACTTAAACAAGCCCAAAAAAGGAATTATACCAAAAATAAAAGTGGAAAATGAACTTTTTGATAGAATTTTTGGAGGAAATACTATTGATATAAGACCAACGGGAACTGTAGAATTAATCTTTGGTATTAATCACAACAGAAATCTAAACCCTGCAATTCCTCAAAAGCAGCAGAGTATTACCAACTTCGATTTTAACATGCGTATCCAATTAAACCTATTAGGAAAGATTGGAGAAAAGTTCAAAATTAACATGAACTATAACACAGAAGCAAATTTTGATTGGGAAAATCAAGTAAAACTTGATTGGACGGGTGGTGAAGACGATATTATTAAAAAAATAGAAGCAGGAAACGTTACCTTGCCGCTTAATAGCACTCTAATTACCGGTAGTCAAAGTTTATTTGGATTAAAACTTACTACACAATTTGGAAAATTAACTGCTACAACCATTCTTACTCAACAACGGGGCAAAAAACAAGAAGTAACAGTACAAGGCGGCGCACAAACACAAAACTTCATGATTACCGCTGATAATTATGAATCTAACAAACACTTTTTCTTATCCCACTATTTCAGGCAGCACTATGATGGGTGGATGTCTTCTTTACCCGTTATCAACACGCCCGTTGTTATTACAAAAATAGAAGTGTATGTGCTGAATCAAACCGGTGTTACAGACCAAAACAGAAACGTAGTGGCTTTTGAAGACTTAGGCGAAGACACATCCAATGTTTATTCTACATTAAAAAAACCAACTTGTCTATCATCATACCTTGTTACAGATAGCGCCGGCATCAACCCTCGGAATGGAGCTAATAGTTTATATTACAATATCGTGGATCCATCAGTTGGTATTCTTAAAACAAGACAAAGCACTGATATTGCTTCAACCATCAAAAATGCAGCTATTAATACTTGTAACCCAAACAGTGAGTATATGATTCAATCGCGTGACTTTGATATTATTTATAACGCACGCAAATTAAATGTCAATGAATATACATTAAACACACGCTTGGGTTATATTTCATTAAATCAAGCGTTAAATAACGACCAAGTATTAGCAGTTTCATTTCAGTACACATATGGTGGTAAAACTTTTCAAGTAGGTGAATTTAGCGATCAGTTCCCGGATAACACAAAAGTTCTTGTTACAAAACTTTTAAAAGGAGCGAATGTAAATGTACAATATCCTTCATGGAAATTAATGATGAAAAACGTTTATTCAATTGGTGCATACAATATCAATCCACAGAATTTTAATTTAAATGTTTACTACAACAATATAGAAACAGGGGTAGATATTCCCTATATCCCATACGGGTCAATTAATGGAAAATTATTAATTCAAGTATTAGGATTGGATAATTTAACTGTGAATGGAGACAAGCACTCTGATGGCGTATATGACTTTTTGCCCGGTTATACCATTAATACTGCAAATGGCAGGGTATATTTTTCTACTGCGGAGCCATTTGGTTCTGCATTAAAAGCAAAATTTAGTGCTACCGATTTCCCTAATGCCAATAAATATATTTTTCAGGAATTATATGATTCAACCAGAGTATCTGCTCAACAATTACCCGAAAAAAACAGATATAAAATTAAAGGAACATATACATCATCTTCCGGTTCAGAAATTTCCCTTAATGCTTTAAATATTCCGCAGGGTGCGGTAGTGGTTACGGCTAATGGCATGAAACTTACCGAAAACGTTGATTATACAGTTGATTATACTTTGGGAAGAGTAAAAATTATTAACGAAAGTTTATTAAATAGTGGGGCACAAATTAAAGTGTCTTTAGAAAGTAATTCGCTATTTAATATTCAGCAAAAAAGTTTGATAGGCACACGATTAGATTATAAAGTCAATAAAGATTTCTTATTAGGTGGAACCATTATGCGTTATGCAGAAAGACCAATGACTCAAAAGGTTTCCTTTGGAGATGAGCCTGTATCTAATGTTATTTGGGGAGCGGACTATAATTATAAAACAGAGGCGCCATTTTTAACCCGTTGGATTGATAAACTCCCTTTCCTTAGTACCAAAGAAACAAGTATTATTCAAACAAAAGGCGAATTTGCACAGCTAATACCCGGTAATGCCGCAGCCATTGGTAAAAACGGTAATTCTTATGTAGATGACTTTGAGGGCAGTGTGAGTGTAATAGATATCAGAAGCCCGCAGATGTGGAAATTGGCAAGTATCCCACAAGGGCAAAACTCTATTTTTCCGGAAGCATCTTTCAGTGATTCAATTATTTCAGGAATGAACAGAGCTAAGTTGTGCTGGTACACCGTAGATCCATCTCTTACCCGTCAGCAAAGCGGTATTACACCTTCCTATTACAATAAAAATGTATATTCCAATAATTTTTTCCGACAAGTTATTGAAACAGAACTATTCCCTGCAAAAACACCACCAAACGGACAGCCTGTTTTAATGCCTGTGTTAGATTTGGCATTTTATCCATCAATTAGAGGGCCTTACAACATGGACTTAATGGGAACGCCGTTGTCGGCAGGGGTAGACCCAAGCACCGGTAAACTGAAAAACCCAAATACCAGATGGGGTGGTATAATGCGCAACTTAACAACCAACGATTTTCAAGCTGCCAATGTTGAGTATATACAATTCTGGTTAATGGATCCATTTAATACAGATTATAACAGTACAACGCACCCCGATATGGATGCGGCACATACACCTGCCGGCGAATTAATTATCCACCTTGGTAATGTTTCTGAAGATATTATAAAAGATGGAAGAATGAGTTATGAGAATGGTTTGCCCGGAAGTTCTTCGACAACTAATAATTTACCGGTTTCAAGCAGTTCTTTAGCTATTGTTCCTTCTGTTCCTCCACTTACAAATGCCTTCTCTTCCGATCCTAATGATAGACCACTTCAAGATATTGGCTATGACGGCATGACTGATGATGAAGAAAAACAAAGATATTTAAAATTAATTAATGTTGTTAATGGCGGAGGGTTCAATACATCGGCATCACTTATTCAGGATTTTTTAAATGACCCTGCATCTGATAACTATCACTTTTTTAGAGGAGATGATTGGGATAATCAACAAGTCAATACACTTATTAGATATAGTAAATATAATAACCCACAAGGTAATTCGCCAACAGAGAGCCAATATAAAAGTCAAAATGCAAGCGGATACTCTACCGTAGCAAGTAATATACCGGATATAGAAGATTTAAACCGAGATAACACACTAAGTGAAACAGAAAATTATTATCAATATAAAGTAAAAATCTCAAAACAAGATATAGACCCAACAAAAGTAGGGCAGAATTTTATTGTGAATAGTTTTGAGGCAAAAGCAGATGTAGAGGGCGTTACAAAAATTGTAAAATGGTATCAATTTAAAATTCCCGTAGATCAATTTGAATCAACAATTGGTGGAATTGAAGGATTTAACTCCATTCGGTTTATTCGGGTGTTAATGAAAGGATTTGATAAGCCCGTAATTTTACGTATGGCACGTTTTGAATTGGTAAGAACAGACTGGAGAAGATATCAATACGACTTATCTGCCCCCGGAGAACACATAGCACACGATAATAACAACACAACATTTGATGTATCGGCTGTGAGCTTGCAAGAAAATGGCACCAAAACTCCTATTAACTATGTAATGCCTCCCGGTATTCAACAACAACAAAATGTACAAACTACAAACTTGGTATTGCTAAACGAACAAGCACTTCAATTAAGAGTTACAAATCTTGAAGATGGAGATGCACGGTCTGTATATAAAAATGTTGACCTTGATATGCGGATGTTTAAAAAATTAAAAATGTATGTACACGCAGAAAAATATCAAGACAATTTACTAAAAGACAATGACCTTACACTTTTTGTGAGATTAGGAACCGATTATAATGATAATTACTATGAATATGAATTACCTTTACAATTAACTAAGCCTGGAAATTACAGCAATAATAGTGATAATGATAAATATGCAGTGTGGCCGGAAAGTAATGAGGTTGTTATTGACTTGGAAGATTTAACATCTGCAAAAGAATCGCGAAATAAAGTTACAGGCAAAGATTTAGTTGCTACACAAAAACCATTTATGATTACAATTGGTAATCGAAATATTTATGTTAAAGGAAATCCCAACTTAGGAGGAGTTAAAACAATAATGATAGGTATTCGAAACCCAAAAGATCCGGGCATGTTATACCATGGGGCAGAAGTATGGGTTAATGAATTGCGACTAACAGATTTTAATAACAAAGGAGGGTGGGCGGCCACAGGACAACTGCAAGTAAAATTGGCGGATTTAGGAACCATGAACCTAACAGGAACATATAGCACACCATTTTTTGGAAGTGTAGATAAAAAAATAAATGAGCGAAGTAAAGAAACAAATTTCACGTGGGATTTTACAACACAATTACAACTTGGAAAATTTTTCCCGGCAAAATGGAAGGTCAGTTTGCCATTCTTTTATACACAAGGAGAAACAAAGGTGATGCCTTTATTTAATCCATTTGAGCCTGATGTAAAATTACAGAGCGTTAATCAAAGTTCCTATTTATCTTCTGATGATATTCAAAAAATCAAAACAAATTCTACCGATTATACTGAAAGACGAGGATTTAATTTTACCAATGTTAGAATAGAAGGATTAAAAAATAAAAAGTTGCCACCATTACCAACAGACCTTTCTAACTTCTCGTTTACCTATGCATATAACGAAATATACAAACATAATATTAATGTAGATCATAGTATATTAAAAAATTACAACGTTGCTTTAAATTACAATTACAATATTAAATCAAAAACCATTAAGCCATTTGAGAAATTTAAAGTGTTTGACAATAAATGGCTTGCTATAATTAAGAACTTTAATTTTCAACCATTACCTAATAGTTTTGGTTTTTCAGCAAGTATAAAAAGATCATACTCGGAAATCCTCAATCGGGATATTACCAGTTTTTATACAGGAACAACTGACCAAACACTCACGCAATTTAATAAAACCTTTTTCTTTGACAGAAACTATAATTTCAGATGGGACTTAAGTAAATCTTTAAAGTTTGATTATATCGCTACAAACAATAGCAGAGTGCTTGAACCTTATGGAGCTATAGACACCAAGGAAAAAAAAGATACGATTATTCATAATATCAAAAATGGCGGAACCACTACGGGGTTTAAACAAACTTTAAATTTAAATTATCAGTTTCCAATTAATATGATACCTTATTTGGAGTTTGTAAATTTATCCTATAAATATACAGGTAATTATCAATGGACGCGCAGACCATTTGCAGCAGCAGATACAATTGGTAATACAATTCAAAATTCAAATTCACAAAATTGGACAGCGAATCTGAGTATGCCTACGCTCTATTCAAAAATAAAAATACTTGATAAAATGATTAAGGGAGAATTATTTGTAAAGGATACTAAAAAAGATAAAGTTAACTCCGCTGATACTACCAAGAATAAAAAACCAATTAAAACACCAAGTTTATTGTCAGATATTTTTCAGGTGGTTGGTAAAACTATTTCTATGGTTAAAACAATATCTATTAACTTTCAACAACAGGCAGGAACCACCATACCAAATTTTAAACCAACGTCTAACTATTTAGGTGCAGATTTTACTAAACAATATGCCCCCGGCTTTGGATTTGTAGCAGGCTTACAAAGTGATATTTTGCCAAAATCTATTGATAAAGGGTGGATTGCAAAAAATGCCATTCAAACTACACCCGTTCAGAGAATGTTAAATAAAACATTTAATTATAAAGCATCTATTGAGCCACCGGCGGGTATAAGAATAGAGTTGAATGGCATGCAAAATTTTACAAGAAACTTATCTCAATATATGGTTTGGGATACTACTCTCAAGCAGTTTTTATATATAAGTCCAAGTGAATCGGGAAATTTTAGCATATCTATTTTTACACTTAATAAATCATTTAAAGAAAGGTGGAAAGGAACAGCATCTGCTTTATTTCAGGATTTCTTAAATCTAAGAAATGAATATGCTCATTTGCTTAGTGCCTCTAACCCACATTCATCGGGGCTTTTGGTAGATGGTACCGGTAGTAGCTATTACGATGGTTATAATAACACCCAACAAGATGTTTTAGTAGGCGCATTTTATCAGGCATATACAGGTAAAAAAATAAAAAACTATTCTACCGGAAATCCATTTCCTTCTTTTCCAATGCCCAATTGGAATGTTACATTTGATGGATTAGGGAAAATAAAACCATTACAAAAATGGTTTAAATCTATTACTGTAAAACACGGCTACAAATCTATATACACCATTGGAGGCTATAATAACAACCTGCTTTATAATGAACAAAGTGGGTATCAATTTTCACGGTCTCCTGTAGAAAATCCATTTGTTAATGGTGTTCAAATGAACAGTAATTTTAATCCTAAATATAATATTACCTCTGTAATTATTCAAGAATCATTTGCCCCGCTTGTTCGGTTTGATTTTAATTTTGTAAAACCGGGTTGGCAGGCTAATTTTGAAATAAAGAAAGATAAAACGGTAAACCTGAACTTAACGGGACCGCAAATTACTGAAACAAAAGGACAAGAATATGTTGTGGGAGTGGGATATAGATATCCTAAGCTGAAAATCCAGAAGTTTAAAATTCAGGGCAAGGTGTTAGAAAGCGATTTAAATGTAAAGATAGATGTGAGTTATAGAAAGAACCTAAATGTAGTAAGAAGAATTTCAGATGGCGTAACTTTGCCAACTACAGGCGCAGATATTTTCTCTTTACGTTCATCAGCGACTTATCAAATTACTTCTAACATAGCATTGAGAATATTTTACGATTGGATTAGAAACACACCCCAAACATCAGCAACATTTCCAACATCTAACACTAATGCAGGATTTAGTTTAAGAATTACATTCCAATAAAATACAAAAAATTAAAATTAAATACTAATAAGCTACGATGCTTTAGCTTCTATGTAAACCTGAATCTTTTTTAAAACACGATTCATTCTTGTTCTTAGGTTGTTTTCTCTCATTCCCATTAACTGAGAAATTTGTTTATAAGAATAGTCGCAGAAAAATCTATATTGAATCAATTGCTGTTCCACATCATTTAGTCGTGGAATATATTGGCGTAAATACCCAATATGTTTTTCTTCAGCATGATGAACTACTTCTAAAAGTGCTATTTCATCATATCGTTGGAGTGTTTGTTCTATTCTAATCTGATGCTTTTCTACTATTGTATTGCGTCTGATATAATCGTTTATTTCATTCTGCATGATTTTATATAACCAACTTTTAAAAGGAACGCCTTTAGAGTTAAACTTGCCTAAATTACTTAATGCTTTTTCAAAAACAGAGGAGGTTAAATCTTTTATAAGTTCTTCATTCCTTATGGTGTACCGAGTATATAAAGTATTTGCCACACACTCTTTAATAATAGAAAAATATTTATCGTATAGAGGCTTAAAATTAGAAACATCTTTCTTGGCACTTTCTACCAATAAAAACTCTTCTTTGAGTTCGGTATCAGCTAAATGATGTTTTGAGAGATATCTCATAAGATAGGGTGAATTTTAAATAATATAACGCACAACTCATAGGAAAATTACATATTTTTATATAAATCATTGATAATCATATAATTAAAAATGAACATAATTTATTTATACTGATTAAATAATGCTTTCTATTGAGTGAATAGGGTGTTCTATTGAGTAAAGAGAATCCAATTTAGATAATAAAACACTATGTGCTTGGTTATCAGTAATATAAAAATTTACAATCATAATTTACTGATTATCAATAATTTATATTTTTTGTATATTTTGAATAAAACCGCTTAAATAGATTTCGGTGCGCTTAAAAATATTTTAATGTATTTTTATTAAAACTTTCTAAAAAAATTGGATTAGTTTTTTTTTACTCGTTTTTTTGCAAACTAAACTTTACAACAAAATAATCGTATAAGATATGTAAATGAGAAAATTAGTATTCATATATTTTTTTGTATCAGGCATTGCCTTTGCACAAGCGCCTACTTTAGCAGACGATCCTATTGCTTCTATGTTAGATAGCTTGCATAACAAAAAGATATTTGATTATATGTTTCAGAAATCAACGGCTATCAAAAACAAATTTCATTACGCACCTGATAGCGTTCCTGTTTTTGATGAATTTGTTTATGAATCCAGATTAAATAAGCTGAATGTCAACTCTCCTTTTGATTTGGTTTATAACTCGCATGTAAAAGGTTACATCGAATTATATTTTTACAGAAAAAGAGAATTGGTAAGCAGGCTCATTGCTTTATCGCAATTGTATTACCCACTATTTGAACAAATACTTGATAAGTATAATTTACCATTAGAACTAAAACATTTAGCAGTAATTGAATCTGCTCTTAACCCTAATGCTCGTTCTAGAGCCGGTGCACAGGGGTTGTGGCAGTTTATGTATCCTACCGGAAAATTATTCGGACTAAAAGTTACTTCTTATATTGACGAACGTTGCGACCCCTATAAATCAACCATAGCATCAGCAGAATATCTTAAATACCTTTATGATATTTTTAAAGACTGGCAGATGGTTTTAGCAGCCTACAATGCAGGTCCTGGGGCTATCAGTAAAGCAATCAGACGAAGTGGGGGCAAAAATACATATTGGGAAATAAGACCATATTTGCCAAAAGAAACGCAGGGCTATGTTCCGGCATTTATTGCAGCCAACTATGTAATGAACTACTATGCAGAACACAATATTGTTCCTGCGGTTCCGAAAAAAAATTACTTCGAACTCGATACTGTTGTTCTGAAAGATGAGATAAGTTTTAACCAAGTATCACAGTTGTTAGATGTTCCTCTTGATGAAATTACGTATTTTAACCCACAATACAGAAAAAATATAATTCCGAGTGGTGGATATACTTTGTGTTTACCAAAAGATAAAGTTGCAATGTTTTTGAGCAATGAGGCAGAGATTTACACCTTTATACAAACACAGAAGAAAGATCCTTTATTAGCAATGCAAAATTCTACTCAAGAAGAAAAAATAATTCATAAAATTAAAAAAGGAGAGACACTGAAAAGTGTTGCAAAAAAATATGGTATTAGTGCGCAAGATATTAAAACATGGAATTTTATTGGCAAACATGGGTTAAGACCGGGTAAAACATTAGTGATATATAAACCCATTAATGCCTTGCAAAATAATAAAGTAGCGCAATCAAATACAGTAGTAGTTCAGAATACGACACAAGGCAACGATTCATTAACTGCCAAAGAAAAAGAAGGAACGGCATATCATCAAGTTCAAAAGGGAGAAACCATTTATTCAATTTCTAAAAAATATAATATTACCGTTCAGCAGTTGGCAGAACTAAATAGTTTTTCGCTTCATCATAAGGCAAAAATGGGTGAAAAAATCAGAGTTAAGTAGATATGAAAAGACAAATTATAGGTATAATTAATGGTCCAAATTTAAATAAGTTGGGAGAGCGGCAAATCAGTATATATGGCAATAAACCTTTTGATAAATATTTAACTGAACTGCAAAAAGAATTTACACAATTAGAATTTTTATATTTTCAAACAAATCATGAAGGCGGAATTATTGATAAATTACAAGAATGGAATAATCTCTGCGATACCATTGTATTAAATGCCGGAGCATATACACATACATCAATTGCAATTGCTGATTGCATAGCAGATTTAAAAGTTCCGATAATAGAAGTACATATTTCTAATATTTATGCACGAGAAGATTTTAGACATCATTCTTATTTATCAAAACATTGCAAGGGCGTTATTAGTGGTTTTGGCTTAGAATCTTATAGGTTGGCAATACTATATTCCATTAAATAGAAATTCAATTTTAATTGTATTTTTGGGCTTAAAAATTAAGCGTATGAATACAAAGAAATCCTCACTATTTAAGAAAATACTTAAAGTTTCCGGAATTAGTTTTTTGATTCTATTGATTGTAATAGTGTCTTTACCGTTTCTATTTAAAAATAAAATTATTCAAAAGGTAAAAGATACTATTAATGAAAATCTAAATGCTAAAGTTGATTTTGGACAGTTTGATTTATCCATCATTTCTACTTTTCCGGATTTCAAATTCTCAATTGAAAAAGTATCTGTTGTTGGTATAAAAGAATTTGAAAAAGACACTTTGGCTTATATTGGTTCTTTAGGTTTAAATATTAATTTAAAAAGTGTATTGTCAGGAGGTCCTTATAAAGTGAATGATATTGAAATTAAAGATGCAAAAATTCATGCTATTGTTTTGACAGATGGAAAAGCAAACTGGGATATTGCCAAAAGCTCTGATACAGCAAAAAAATCTACAGATACAACAAAAGTAACGGCATTTAAATTGCAATTAAAAAGATTTAAAATTGAAAATGCACAAATTGTTTATGATGATTATCAAGGCAAAATGTTTAGTGATATTAAAAATCTAAATTATGATTTGTCCGGAGATTTTACTCAAGATGTTTTTGACTTAAACCAAAACATAACCATAGATGCTTTGACCTATAAAATGGGCGGTATTGCATATTTATCTAATGCAAAAATAAAAGCAAAAGCAAATATGAGTGCAGATATGCCAAAGATGAAATTTACATTTAAAGAAAATGAATTTAATATTAATGAATTTATTATTAATTTAGATGGATATGCAGCAATGCCAAATGATAGCGATATTGTGATGGATTTAAAAACATCTACAAATAAAAATTCTTTTAAGTCCATTCTCTCACTTATTCCTGCTGTTTATAAAAAAGATTTTGCCGGCTTACAAGCTTCCGGAAGTGTAAAGTTTGCATCTGATGCAAAAGGAACGTATAACAATCATTCTTACCCTTCATTTAATGTAGAATTAATAGTAGATAATGGAAAATTTCAATATCCGGCATTGCCAAAATCGGTTAATAATGTATATGTTGATTTAAAAATAAATAGTCCTACATCTAAACTAAATGATATGGTTGTTAATCTAAATCGCTTACATATTGAAATGGCAGGAAATCCAATAGATATGAAAGCAGTAGTAAAAACACCAATGACCGATGTAAACTTTGATGCTTATGTAAAAGGTAAAATAGATTTATCTTCTGTTAAAGAATTTATTCCATTAGAAAAAGGAGATGAACTGAATGGAATTATTAAAGCGGATATTGAAATGGCAGGAAAAATGAGCGATGTAGATAAAAAACAATACGATAAATTTAAAGCAAAGGGCGTTGTTGAAATTAATAAGATGAAATATAAAACAACATCACTGCCGTATGAAACTTTTATTAATACAATGATTTTAAATTTTACAACTCAATTTGTAGAGCTAAAAGATTTTAATGCTACTATGGGAAAATCAGATTTTTCTGCAAAGGGTAAAATAGATAATTTCTTGCAATATACTTTTAAGAATGAAACTTTAAAAGGAGAGTTTAATTTCTCTTCTAAATTGATAGATTTAAATGAATTAACAGCATCTACAACTACAACCGCTGCAAATACACCAACAGCAAGCTCATCTTCAACAATGGCAGTCATTGATGTTCCGGGAAATATAGATTTTACACTAAGTTCCACAATTGATAAAATATTATACCAAAATATGGATATAACCAATCTTAAAGGTGAAATTACTGTTCGTGAAAAACGTGTAACGATGCACAATATTTCAATGAACACGCTTGGTGGAAAATTAACCATGGATGGATACTACGACACAAAAAATATCAAAAAACCATCGGTTGCATTTAATTTTAAAGTAGAAAACTTTGATATACAAAAAACATTTACAACCTTTAATACTGTTCAAAAATTAGCACCTATTGCACAATATGCTAAAGGCTTGTTTACTGCTACATTAGACAACTTTAATGTAGAGTTAAATGATAAAATGGAACCGGATTTAAATAAAGTAAATGCACGTGGTGTAATTAAAACAAATGATATTGTAGTAAGCGGCTTTGAGCCATTTAACAAATTGGCAGATGCATTAAAATTATCAAACTTAAAAACACTGAATCTTCAAAATCTTAATCTATCTTATTTTATTAAAGACGGTAGAATTAACTTTGAACCATTTGTTACAAAGGTCAATCAGATTAGCACTAATATTTCAGGAAGCACCGGATTAGACCAAACAATTGATTATAAATGGAAAATGGAGGTACCAAAAAGCATGTTTGGAAATCAAGCTAATAGTGCGCTGAATAATTTATTACAGCAAGCCAATAATGCAGCAGGAACAAATATTCAAATGGGAGATAAAATTAATGTTAATGTGTTGTTTGATGGAACTGTTACTAAGCCAACTATCAAAACGGGACTAAAAGAAGAATTAAAAAACACAACACAAGAAGTTAAAGAACAAGTAACACAAGTAATAGTAGATAAAGCGAAAGAAGAAGCTGATAAAATATTAAAAGACGCGCAAGACCAAGTAGATAAAATAAAAGCAGAAGCACAAAATCTTGCAAATCAAACAAAAGATGAAGGATACAAATCTGCTGCGGACTTAGAAAACAAGGGAGCGAATGTTTTAGAAAAAATGGCAAATAAAAAATTGGCTGAGAAATTAAGGAAAGAAACAGATTCAAAATCACAGAAAATAGTAGATGAAGCGAATACCCGGTGTGATAAAATTATGCAAGATGCTCGCGCAAAAGCAGACGAAAAACTAAATAAAAAATAATATTACGATTTCATTAAGTGAATGCCAATAGAGCATTCAGCACATCTTTTTTCTTTACAATAAAAATTAAAAAGTTGCAAAATTCCTTGTGATTGTGAAGCATTGATAAGTTTAATATGTGGAAATTTTTTGGTAATAGAATTTATTTCCGGTTTAATACTTTCTAAGTAATTTAATGCTAAATCACAATACGTGTCATTTCCTGTTGATTTGCCATAAAAGAAAAGATACGGAACAACAACATTAATAAGAATATTTTGAATAGCTACTTGGCCGAATCTATATTTTTTATTTATTGTTTTTTCTTCTTCAAAAGTAAGATGATTGGCAAAATAACCAATAGGCTTCATTTGTAGTTTTTCTAAATTTTTTCTCTCTAAAAAGAACAAACTTGGATTGTGCCACATATCTTGTAAATAATGAATGAATAAGGCTAATTGATGTAACCTGACAGACGGAAAATTTGCAGGGCGCATTCTTGCAAATTTCCATAGATGTGCTTGTATGGTTTGTATGTTATATTTCTTTTTTAGAAAAGAAAACTCATTTTGAAGATGAATTAAATATCGGTCGGTATATTCAGTTTCTAAAAAGCCGGCACAGCCATAAATTAAAGATTCTGTAAGTTCTAAAGAATAACTATTTTTTAGCAGAATGTTTAAAGAAATATTCTCTGACAGTTGCTCAAACAAATCATTATTAACTTTAAATCCAAGATGCCTACAAAATAACCTGTAAAAAGTTTCCTGATAATCTTTTGTTTTTACAAAAATATCTTGAATATGATTAACCTTAGTTTCTAAACGTTCTATGGTCATACGTTGAACCCAATGGTTAATAATAAATTCAGAAATTTTATCTATATAATCAGTACAAGCCGGTTGCTCTTTTTTTGTACTTAGATTATGATACTGATTTAATACATGTATCGGGATATAATTTTTCAGCACAATTGTTTCAATGCAATTATTATCAATATGTTTATCGTGTTCATATACAACATGTAGTACTAATGAAGAATAGTTCGTGTCATGATGATGTTGGTGCTTCAAAAAATCAGAGGTTTTGTAATGAATTTCAATATTGCCGCACCAAATAATATCATCAACTTTAATTTTTGCATTTAAAAAATCGGGACCGGCATTTTGATTGTGTTCACCACAATATAAAATTTCTATCTTTTTATTACTGATAGTTTTTAATTCTTCCTGGTTAAATAATGCGTATTTCCAAACCGCATGAAGAAACTTTTCATTAAGCATATCCTTGTATCTTATAACTTATCATACCAATCCATTCGTGTATATAGCGATACAAACTTGACATTACATCAGGATGCGGTAACAAACAATGATCCCAATCAAATTTTCTCGGACCGCTTAATCGTTCTGTTGGGTAAGGTAAAATATCTTTAAATCCTTGCTTATGAAATATCGCCATACTTCTTCTTAAATGATATGCCGAAGTAATTAAGACATGTTTTTTTCTCCCAAGATGCAGAGAGTCTAATATCTTTTTGGTAAAAACAGCATTCTCATAAGTATTTTTAGACTCGGATTCAATAATAATGTCGGAATCAGGAATTGCAATTTGTTTTAAATAACGATAAATATACAACCCTTCTTTATCTTCCGGATGTCGGATACTTCCTGACCCGCCGGTAATTAAAATCTTTTTTATTTTTTTCTCATGATATAACTTTAGTGCCTGCATTAAGCGATCAGCACTGCTGTTAAATTCGATTAAGTTTTGTTCGGCATCAATCTTTCCGATTCCTCCTAAAACAATACCTACATCATACTGTTCATTATTAATTTTTGGGATAGGATAGCATTCCCACCATCTGCCAATTTCATCAATCAAAAATGCGTTACAACACAAATAAAGAAATACTAAAGAAAAAATCTGTATTTTGGTTCTGTATTTTGAGAAGAATGAATATATCATTGCCACAAAGAACCAAAAGAGAGGCATGAACAAAAATGCCATTATTTTAGACAAGAAGAAAAACATAGCTAAGGGACAAAATAACAAAAAAATAATGAGGAGTACCTTTGTAAAATAAAAAAATGTAATTTTGAGGAAAATTTAATATTCATAAAGATGCTCAAGATTAAAACGAATTTACTTTTTATACTTATTATTTGTGTATTTGTGGCAGCATGTTCTTCTCAAAGACAGCCAAAACGAAAGTGTAATGGTAAAAGAGGTGTCAGAACCTCTATGGGGCTTATGTAGCAGGGACATTAAATCAAACTGACTAAAATCATTTTTCAATCCTTTTATCTTCTTTTCCTTTGCGCTGTATAAAATAAAACATAACGATGAAAAACTATAATCTTATTATTTCTTTGACAATTTTGAAAACAGGGAAATTCGATTTTATTTTTTTATAAATATCGTTATGCTAAAAAAAACATAGTGAAAAACAAAATAACAAAAATAAAAACCATGAAAACTAAACTTTTACTGCTTATTGGAATAAGTCCATTAATAAGCTACTCTCAGCAGCAGGATTCTTTAAAAACAAAAGATGCAGATACATCTGCTTTAAACAATAAAATGTTTAAACTTGGAGAGGTAATTATTACTGTAAATAAAAACGATGAAATCCTGAATCGTGTAAATTATCAAGCAATGGAAATGCAGAATAAAATGGAAGTATCCAAGGCGCTTAATATGATTGCCGGAATAAGTTTAACAGCCTCAGGCCCTCGTAATGAGTCAATGGTTACTGTGAGGGGATTTGACCTTAGACAGGTGCCGGTTTATATGGATGGAATTCCTGTATATGTGCCTTACGATGGCTATGTAGATTTAGCCAGATTTACTACTTTTGATTTAGCAGCTATTGATGTATCAAAAGGATACTCTTCTATTTTGTATGGTCCTAATTCGCTTGGCGGTGCGATTAACCTTATTTCCAGAAAGCCTGTCAAAAAATTAGAATTTGATGGCTCTGTTGGTATGATTAACACTAACGGGTATAAAGGGAATATTAACGCTGGCGGAAACTTTGGTAAATTCTATGTTCAGGGAGGTTATTCTTATTTACATAGAGATTCTTATGTTATGTCAAAAGAGTTTACACCACATGCTCATGAAAAAGGAAGAGATCGGGATAATTCCTATAGAACAGATCAGAAAGCTAATTTTAAAGTTGGATGGACACCAAATGAAAAACATGAGTATGTACTTGGTTATATTAATCAACAAGGACAAAAGGGCAGCCCTGTTTATGCCGGAGATGATAAATTAAACTCACTTTACACAAAACCGCGTTATTGGCAGTGGCCATATTGGAATAAAGAAACTTATTATTTTATGTCTAACACAAAAATTAATGATAAAAACTATGTAAAAAGCCGTATCTATTATGATATATTTAAAAATTCTATTAATAGTTACGATGACTCTACATATACAACACAGAAAAAACCGTATGCTTTTCAGAGTTTTTATGATGACTATACTTATGGCGGAAGTATTGAATATGGCACTATGATTATTCCAAAAAATGAGATAAAATTTGCGGCACACTATAAAGAAGATATACATAGAGAGCATAATCTTAATGAGCCTATTCGTCGTTTTGAAGATAATACCATTACTTTTGGACTTGAAGATGTTTTTAGAATTACTGATAAGTTTGTTGTGATTCCAGGTGTAAGTTATAGCGTAAGAAAAAATATCCAAGCACAAGATTATAATAGTACAACAAAAACCATCTTTGATTTTCCAACAGCAGGAGCTAGTGATGCATATAATGGACAAATAGGAGTGTTCTATTATGTTAAGGATGATCATAAAATAGGAGGGGTTGTTTCTCACAAAACAAGATTTGCAACCATTAAAGACAGATATTCTTACCGTATGGGGACTGCTATTCCAAACCCTGCATTAAACCCGGAAATTGCAGATAATTATGAATTAAACTATGTGGGTAAATTTTTCAAAAAGATAGTGTTCCAAACAGCATTCTTCTATAGTCATATTTCTAATGCAATGATAAGTGTAAACAATGTACAGCCCGGAAAATCTCAAATACAAAATGTAGGAAATGCAGAATACATGGGAGCAGAAGCAAGTATTAATTATAATATCTTAAATAACCTTTTATTTAGTGCAAACTATACTTATATAGAAAGGCATAACTTAACCAATCCTACACTTAAGTTTACTGATGTCCCTTACACTAAAGTATTTGGTTATGTACAGTATAAACCAATTAAACGAGTAAGTATTTTGGCAAGTACCGAATATAATTCTACACGTTTTAGCACAAGTTATGGTGTTCATGTCCCTGAATTCACACTTGTAAATAGTTTAGTTTCTGTTCAAGTATGGAAATATATAAGCATAGAAGGAGGCGTAAATAACATCTTTGATAAAAATTATTCTCTTGTAGAAGGTTATCCTGAAGAGGGAAGAAATTTCTTTGTTACACTTCGCTTTTATAATCACAAATAGAGATGAAGCGAATAACACTTTTTATCATGGTTCAAGAAGTAATAAAACTAAATCAATAACATAAAAAATCAAACAAAATGAAAAAAACAATGATTACAATTTCGGTATTGGCTATAGCACTTACATTTAGTAATTGCGGCGAGTCAAATAACAGTGAGCCAAAAACACAACAAGAAAGCATGTCATCAAAAGACACTGCGACTGCAAATATGAAACAAGAGGGAGCGTCAGATGCCTGCATGTCGCCTATTGCTGCCGGAGACAGTGCAAAGTATATTAGCAAACAAGTTGCAGTAACCGGAGATGTTGAAACACCACTTACATTAACCGTAGATTCATTAAAAAAGATGAACGTGGCAACAATAGAAAATTTTAAAGTAGTATGCCAAAGCGGAAGTACAATGAAGGAAGATAAAATATGTAAAGGAGTTCTTTTGAAAGATATTTTGATGAAAGCAAAAATCAAACAAAATAATCATAAGGATCGCAATTTTTATATTGTAGCAAGAGCAACAGACAATTATAAAGCAACTTTTTCGTGGGCAGAACTTTTTAATAACCCGACCGGAGATAACGTTTATGTGCTATTTGAGGAAAATGGAGCGCCAATTAAAGTACAAGGAGATATGATTTTAATTTGCAAGAATGATACTAAAACAGGTCCTCGTCATGTTTTTTGGCTTAAAAGTATTGAAGTTAATCGCGTAAATTGATTGATACGAAAATAGACGCAAAGACTTCAATTTAACAATAAATCGGCATCCTGTCGTTTTTTCATAAGTTAATGTATGAGTAGCGAGTTTTCGATGGGGTGCTGGTTGATGTTTTTTATGTATGACCAAAATCATTTTTTGATTATCATTGCTTGTTTTTCTTTGCGTTATATTTTTAAACACATAATGGTAAAGAAACAAAAAAAAACAGGAGATTATAATATTCGTGTACGTGTGTGGGTAGATAAAAAAAACAAACCGTTTTTAGGGTTAGGAAGAGTTATTTTGCTGGAAAAAATTAAAAAACACGGAAGTATTAATGCTGCGGCAAAATCAATAAAAATGTCCTATCGCCAAGCATGGCAACTTGTAAAGGAGATGAATGAATGTGCTAAACAGCCGGTTATAGAAAAAACAATAGGAGGCGCAAATGGAGGAGGAACTGTATTAACAGCGTATGGCGAGGCTGTTATTAAAAACTTTTATACATTGCAAAGCAAAATACAATCCTTTATAGAAAAAGATTGTAACGATTTTATAATCTAAATTTTTTTGACATTCATTATATAAATAAAAGCATAACCGAGCGATATGAAAAAACAATTTTTAGTTTATATTATTTTACTTTGTAATGGTATATTACTTGCACAACAGAAAATAACAATTGCTGTAGCTGCCAATATGAAGTTCGCCATGGACTCTATCATATCTGTATATCACAAAACATATCCAAAAGATAAAATTGTTGTAACTTATGGATCTTCCGGAAAGTTGTATGAACAGATAGTGAACGATGCACCATTTGAAATTTTTTTCTCCGCAGATGATAGATATCCGACATTATTAGTGGAAAAAAAATTTAATTTCACTTCTCCAAAAGTATATGCTATCGGAAAACTTATTCTTTGGTCTAAAAAAATAAATCTAAGTAAAGAGAATATACAAGTGTTATTAAAATCAGATATTTCAAAAATTGCAATAGCAAACCCAAAAAACGCACCTTATGGGAAAGGCGCAGAAGAAGCAATGAGATATTATAAAGTGTATGATAAAATAAAGAGTAAACTTGTTTTTGGAGAAGATGTTTCCCAAGCCGCGCAGTTTGTTATTACAGGTGCTGCTGATATCGGTATAGTTGCACTTTCATTGGCGCTATCACCTAAAATAAAACAAGAAAACGGATATTATTATATTATACCACAAGATAGCTATACGCCATTAAAACAAACTTATGTTATTTTAAAGAAATGTGTAAACCTCGAAATGGCAAAAAGATTTTGTTTATTTATAGATTCTCCATCGGCAAAAAAAATACTATCTTACTACGGATTTTCTGAAAAATAAAAATGAATACTCTGAACGGCATCATATCTGAAATTACAACAGAGGGCTCACTTTCTTTGGTAAAGATAAAAGTAGAAGATACTTTATTTACCTCTATTATTATTGATACGCCCGAAACGCTAAGCTTACTGAATGTAGGAAATACTGTTACAGTACTATTTAAAGAAACCGAAGTAATTATTTCTAAAACTAAAGCAGGGAGTATCAGTTTACAAAACATACTTCCTTGCACGGTACAGAATATCAAAAAAAATAAATTACTCTGCCAATTAACACTAACATGGAAAGAATATCTTATTGATTCTATTATTACAACAACTGCATTTGAAAGCATGAATCTACAACAAGGGAGTATAGTCTATGCTATGATTAAAACAAATGAGATATTGCTTGCGTATGATTGATTGGCAGCCACTTTTATTATCTTTTAAATTAGCAGTTGTTACTACGGTTATTCTATTGATTATTTCTATTCCGCTTGCATATTGGCTTTCAAAGGGTAAGTCAAATTTTAAGTTAATATTACAAACCATTGTTAGTTTACCTTTAGTATTACCGCCGTCAGTTCTTGGATTTTATATGCTCTTGGCATTTAGTCCAAATTATTTTTTAGGAAACTTTCTAAAAACATATTTTGATTTACGTCTTGTTTTTACATTTAATGGGCTTGTAGTGGCTTCTGTTATTTATTCATTGCCATTTATGATACAACCGCTAATATCCGGATTTCATGCTGTTCCCTCATCTTTAACAGATGCTGCTTTTTCTTTAGGAAAAAATAAGTGGCAAACTTTATATAGAGTGCAGTTGCCAAATATGAAACCATTTATTTATTCAGCAACTGTTCTTTCCTTTGCACACGTAATTGGAGAATTTGGAGTAGTGCTGATGATTGGTGGTAATATACCCGGAGAAACAAAGCTGGCATCTATTGCAATTTATGATGAAGTTCAGTCTATGAATTATTCTACCGCAAATATTTACTCTGTTATATTGTTGTGTATTTCATTTACTATATTATTAAGTGTTCATTTTATCAATCGTAAATTGCAGAAAAAATAAAATGCTTGACATACACATTATAAAAAAATTACATACTTCTATTGGACTTGCTGATATGAATATTTCGTTAAGCATTCAACAAGGAGAAATTACAGGTATTCAAGGCGAATCGGGAGCGGGAAAAACAACATTGCTAAAAATTATAGCAGGACTAACTGATGTTGATAATGGGCATATTAAAGTAGAAGACACATATTGGCTAAACACGGAAAAAAAACTTTTTGTGCCTCCGCAAAAGCGTAATATTGGTTTTGTATTTCAAGATTATGCCTTATTCCCTAATATGACCGTAGAAGAAAATTTACAATTTGCAGTTGACACTAAAGCAAAGGAGTCTAAAATAGTTATAGAAGAATTATTGGAGTTTATGGAACTGCAAAATTTACGAAAAAAAAATACACACCAATTATCAGGAGGGCAGAAACAAAGAACCGCAATTGCTCGAGCGCTTGTGCGTAAACCAAAGTTGTTATTATTAGATGAACCATTTTCCTCCTTAGACAACGAGACAAGGAGTAAGATGCAGGATTTAATTTTATCTGCACATAAAAAATATAATCTTACCACTTTAATAGTAAGCCATCATTTGCCGGATATCTTTAAGATGAGTAATACCGTTGTTGTGATTAAAAATGGGCAAATTCAAAAACAAGGAACTCCAATAGATATTCTTCCTGATAAAAAAATAAGTGGCAAATTTCAATTTATGGGAGAAATATTAAATATTCGGCAGGAAGATTTTATATATATCATTTCTGTTTTAATTGGTAATAATATTATACAAGTTGTAGCTACTGAAAAAGAAGCAGTTGGTTTGTCTGCCGGAGATAGTGTTATTATATCTTCAAAGGCATTCAATCCTATAATTGTAAAGAGTAAATAAAGATTTTTCTATTTTAAGACTATTTATGTAAATACATCTTATTTTCTGATGAATATCATATCAATTGCTGAATTACCAAAGTATCTTTGTAAAAATTAATATTGTATGGAGAAACACGATCTACACCATGAATTTCCACAATTTCATGAAAAAATCCAAGATTTAAAAGTAAAAAACACACACTTTCATCACATTGCTGAAGAGTATAATAAGATTAATAAAGAAATTCATCAAATTGAATCAGGAGTGCATAATACTAACGATGAATATCTAACTGATTTAAGAAAAATCAGAATGCATCTAAAAGATGAGATTTATAAAATGTTGGTGCAGAAGTAAATTTGCTTTGTTTTCATACCAGCTTTTGGCATTTTCTCTTTCCATAACTACCTTTATAATTTAGATTTAACATAAACAACTTACATTAAGTTAGTTTACCGAAATATTTTTTTTACAATATTTTGTAACCGAATGTAATTTATTGCGTAAAAGTCATAAAACTTGTTAATTATGAATACAATTTTTGTTAAAATGGGGGGGGGGGGTAAAAATCTTTTGGAAACTTTTCTAAAAGTGGTGTTGTGGTTATTTT
>JBDHZB010000030.1:0-29309 GCA_039811645.1 Bacteroidia bacterium | reverse complement strand
CTGACGTTACTTAACCCGTAGCAGCTTGCGTTTGTATAAGTAGTTAGAAGACTTAGGGCGCTTGGCTGTGTAATGGTAAAGGTATCTTGCTTTATACAATTATTAATATCTGCCGTAATAATCGTGTAGGTGTTGGGAGTAAGATTACTCACAGAGCCGGTAGAGGCACTTATGGGTTGCCACGTATAAGTATAACCACCCATTCCGCCACTGACGGTTGTAGTAGCAACTCCATTATTAAAACCGTTACAAGTAATACTGGAATGTGCTACTGTTAAAGTCATATCTGTAGGTTGAGTAATTGTTACGCTTATAGAACTTGAGTTTAATGCACAGTCGGTTACTGTAGCCACAAAAGTTCCTGCGGTTGCGCTTGTGAGTGTAGCAGTGGTTTGCCCGGAAGGCGACCAATTATAAGTATAGCTTGGTGCTCCATTAGTAGTATTAACAGTAGCAGAACCATTGTTGCCGCCATAACATAAAACACTTTGTGTATTGACTAAATTTAAAATAGGAGGTTGATAGTTAACAAGTGTCCACGGAGAAAAGGAAGATTGCCCCGTTACTGCGCCTACGATACCTACACCGGCTACCACGCCTGTATTTCCTGGCCCTACAGGCGGATCCCAAGTTAAACCATTCCAATGGATAGCTTTAAGTGCCGCTGTAGGAGCGGCAGTTGTGTTTTCCATGCCTAAGTATGAAAATGTCAAATCAGCGGTTGTGCCCGTTGCTCTAATGTCCCAAAATCTGTCTATTGCTCTTTGCACAGAATCCGGAATACAAGTCATGCTTGTAACGGCAGCTACATTGCTAATATTGGGGTGCGGCATATTTTGAGAGGTGGTACCCCATGTACTCATATCTATATCACTATTCCCTGATACTTTATTAAAAGTAAATGGAATATAATTAGCAGCAACTCCGCCCTTTCCAAAAGGGAAAATATAAGCACCTGTATTGCTTACGGTTTTCCATCGCACGAAATTATATTGTCCTTCTGATATAATATGCCCTGATGTTCTTACTATACCTAATGTACTGGGTTCGTTCACAACAACATATATGGGAGTTGTATTTGTGCCGCCATTAATATTAATATATGCGCCGTTAATGCTTACTAAATTTTGCGCATAAGATAAACAGGTAATGTTTAAAAAGAATATTATTAATATAGAAAAAGAATATCTCATTTATTAAATAATAATAGAATTTAGTTAGTCCTTCTCCAAAATTTTACAGCAACATTAGTAGGTCTTGTTTCGTTAGCAGCCGTTCCTGTTGCCATATTTCCTACTGTTACTAAGCCTGTGTGTGTGTGTGGTGGGACAATATGATTATGACTTCCGTCTGTAGAAATGGCGTGGTTGTGATTAAGTTCTGTATCTACTCTTCCTAAAAAGTTTCCAACAATACCATTGCCGTTCCACGGACAAGTTGTACTTGTTGCGTTACCGCCTGGTCCAACAGAGTTGGAAGCATTGTTATCATCGTAAGGTAACCATTTTGGTGATCCACAGCCTGTGCCTATGTCGTGATATCCACCCGTGTATCCCGTATGGTTGTGCAGCCCGTCTGTACTTGTTGTTAAAGCGGCGGAGTTATTAATGGTTACAGAGCCACTATGTGTATGGTCTTCTGTTGCAAAGCCTTGAACAACACCGGTAAGAATACCTCCGCTTGGCACATTTGCATTGCCTCCCGTTGCTCTTATAAATTCTCCGTTTTGAATATCTGTAGAAATCCATGTTGTACACGGGTAAATAGAATTAGGATCAGCAGCATTGTACCATTGAATGTAGGTTGAGCCAATAGGTGGGGTATTAACGTTTTGCCAACAAGTACCTGTCCAATACCAAAACCCGGGATATAAGCCTCCGGAAGAAGAGGTGTTGAATACCAATAAACTTAATGTAGGAGAAGGAACGGTAATAACATCAGCAGGACCGGCTAATGCAACTCTCGGCACTAAAATGCCCTTGTTTGGAAAGCTTACGTCTAAGCCGGCAGATGGATATCCTGCTGCGCCTGTTGTATTAATGCCAACATTTTGACTGAATAGATTATTTATTAATACAACTATTCCTAAAACAATAATAACTCTTTTCTTCATAAGATATTTTATTTTCTGCAAAAGTAAAATAATTTTAATAAATTTAAGTTTATATTTCTCTTTGATGATTTATTAATTATTCTGTATGTTTGTAAGGAACTAAAAATAGCAACATGTCTTCCGAGGTACAAATTAATAAAACAGCAGATTATACTTTTCAGGAAATTAAAGAAATTGTATTAAATGATTTTCGAATAGCCCATGAAAGCAGGCAAACAAGCTTACTTGGCAGGAAAGAAGTTTTAACGGGTAAAGCTAAGTTTGGCATTTTTGGTGATGGCAAAGAAATTGCGCAGTTGGCAATGGCAAAGGTTTTTCGAGAAGGAGATTTTAGAAGCGGGTATTACAGAGATCAAACTTTTATGTTCGCCATTGATGCACTTACGATTCAACAATGGTTTGCAGGGTTATATGCACATACCGACTTGAATTACGAGCCAACAAGTGGTGGTCGTCAAATGGGAGGGCACTATGCAACCCCACTTCTAAATGCGGATGGTTCATGGAAAAATCTTGTTGAACTAAAAAATTCTTCTGCTGATATTTCTCCTACAGGCAGCCAGATGCCGCGACTGTTAGGCTTAGCTTACGCTTCTTATTTTTATCGAAATAATACTGCACTACAAAAAGGAGAATTTCTAAAATTTTCAAATAAAGGAAATGAAATAGCTTTTGGAACAATTGGTGATGCCAGCACTTCAGAAGGATTGTTTTGGGAAACACTTAATGCCGCCGGCGTATTGCAGGTGCCAATGATTATTTCTGTTTGGGATGATGGCTATGGTATTTCTGTTCAAAAAAAATATCAAACAATCAAACAATCTATTTCCGAAGCACTAAAAGGGTTTCAGCGAGATAAAAAAAATAAAGGATTTGAGATTTTAGTTACTAAAGGTTGGGATTATGTGCACTTATGTGAAACATACGAAAAAGCTGAAAAAATTGCCAGAGAAGAACATGTACCTGTGTTGGTGCATGTAGAAGAGGTAACACAGCCGCAAGGACATAGTACGTCCGGCTCTCACGAAAGATATAAGTCAAAAGAAAGATTAGCATGGGAAGCAGAATACGATGGTATAAAAAAAATGCGAGAATGGATTTTGAAAAACAGTATTGCTAATGAGAAAGAACTAGATGAAATTGAAGAAAGCGCAAAACAAACTGTACAAGAAGCAAGAAACAAAGCTTGGGAAAATTATCTAATACCTATAAAACAAGAAATACAAGAAGCTTCGGCATTATTTGAAAAAATCATCGTAAACTCGGCTTTTGCTCAAGATATTATTGCCGTTCAAAAAACATTATCTGCCATCAAAGAACCCATTCGTAAAGATATTCATCAAGCAGTAAAAAAAGTTTTACGAATAACAAAAAATGAAAACTCTGAATATAGAAATGAATTATCTGCGTGGCTGCAAGAAAAGAGAAGTATAGCAGAAAAAAGCTATGGTTCCGATTTATATTCAGAAACACAATGGAGTGCTTTAAAAGAAAGTGGTACAGCTCCGCAATATAACACAGATGCGCCAATGGTAGATGCAAGAATGATTATTAGAGATAACTTTGATGCATTATTTGAAAAGTATCCGAATGTGCTGATTTTTGGTGAAGATAGCGGTAAAATTGGAGATGTGAATCAAGGGCTTGAAAAAATGCAGGAAAAATATTCTGACTTACGTGTATTGGATACCGGCATTCGTGAAGCAACAATATTAGGACAGTCTATAGGACTTGCATTAAGAGGCTTGCGACCAATTGCCGAAATTCAATATTTGGATTATTTGCTTTATGCACTCCAAGTGATGAGTGATGATTTAGCAACTGTACGGTGGCGTTCAAAAGGAACTCAAAAAGCTCCCGTTATTGTAAGAACCAGAGGTCATCGTTTAGAAGGTATATGGCATAGTGGTTCGCCAATGGGAGTTATCATTAATGCCTGCAAAGGTATTTACATTTGTGTTCCTAGAAATATGACACAAGCAGCAGGATTTTATAATACATTGTTAGAATCTGATGATGTGGCTTTAATTATTGAACCACTTAATGGGTATCGCCTAAAAGAAAAACAACCAACTAATTTCGGTGAATTTAAAACACCGCTTGGTGTTCCCGAAATTATTTCAACAGGCACAGATGTTACATTAGTAACCTATGGTTCTTGTGTAAGAGTAGCACAAGACGCTATTGTGGAGTTGGAAAAACATAATATTTCTGTTGAGTTAATAGATATTCAGACACTTATTCCATTTGACACACACCATCTTATTGCACAGTCCGTACAAAAAACAAGTCGTATTGTAATTTTAGACGAAGACGTGCCCGGCGGAGCGAGTGCATATATTTTACAACAACTTATTGAAAAACAAAAATTATACAACTTGATAGACTCTGCTCCAATAACAATTACTGCAAAAGAACATCGTCCCGCCTATGCTACCGATGGCGATTATTTCTCAAAGCCAAGCACTGATGATGTATTTGATGCTATTTATAATTTAATGAATGAAGTAAATCCAAATCAATATCCTAAAATCTATTAATATGAAAAAAACTGTATTTGCAATAAGCACTATATTACTTACTTTTTTATCAGGCATTAAAGCGCAAGATAAAAGGCCACTTGATGATGGTCATGTTATTACGGAAATTGTTACAAAAGATTCCGTGTCTGCAAAAGATTTATTAGATAGGGCTATTGCGTGGGCACAAAAAGAAACCCCGAAATACGAAAAAATTAATCCTGTTGGTGGTGGCAGTAAGGTAGAAATGGATGTGGCTTTTCCAATAAAACCAAAAGAATTAAATCCACCATTTAATTATACGGGCAAAATTTTAATGCATGTAACAATTGAAACAAAATTCGGTAAGTATAAATATACCATTAAAAAAATAAACCATACTGCAAGCAATGGTAAAAATACCGGAGGAGATATTACCAAAGAAATTGCAGAGTGTGGCTCTATGCTTTTACCGGAGTTAACATGGAAAAAAATAAAAGGAGAATCACTAAAAGATGCCAACGCGCTTGCAGAAGAAATAAAAGATGCAATGTCAACACCTGTTAATAAAAAGGGAGAGGATTGGTAGAAATTATGATACGAAGATTACTTTTTTTAGATATAGAAACCATTCCTGTTAAATATACTTTTTCTGAACTTACTGAAAAAGAAAAAAAATTGTGGACAGCAAAATGGAGATTTAATCCCGACCTTAATCCGGAAGAACAATATCAAAAAGCAGGAATATTTTCGGAATTCTCAAAAGTTATATGCATAGGCTTGGGCTACATTGATGATAATAATACAATACATCTAAAATGCTTATTTCATGAAGATGAACGAGTACTACTCAACGCCTTTAATGATAGTTTGAACAAATTTTTTCAACATACATTTAAAAAATATAATGCTGAATATTCTTTATGCGCTCATAATGGACGAGAATTTGATTTTCCATTTTTATGCCGAAGAATGCTTATTAATAATATTGCTGTTCCGGATGTATTAAAATCAGGCAGAAAAGAATACTTACAAGACACAATGGAAATGTGGAAGTTTGGAGATTATAAACACTATACTTCCTTAGATCTTTTAGCACACGTTTTTGACATAGACTCTCCAAAAGATAATTTAGATGGCAGCATGGTAGCCAAAGCTTTTTATGAACTAAACCAAAAAGAGGAAATTCAAGAATATTGCCTTAAAGATGTGGCAACTCTAATTAAAGTATATCAAAAGTTAAACTCGTTACCGCTTAGTACAGAAATATCATTTCAATAAATTAACACAAGGTAAATGATTTAAATCATATTTTAGTGCCAAAATCTAAACTTACTTTGTTCGTTACCATAAATTTTGAGCAAGGTGGATTTAGAAGTGATAAAAAAAAGAAAAATGCTTACCGAGAAAAAGCTTATTGAAGCTATCTTTTATCATTCTACAGAAGGTATTATTGTTTGTAAAAAAAATGGTGAAATTAGCATAACCAATCCAAGGGTCAATGATATTTTTGGATACGAACAAAATGAATTAATTGGTAAACAGATAGAAGAACTAATTCCTCCGGAATATAGAGAGGGACATTCTAAGTTAAGAACAAACTACGCTCATGCGCCAACACCACGCCCAATGGGCAAAAACTTAGAGTTATTTGGGCTTAAGAAAAACATGAGTAAATTCCCAATAGAAGTTGGATTAAGTCCTTTTTCTATTGACGAAGAAGAGTACATAGTTTGTCTTATTATCGATATCAGTGCAAGAAAAGAAAATGAACTAAAACTCAAGGAGTATGCTGATTTATTAAAAAGGAAAAATGAAGAAATATCATATCTGAACCAAGTATTAGAAACAAAAGTAAAAGAAAGGACACGTGAACTTGCAAGAGTAGTATATGAGTTATCACAAAGTAAAAATGAACTTTCTCGGTCGTTAGAAAAAGAAAAATCTTTAAATGAAGTAAAATCCCGATTTGTCTCTACAGCATCTCACGAGTTTAGAACGCCGCTTGGCACCATACTTTCATCAGTTTCACTTATCCAAAAATATACTACTGAAAAAGATCAGGAAAAAAGAGAAAAACACATTCACAGAATAAAATCTGCCGTAAATCACCTGACAGAAATGTTGAATGATTTTCTTTCTTTAGATAAATTAGAAGAAGGCATTGTTCGCTATCAACCAATGGTTATTAATATAAAAGATACGCTCAACCAAATTATAGAAGATATTACACCCATTTTAAAAAATGGACAAACCGTAAAGGTTATTTATCATGCTCAACAAGCAAAAATAATGGTTGATATACAACTCCTTAAAAATATTTTATTCAATCTTATTTCCAATGCTTCTAAGTATTCTGATGAAGACAAACAAATTCTTGTGGAAACTAAAATTGAAAACGGAAAATTTATCATGTCTGTAACCGACGAGGGATACGGCATTCCGGACGCAGATCAAAAACATATTTTTGCTCGATTTTTTAGATCAGATAACGTTAATTCCATACAAGGAACAGGCTTGGGGTTAAATATCGTACGAAAATATTTAGAGCTTATGAACGGAACTATATCATTTATAAGCCGTGTGAATGAAGGAAGTACATTTACGGTTACCATACCGTTTAATATAAATTAAAAATAAAACAATGAAAGAAAAGAAAAAGATTTTAGTAATAGAGGACAATAAAGATATGCGCGAAAATATTGCCGAAATTCTTGAGTTGGCAGATTATCATGTGATGGCAGCCGCTAACGGAAAAGAAGGTATTAAAAGTGTAAAGAATGAAAAACCTGATTTAATTATCTGTGATATTATGATGCCGGAACTTGACGGATACGCTGTTTTATCTATCTTATCAAAAGATGAAGACACAACAGATATTCCTTTTATATTCCTAACAGCAAAAGCCGAAAGACAAGATATGCGAAAAGGTATGGAAATGGGTGCGGACGATTATCTTACTAAACCATTTACCGACACAGACCTGCTTGGAGCTATAGAAGCACGATTATCAAGAATAGAAAAAATAAAAAACTCCATGACCGGACACTCCCAATCTATAGACGGACTAAAAAGCTTTTTTGATGAAGCAGCACAGCAAATGTCTATAGAGCAACTTACTAAAGGACACAAAATTATTGAAGTACCAAAAAAAGAATTTATCTTTAGAGATGGACGATACCCAAATGCACTTTACTTTGTAGTTGAAGGAAAAATTAAAGCATTTAAAATTAACGAATTTGGTAAAGAATTTATTATCGATTTATACAAGCCCGGCGATTTTATAGGATACGAAGCACTATTGGAAGATACAACCTATCAGTTTTCTACTACTGCTTTAGACGATTCAGAAGTTTGTGTTATTCCAAAAGATCAGTTTTATACATTAATTCATACCAATAAAGATATTGCTAATGTGTTTATTAAAATGTTATCTAACGGAATGAAAGAAAAAGAAGAACGATTGATAAAAATGGCATATCACTCTATTCGTAAGAGAGTAGCTGAAGCACTTTTACTGTTAGTCCAAAAATATAAAAAACCGGAAGAAAAGATTTTTAGCATTAATATATCACGTACCGATTTAAGCAGTATAGTTGGCACTGCAACAGAAACACTTATTCGTACATTATCTGACTTTAAAGAAGAAGGTTTGATAGAAGTAAAAGGGTCTGCTATTAAAGTGCTTGGTGAAGATAGTCTGAAAAAAATAAAAGGATAGCACTAAAAAATAATTTACTACCTTTCCCCTCTTATTTTATAGCACTTGGGAAAATACATTATATCAAAAATATTATACTCAATTATTGTATTATGGGGCGTTATTACTGCTGTTTTCTTTTTATTTAATGTATTGCCCGGCGACCCTGCTACCATTATGCTTGGTCAAAGAGCAAATAAAGAACAAGTAGAAGCCATTCATAAAGACCTTGGGTTAGACCAACCACTGATAAAACAGTATCTGCAGTATCTTAACGACCTATCGGTTATTTCTATACACCAAAACGATAATCCCGAAAGCCCTTGGTATTATAATAAAGAAAAATATGCGGGACTTGCTATTTTTAAATTTTCCAACAAAGTTGTTGTGCTTAAAATGCCTTATTTAAGACGGTCATATATTTCCAAAAGACCGGTATCCGATATTATTATAGAAACGCTTCCGGAAACAGCAGTATTAGCTTTTTCTTCTATTATTATAGCATCTATACTTGGTATCTTTTTGGGTGTGCTTAGTGCAGTTCATCAAAACAAATGGTACGATAAATTATCTTTGGTATTATCTGTGCTTGGTATGGCAGCGCCGTCATTTTTTGTTGGACTTATTATTGCATGGTTGTTCGGCTATGTTTTAAATAAATATACCGGACTTTCACCAACAGGCAGTTTGTTTGAGTTGGATGTATGGGAAGGTGAAAAAATTCAAATAAAAAATTTGATTCTTCCTGCTATTACCCTCGGCACACGACCATTAGCTATTATTGTACAACTTATGCGAAGTTCATTATTAGATGTTATGTCGCAAGATTACATACGTACAGCGCGTGCAAAAGGGTTATCTTTTTATGCAATTATAACCAAACACGCTTTAAAAAATGCACTAAACCCTGTTATTACAGCTATTTCCGGATGGTTTGCCGGGCTTATGGCAGGTGCTGTGTTTGTAGAATATATTTTTAATTGGAAAGGTATCGGTTATGAAGTGTTTGAAGCACTTACAAAAAATGACCTACCTATAGTGATGGGTTCTACTTTAATATTTGCAACCATTTTCGTTTTTACTAATATGATTGTAGATATTATTTACGGCTTTTTAGATCCAAGAGTAAGAATTAAGTAGAAGAAATGGTGTTGCGATAGGATTCTTTCTATTAACTTTATATAGCAACGAGTGAAAAAGAAAACACTAAACACCTCTTTATAAAAAGGATGCGATGTTACAATAAACCTTTGAGTATTTCGTTTTTGATACTATATTTGTCAAAAAAACGATAACATGGAAAAATATAAAGTACTATGGGCAGATGATGAAATTGATATATTAAAACCTCATATTTTATTCTTGCAATCTAAAGGATATGATATTGCTACAGCCGTAAGTGGAGATGAGGCTATTGATATTTTACGTCAAGATAAAAATATTAATGCGGTACTATTAGATGAAAATATGCCCGGTCTTAGTGGGTTAGATACGCTGCAAAAAATAAAGCAATTTAATACAGCCGTACCGGTTATTATGATTACCAAAAGTGAAGAAGAACATATTATGGAAGGAGCTATTGGTAGGCAAATAGCAGATTATTTAATAAAGCCAATTAATCCTAATCAAATTTTATTGTCTCTAAAAAAAGTTCTAGATAATAAAAAGATTATTACCGAAAGCACCAACACCTTGTATCGACAGGAATTTATGCAAATTTCACAAAGTATTCAAATGGCTAACGACTGGCAGGCATGGATTGATGTGTATAAAAAAATTGTATTTTGGGATATGAGAATGGATACTTCGGAAGATAAAAGTATGAATGAAGTGTTGTTTAACCAAAAACAAGAAGCCAACAACGAATTTGCTAAATTTATTGAAAAGAACTATTTTAAGTGGGTACAAGCTAAGTCAGCAAATACGCCAACTATGAGTCATACTTTAATTAAAAATAAATTTATTCAGAAAGTTGGAAATAGTACGATGTTTTTGATTGTCATAGATAATTTAAGATACGACCAATGGAAAATCATAGAACCGATGTTATCAACATACTATACTGTAGAAAGTGAAGATGTGTATTATAGTATTTTACCCACCACCACACAATATGCTCGTAACGCCTTGTTTTCAGGGCTAATGCCGTCCGAAATAGAAAAATTATTTCCGCAATGGTGGAGCAATGATGAAGATGAAGGCGGAAAAAATCTTTATGAAGAACAATTTTTTCAAACACAATTAAAAAGATTCGGAAAGGATATCAGATTTTCTTTTAATAAAATTACCAATAACCACGCAGCAAAAAAATTATTGGAAAATTTATCGGGCTTATTTCAAAACCCATTAAATATTATTGTTTACAATTTTGTAGATATGCTGAGCCATGCACGTACAGAAATGGAGATTATAAAGGAATTGGCACAAGATGAACCCGCTTATCGCAGTATTACTAAATCATGGTTTACACACTCACCTTTGTTAGAAGTAATTAAAATATTAGGTGAAAAAAAGATTCCGATTGTGATTACAACAGATCACGGTAGCGTATTGGTAAAAACTCCGATAAAAGTAATTGGAGATAAAAATGTAAATACAAACTTACGTTACAAGCAAGGCAAAGCACTGGATTATAATACAAAAGAGATTGTGGAATATAAAAACCCCGGAGAAATTAATTTACCAAAATTACATCCGAGTTCCCAATATATTTTTGCAAAAGAATACGGCTTTTTTGTTTACCCAAACAACTATGGGCATTTCGTAAATTATTACAAAAACACCTTTCAGCATGGAGGAATAAGTATGGAAGAGATATTAATTCCTTTTGTAGTTTTGCAACCCCGATAATCTTTAATGAATATTTTAATTAATACGTTCGAAGACTGGCAGCAAGCCACACAAATAATTTTAAAAGAATTTCCGGAAAAAACAATTTTTCTGATAGAAGCATCAATGGGAATGGGGAAAACCACTTTTGTACAATCGTTCGGAAAGATATTAAATGTAAAAGAACATATAACAAGCCCCACATTTTCTATAGTTCATGAATATCATACTGATAAATTAAAAATCGCACATTTTGATTTATATAGAATTAATAATGTAGAAGAACTTAAGAATATTGGATTTGAAGAATATCTTGATAATAGCGATTTTTGTTTTATAGAATGGCCGTTGCTTTGCCAAGACTTAATAACAGAACATTTAGAATGGAAAAATAAAATGCTCTTATTACACATAACCTTGAATAAAGATGGCACGCGCAATATGCTTATTCAAGAAAAGAATTAACTTTAAGCCCCTAAATGATTAAGAATCTTGTTTTATTGTTGTTTTTATTATTTGCGTTTGGTTATACCAATGCTCAAAATGCAACAATAAAGGGTATTTTAAAAGATTCTACCGGCAAAGTAATTCCGGATATTCAAATTGCTGTACTTGAAAACGCAAACATTCATACAGTATCCGGACAAAATGGAGAATATGAACTAATTATCCCTGCTAATAAAAAATGGACAATAGTTTTTTACAATATCAGTTACAAAAAAGTACAACAAACTGTTTTAGCAAAAGAAAATGAAACCATTTTTATCAGCCCTATACTCGAATATTCCAACTTAATAAACGAAGTAAATATTACTTATCAGCAACCCACTGAAATGCAAACTATTCAGCCGCAAATGTTCTTTAAATTACCTTCTACAACAGGTAATATAGAAGACTTAATTAAAACACAAATGGGTGTAAGCAGTAATAATGAGTTATCATCAGGATACTCCGTAAGAGGCGGAAATTATGATGAAAACCTCACTTATATTAATGATGTAGAAATTTATCGTCCCTTTCTTGTAAGAAGCGGAATGCAAGAAGGATTAAGTTTGCCTAATCCGGAAATGGTACAGAGCCTTCAATTTTCTGCCGGTGGTTTTGAAGCAAAATATGGTGATAAAATGTCTTCTGTATTAGATATCCAATATCGCAAACCAACAAAATTTAAAGGCAGTGCGTCAGCAGGACTATTAGTAAATAACTTACATTTAGAAGGTATTACCAATAATCATTTATTGTCATGGTCTATTGGGGCGAGATATAAATCTACACAATATTTATTAAATACCATGGATACAAAAGGAGAGTATCGTCCACGTTTTTACGATGCACAAGTATTCCTCAATTTTCAGCTTACACCAAAACTTTCTGCAGAAGTATTAAGTATTTTTTCAGATAATTTATTTTTAGTGATACCTACCGATAGACAAACAGACTTTGGTACAGTAAATAATGCAGTGCGCCTATCCGTTTATTTTGATGGACAAGAAAAAATGCAATACACTACCTTGGTTAATGCCGCCTCGCTAATATTTAAACCTAACAATAAATGGAAAATAAAATGGATTAACTCTCACTACTATGCTACTGAAAAAGAAATCTATACAGTACAAGGGCAATATTTAATTGATCAACTTGAAGCAGACCCGGGTAGTCAAAATTTTGCACAAGTGGCATATAACAGAGGCGTGGGTACTTATATTGAAAATGGAAGAAATATTTTAACAGCCCAAGTTATTAATTCAGAAATTAAAACAATCTATCAACATTCTGATAAAATTCAGATTTTAAATGGTGTGCGTGTTCAACATGAAGATATGCAGGATAAACTAAATGAATGGCGATACAATGACTCTGCGGGATACAGCATACCATATGATATTAATACCATTAATCTTACAAATGTTTATAAAACACAATATCATTTACAAAGTTGGCGCATAATGCACTATAGCCAAATTAACTGGGAAAATGAATCTAATGAAAATAAAAAATGGTATGTAACCTTTGGTGTACGGGGCAATTATTGGACAGTAAATCAGCAATATGTTTTTTCACCAAGAACAACAATAGCATATAAGCCCTCTGTAGCAAGCCCATGGATGCTCAAATTCTCTACCGGGTTATATTATCAACCACCCTTTTACAGAGAGTTGCGAGATGTATATGGTAATATACACACCAATGTAAAAGCACAACAATCTTTACATTTTGTTTTTACTGCTGATAAAGATTTGAAACTTTGGAACAGACCATTTAAGATGACTGCTGCTGCTTATTATAAAGATTTAAAACAACTCATTCCATATGAAATAGACAATGTAAGAATACGCTATTTTGCTAACAACAATGCCTCAGGATACGCCACAGGCTGTGATTTTCGGTTAACCGGTGAATTTGTAAAAAATCTTGAGAGTTGGGTGTCTTTAGGAGTATTAAGCACTAAAGAAAAAAGCCCTGATTATATACACTACACTTACTACAACAAAGAAGGGCAACTAATTATTCCCGGCTATACATTCGATCAAAAAGCTGTAGATAGCACAAAAATTGACCCGGGATATATTCCAAGACCAACAGATAAGTTAATTACCTTTAATATGTTTTTTCAAGATTATTTACCAAAACTTCCGGATTTTAAAATGAGTCTTAATTTAGTATTTGGAACGGGCTTACCCTTTGGTCCACCCAACCATCTGCGTTGGCAGCAAACAAACCGTATGCCCGCATATAAAAGAGTCGATGTCGGATTTGCTTATCAATTTCTAAAACCTGCTCGCGAAAAAAAATCTAAAAATCTTTTTAATCATTTAGAATCAGGATGGATATTTCTAGAAGTATTTAATTTATTACAAGTTAATAACACAGTGTCTTACACATGGCTTAAAGATGTTACCGGAAGACAATATGCCGTCCCAAATTATTTAACAAATAGGCAGCTAAATTTAAGGTTATACATTCAATTTTGATACCTTTTGATTGCACATAGTCGCCTTTCATATAATTTATTGTAAAATTTTTGGTTTTTAGCAGGAAGTTCCGTAACTTTGATGTTCAAAAAATCGCTCATTATGAAAAAATTCTATTTATTTTTAGTATTTGGTTTTGTTGGACAACTATTTTCCCAAAACCAAAATCAAATTATTCCATGTGTTACTTATGAAGCAATGGAACAGGTATTTAAATCTGACCCCAAGGCGCGCATACGCTATGAAGAAGAACAGGAAAAACTTCGTATAGCAACTATTCAGTATGAAGAAAGTCTAAAGAATAAAAAAATGGGAGCCGCTGTTCAATACACTATTCCTGTTGTCTTTCATATTTTACACACTAATGGTACAGAAAACATATCTGACGCTAATTGCATCGCAGCATTAGCCAATATCAATAATGATTATGCCAGAACCGGTAGTGATACCGGAACTATCAGCCCACTATTTAAAGCACTTTATATAAACTGTGATATTAAATTTATGTTAGCCCATAAAGATCCTTATGGCAATTGTACTTCTGGTATTAACCACTATTATAATACCAGCACAGATTGGAATCAATCAGCACCAAATTATGCGTATTCCGGCACTGCTCCGGGTAAATGGGATCCTACTAAGTATTTAAATATTTATGTAGTACGTTCAATTTGTCCTAGTTCGGCAACATGTTCTACTTCTGGTGGTGTAATTGTCGGCTATACTTATAAGCCAGGTACATGGACTACAGGTGCTGCACAAGATGCGTTTGTAATTCGTTCAGGATGGGTTAGTGGTAATATGGTAGACTCTAGGACATTGAGCCATGAGATTGGGCACTGGTTAAACTTATCACACACCTTTGGTAATACCAATAATCCAGGAGTAACTTGCGGTGATGATGGTATTGCCGATACACCTAAAACAAAAGGGTATTTTTCAACATGTCCTTCTAGCTCATCAGGAAACACTTGTGTAGGTAATGGGCAGGCTAATGTAGAGAATATTATGGATTACTCATCTTGTCCAAAAAACTTTACTCAAGGACAAACTACCGTAATGCAAGCAGCTTTAAACTCATCAGTTTCAGGGAGAAATAATCTATGGTCCGGGGCTAATCTTATTGCTACTGGCGTTAATGATAACTCCACATGTAAGCCAATTGCGTATGGCTATCCTATGTCATTTACAGTATGTACAGGTAGTTCTTTAACTGTAAAAGATCAATCTTATAATGCGCCTGTAGCATCGTGGTTATGGACAGGAACGGGTGGTGCAACTTTTGCTAATCCATCAGCGTCTGTTACAACAGTTACATTTACTACCGTAGGTGTTCAAACAGTATCTTTAACTGCCTCTAATCCTACAGGAAGTTCTGTTTATACTTTTACCGTTAAAGTAGTTGGTGGTACTCCAAATATTACAGGTGCCTATATAGAAAGTTTTGAAACATCAACACCAGGACCAACGCTCCCACCTAATTGGACAGCCCTTAATACAGTAAATGGCTGGGATGTTTATACCGGTGGTGGCGCCACAGGTAATAATGCTATGTATATTAATGGTTCTATGGAGCCGGCAGGTACAGTAGAAACATTAGAAACACCTTCATACGACTTCTTAAATAATAGTGGTGCAATCTTTACATTTAAATATGCGTATGCTCAAAAAACAAGTAGCTATTCAGATAAATTAATAGTACAAGCAAGTTCCAATTGTGGAGGAACGTGGACAAATATCTATCAACCAGCAGGATCTGCTTTATCAAGTGGCTCAGGAGGAGTTATGTCTTCCACATTTTACCCAACACCAACTCAATTTAAATTATACACACTTACTACTAATCCTGCATTTAACTCATTTAAAACACAACCTAATGTAAGAATTAGATTTGTATTTAATGAAGATGCTACAAGTGGTTATGGAAATAATTTCTATTTAGATGATATTAATTTTTCTATTCCAACCGGTATAAATGAGTTAACACAAAGCATTAGTTTTAATGTTGTACCCAATCCTAATAATGGAAATTTTGATATTAACTTTACACTTAGCAATACTGCTCAAATTAAGTATCAAATTACGGATCTTTTGGGTAAAGCGGTATATCATGCACCTATGCAAAATTATTCAGCCGGAGAAAATAAAATTAATATAGACATTACATCTTTCCCTACCGGCATTTATTTCTTACAATTTGAAATGAATGGGCAAAAAATGGCAAGAAAAATTATTAAGGAATAATCTAGTAAAAGATATTGTTTAAAACAGAAAGGTTGCTTTTGCAACCTTTCTGTTTTTTAAATCCCATTAAAATACGACCTTTGCAAAAAAAAAATTGAGAACAAAAAGCCATCTAAAGAGAAAAGTAAATGTTATAACATTAGGATGTAGCAAAAACCTTGTTGATAGCGAAAATATAATGGGAGCACTATCTAATATGGGGTTTGATGTTCAACATGAATCTGAAAAGAAAAATCAAGATATTGTTATTATTAATACTTGCGGATTTATAGAAAGTGCAAAACAAGAAAGCATTCAAACCATTGTGCAATTTGCTGAGGCAAAAAAGAAAGGTTTAATAGAAAAATTATATGTTACAGGCTGTTTAAGTGAGCGATATAAGACGGATTTAGAAAAAGAAATTCCTGAAGTAGATGCTTTTTTTGGAACAAGAGATGCGCCAACTTTACTCAAGCAACTAAAAACAGATTATAAATATGAATTAACCGGAGAGAGGTTTTTAACTACGCCAAAGCATTATGCATACCTGAAAATAAGCGAAGGATGTGATAGACCGTGTAGTTTTTGCGCCATTCCATTAATGCGTGGCAATCATATTTCTGTGCCTATTGAAAAATTAGTTGAACAAGCAAAACAACTTTCTGAGAAAGGTGTAAAAGAATTATTACTAATAGCACAAGATTTAACGTACTATGGTTTAGATATTTATAAAAAAAGAGCATTGGCAAAGTTATTGGAAGCGCTCAGTGATGTAGATGGAATAGAATGGATTAGGTTGCACTATTTGTTTCCAAGTGGCTTTCCTGAAGACGTTTTGCAAGTAATGAAAAACAATCCGAAAATTTGTAAATATATAGACATGCCCGTTCAACATATTAGCAATGATATTTTGGCAAGTATGAAGCGCGGTATTACAAAAGAAAAAACCACTCAGCTGATAAACAAAATAAGAACACTTATTCCTAATGTATCATTGCGAACAAGCATTATGGTGGGTTATCCGGGTGAAACAGAGCAGCAGTTTAAAGAATTATTACAATGGTTAAAGGAAATAAAATTTGAAAGATTAGGCGTGTTCACCTACTCTCATGAAGAAAACACAGGTGCATTTCAACTAAAAGATAATGTATCTGTAAAAGTAAAAAAGCAGCGAGCAGATATGGTAATGGCACAACAACAAGAAATTTCTTACAACATAAATGCCGCAAAAGTTAACAAGGTATTTAAGGTAATAATTGATAAAAAAGAAGGTGGTTTTTGGATTGGACGTACAGAATTTGATAGCCCTGATATTGATAACGAAGTTTTGATTGCTGAGAGTAACCCATTGAAAATAGGACATTTCTATAATGTCAAAGTTATTAAATCAGATTATTTTGATTTATTTGGAGAAGTTATTTAGTAAATTCGTTGCGGTAAAAAATAAGAATGTTTTTTCAGACGTATAAAAAGATAATTATAGCCATATCGGTACTTACGCTCATTTTATTTGTCGGTATTTTTGGATTTATGATTATTGAAGGTTATTCTTTAACCGATGCTTTTTACATGACGGTGATTACAATTGCTACTGTGGGGTTTGAGGAGGTTCATCCGTTAAGTAATACCGGAAAAATATTTACGGCTTTTTTAATCATTATAAGTTTTGGTACTTTTGCATACGCAATAACTTCTCTTACTCAATTTATTGTTGAAGGAGAATTTAATGAATACTTTAAACATAAAAAAACAGTGGAAGAAATATCAAAAATAAGCAACCATGTTATTATTTGCGGATATGGCAGAAATGGGAGGCAAGCCGCTCAGATTCTAAAGATGCATGGACAAAGATTTGTAGTTGTTGAAAAAGACACAGAAATTACAAATAGCATTACCCATAAATATAAACATTTGGTTATTACAGGAGATTCAACGCATGACGAAACACTTTTAAAAGCGGGTATTCAAAGAGCCAAAGCATTAATCACAACGCTCCCAAATGATGCCGATAATCTATTTATTGTACTTTCGGCAAGAAACCTAAATCAGGATTTAAATATTATTTCTAGAGCCAGTGAAGAAAATTCTGACACAAAACTTAAAATAGCCGGAGCAAATAAAGTAATAATGCCCGATAAGGTCGGCGGGGCACACATGGGAACGCTTGTATTAAAGCCCGATACAGTAGAGTTAATCGAAATGATTTCATTGCAGGGGTTAAATGATGTCTCTTTGGAAGAAATAAGTTTTAGTGATTTAGCACCCTCTTTACAAAATAAAACATTAAAAGAGTTAGCAGTTAGGCATAAATGTGGTGCAAATATTATTGGGTTTAAAACAGCAGATGGGAAGTACATCATTAACCCGGATCCGGAAATAGAAATTATTGCTCATTCCAAGATATTTGTTTTAGGTACACAAACCCAAATTAATCGCCTTAAATCTATTTTATCAAATCCATGAAAAAAATATTAATTACAGGCTCTAATGGTTTATTAGGACAAAAACTGATACAACAATTATTAGATAAAAATAATTTTTTAGTAATAGCATCTTCAAAAGGCAATGATCGTTTGGGGTTTTCACATCAAAATTATCTTTATGAAAAATTAGATATTACTAATTTTATAGAGGTAAAAAATATTTTATCAAAGCATTTACCGGATATTATTATTAATACAGCTGCAACAACCAATGTAGATGCTTGCGAATTAGATCCTTATGCTTGCTATCTTAATAATACTAAGTCGGTTGAGTTTATAAAAGATGTGCTATACGCACTCCAAAACAAAGATTATACACCTCATTTAATCCATTTATCCACTGATTTTATTTTTGATGGGACAAAAGGTCCATTAACAGAGGAGGAGCAGCCCAATCCTTTGAGTGTTTATGCTAAAAGTAAGCTGGAAGCTGAGGAGCTTATTCAAAACTCCTTACTAAAAAAATGGACAATTGTAAGAACTGTATTAGTATATGGTGTAGCAAAAAATTTGAGTCGCAGCAATATTGTATTGTGGGTTAAAGAGTCTTTAGAACAAAAGAAAAAAATTAATGTTGTAACCGACCAATATCGTACACCAACATTAGCTGAAGATTTAGCTAAGGGCTGTATATTAATTGCCGAAAAAGGAGCAACAGGCATTTTTAATATATCAGGGAAAGACTTTATGAATATCTATGAATTAGCAAATAGAGTTGCGGATTTTTTCGGATTAGATAAATTACTAATATCTGCAAGCACTAGCGAAGGAATTAAGCAGCCGGCAAAACGCCCGCCTACTACGGGTTTTATTATTGATAAGGCAAGAAAAATTTTAGGATACGAACCACGCTCTTTTGAAGAAGGATTAGAAATAGTAAAACAACAATTAGATAAAGGAATAGATTAACATGCCGAATATCATTCAATTATTACCGGAAAATATTGCAAGTAAGATTGCAGCGGGTGAAGTTATTCAGCGCCCTGCTTCGGTGTTTAAAGAGTTAGTGGAAAATGCTATTGATGCACAAGCCACAAAAATTACTATCCATGTAAAAGATGGCGGTAAATCATTTATTCAAGTGATAGACAATGGAGTGGGAATGTCGCCGGAAGATGCAAGATTGTGTTTTGAAAAGCATGCCACATCAAAATTAAAATCTATAGAAGATTTATTTAATATATATACAAAAGGATTTAGAGGAGAAGCTCTGCCAAGTATTGCCGCTGTTACGCATGTAGAGTTAAAAACAAAAAAAAATGATACCGAATTAGGCACACATTTAATTATTGAAGACAATAAGGTGTTGCTTAATGAAGCTTGTGCTTGTGAAGCCGGCAGCTCATTTACTATAAAAAATTTATTTTTTAGTATTCCGGCAAGAAAGAATTTTCTAAAAGATGATATATTAGAATTTAAACATATTGCAGATGAGTTTGAACGTTTAGCTATTCCACACTATAATATTCAATTCACTTTAACTCACAATGATAAAATAATTTATCAATTACCGACAGCTAATAGTCTTTTTTCAAGAATAGAATTTTTTTTAGACAATGTATCAAAGGACAAATTTTTTATTATTCAAGATGAAACGCCTGCATTTGAACTAAAAGCATTTGTCGGAAATCCTGATATTGCTAAAAAAAAGCGGGCATATCAAATGATATTTATTAATAATCGATTTATTAAGCACAACTATATTGCACACGCTGTTTATGAGGCATTTAAGGGTATTACCCCGTCCGACCATCATCCACAGTTTTTTTTATTTTTTAAAATTAACCCTGCACGAATAGATTGGAATATACATCCTGCAAAAATTGAAGCCAGATTGCTTGATGAAAAAATAATTTATCCGTTTTTAGTCAGCGTTATAAAAAAGGGACTTGGTGTTTCGGGCATTACACAAACAATAGATTTTTCTACAAATACTCATATTGATATGCGCGATATTCGTTCAGATAGAACTGCGCCGCCGCCTACCATTAAGTATGATAGTAATTACAACCCATTTCATAGCCCTCAGGAACAGAAAAAAACAGTACGGAACTGGGAATCGTTTTTTAAGATATTTCAGGAAGAAGGAATTAAAAAAACTGAAACAGAAGAGCAGGGGCATTTGGAAGGATTTTCTAATGCATTGCATATTGTGCCGGAAGTTACGCAGTGGCTAAATAAATATATTGTGTGTGTGTATGGAGATAAACTTATTTTAATTGACCAACATCGAGCACATGAAAAAATAATTTATGAGCAATTAAAAAGTCAACAACATGCTATAGAAGCACAAACATTAATGTTCCCATTACATGTAGATTTATCTGCTAACGATTTTTTAATAATGCAGGAGTTATTGCCGGCTTTTCAAAAAATTGGGTTTCAAATAGAGGAATTTGGTAATAATTCTATTATTATTCATGCACACCCTAATATTGTTACTAGTTCTGAATTGGCTGTAATTATTGATAATACCATTGAGAACTATCGGCTTAGCCAATTGTCTGAAGTTAAAGAAATAAATGAAATTTTTTTAAGATCTGTTTCAAAAAGTATGGCAGTAAAATATGGGCAGACACTAACTAAACAAGAGCTGTTAGATATAGTATATGCTCTTTTTACAACCCATGACTTTAATTATACATCTGCCGGCAAGAAAATAATTAAAGAAATCCTAAGAGAAGATATTAGTAACTTTTTTAAAAAATAATTATGAATAATAATGCATATCGCCCATTTTCCGGAATGCCACCTGTCACTCTAAATCTACTAATTATTAATATCCTTGCTTATATTGTTAAAATAGTATTAATGAGCAAATACGAATACGATATTAGTAATATATTAGGATTACGATTTTTTCTATCTAATGATTTTCACTGGTATCAACTGTTTACATATATGTTCATTCATGGGAATGAAACGCATATATTCTTTAATATGTTCGCTTTGTTTATGTTTGGTCCGCTTTTAGAAAGATTGTGGGGTGCAAAAAAGTTTTTATTTTATTATTTTGTTTGTGGACTTGGGGCAGCATTGACCCAATTTGTATTCTTCTATTATAAAATTCAACCGGCTATGGATGAATTACGTCAAATCCATGAGCAAATTATGAATGTACCCAACGCAGCAGAACAGTCAAGATATTTAATAGATTGGATGGCAAAAAGAAATGAGATTTATGATTCTTCTATTACCATTGGCGCATCGGGTGCTATTTATGGGCTATTAGCAGCTTACGGTGTTCTTTTCCCAAATATTTATTTTTATATTTACTTCTTTATTCCGATTAAAGCAAAATGGTTTGTTATTCTGTATGGCGCAATAGAATTATTTACAGGCGTATTTATGGAAGATAATGTAGCTCATTTTGCTCATCTTGGAGGTATGTTGTTTGGAATTATCCTTGTTTTAATTTGGAGAAAAAAACAACGACAGTACGATTATTTCGTATAATAGTATGTCAATAGAAGTGTAAAGAAAGAAACATGAAAGCTAATACTGTATTTAATAAACTGACATCTCGGGGTTATTTAACTACCCTATTGGTGGTAAATTTTTCAGTATTTATCTTAATTAATATTGGACTACATCTTTTTCATATAGACTTAACGTCGGTTTTGGCAATGCCACTTTCTGAAAGAGAGTTCTTATTTAAACCATGGACACTTTTTACATATATGTTTTTGCACATAGATTTCTTCCACCTATTATTTAACTTACTATTGTTATATTTTGCGGGAGAATGGTTTCAAAGTATGCTGGGGCAAAAACGCTTATTATATCTTTATATAATGGGCGGACTTTTTGGTGGCGCATTTTTATTACTGATACAGTTAATCTTTCCAATATTTGCAGGACATTATCTTATGGGAGCAAGTGCTGCAGTGATGGCTATTATTGTTGCACAAGCTATTTATACTCCAAATGCACCGGTGCAGTTGTTCTTTGTGATACAAATACCATTCAAATATTTTGCCATTATTACTTTTATATTAAGCACACTCATAGACTTTACAATTAACACAGGAGGAAAAATCACGCATATTGGTGGAGCATTATTTGGCTTGGCTTATGCACTTTATCTAAAAAATGGATTTGATTTTTTACACTTTTCATTTTTAAAATCAAAAAACACATTAATTGCTAAAAGAAAATTCAAATCGGAAGATGAGTATTTAGATTTTCTTTTAGATAAAATATCTAAGAGAGGATACCATGCTTTGTCAAAAGATGAAAAAGCAGATTTGTTTAAGATTTCTCAGAAAAAATAAAATTACAAGGCGCAAAATAATATATTCAGGACTGCTAATAGAAGTCTTTTAGTTTATCATTTACTTCTTGGACGAGCGTATTATAGTCTTTTACTTGAACTTCAATAATAGGGATGCTTAATTTTGATAAATATTTTTTATATACTCGGTCAAGTTTTTGTAGATAATCTATTGAAATATTTTGCTCCATTAAACGATTCCTATTTATAATATTCTGCAATGCCCTCTTCGGTGAAATATCTAAAAAAACAATACAATGTGGTTGTGGGTTTGTTTGTCCGTTCAGTAATTCAAATTGTTTTTTAAATTGCTTAAAAATACTAGTAGTTAAGTTAATCTCTGCAAACCAAAGACATTTGTAAAAACTAAAATCAGCAATTGTAATATCAGAGTGATGCAGGTTAAAATGATTTTTTAATTGATAAAAACGATTAATTAAAAAACTATATTCTGTAAGTAATGCAAAATCTGAATTTTGATAAAAAAACTCTAATAATTTATTTTGTGTAAACCTTTCTTTTAAAATAACTTTATTTGATTGCTTGAGTGTTAAATTTTCTGCCAATGTAGTTTTTCCACTACCGATAATACCTTCTATACACAAGTACTTTTGCATGAAATAGGGGTTACAAAATTTTTATCAGTACAATGTTTGGCAAGTTCGCTTAGAGTTATTTTTTTTATCGGGTGAAGATATTGTCCGGCAATTTCTGAGAGTGGCACCAATACAAAATTCCTATCTGCTATATGTGGGTGCGGAACTTTTAGGTTTTGTGTATTTATTATTTCACTATTAAAAAAAAGAATATCAATGTCAATTGTTCGTGCAATATATTGTTGGGTTTCTGAGCGCACTCTATATAGAGTTTTTTCTATTTCTAAAAGTTTTAGTAATAATATATCTGCACTTAGCTCGGCATCAAGCTCAACACATAGATTATAGAAAAATGCCGTGTCTTCAGACATTTTCCACGCTTGTGTCAAGTACACCGAAGATTGCGTTTTAATTTTACCAATTGTTTTTTCTATTAAAAATAAAGCATAGGATAAATAAACCATTCTTGGATAGATATTGCTTCCTAAACTCAAGTAAACCGTATTCACTAAATAAATTTGAAGGTAAATTTAATAAATAGTAAATTGCGAAAAAAACATAAGTATATGAAACAATTTTTTGGTGGATGTTTAGGTGCGTTTATTGGAGTTTTATTAGGTATTATTATTTTAGCAGTTGTTATGTTTGCAGCAATTACAAGTTCAATATCAGGAACATTAGGGGCTGACAAGCAAGAAAAAACAGAGAAAAAAGATATTAGCGGTCCCGTTATGCGTATAGACCTATCCGGGGAAATATACGATACGCCGAAAAAAAACTGGTTTAGCAATTTTAATTTTGATGATTTATTTAAAGATAAAGACATTATTCTTCCGCAATTAGCCAGGACAATAGAATATGCAAAGCAAGACAATAAAATAAAAGGAATATATATTCGCATGTATAATTTCAATGCGTCTGTTACACAGTTAGAAGAAATCAGAAAAGCTATTAAAGATTTCCAGTCTTCCGGAAAGTGGGTGTATGTGTATGCCGATAGTTATTTTCAGGGGGCGTATTATTTGGCATCTGCTGCGAATAAAATTGCGATGCACCCACAAGGGATGTTTTTGTGGAAAGGGCTTGCATCACAAATTACATTTTATAAAAAAGCATTAGATAAATTAGATATTCAAGTACAAGTGTTTAGACACGGAAAATTCAAAAGCGCCGTAGAACCTTTTATACTTGAAAAAATGAGTGATGAAAATAAGCATCAAATGAGAACATTGCTTAATTCTGTATGGAATACAATGTTGGCAAATATTTCTGAAGATAGGAAAATTTCTATTCAAGAATTAAATAATTACGCTAATAACTTAGATACAAGAGATGCAGAGCTTACGTTAAAATACAAATTTATAGATTTAATTAGCGATGAAACGCAAGTGGAATCAATAATTGCAGAGCAGATAAAAAAAGATAAGGATCAATTATTTACAGATTATCATTTGTACAAAAAGAATAGCAACAAACTATATGCAGAAGAAAGTACAGATAAAATTGCTATTGTATATGCATCAGGACAAATTGCTGATGAGGCAACGGGAAGTAATAACGATGATATTATAACTCCTGCCAAATTGTTAAGTACTTTAAAAAAAATAGAGGATAATAAAAAAATAAAAGCAGTAGTACTTCGCGTAAATTCACCCGGTGGTAGTGCTTTTGCCAGTGATATAATTTGGGGTGCTATTAAAAAATTAAAAGCAAAAAAACCCGTAATTGTTTCTTTTGGAGATGTTGCGGCAAGCGGCGGTTATTATATCAGTTGCGGTGCTGATTATATCTTTACTGATAAAAACACAATTACAGGTTCTATAGGTGTATTCGGATTAATGCCTAACTTTCAAACATTAATGCAAAAAGATTTAGGTCTTAATACAGATACGGTAAAAACCAATGCTTATGCCGATTTTATGAGTGTATTAAGACCGGTGCAGCCAAAAGAATACGAAGCAATTATGTACGGTATAGAAAAAGTTTATAAAACATTTTTATCCAGAGTGAGCGAAGGCAGAAAACTACGCGTTAGCTACATAGACAGTATAGGGCAGGGTAGAGTGTGGAGCGGAGCAGGCGCCGTGCAATTAAAACTTGCTGATAAAACAGGAACATTGGAAGATGCTATTGCTTATGCTGCATCTAAGGTGGGGCTTAAAAATTTTGACATTGATGAGTATCCAAAAATTAAGCCGCCATTCCAACAATTTTTAGATAACATGAATGATGGTGCATTAGAGGAAAAGATATTAAAAACACAAACCGGTCCATTGTATAAAGATATATTGTTCTTTAAACAATTGCTGAAAGATAAACAGTTTACTTATTTAAGCTTACTGCCATATCAAATAAAAATAAACTAGTTTGTTTTATTGATTAGGTAGTACTTTATTAATTTCTTCAGGGTAGCGTGTGCCTATTAAAATTTTCTTATTATTCTTAAATTCTATTTGTAATCCCATATTCCCGGAAACATTGTAGCACATACCTTTGCCAAATAATCCGTATCTGATGCCCCACCCGCCGTATTCTAAAAGAGCGGAGTACTTCCTGATATACGTCCTACTAATATCTTGCCATAGAAATACTCTATACTTAAGATGAAAAGGGAAAAACCGAATGTAAATGCCATCAGGTTTAATTTGTGTTTCAAGTTTTGAAATCAAAAATAAGATAAACAATAATATCGGAACAATAGCAAATACTAAAAGCCATTGATTACTCATAGGATTGTTTCCAAAAGGTTCTCCAAGCAGTATTTGCCGATATATAGCATAGATATATAACACATTAATAAAAACAACAATTAACCAAATCCACCATTGTTTAAATTTTTGTTTTTCTGAGTATAATATAGTTGTGTTCATATATTTGATTTTTACTATTTGGCAGAAATCTTTAACTACCAAGGTTATTACAGATAGCAAGCAAATTTACACAAAAAATTTTAGTAGAAATCATTTAAATGAAAAAACGCCATTCATTGAATGGCGTTTTAAGAGTTTTTTAATAGAATAAAAACTTATGTATTTAAGTGTAAACTTTCCTCTAAGAAAGGATGGTTTTTTACCATTAATGGAGCTTTTGTTAAGTTAGTTAATACAACAAAAATAAATAATCCTAAATAAAACACAAATGTTCCTGCTTCCATCCAGCTGATGCCTGTCCATGCTTTGCCAACAGTACCGGGCATTACCATCATAATTACATCTAAGTAATGTCCTATAAATACTAACGAGCCTACAAATGCAAGGAAAGTAAAATTTCTTTTTGAATCACGGCTCATTAATACAACCATAGGGAATGCAAAGTTTACAAAGAATACGATCCACATAAGTGCTTTATAGCTTTCCCATCTGGTTTGAAAGTAAGTTACTTCTTCAGGAATATCAGCATACCAAATCAACATGAATTGTGAAAAGTATAAGTATGTCCATAGAAAAGAAACTGCAAATAACCATTTACCTAAATCATGTACAGTACTTTCTGCAACAAATTCTAAATAGTCATTTTTTCTTAACCAGATAATTAATAACATCATAAAGCTGATTGCACTAATCCACATACCTGAAAAAGTGTACCACCCGAATAATGTAGAAAACCAGTGTGTATCAATACTCATTACCCAATCCCATGCAGATGTAGAAGAGGTAACAGCAAACACAACCATGAACCATGCGCTGAGTTTAAAGTTTTTCCAATGATAGGAATGTCCTGCATCAGTACTTAGTTGATCTGCTTCCAAAGAGTTTTTTCTTAGCTTAAATGTGAACCATGTCCATAGTACCATGTATGCAATTGTTCTAACCCACCAGAACCAGCCAAAGTAACCGATTTTGCCGGCAATAACAGGGTCGTAATGAGCACTATTAGGATCTGCGATTCCGTTTGCCATCCAATGGTAAATGTGGTGAACATTAAGTTGTCCTAAGATAAATAACAACATTAGTATGCTTAATCCGTATGGTAAAAACAGTGCAGTACTTTCAAAGATTCTTTTTATGGTGGTTGCCCATCCTGCCTCTGCAACGTATTGCATGCCTAAGAAGAAAGCAGCCGCTAAACTCAAAGCCATAAAAAAGAAAGCGCCCGAAAAAATATTCGCCCACGCTCTGTTCAGATGATAATGTTCAGAGTGATTGGCGCCATCAGCAATAAACATTGCAATAATACTTACTAACCCAATAGCCATTAAAACAAACGAAAACATTTTGGCTTTTGAGGTAAATACGAAGTTTAGTTTTTCTTTATTGATATGCATAATACTTTATTTTACTTTTTTATTATTGGTTTTTGTAGAATCGGTAACAGTTGCAGATGCAAGCTCTTTATGTTTACCTTGTAATTCATGAATAAAGTGAATTAACTTCCATCTTTCTTCAGTAGATAAAAAGTTATGAGAACCCATTAATCCTTTCCCATAGGTAATGGCATGAAACATTTTTCCTTCCGGCAATGCCATTAAATTAGGGCTTGTATAAGGCGGTGGGGGGCCGGGTAGTTTTGCAGCTACTTTACCATCACCTTGCCCTGTAGCACCATGGCAATGCACACAATACTTTCCATATAATTCTTCACCTTGTTTTACAACTTCAGGAGAATATGGGATAGGATTTTTTAGATTTTGTCCGGCTAATTCATATCCTTCTCCTGTATTTGGATAAGGGAAAGGTTTATAACCTCTTGCTATTGTGTTTTGTGGAGGCAATTCTGCTCCCCAAATAGTATCACCATTTACCATATTAAAGGAGTAATACTTTAGGGCTGTATTTCTATACATATCGGGCATGTATTCAAAACCCGGGCTATTAATATTTTTTCTTGTACAAGAAAAAATACCAAGGCTTACGACTGCTGCTATAACACTAATTCTTTTTATTCTCATAATACTTAATATTTTGCTTTTAAATAAATTTCTCCTTTATGATTAATTTCTTCTGCACCGGTTTCTTTCAAAATATCTTCTGCTGCTTTAGATTGTTCTTCGGTAAGTTCCAGTAAAATTAAAAATTTATCATCAGTAGTTCTTGGGTCTGGGTTTTTTGGTCTTACACCGGGTACTAACCACGAAGCTAACAAGTATGTAAGAACCATAAGATGCGCTGCACAAAATACTGCTGATTCAAAAGTAATGGGGATAAATGCAGGAATGTTATAGTAATATGAAAAATTGGGTTTGCCGCCAATATCAATAGGCCAATCGTGTACCATCATATACCACATCATAAGTGTAGCAAGCCCTGTTCCTGTAAGTCCGTAAATAAAAGAAGCAATGGCTATTCTTGTTCTTGGCAATCCTATTGCGGTATCTAATCCGTGTACAGGAAAAGGTGTAAATACATCTTTAATGCGAATACCCGCATTTCTTAGTTTGTGGCAAGCCTCTAAAAGAGGTTCTTCATCGCCGTATAAACCGTGTACAATATTTTTTTTCAACATAGTGATTAATATTTTTTAATTAATGATGATGTGGTGTTGCGTGATTTTTTTCTGCTGCTATTCTTTTATAATTCTCCCCCGAAGATTTTAAGATAGATTTTGTTTCTGCTTGTGCAATTACAGGGAAGTATCTGGAGAATAATAAAAATAATACACCAAAGATTCCCATAGTGCCGATAT
>JBDHZB010000029.1:0-29615 GCA_039811645.1 Bacteroidia bacterium | reverse complement strand
AAAAAGAGTTGAGAAAACAATACAAATGCTTCGTGAAAAATTTGGATTAAGTTCACTATAAAAATGGTTAGGTTACATTATTATTCCTTAATACTAGTCCTGTTTTTTAATATAAATTTACAGGCTCAGAAGGTTGGTATTGTTTTAAGCGGAGGAGGAGCGTCTGGTTTGGCGCACATTGGTGTATTAAAGGCATTAGAAGATAATAATATACCCATAGATTATATTGTAGGAACATCTATAGGTGCTGTAATTGGCGGCTTATATGCTGCAGGATATTCTCCTGATGAAATAGCAAGCCTTATACAAAGTGAAGACTTTATAGATGCCAGCAATGGAAACATACCAAATAGATACGAATTTTATATTAAAGATCCACAACTTCAAGCATCTTGGTTCCGAGCAAAATTTTCATTAAAAGGAAATTTGATAAAAAACATTCCTACCAATGTTATTAATTCCATTCCAATAGATATTTTTTTAGCAGAAAGTTTTGCAAAGACTATACCAAAAAATAATTTTGATAGTTTGTTTGTTCCTTTTAGATGTGTGGCTTCTGATATTGAAACCAAACAAAAAGTTATTTTTAAATCAGGGAATATTGCAACTGCTGTACGAGCATCTATGAGTTACCCATTCTACATCAGACCAATATATGTAAACGGAAAATTATTATATGATGGTGGACTTTATGATAATTATCCGAGCGATGTATGTTATCACGATTTTTATCCGGATTTAATCATCGGTTCAGATGTTGGTGAAACCCATTTGCCTCCGGAAGATGATAATCTCTATTTGCAATTACGAAATATGATGACTTCTAATAAAGACACCACTAAGAAGTGTGATAATGAGGTAGTTATTAAACCATGGGCAGGTGATTATCTTTTTAATTTTGAATCTGCAAAAATACTGATAGATAGTGGATATAATGCTACATTAAAAATGATACCTGAAATTAGGAAGTATATATCATCATATAGAAATAAATATGAAGTGCAGATAAAAAGAGAGGGATTTAAGAATACTTCTAAAAATATAATCATAAAGAATATTGTGGTGGATGCAAGTGTTGTTTCTACGCAACGCTATGTGCGACATTCTTTAATGAATAGAAAGGGCGATATAGATATGAATGCCCTAAAAAGAAACTATTTCAGATTAGCTTCCGATGAAAGAATAAAATTTCTCTATCCCCAACTTATAAAAGAAGATACTAATTATGTGCTTCTTATAAAAGCAAAAAAAGAAAAACCTTTTTATTTTGATTTAGGAGGTATCATTTCAAATCGTCCTGTCAGTGAAATGTTTGCAGCACTTCAGTATAATTATATTGGCAATATAGGATTAAAACTATATGCCAATGGTTATCTCGGGCGGTTTTACAATAGCGCATTCGGAAAAATAAAAATAGATTTCCCATCTGCACGACCGTTTTTTGTTGAAGCAAATTCGTGTTATTCCAGATATGATTTTTATAGAAGCAGCACTTTGTTTTTTGATTTTAAAAAACCTTCGTATTTGGTTCAGGAAGATAATTATACTGAATTGAACATAGGCTCTCCGGCCGGTAATAAAGGTATCGTTACATTTGGTGGGGGTATAGCAAATTGGGTTAACTATTATTATCAAAACAATTATTTTACCAATGTTGATACTGCTGATGTTACGCATTTCAATTTTTATTATTTACAATCAGGTATAGATATTAATAATCTAAATAGGCGTTTATATGCCAGTGAGGGGTCTCGTCTTTACCTAAAAATAAAATATATTAAAGGAACAGAAAGCTTTGATCCCGGTAATACGGCACCATCAAAGGTAAGGTTTGATAATTATGAACACAATAATTGGTTTTATGTAAAACTATTTTCAGATAATTATGTAAAAACAATCAAGCGATTAAAATTAGGTTATTACTTTGAGTACTCGTATTCCAGCCAAGATTTTTTTTCTAACTATACATCTACAATCCTTTCTGCACCTGCTTTTTACCCTACTTTAGAAAGTACAACTTTGTTTTTACCGGACTTTAGAGCGTATCATTATTTTGTTTTGGGAGGAAAAACAGTAACTACATTTTTCAAAAAATTTGATTTAAGATTTGAAGCTTATTGGTTTCAACCGATGCAGTCTCTTATTAATCAAAACAATACGACAGCATTTTCTACCCCATTGCTTTATCAAAATATATCAGGATGTGGTACTTTGGTGTTTAATAGTCCACTTGGACCTGTTGCTTTTTCAGTTAATTACTACAATAGAGCAGAGAATAACTTTACATTCTTTTTTCACTTTGGATATCCGATATTTAATAGAAGAAGTTCAGAATAATCATCTTCTTAATACAAAGTTTTGACCAAGATAAACTTGTTTTACCATATCATCATTAGCAAGGTCTTCGGCTGTACCTGATTTTATTACGTTTCCTGCATACAGTAAATATGCTCTGTCGGTTATGCTTAAAGTTTCATGTACATTATGGTCGGTTATTAAAACACCGATATTTTTTTCTTTTAATTTTTTTACAACTGTTTGAATATCTTCTACCGCAATAGGATCTACGCCGGCAAAAGGTTCGTCTAATAAAATAAATTTTGGCTTGGTTGCCAATGCTCTTGCTATTTCTGTTCTTCTTCTTTCTCCACCCGACAATTGGTCTCCTAAATTTTTTCTAACATGATTTAAATTAAATTCAGTTAGTAATTCTTCCAATTGTTTTTTTTGTTCTTCTTTTGAAAGATTGGTCATTTCAAGTACAGCTAAAATATTGTCTTCTACAGATAGTTTCCTAAATACAGAGGCTTCTTGAGGCAAGTAACCAATGCCCATTTGTGCCCTTTTATACATGGCATATTCGGTGATGTCTGTGCTGTCAAGAAAAATTTTTCCGGCATTTGGCTTAATCATTCCTACTATCATGTAAAAAGAAGTTGTTTTTCCGGCTCCGTTTGGACCCAACAATCCTACAATTTCTCCTTGATTTACTTCAATGCATACATTGTTAGCAACAGTTCTGCTGCGGTATTTTTTTATTATATTTTCTGTATATAATTTCATGCGCTAATCGTAATCAACAATAATTTTTTCTGAAGTAGGATGCGCCTGACAAGTTAATATATAACCATCAGCTACTTCCTGATCGGTCAGGGCATAGTTTACTTTCATAATGGCTTTCCCTTCTACAATCTTTGCTCTACAAGTACTACAAACACCGCCTTTACAACTAAATGGAGCATCTACACCTTCTTGAATGGCAGCATCTAAAATACTTATACCATTGGAATTAAGTTTAAAGTTTGTTTCTATGCCATATAAAATTACGGTAACATTACTTTCTATTGTGGGTTCATTTGTAGTAGGTGCATTGTTGTTGTTTTCAATAGCAGTAAAATATTCTATATGAATTTTTAGTGCATTAATATTTAAAGATAATAGTGATTTTTCAAGTGTTTGCATCATTGGAATAGGTCCGCAAATAAAAAAATCATCTGCATTCAGTGCATTGTTTTTATTGAGTAAAACAGAGATTTTATTTTCATCTAAGTAGCCTGATTGTTCAGCAGGATAATTGTTAGGAGCTTTATCAAAGATATAAAAAACTTTCAGATTTGAATTGTTTTTTTCTAATAGCTCAATATCTTTTTGAAAAATAATATTATCAGTTTCTTTATTAGCATAAAATAGGATTATTCGGCTTTGTTTTTCTAAATAAAGTGTACTTTTTATAATACTCAATATAGGTGTAATGCCGCTCCCTCCTGCAAAAAATACATATTGTTTTTGATTAGTGCCTATTAGTTCTGTATAAAACTTTCCGGCAGGAGGCATTACTTCTATGGTATCACCTATTTTCAATAATTTATTAAGATAAGAGGACATTTTTCCATCCTGTACTTCTTTTACGGCAATTTTTAATTCTTTTTCACTATACGGGTTGGTGCAGATACTATACGACCTAATAATATTTTCGTTATTGATATTTAACTTGAGGGTAATATACTGCCCTTGTTTGTATCTGAATAAGGGAATGTATTGTAGTGGAATATCAAATGTAACGGCTACCGCATCTTTGGCAACAGATTCTATATTTTTTACCTTTAAGGGATAGAAGGTGGACATTTTTTTTGCTGCTAAACTAATTAAATAAGTTTAGAAATTCAATGAAAATACTGTATAAAGTTAAGTTGTATCCGTTTAATATTTTCTGCACTTTTGAGGGGGTGCATAAGCGTTGGATAAATATTATTAGTTTTATTATAGGTGTTGCGGCTTTAATAGTTTTAATATTCAGAATATCTGTATCAGCTAAAACTATTAATGTTAGTGAGATTAATAGACTATTTGAAGGATGGCAACACATATTGTTATTATTGATAGCCGTTTTACTAATCTTTGTTAATTGGGGTATAGAGAGCATTAAATGGCACAAACTATCTCGGGTTGTAGAAGATGTTGGATTAGTAAAAGCCACTAAATCAGTATTAACGGGGCTGGCATATGGGCATTTATTACCGGCACGGAGTAGTGAGTTTTTTGGTAAAATACTTTTTTTTAAAGATGAAAATAAAGTAAGTATTACAATACTGCACTTTATTAATAGTATGTTTCAACTTATAGTTACACTTGTATTTGGGATATTGGCGTTACTATCATTAAACCCTGATAATAAGCACTATCAGGTTGTTCTAATATTGACTTCACTTATTTTACTAATTGTTGTTGGAGTTGTTGTACTTAAAGCCGAGCGTATTTTTTTTCTAAAAAAATATTTTAGTGAATTAAAATTTCAATTGCATAATAAATTAAAAATAGAGCTATTGTTTTTGTCTATATTTAGGTATTGTATTTTTTTAATTCAGTTTTATTTGATATTCAAAATTTTTAAGGAACAGCAGAGCTTTTCATTCTTTTTTGTTTCCAGAATTGCTCTTTATTTTTTAATTACCTCTGTTGTTCCAATGATTAGCTTTATAGAAATTGCTGTGCGCGCTATGATTGGTATCTTTGTCTTTCATGCATTAGGTATAAATGATTTTGAAATAACCATAATAACCAGTATAATATGGTTACTAAATATTGTATTGCCAAGTATTATCGGATTCTTTTTTATATTTCAAAAAGTACGTAAAAAATGATAATCACAGTAATATATTCGTTAAGCTGCTTGGTTTTAATCGGTTATGTGGTATTGTTTTTGTATTCTGATTATTGGTTTAATAAAAAAAATATTGAAAATCATACATCAGCAACAACTTTGAATTATTGTGCCATTGTAATTTGCGCACATAATGAAAAAAACAATATAGAAAAATGCTTATTAGAGATTATAGAGCAAAACGGTGTTTCAGAATACTGCGAAATTATTTTTGTAAATGATGGCTCTACAGACAATACAGAGACGTTAGCAAAACAGGTTTTGTCAAAAACGAATATACCATATCTTATTATTACACATGCATATAAAGAAGGGAAAAAAAAGAGTATAGCAGAAGCGGTTGATGTTTCTTCTGAAAAGGTTCAATGGATTATATTAAGAGATGCTGATACATATACGTGTTCAAAAAAATGGTTTTTAAGTTTGAATAAAATTATGAATGAAGAAACCGGAATATTGTTGGCGCCTTTAATCACACAATGTTCTGATAACACATCTTTTATCAGTAAGATACAATATTATGAAGGCTTAGCATTAATGAATGTTACAAAAGGGTTTGCAGAAATACAAAAGCCATTCTTAGGTAATGCAGCAAACTTAGCTTTTAATAAAAAGCTATTTAAATTAATAAATGCTTACGCAGGCAACAAGCATATATTAAGCGGCGATGATGTATTTCTGATAGATAAAATGTATAAAGCAAAAATACCTATAAAAAGTGTGTTTAATCATGATACTATTGTTTATACAAATGCACCTAATAATATTATCGATTTGGTAAAACAAAAAATTAGATGGGCATCGAAATTTAAAAGCCTGAATAGACCTATTAACACAGTATTTGCAGTTATTATAGCTTGCGTTAATATACTGCCTATTATTTTATTAGCATTTAATTTATTTTACTTGATAGTTTTTTTACTAATTAAGATATTGATAGATATAAAGGTTTGTCATTCTGTAAAAAAGCAATTACATTTGACATATTCTTCTATATTAATATTTCTGCTTGCAGAAGTTATCTATATTCCTTATGTTTGTGCAATTACAACACTAAGCATTATTAAATCATTCCGAATCAAGAACTAAACAATGAATAAAAAGATTTTTCAAAAGAAATACATATTACTTGGCGATGTAGAATGGAAAAAGTTTAAGAAAAATCCCCTATCAATAATCGGACTTTTTATTATCGTTTTTGCTACTATTATATCTATTTTAGGATACTCAATTACGCCCGATTCCACACCTTTTGCTAACGACCAAAAACCTGAATTACATACTAAACCTCCGGGATTTAAAATAAAATTCCTAAAAGTAAAAAAGAATGATTTTTATGAAACTTCTAACGTTTTCAAAACAATGTTTGTTGGAAAAAACTCCTCATATACAACATTCCCTGTATATTATTACTTTTTTCATGACCAATATGTTACAATAGAAGAATACACAGGCGCCACACCCAACAAAGGTATTAAAGTCTCTTTTAATATAGCCGATGTTGTGTATGCTATAGATACTAAATTACCCGTAAAGTATAATAAGGAAACAAGGTTAATTTCTTTTTACACAACAGATGGAAGAAAAATACAAGAAAGTATTTATACCATTAGGAGACAGGTACAAGAAGAATGTGTTGTACAAAAAACTTATTGGTTAGGTACCGATATTGCGGGGCGCGACCTACTAAGCCGTTTAATGATTGGAACAAGAATTTCATTAAGTGTTGGCTTTATTGCTGTACTTATTTCTATTATCATTGGGATATTGTTGGGTGCACTTGCCGGGTATTTTAGGGGAAAAATAGATGATGTTATTATGTGGGTTATTAATATTGTGTGGTCTATCCCGACTTTATTATTGGTTATTGCTATTACACTCGTGCTTGGTAAAGGAATTATTCAGGTATTTATTGCGGTGGGGCTTACAATGTGGGTAGATGTTGCCAGGGTGGTGCGTGGGCAGGTATTATCCTTAAGAGAAAAAGAATTTATAGAAGCATCAAGAGCATTAGGATTTACAAATTATCGTATTATCATAAAGCATATCTTACCAAATGTAATAGGCCCGGTGATAGTAATTGCAGCCTCCAATTTTGCCTCAGCAATATTAACAGAAGCAGGACTTAGTTTTTTAGGAATAGGAGCGCAACCGCCTACACCATCGTGGGGCGAAATGATTAATGCTCATAGAGGTTATGTACTAGTAGATAAAGCATACCTTGCATTTATACCCGGTATTGCCATTATGCTTTTAGTTTTTGCATTTATGCTTGTTGGTAATGGCTTACGAGACGCCTTGGATTCACGGATAAGCGATGATACAACACCGATTATGCAGTAACTTTTTTTACTGATAATTTTACCGTACATTTGTTGAAATTTTGCAATGAGTTTTTTTGATGATAATGAAGAACCTGGGGCAGCAGAAGATAAAGAATTTGAACAATTACTAAATAGATTTGAAGATTTTGTGCGGCATGGTAAATTTTCATTTTTTGACGCACAAGAAATTATTGAACTAATTGAATACTATGATTCGTGGATGGATCATGAAATGCATAAGCATGCTGTTCAATATGGTGTAGAACATTATCCATTTAATTCTGAAATAAAACTAAAAGAAGCAGAATTATTGGCCGCTCAAAATTATACGGTAAAAGCAATGGAAATATTAAATGAGTTAGAACCAAAACTTAGTAATTCTATAGATTATTATTTAATAAAAGGCGAGATATTTTCAAAAATGGGACTTTCTCAGCAGGCTATAAAAGAATACAATAAAGCGTTAATTATAGAAGATGCTCCAAAAGACAAGATAATAACATTAATTGGAACAGAATATATATTTCAGACAAAATATGAAACTGCTCTCCAATACTTTACCCAAGCATTAGAAATAAATTCAGAAAACTATGCAGCAATTCACGAAATTTATAACTGTTTTGTAATTTTAAATCAATACGATAGAAGTATTGAATTTTTTTCTGATTTTATAGAAAAGCATCCATTTTCAGAAAATTCGTGGTATTATTTAGCCCGTACCTACGAAGAGATACAAGACTATGATAAGGCACTAGATGCCATAGATTATGCATTGGCAATTAATGAAGATAATTATTCATCATTGCAAAAAAAGGCAGAAATATTAAAAATATTAGAAAGATACACGGAAGCCATAGAATTGTTTACCAAACTATTAGACTATTACGAAGACAATGCTTATGTAATTACTAGTATTGCAGATTGCTATGTGGAGTTGGAAGAGTATGAAAAAGCGATTTATTTTTTTCAAAAAGCACTACATGCGATGGATGATTACCCTGCGGCGTGGCTGGGTTTAAGTTATGCATTAATTAGCTTATCACAAATAAGTGAAGCAATACACAGCTTAGATAAGGCTGTAACATACGCTGATGATGACGATGCTATTTTATATACAGCAGCTTTATTATATTCAGAATTAGATATGTATGAAGAAGCTGTGAATGTGTTTGAAAAGGCATTGCATTATAACTATACCGGTATAGATATTTATATACCATACACAATAGCATTGGAAAAATCCGGATATGTTTCAAAAGCCATTGAAATACTTTCTGACAAAATATATAAAGAAATGAATCAAGCACCGGAATTACTATATGCTTTGGCATCCTTGCTTCTTTTATATGGCTATAGAAAGGAAGGATTAAATACATTAGAAACCGCAATGCAAACCGATTCTACCAAAATACCTCTAATATTTAGATTTAGCTTAGATTTTGAAAAAGATTTAGAAATAGTACATTTGATAAACCAATATAAAAACAAAGATTTATGATAAAACATGAACTATCGCCTTTACCAAAAAGAGAAATAAAACCAAGAAACAAAGGTCTTACAATGGTTATTGATAAAGGATTAGGAATGAATGCAGCGCAAGATATTATTGACACAGCTACAGATTGTATTGATTTTATAAAATTAGGATTTGGAACTTCTATTATTACATCTAATGTACAAGAAAAAATAAACCTATATCAAAAGGCGGGAATAGAGGTTTACCTTGGCGGTACTTTGTTAGAAGCATTTTTGGTAAGAGGACAGTTGCAGCAATATATTAAATTAGTTTCAAAACTTAAACTTAACTGTATAGAAGTGTCTGATGGAAGCATTGAAATGATTCATGATGAAAAATGTGAACTGATACAGAAACTCTCTAAAGACTTTAAAATTATTTCAGAAGTTGGTTCTAAAGAAGAAGGGATTATTATTCATCCTAATAAATGGATTAAAATGATGAAAGCAGAGTTAAGCGCAGGAGCCATAAAGGTAATTGCAGAAGCAAGAGAAAGTGGAAATGTTGGTATTTTTCATAAAAATGGATCGGCTCATACGCTATTGATAGATAAGATAAAAGCCAATGTAAATATAGATGATATTATTTGGGAAACACCTCAAAAAAGTCAGCAAGTATATTTTATAAAACACTTTGGATATGATGTGAACCTTGGAAATATTCCAACCTCAGATGTAATAGCTTTAGAATGTCTGCGTTTAGGACTACGAGGGGACACCTTTTTTTCTTTTATAAAAAATACACCTAAAAAAGTAAAGCTAAATAAAAAATAAATTGACAAGAAAATATAAAATCAATTTTTAATAAGATTTTTTATCATATTTTTGCCAATAAAATAAGTAACAAGTCATAAATTATTATGAATAAGCATAAATCTAAAACAACAGAAGCTAAGGCTCAAAAAATTCAAGAAGTTAAGTTACCTCCTTTAACTAATACATTTAAGTACTTTCCATTTACTAACCAAAAACAACCAATTATAGTTTTAGCATTGGTAGGTTTTATCTTTTATATTACTTCATTGTATAATGAGCATGCTCTAGATGATGGTATTATTATTCATCAAAATGAATATGTAATAAAGGGTATTAGTGGTATTAAAGATATCATGACAAAAGATGCCTATGATAGCTTTTATAGAAGAATGAATGCTACCGATCAGTTAGCCGGAGGACGTTACAGGCCTCTTTCTGTTGTGAGTTTTGCATTAGAACAAGAAATAATAGGAACTTATCCTAATGGACAATTTACTGCAAATTGTTGGGATTATAATAAAAATGGGAAAAATGATTTAGACGAAGATATTAATGGAGATGGTGTGTTTAACGAAATAGATTGTCAAACTAAAGGCGCACACTTCAGGCACTTTAATAATATTTGGACATTTGTTTTAGGTTGTCTTTTCTTATATTTGGTAATGCGTAACTATTGGTTTAGAGAGCAACAAGATTTGGCATTTTTATCGGCACTATTATTTATTATGCACCCCATACACACAGAGGCTATTGCTAATGTAAAAAGCCGTGATGAAATTTTTTCTTTGATATTTGTTTCCCTTACATTTTTATATTCTCATAAATATCTTGAAACACGGAAAATATCAACATTGTTTGTTGCAGCACTAATGTTTTTATTAGCATTACTATCTAAAGAATATGCCGTTGTACTATTGGGGTTAATTCCACTGTCTTTTTATATGTTTAATAATGTAGAAATTAATGTTAAGAAATTAATGCCATCAGCCATAGCATTTGTTATTGTTACTGCTTTGATGGTAGCACTTAAATGGAATAAAAAATCCTTTGGGATATTGCCGTTTATATTTATGGGTGTCAGTGCCCTAATGTTTTCTAAGGAGTTGAAACAAAAAGGACTTGGAGCCTTGATGATTTGGTTTTACGCTTCATTTTTATTATACTTAGGATTGCGTCTAAATGCAGTAGTCCTTAAGCCGGGAGTTCCTGATACCGAAATCCTAAACAATCCTTATTTATTGGCAAGCGGTGAAAACAAATTCTTTACAAAAGCGTATGTCTTACTAATTTATATCATGAAGTTAATATTCCCTCATCCTTTATCTTCTGATTATTCCTATAATACTATAGAGTATAGAACCTTAGGAAGTTGGGATGCATGGCTATCACTGATTTTACATATTGGGTTAGCATACGTAGGATACAAACTTGTTTTGAAAAAACATATTCTTGGATTCGCCATTGCCATTTATTTCGCCTTCCTATTAATGATTGGTAACATTATTATGGACATTGGCGCAACAATGGGTGAACGTTTAATATTCCATTCATCTATCGGGTTTTCAATAGCCTGCGGATGGTTTATCCTAAAAGGATTAGATAAAATGAAAAATCAAAGTATGATAGTTAAGCGAGTTGCTTTATTCGGATTACTTGTGCCCGTTTCCCTTTTATACGGTGCTAAATCATGGGAAAGAAACTGGGACTGGAAAAGTGATATTACATTATTTATTAAAGATGTAACACATAAACCTCATAGCGTATTGGTACTTGGAAACGCAGGAGCACGTTGGATTGATCTTGCCGATACAAAATATTTTGTGAAAAACCCTTATGGATTATACCTAAATGAAGGTAAGCCATTTAGTACATTCAAAGAAGAAATGTTTGAATTTAAAGTAAAAGAATCTGAATTAAAAGACGGTTGTACGAAAGATGTTATTATCCTTCCTGATACAGGCGCTCCTCAGAAATTAACAACAAAAGAAAAGAGTTTATATAAAGGAATTGGCTATCTGAAACACGCCGTAGAGTTACACCCAAGATATGTTAACGGTTATTTAAACTTAGGGCTTGCTTATTTTAAATTAAAGAGGGACAGAGAAGCTCTGTTCTGGTGGAAACATGCAGAAAAATTATATCCCAACAACCCATATCTAAAGAACTACTATATTGTATTTTATAACGAATTGCTTAATAGAGGTTTCCAAAAATCACAACGTGGAAGACATGATAGTGCGGTAATAGAACTTAATAAATGCATTGTTTTAGATAAATTTAATCCGGAAGGATGGTATAGCTTAGGTGCAGCTTATTTTAATATTAAAAATTTCCGGAAAGCTAAATACTGTTGGGACAGATGCCTACAATTAAATCCACAACATCAAATGGCAAATGCTGCAATTAAAAATATTACACCGCAGATGTTAGGTATTATCGTAACGCCAACGACACCCACAAAACAACAAAAATAATTTGTGTTAAGACACTCTAAAATATATGTGCTGTTGCTTATATGTTTTTATGGGATAATATATGGGCAGCACTCGGTTGTAAGCAATAAGGGTAACGTAGAGAACGCAACTTCAAAGTATAAAATATTGATTATCCCTTTTGAGGACAAGATGTATATGAGTGAAGTAGATTATTACATTGCAAAAGAAGAAAAATTAAGTCAAAAACAAATTAGGTATAAATTAAAAGATGGGTTAAGTGAACAGTTATTTCTTGCATTTAAAAAAAAGAAATTCCAGGTAATAGATTTTATGTCTGATACACTAAAATATAAAGCAGATATGCAAAAGGTGTATGGTAATATTGCTTATGAGTATCAAGCGATACCAAATCAGGATAAATATGAACCGCCACAAAAAGAAAAAAAAGAAAAAGGAATTACAAAAGGGCAGGTAAATGCAGTCTCTGACAATGACAATAAGTTTATGAATGCAAAAGTACTCAGTCCTGCTTTGGTACCATATTTATTCAATAAGTATAAAACGAACATATATGTTTTTATTAATGAGTTTGATTTTAAAGCATCGGTTACTAATTCGGCAGATTATTCATCTGAAAATACAAAAAGGAAATTAATAATACATTATACGGTTTATACAGTTGATGCTAAAGAAATAAACTCCGGCATTGCAGAAGTAGAAGCTGATGTAATGGATAACGAGATTTCTAAAATCCAAAAAAAATATATTGCTGAGGTTGCAGAAATAATTGCAAGTAGAGTAATAAAGACATTACAACCGACTACTATAAAGAATACTGAAAAAAAATAGGATTCTATTTAACTGTTATTTTTATTAGAAAAATTTTTAGAATTTAAAATCTGTAGTAGTACTAATAAAACAATTCCACCATAAGTCAAAATTTTAAAATGATCATAATAATCATTGAAGGCACCCAATAATAACTTGAGGTTAATACAAAGAAATACAAAAAGTAGGGTGATTATAAAAACGATAGAATATTTTTCTTCTTGTAAAAAGAAATAAATAACTAATGAAAGTGCGGGTATTAAAAATAAAAAGGCATAGTGTTGTTGGTGCGGAAATATCAAGGGAATTAAACCCATTAAATAACTCCACTCCATTAATAACGGTTTGGTAGTATATAATTTTACAAAAGGCTTTGTTCGCAAAATACCAATGAATGATAAAATAAAAATCATTTTTACAATCCATATAATTGATATAATTGTTGGTGCCGATACATCAGCAATATTTCTCTTAATACTTAAAATATAGGGCTCCCCTGTGCTTTTAATTAATAGTGTTGTAATAAGTGTTCCTAATCCATGAAAACTCCTTTCTTCAACATCAAGTAAATGTTTCTGATTAATAGGATTAATTAAACCATACCATGTATGCATGCAATCTGAGTAAAACAAGTTTCCCATCCATAAAACGGGTGCTAAATATAATACACTTGTAAAAAGAGTAATTACTACAAATGCACGCCACTCTTTTCGGTATAATAAATAGGGCAATATAACAATGGGTAAAAGTTTTATATTGATAGCAAGTGCAATAAATAGAGAGCCGATTAGAATGTTTTTATAATTGAAAATACGGTCTAACCCATAAAGACTCAAAAATAAAATAAGTATGGTTACTTGCCCCGAATGATAGTTTTCACGAATTAATCTTGCTGAAAACAGCAGAAGAATAATATAAAATAATACCTGCTTAGATTTACTTAAAAAATGTATTGATAAAAGTTCACCTGTTTTTTTTATAATAAAATATAAAAGTATAGAGTTAAAAAGCAGCCAAATAAAACTACTCCAAAAAAAAGGCAGCAAAAGAAACGGATATATTATTGTAGCAAAAAATAAAGAATAATAATAATAATAACCGTCTATGTATGAAACAGAGTAGGGGTTGATATTGTTGAAAATATTTTTAGAAGCCATTAGATAAATCGTAAAATCACTTTTCCCAAAAGATTCAATGTAAGAATTAACTATCGCTGCTAAAAAGAAAATGATAGTCCACTTTTTTTGTTTTATACTATTGACTAATAACATCACCTCTTAATGTTCGGTATATTTTTCTTGCTTCAGGGACATACAGACTGCCCGGATAGTCATTGAGCAATTTCTCGTAGTATTCCATTGCTTTTTTTGTATTATTTAGTTTATACTGATACAGTTGTGCCAAATTAAATACAGCATCGTCAGCATACAGTTCCTTAGGAAAGTATTGCAAAATATTCAGATACATTGCTTCGGTATTTATATAGTCTTGTTTTTTCTCAAATATTTTTGCTTTCTTAAAAAAAATATCATCTTCCAAAGAATGTTCTGTAAATTTTTGGTTAATAGAATCTAACATTATAAGAGCATCATCTAACTTATTTTGGAATATCAGCAAATCAGCTTTTGCAAAATAATGCAATGCTTTTCCGGTAGTATCACTAAATAGCGCATTGGAAATAATAATGGACAGTTGCATAGCATCATTGGCTATGAGCTTAGAAGTGGCACCTTTTAAAATATCGGCTTGTGCTTTTGCCAATTTAAATTCACCGGAATAAAAAGCAATGGTTGCTCGTTTGAATTGTGCTTCTTGCCCTACAGATTCATATTTAAAATCTTTATCTACCTGCATACATAATAATATGGCTTCCCACAGTTTGTTTTCAAACACATAAGTGTCCGCAAGTTTTAATTTAAATATAGCCTTATCTATATCTTTTATATTTGGATTGTCAATAAAATAACGTAATAAACTATCTGATTTATCAAAACGATGAAGATACTTGGTATAAATGTCTGACAAGTCATTTACTAATGGATAAATAATAGATGAATGAATATTTTCTTTGATGTAACTTTGTATATCTCTTGAAAGTTGTACAGATTCGTTTAAGTCCGGATTTATGGAAGAATTAATAACCATAAATTTTGTACGTAGGTATTCATATCTTGCGGCTTCATAATAAGGTGATTGTTTCCCTTTTTGAATTACATATAAAAAACATTTTTGAGCAACCTCAAATTGCTTGTTGTTAGCTGCCGTTTGTCCTAATTGAAATACTTTAAGTCCTTCGTCTTTTGTTCTTTTATCAGCCGCTTTTGCTTGAATAAATGCATTGTCATAATCATTTTGCTGAATTAAAAGAAAAATTAAAAAGTCCGTAAATACCATGTGGTCAGGGTATTTCTGATTTTTTTTAATTAGTTCTTGTTTAAGAATAGGTTGTAAAATTTGCGTTGTATCTTGTGCATTATAAGTGAGCAGCGATTGTATTTGATTTTGAATAACAGATAATTCTCCAGGATTATCAAGCAGCATATCTAAATATAACCCGATTAAATTTTTGTAATCTTTTGTACGTTGATAAATTTCAGCCATTTCATAATTAAAAGGATATCCTGTTACTTCCTTCCCTTTTTTATAACACTCCATGGCATATTCAACTTGATTGTATGTTAAAAATAATTTTGATGTTAATACAATAATACTGGAATTATTTGGTAGTTTTTTTATAGCTTTATCAAAATACTCCTTTTCTTTTTTTGTATTTTGTTGTAATGAATATATATGCCCCCAGTTTACATAAATATCTGCTCTGTCCGGGTGCTTCTTCAAAAAACTTTTAGTAATTTTTTCTGCATCATCATATCGGTTAAATGCCAATAATACATCGTAATAGTTTTGATACCACGAATCCGGATACACAGCATATACTTCTTCCAATAATGGCAATGCCTTTTCGTAATCTCTTTGATATAAATACTGCATCAACAATTGTTGTTTTACAGTTAAGTTGTCTTGAGCGGGCAAGAAAATAACTATAAATAAAAATATTATACACCAATACCATTTCATAGTACCCACAATAATACAAAAAAGACAGCAAGTATGCTTTTTGCGGAATAAGAAAATAATCTTTACTTTTGACTGAAAATTATACTATGAATAAAGCACTATTATTACTTTTATTTACCGCTTCAGTTTGTTTTTCACAAGAAGGGAGCACTACAACAAAAGAAGCAAAGCAAGATTTGAATTGTTATAATAAGTGGGCGGCAAAGTTTGAAGACAGAGGAGCTGATGATGTGAAAGATGGTATTTATACCGATGTTATTGTAACTGTACGCTATAAAGGTTCTGCCACTTGCTACACAGGAAAAGCAGAAGTAATTGAAAGAAAAATCACAAAGTTTTATATTCTATTGGAAGATGGTACTTATGAAGAAGTGAGAAAATCATGGAAGGGTAATTCTGCCAAAGAGGTAACAATAACCGGAGGAATGAGTTCCACCATAGTTTCTATTCAGAATGAATTGGTAAATATTCTTTTCCCAAGCAAATTAAAACCTAAAAAACCAAAACCTAAAATGGCACCGGAACCTACTGATGATTAATTATACTTATTTATGGCACAACTGCATTTTTTAGGAGCTTCTGAAACCGTTACAGGCTCTAAGTATTTATTACAAACAGAACATTCAGCCGTAATGATTGATTGTGGACTTTTTCAAGGAATAAAAAAACTAAGATTACTAAATTGGGAATCACCACCCATAGATATACCTTCTTTACAACACATTATTATTACGCATGGACATTTAGACCACGTTGGTTTTTTACCACGATTGTATAGCAAAGGGTTTCGCGGAACTATTTATGCATCAGAACCGACCATAGAAATAACAAATATTGTATTAGAAGACAGCGCTCGCATTCAAGAAGAAGAAGCGGATAGAGCCAATAAGCACGGCTATACTAAACACAACCCTGCCCATCCGCTTTATACTACCGATGATGTACAAAAATTAAAAAAACATTTTAAGCCTATTAATCTTAAAACGTGGACAAAAATATCTGATGATATTAAATTTCAATTACACTATGCAGGGCACATACTTGGAGCCACATTTATTGAACTACTTGCCGAAAATAAAACATTTATTTTTTCAGGAGATGTTGGACGAACACAAGATGATATATTATTCTCTCCTGAGTTACCTACTCATGCTGATTATTTATTAATAGAAACAACTTATGGTAATAGAAAACATCCAGGGAGAGAAATTGCCATAAACAACCTGATTAATGAAATAAGAGAAACCATTAAGGGAGGTGGAACAGTTATTATACCAAGCTTTGCGGTAGAGCGTACACAAGATTTAATGTTGGAATTATACAACGCTATTCAAAAAGAATTATTACCAAATATACCAATGTACATAGATAGCCCTATGGGAAAAAATGTAATGGATGTATTTAGAAACCATCCGGATTGGCATAAACTAAAAACTGAATTATGCCAAAGAGTTTGCAACGCCTTTACAATGGTAAAAGATATTAAAGAAACATACACGGTTATAAACAACAAAGCACCAAAAATTATTATTGCCGGCAGTGGCATGATTAGCGGCGGTCGGGTATTACATTACTTAACGCATTATGTTAGTAAACCCGAAACAAAAATAATATTAGTAGGCTATCAAGCAGCAGGAACGCGTGGGCGAAGATTATTAGAAGGAGATAATGCAATTAAAATATTTGGAGAGTATTTAGAAGTAAAAGCTACTACAAAGTATATAGAAGGATTTTCTGCACACGCCGATTACACTGAGTTAATTCACTTTTTAAGTATGCTGGATAAAGAACCAACAAAAACATTCTTAGTACATGGTGAAAGCGATTCTATGGACGCTTTTCGTACTAAACTCCGTGACTTTAAACAATGGAAAAATATTTATATACCAACATTGTACGAAGTACAAAAAGTATAAAAAATCATTATATTACTATAAAAAGATTTCCCTAATCCTATTCATAACATATTATTCTAATATGTTATCAAATAAAAAAGGCAAGCCGATAGACTTGCCTTTTTTAGGTATAATTTTAAAGGTATTTATTTTGTTGTAGAAACTTGTTTAGCCTTTATCGGTCTAAAATTAATTTGCTTATTTGGTTTTTCAGCAGATTCATGTGTTATAGGTACTAGTTTTTCAGGTGCAGGAGAGAATCTTATATCTGCGTTCTTTGAAACAATAGCTCCATTGGCATCAACGTCATCTGCTCTATTAGCAACAATATGATACACAAACTTTACATTAGATTTTCCATTACTTAATTCAACCACATCAAAGCCACCGGAGGTTTTACTTGTTACATACACGCCATTACAATCACCTTCTAATTGTATAAATACACGTAAAGGATGTTTTTCATTAACGACAATATTTTTTGTAATGATGGGGTCTATATCAATGTGAACTTTACCATTTTGAAGTTGTCCGGTGCCATAATCTTCAATTAAAATTTCCGGTGCTTCAGGGCAAGTTAAAATAACGTCTTTGCCGTCTAAGTTTTTAATAATTGACGATACTGTTCCGGGTCCGATAATCTTACGTGCGGTACCAGCACCATCGGTTCCGCCAACATAGGCATAGCCATTGGCAGTACCGTTTGCAAAATAACCTCCCCATGTATTATTGTTAGTACTAGCGGCTATACCATACACCCCCATGGTTTGTCCTTGGAATGTACCACCACTACCTCCTGCAAATGATACAATACTAAGGCTATTACCGGATGCTGCAATACCATTTCCGGAAGTTACATTTTTTCCAAATCCAACAATAGCAAATGTAGAACCGCTGGCAGCTAATCCTGAACCGTTTGTTAAATAGGTTGCTACCACACTATTACCTGATGCCGCTAACCCGGTACCACTAGTGTTTAAGTGAAATGCAAAAACACCGAACCCTGTTGTACTCCATGCATTACCCATAACGCCATCAGATCCTGCAACTGCAGATGCTGCCGTACCAAAAACACCCTCTCCATTGGCAGCATTAGCATATCCTAAAACACCAATAGAAGGTCCTTCACCATATACAGCCGTAGAAGTATTTGTAGAAATTCCTGCAACTGCAACCCCGGAACCTGTATTTTGTCCATAAACACCTTCTGCGCTACCTGTTGCATAGCCATTTACAGCGGAGTTTGCACCTGCTGCATAGGCAGAGAATACATCAGAGGCAAAGGGAGCTGTGTTATTTACTACAACATTACCTGTTCCTAATATTCTCATTCTTTCAATATTATTAGATCTAAAAATAAAATCTGCATTGTTAATGGTTCCTATAAACTCATTAGGAGTAGTAGGTAATGTTCCTGATAATGTATTACCCGTTACTTGCCAAGCATTAATAGGTCCGTTCATCAGTCTTTGCCATGCAGCACCATCCCAATAATAAAACCCTGGTGTTACATTGTTTGGGTAAGCACCTGCTGTAGCTGTATTATAAACTAACAAACTGGTAACGCCTGCTCCTGTTATAGGCGCATAAGCTGTTCTTGTGGTTAATGCTACACGTGGTATTAGCACGCCCCTATTGTTAGTAGGCGATGCATCTACATCTAGCATTGCAGATGTGTTGGGTAATGCTCCTGTTGTATTAACGCCAATATTTTGTGCGTTAACATTCATTGACAAAGCTAAACTTGAAATAATAATAGCAATTTTCTTCATAGAAAATAAATTTTCACAAAGGTATTAATTATTTTTTTAATTTTTGAAATCTTTAGAAAAAAAACAATATATGCCTGTTAATCAATCAGTTAATATTTTTAACACATTTATTTAGAAAAAGTAAAAATAATATTTTCTTATCTTTGCCGCCCCCTTATAAGGGAAGGGAAAATCACTAACCCCTCAAATACACCCTTAGGTATTTGATACAAAATAAAAAAATATGTCAAACGAGACATTAGAACAAAACCAAGACCTTTTAGCAGATTTTGATTGGTCAAAAATCAGCAAAAAACAAGAAGGATATACTGCAGACGAAAGAAAAAAATTTGATGCAGCCTATCAAAAAGCGTTAGTTACTATTAAAGGACACACCGTAGTAGAAGGTACTGTAGTAAGTATTACAGATAGAGAAGTGGTTGTAAATATCGGGTATAAATCTGATGGCGTAATTCCTTTTAGTGAGTTTCGTTATAATAATGACCTAAAGGTTGGCGATAAAGTTGATGTGTATATTGAAAAGGTTGAAGATAAAAACGGATTACTTATTCTCTCTCACAAAAAAGCACGTGCAACAGGAAGTTGGAGAAAAGTAACAGAACTTCATAATAGCGGAGAAACTGTGATTGGACACATTAAATGCCGTACAAAAGGAGGCTTAATTGTTGATTTATTTGGATTAGAAGCATTTTTGCCCGGTTCTCAAATAGATGTAAAGCCAATTAAAGATTACGATGCTTATGTTGGTAAAAACATGGAGTTAAAGGTTGTAAAAATCAATGAAGTATTAAAGAATGTTGTTGTATCTCACAAAGCATTGATTGAATCAGAAGTTGAAAAACAAAAATCAGATATTATTTCTAAGTTAGAAAAAGGTCAGATTTTAGAAGGTACTGTAAAAAATATTACTTCGTACGGTGTGTTTGTTGACCTTGGAGGTATTGATGGATTAATTCACATAACAGATTTAGCTTGGGGAAGAATTAATCATCCGGAAGATGTTGTAAAAGTAGAACAAAAAATACAAGTTGTTATTTTAGATTTTGATGATGATAAAAAGCGCATTCAATTAGGTTACAAACAATTACATGCTCACCCTTGGGAAAAACTTGATGCTAACTTAAAAGTTGGTGATACAATAAAAGGAAAGGTAGTTGCCGTAATTGATTATGGTGCATTTTTAGAAGTTGCTCCGGGTATCGAAGGATTAATTCACGTGTCTGAAATGAGTTGGAATCAACATTTGAGATCAGCACAAGACTTTGTAAAAGTGGGTGATGAAATAGATGCAGTTATTTTAACCTTAGACAGAGACGAAAAGAAAATCAGCTTTGGTACAAAACAATTAACTCCTGATCCTTGGGCTAATATATTGGAAAAATATCCGGTTAATTCAAAACACAAAGGAATTGTAAGAAATGTTACTGCATACGGAGCGTTTGTAGAATTAGAGGAAGGGGTTGATGGATTAGTACATATTTCTGATTTATCATGGGATAAAAAAATTAAACACCCAAGTGAGTTTTGTAAAAAAGACGATACTATTGACATTATCGTGTTAGATGTGGATACAAATAACCGTCAATTAAAATTAGGACATAAACAGCTACAAGAAAACCCTTGGGATGTATATGAAACCGTATTTACAGAAGGTAGTGTTCATAAAGGAACCATTATCTTAAAAGATGATAAAAAAGCCATTGCAAGTTTAACTTATGGCGTAGAAGGTATTGTTCCTATTCGTCAACTTACAAAAGAAGACGGAACGCAAGCCAATGTAGATGAAGTACTTGACTTTAAGGTAATAGAATTTGATAAAGACGCTAAGAAAATTGTAGTATCTCACACTAGAACATACAAAGATGAAAAAGTAAAATCTGAAAAAGCCGAAAAAGAATCTGTAAAAGAAAACCTTAAGAAAGTAAATGATACTGTAGAAAAAGCAACATTAGGCGACATCCTTAAAGAAAAGATGGAAGGTAAAAAAAACGAAAAATAACAAACTAAGAACTTTCATGGTTTTTAGTTTTTGAGGGGAACAGGTCTCTGAATTCAGAGACCTGTTCTATTTTAAATTAATTTACTATTCTTTACTTACATTTGTGCATTATAACTATTGGTTCCGTAGCTCAACTGGATAGAGTATCAGATTCCGGATCTGAAGGTTAAGGGTTCGACTCCCTTCGGAGCCACTTTTATTTTATGGCATATAATATTATTAACTCTATAGCATCGTGGCTTATCAAAAAGCGACTTCATGAAATTGATTTATTTATGAAGTACCCCATTGAAGTGCAGGCGGAATGGATGTTAAATATTATTGATACCGCAAAATACACAGTCTTTGGACAGGCACATGATTTCTCAAGTATTGTAAATTATACTGACTTCAAAGAACATATTCCTTTACAGAGTTATGAAACATTAAAACCATACATTGAACAAAATAGAGCAGGGCAGCAAAATTTACTATGGCCGTCAGATATTTTTTGGTTTGCAAAAAGTAGCGGCACAACAGATAAAAGTAAATTTATCCCTGTAAGTACTCAAACTTTGGAAGAATGTCATTACAATGGAGGTAAGGATATGATTGCTTTGTATGTAATGAACCATGAAAATTCACAACTATTTACCGGAAAAAACTTAGCACTTGGCGGCAGTTGGAAATCACATAAAATTGAAAATCATGAATCTTTTTACGGAGACGTAAGCGCTATCATTATTCAGAATTTACCTTTTTGGGCAGAATTTTTTAGAGCACCGGACACACAAATTGCACTAATGGATAATTGGGAGGAAAAATTAGAAAAAATAATCCTTTCTACGGGTAATGAAAATATTGTAAGTATAGCGGGTGTTCCAAGCTGGATGTTAGTGTTATTTAAACAACTATTACAACAAAAAGAAAAAAAATCTATTCATGATGTATGGCCAAACTTAGAAGTTTATTTTTATGGAGGTACAAGTTATGAACCACACCGTACTCAATTTGACAAGCTGATGAGCAACAAAAATATAAATCTTGTGCAATTATACAATGCATCAGAAGGTTTTTTTGCTATTCAGGATAGGAGCGATGCAGATGATATGTTACTAATGCTTGATTATGGTATCTTTTATGAATTTATTGCAGAAGATGATTTTGAATCTGAATTTCCAAAAACAATTAACTTACAAGATGTACAACTTAATACAATTTATGCAGTAGTTATTTCTACTACCTCGGGATTATGGCGTTATCAACTTGGGGATACCGTGCAGTTCACATCACTAAATCCATTCAGAATAAAAATTGTAGGACGTACGAAACATTTTATTAATGCCTTTGGAGAAGAACTAATGGTTCATAATGCAGATGATGCCATAAAAGAAGCCTGCCACAAAACAAATGCAACTATTAATGAATATACGGTTGCACCCGTTTATATATCTGACACATCAGGAGCACATCAATGGTTTATTGAATTTGAGAAAATACCAGATAATATCCGTTTTTTTCAATATGTTTTAGACAATACACTTAAAGAAAAAAATTCTGATTACGAAGCTAAACGATTTAACGATTATATATTAAAAGAACCGGAAATAGTTGCTGTTCCAAAAAATACTTTTTACCTTTGGTTAAAACAAAATGGTAAACTTGGAGGGCAACACAAAGTTCCAAGATTATCTAACAACAGAATAATAGCCGATGAAATCATAAAAATAATCAGCAATCATGTTTAGAAGCCTATTATTATATTTATGTGTTTTTAATGCAAGCCTATGTTTTGCACAAGATTCTATATTACCCGTAACTTGCAGTAAAATAGCGATAGATAATGTTGATAATCTTTATACCATTAATAAAAACGATATTACAAAGTACTTTATCAATGGACAAGTAAAAAGCTTCAGCATAAAAACACTAGGAGATATTTATTTTGTTGATGCAACCAATGCCCTAAGAATATTGGTGTATTTCAAAGACCTTCAAAAAATACTTTTTTTAGATAGCCAACTTTCTCAAAACGGAGACATAATAGAACTATCTGATTATGGATTAGAGCTTGCGAGTTTAGTGTGTTCATCTATCAATAACGGTTTTTGGGTATATAACCCAAATAATAACGAATTAGTAAGGTTTAATCAAAACCTTGAAATGAATGTGCAAACAGGCAATCTCAAACGGATTCTTAATAATAATATTCATCCGAACTTTATGATAGAACATAATGGTAAATTATATCTTAATAGCCCTAATGAAGGCATTTTGATATTTGACATATATGGTGCGTATATTAAAACCATATCTATAAAAGATTTAAATTATTTTCAAGTAAGTGAACCCTTTATTATATATAGAAAAGATAATAAAATACAGCAATTCAATACAAAATTATTTGAAGAAAAAACATTAATGGAGGTGCCAGATAATTGTACTGAATTTTTAATACGCCCCGATAAATGCATTTATTTATTTCCAAAAAAAATACAACTATCCAATTGTGCTAAATAATAAAACTTATGACTAAATTAGAAGATGAAATTAAGCAAAAACAATTTGAAAGTACACATCAACGTACCATTCTAAATATCTATTACACATCAAATTATTTAATGAATGCTATAGACGAAGTACTGAGTAAGTATAATATTACCTTACATCAATATAATGTATTACGTATATTACGTGGACAATCAGGGAAAGCCATTTCTTTACGAGAACTTAAAAGCAGAATGCTAGATAAAAATGCTGATGCATCAAGGATTGTGGAGCGATTGAAAACAAAAAAACTTCTTGTCAGAAAAGTAGATAAAACAAACAGAAGAAGAGTAGAAATAAGTATTCAGCAAAGTGGATTGACATTACTACAAAAAATAGATCCGGTAATAAAAATAGATCAACAACTTCTTTCAAAACTTTCTGATAAAGAAATAGAAGTACTCAACACATTATTAGATAAGATAAGAGGGTAGTAGAGGCAGAAAAGTTAAGCAACACCTTTACCACTTACCGCCGGATCCGCCACCACCAAAGCTACCGCCGCCAAAGCCACTCCATCCGCCACCTGAAGAACCGGAAGACCAACTTGAGCCACTATTCCACCCTCTATAGGTAGTACCGCCCATCCAATACCCACCGCCTGAAGATGTATAACCTGTTTTTTTTATCTTGCTAAAAATAGTAATGATTATTATTAGAATAATAATCGCTACAATTAACCCTGTGTTGCCGGTGCCATTAGAGGGTAAATCTTTCTCACTAATTTCGCCTTTTGCCAACTGCATTAGTGCATCGGTTCCTTTATCAAGCCCTTCGTAAAACTGTCCTTGAGCAAATGCGGGTTGAATAATATTTTCTCTGATTTTTTTAGTTGCCAAATCTGTAATAGCACCTTCTAATCCTTGCCCTACTGCAATAAATAAATCTCGGTTACCTTTGCCGCCTGTTGGTTTAATTAAAAGAACAATCCCATTATCAAATTTTTGTTTGCCAACTTTCCACTCATTACCTATCATTGTTGCAAATTCAGCGGCAGTATAACCGTTTAAGTCATCTACTATTACCACACAAATCTGATTGCTTGTTTCCCTGCTAAATGCCTCTAATTTATTTTCTAAGCTATTTGCCTCATCAGTATTTAGAAAGTTAGGAATTTCATGTGATAAGTTATTATATAATTTTTGAGGAGATGGACGCTGAGGAATCTGTGCTACTAAACAAAACACAGAAAAAAGGAATACAGATATAGATGTTAGTAGCTTCATTTTCCAATAGATATTTCGTTAGGCAATTCATTTGTATCATTATCATCAATAGGGAAGTGCTGCTTGAGTTTACTACCCACTTCAACTATTGCCGTACATAAAGCACTTGTTTTATCTTTGTCATGCTTGAATGAATTTAAAATACCGGTAACAAGTTGATCCCAAAATGCGTCTCCTACTTTTTCATGAATGCCTTTGTCTCCAATAATTGCCATTTTTCGACTGACAGTAGCAAAATAGAATAATACGGCATTTTGGTGCTTGGTTTTATGCATATTTAGTTTATGAAATACTTTTTCAGCACGCTTTACAGCACTACCTATACAAAAGTTTTCTACATGTACCCTTATTTCAGAAGAGGTTGCATGTTCAGCATCTGTAATGGCTTCCATTATTTTTTGCTGTTCTTCTTTTGTAAAAAAATTCTTTGCGGATTTCATTAAGGGCAAAAGTAATAAATTATTAAGGTAACTGTTCAAATAAAAATTTCTACATTTGCACGAGTTACAAAAAGTAAAGTTATGTTATTTGATTTAGAAATGATGAAAAAAGTTTATCAGGCATTTCCTGAAAAGATTAAAACCGCAAAATCAAAATTAAACAGGCATTTAACCTTAGCCGAAAAAATTTTGTATGCACACCTTCATCCTACACAGGAATTTTCTGATTTTAAAAGAGGTGAATCGTATGTGGAATTTGCTCCGGACAGAGTAGCCATGCAAGATGCAACGGCTCAAATGGCGTTATTGCAGTTTATGCAGGCAGGCAGACCAAAAGTAGCCGTGCCATCTACAGTGCATTGCGATCACTTAATAGTTGCAAAAACAAACTCTAAGGAAGACCTTGAAAGAGCAGTAAAAGTAAATCAGGAAGTATATGATTTCCTTTCTTCTGTTGCATCTAAATATGGTATTGGGTTTTGGAAACCGGGCGCCGGAATTATTCACCAAGTATTGCTTGAAAACTACGCTTTCCCAGGCGGTATGATGATAGGAACAGACAGCCATACCGTAAATGCAGGTGGGCTTGGTATGATTGCTATTGGCGTAGGAGGAGCTGATGCTTGCGATGTAATGGCCGGTTTACCATGGGAATTAAAATGGCCTAAGCTCATAGGTATTAAATTAACAGGAAAACTAAACGGATGGGCTTCTGCTAAAGATATCATATTAAAAGTAGCAGGAATTCTTACTGTAAAAGGTGGTACCGATAAAATTGTTGAGTATTTTGGTGAAGGCGCACAATCTCTTAGTTGCACAGGTAAAGCTACCATTTGCAATATGGGCGCAGAAATAGGAGCTACTACTTCGCTCTTTGGGTACGATGAGTCTATGCATAGATATTTAGCAGCTACAGGCAGAGAAGATGTGGCAGAGCTTACTAAAGCAATTAAAGAACATTTAACAGGAGACGCAGAGGTTTATGCCAATCCTCAAAAATACTTTGATGAAGTAATAGAAGTGAATTTATCTGAATTAGAGCCATATTTGAATGGACCTTTTACTCCGGATTTAGCTACGCCTATTGGTAAAATAAGAGAGGCCGCTGAAAAAAATGGATGGCCATTGCAAGTAAGTGTAGGGTTATTAGGATCTTGCACCAATTCTTCGTATGAAGATATTTCTCGTGCGGCATCTATTGCAAAACAAGCAAAAGATAAAAAAATTAAAGCAAAAGCACAATTTGATATTAATCCCGGCTCTGAACAGATTCGCTATACAATGGAGAAAGATGGATTAACAGATATTTTTAAGTCTATTGGAGCTAATGTGTTTGCAAACGCTTGTGGGCCTTGCATTGGTATGTGGGAAAGGGCAGGGGCAGATAAAAAAGAAAAAAATACAATTGTTCATTCTTACAACAGAAATTTTTCTGCAAGGCAAGACGGAAACCCAAACACCCATGCATTTGTAGCTTCTCCGGAGTTGGTAACAGCTTTAGCTATAGCAGGTCGTTTAGATTTTAATCCAATAAAAGATACACTTACAAATGAAGATGGAAAAGAAGTAAAACTAGATCCACCGCAAGGCTATGAACTACCGCCAAATGGATTTAAAGTAGAAGATACCGGTTATCAGGCACCCGCAGAAGGAGGAGTTTCTATTGAAGTAAAGGTAAGCCCAACAAGTGATAGATTGCAGCTGTTAGCACCATTCAAGGCATGGGAAGGAACAGATTTGTATGGACTAAAACTTTTGATTAAAGCAAAAGGCAAATGTACAACCGACCATATTTCTCCTGCAGGCCCATGGTTAAAATACAGAGGGCACTTAGATAATATTTCTAACAATATGCTGATGGGGGCAGTAAATATATTTAATGGAAAATCAGCGAGTGTTAAAAACCAACTGACAGGAAATTATGAAGAAGTAGCAAAAGTACAACGCGCTTATAAAGCCGAAAATATAGGTTCTATTGTGATTGGTGATGAAAACTATGGTGAAGGCTCATCCCGTGAACATGCTGCCATGGAACCAAGGTATTTAGGTGTAAAAGTTGTATTGGTAAAATCCTTTGCACGTATTCATGAAACAAACCTTAAAAAACAAGGTATGTTAGCATTAACTTTTGCCAACAAAAATGATTATGAAAAAATACAAGAAGATGATACGATTGATGTTTTGGGATTAACTACATTTACACCAGGTACACAACTATCTGTTGTATTAAACCATAAAGATGGCAGTAAAGACACAATTGCAGTGAATCATACATATAATCAACAACAAATAGAATGGTTTAAAGCAGGAGGCGCTCTGAATTTAATAAGAAAAGTAAAATCATAATCAAACATTAAGAGGAATGAGTATTCATTCCTCTTTTTTATTTTTAATAGTGGTAAAAAAAGAATTATTTATATTTATCATCTGTCTGCTTGTATCTTTTTTATTGTGGGTTATCCATCAACTTAACCAAACTTACATTGGTAACTATAATATTAATGTATGCATTGTGCAAATTCCCGAGTCTTATTCGGAAGACACGATAATACATCCGATAAAAATAGAAATTAAAGCATCAGGGCTGAAAACACTAATGATTGAAAGATATGTACCGGATACGCTATATCTGCCATTTCGCGTTCTGAAAAAAACAAGTAAGAAGAATGTCTATCAAATTAGTAGCGCTGCCATATCCGGCAGTGATATTTTTCCGGTAAAATTTAAACTTATGCGAATTAACCCGGACACGGTTTATATTCCATTTAAATCAAAAAAGAAAAATCATTGAAAATTATTGGTATTACCGGAGGAATGGGCTCAGGAAAAACAACTGTAGCTAAAATTATTGAAAGCATGGGGTATCCTGTTTATTTTTCAGATGACAGAGCAAAGCAAATGTATTTTTTACCTGATGTGAAAGATAAAGTTATTGCCATACTTGGAAAAGATGCTTATATTAATGATAAAGAATTAAATAAACAGTATGTTTCAGAGAAGATATTTTCAGATAAAAGTTTACTGCAAAAGATTAATCAACTTATTCACACTGCTGTTAAAAAAGATTTTGAGCGATTTAAAGCAGAGCATAAAAGTGTTCCATTTATATTTAAAGAGAGTGCTTTATTATTTGAAGCCAATATCCATAAGGAATGTGATAGCATTATTCTTGTAACGGCTCCTGAAAGTATAAGAATTGAAAGAATAAAAAAGAGAGATCATCTGTCTGAACAAGAGATAAAAAACCGTTTATCTGTACAAATGGCAGAAGAAGAAAAAATAAAGTATTCTAATTTTATCATTCAGAATAATGAAGCAGAACCTTTATTGCCAAAAGTTTTGGATATTCTTTTCAAAATTAAATAAAAATTTGGAAAATCCATAAAAAGTTTCTTACATTTGCAGCGCAATTAAGGTCTGGTAGTTCAGCTGGTTAGAATACATGCCTGTCACGCATGGGGTCGCGGGTTCGAGTCCCGTCCAGACCGCAATCCCTGATTAACTCAGGGATTTTTGCTTTTAAAGTGAGAATTTATCAAATCCTTACGCCTATTACAGTTACATCATCGGTTTGGGTGGCGGTATTGCGATAAGTTAAAAAAGTTTGCAGTAAGTTGCCTTTTTGTGATTCCATACTTTGTGTAGCAAGGCTTAGTAACA
>JBDHZB010000028.1:0-30850 GCA_039811645.1 Bacteroidia bacterium | reverse complement strand
GGTGCAGCCAAAAGCAAACTTAGAGATTGTAAAGCTGTGTAACAAAACATATAACTTAATGGATTTTGCTAAATATCTTGAATCACAAATGACATTAAGAAGCGATAAAGATACGAAAGGTGTAATGGAAAATCTTTATGCGCAATGGAAAGATAAAATTGTAATAGAATTTGAAGATTCTCGCTTGGAAGAAAAATATCCTGAATATAAAACCTTACTAAAAGAATACCACGATGGCATTTTATTATTTGATGTTACCGATAAAAATGTGTGGAGCAAAGCGGTAAAAGACACGGCAGGATTAAGAGAATTCTATAACAAGAATAAAAACAAATATATGTGGCAAGAAAGAGTAGATGTAAACTTTTACAAATGTGCTGACGAAAAAATTGCAAAAGAAGTAAGAAGTATGCTTGTTAAAAAGAAGACCGATAAAGAAATCACCGAAATGATTAATAAAAAATCACAACTTAATTTAATGATTGTTTCTACCGTGATATTTAAAGGAGAAAATCCATTTTTAGATAAAAATTGGAAACAAGGAATTATTGTAGATAACTACAAAAATGATGCAGAAAAGAAAGTAGAAGTAATTGTTATTAATAAAATTATTCCTGCTTCACCAAAAACTTTATTGGAAGCAAAAGGGCAAGTTACTGCAGATTATCAAAACTACTTAGAGGTTGAGTGGATTAAGTATCTGAAAAATAAATACCCGGTGGTTGTTAATCAAGATGTTTTAAAAACCGTAACAGCACAATAAAAAGTATTAAAAAGAGGGGCACAAAATAAGGTGCCCTTTTTTTATTGAGTAAAATCATTTTTTGTATTCGCTGATAGTTTTGTAACTTTCCTCAAAATAAAAAATATGGATAGTGAATTAACAGAGAAAAACCCTGCTTATTTTTATGATGCATCAGCATTTCCTGAGTTAAAGATATTTGAAGATAATTATGAAGTTATATTAAAGGAGTTTAAGAATGTAAAAGAAAACAAAAAAGGATTTTGGTTAGATACATTTCCACACTATGTAGATAAGAGCAGTCAAAATAAATGGCAGGTTTTTTCATTTCGTTTTTTTGGAATTGATAACCCTTTGAATCATGCGCTATGTCCTACAACCGGTAAGTTGCTTAAAGAGAATAAAAATATTCTTTCGGCAGATTTTTCATACTTACCACCACACACTAAAGTTTTACCGCATAAAGGGTTTACAAAGATGGTATTGCGCGTACATCTTGCCTTAATTATTCCGGAAGGAGACACGCAGATTAGAGTAGGTAGTATTACTAAAAAGTGGGTGCAAGGAAAATTAATTATTATTGATGACTCGTTTGACCACGAGGCATGGAATAATACGGATTATGATAGAGTAGTTTTAATGTTTGATATTGTAAACCCAAGATGGCACTATACAGCAGAAGAAATTAATCAACATAAAATAGAAAACCTTCAAGATCCATATATGCTTCAATTAATGCCAAAAGAAAAGTGGCAGGAGTTTTTAAAAAAGGGTGAATTTGATATGCAATATCTGACTAAAAATTAAATATAATATTGTAATTTTATTAAATCGGCATGAAAATTTATTTTAGTATCTGAATTTTCTTTATTGCAATTTGGTTATTTTGCTTAATATGCATTAAGTACAAGCCGGGCGAATACTCTGATACATCAAGTTTTGTTTGATTTTTCACTTTATTTACTAAATCTCCATAGAGGGTGTAAATTTCTATTTCCACATTTTGTTTGTTTGGTAAATCAACAGAAATAAAATCGGAGGAAGGGTTAGGATAAATACTCACAACGTCGGAAAATGATAAATCATCAATACCCGTTAGGAGAGTAAAACTTACGTCATCAACCCAAAAAGTACTGCCGGGCATGGGCTTCCTATCTAAGGAAGAAGAGCTGAATAAAATATATAAAGTATCAGGTTGATTGGTACTAACATAAGTAAATGTGATGGTTGCTTGTGTCCATGCTGATGCTGCATTATGGATTTTTACTAGCCCGCCACCAACAGCGCTGCGTTGCTTTACTAATAGGGCTCTACACTCCGCAGTATCTCCCCCTTGTGGTGCGTACATGTAATAAAAACTAAGAGTTGATATTTTTTGTGTAAAAGGAATGCCCGGTAGATATTTTGCTCCGGTTTCGTTTACATTGCCATTAAATAAAATACCAAGTGTGTCAAAGTAATTATGTCCAATAAATGGAACACCCCACGATTTATAAATATTCCATGAAGTTGGCGTATAAACTACAGTTTTAATTTTAGCTGAATAACTACCGGAATGGGCTGTGTCGCATCTAAAAACAGATAGTGGACTGCTACCGATATAAGATGAATTGAAAAAATTATAATCCCACCATCCTGTGGTATTATTGCCGCTATTCGGATTTAAAGCAGAAGGTACTAAAAAATCATTAGACCATGTTTCAAATCCTGGATTAATAATAGTTTGAGCTGTTACTTGTTGTTCAACATACAAGAACATAAGTAATAATGAAATAAATAATGTTTTTTTCATATTTTTTTTACAAAAGTAAATAAAAAAAATCAAATGATTAAGTCAATTTAGACAAACAAATATTAAATAGTAGGCTGTAAGTATCCGATATTATGAATCAATGTACTCCTTGTTCTGCTAAATAACGTTCAGCATCTAAAGCACTCATACATCCGCTGCCTGCTGCGGTTACAGCTTGTCGGTAATGTTTATCCTGAACGTCACCTGCTGCAAAAACACCCTTAATATTTGTTTTTGAAGTTCCCGGAATTGTTTGAATATAATGGTGTTCATCCATATTAATCCAACCCTTAAAAACATCAGTATTAGGGTGGTGCCCTATGGCTACAAAAAACCCGGTAATTTTTAGTTCTTTTTTTTCATTTGTTTTATTATTTTTTACACGTAATCCGGTAACACTTTCTTCACCTAATATCTCATCTGTTTCAGTATTCCAAAGAATTTCAATATTTTTTGTATTTAATACTCGTTGTTGCATTGCTTTGCTAGCGCGCATTTTATCGCCCCTGATAAGCATATATACTTTTGTACATAGGTTTGCCAAATAAGTTGCTTCTTCAGCAGCAGTGTCTCCTGCTCCAACAATAGCTACATCTTGCCCTTTAAAGAAAAATCCATCACATACGGCACAAGCTGAAACCCCCATGCCGTTTAATCTTTTTTCACTTTCTATTCCTAACCATTTAGCAGAAGCTCCGGTAGATATAATAACAGTGTGAGCTTGTATTTCTTGTGAATCATCAATCCATAGTTTATGTATTGGTCCTGAAAAATCTACCTTTGTTACAGTTCCGTAAGTAAAACGTGTACCAAATTTTTCTGCTTGTTTCCTAAAATCCTCCATCATTTCCGGTCCCATAATTCCCTTCGGATATCCTGGATAGTTTTCTACTTCAGTAGTAGTAGTAAGCTGCCCGCCAACTTGCAATCCTGAAATTAATAATGGATTTAAAGAAGCGCGTGCTGCATAAATAGCCGCTGTATAGCCGGCAGGACCGGAGCCAATAATCACACATTTTTCTATAGCAGAAGATGAACTCATATTTTTTTTTCGCAAAAGTAATCATTATATTTTCAAAATATTTGATGTTAAGATTTTATACAAGGATAAATTGTTTTGATGTTTTTTTGCCTCTATTTTGATAAGAGATATATTGTGGCTAAATTTGTCAATACATGAAAGGGTATTTTAATAAGCATTATATTGTATTTCTGCTATTTTCATTTTTATTGGTTGGGCTATTGTATTTTAATCATAGTGATAGAGATAAGCTTTATAATCACCTGCAAGAAAAGATTATTACAATTGAAAAACAAGCCGATACTTTAACGACAGAAAGTTCTTATAATGATTTTGTTTTCATTAAGGTAAAGGGCAGGGAAGCTAAAGGATCGTCGGGGATATTATATGAGAATAGGGATAAAGATAAAATACTGAGGTTAAAAGATAAATCAGGATTTATTACGCTAAACACAGGGTGGTATTTATACATTACTAAAACTTCTTTGGATAATTCTTCCCGACAAATTATTTTAATTCCTTTTAAGCAGACATATAAAATCCATAACCAATATTTAAAAGATAAATATGCAGAGTGGTTAAATATATCAGAGCAATGTAAGATAGTACAAGTATCAGATACGATAAATGAAGCTGAAAATCAATATAATTTCAAAGACATTAATGGATACAGTCTGCCACTTAAAGTTACAGATGTTCCTGCATATAAAAGTTTATGGAATTTAAATTTAGCAACTTTACTATACATATTTTTATATGTTTATTTATTTTATATTCTATTAAATTGCTTAGTAAATCCTTTGTACCAAATTATCACACTTGTTGTTTTTGTTGTAAGCAGATACCTTTTTTTGCAATTAAAATTTCCGGCATTTATTTTTGATTCTTCTTTATATGATGTAAGTATTTACGCTAATCCCGGTATATTTTTTATACAATATATTGGAGAAATATTGTTCTCTGTACTGCTATTATTTATTTTAGTTTTTAAATTAATAAATGGCAGATTACACGCTAATAAGATAGGATTAATTTTATATATCATAATATTAATAGGGTTGTTATTCTTAATTACAAATTCTTTTTCAGAAAACGCTGCATACTCTTTGAACATCTCAGACATTCTTTTTACAACATCTGTGGAAAGAATTTTCTCAGTCCTGTCCATAGTTATCCTTATGGCTGTAATTGCAGCAATTGCTTACCTTTTTACCTGCCTTATTAAAATTAATTTTCATTGGGTGTTTATGATTGTTTCTATTTTACTCTTATTGTCTGTATCTTATTTATTATATCAAAAACAAATTATTAATAGAGAAAAAAATATAGATGTTTTAAGAAATACCATTATAGAGAAAGAACAAATATTATTGTTAGATGAGTGTCAGAAAATATCAGATAATTATGCACAAATTGCCAATAAAAGTTTTGATTCATTACAAATAATAAATATTGCTAAAGCCGTAGAAGCAAACTCTATTTATCTTCATTATCATACATTGCAAGTGTATGACAATTATCTATTGGTTAAAAATAAATTAAATACATTCAAGAAAATTATACCTGATATTTTCTATTTATCTGATAAAGAAGGTCAAAAAATCATCTATACATCAACTTACAACAATAAATATTTGTTTGTTGAATTTGCTTTTTCCATGCCTTTTTATATGCAACGTTCTTACCCGTTTATGGCAGAGCAAATATTCCAATTGCCCTATGTTTTTAAGCATCTGAATGTTGGTGTTTATCATCAAGATAATTTATATTATTTCATAGGACATATTGAATTTCCTAAATTATTAAATGATACATCTTTTGTTCGAAAATATTTTGAAGGATATCAATACAAAGTCTATTCAGACAATGAATCATCAGTTATTATTTCTTCTAAAGATAAAACAAAAAAAGATATATTAACCTTGTTCTCTACTTTGTTTATAACCTATTTTGGATTATTAATGCTATTGATATATTTAAGATTTGTTATTAAATACAAAACAATTATTCCTTATAAAAATACACCCTTTGATATAAAAATTACAGGTGCTATTTCTGCAGTTATTTTCTCATCATTTTTTCTGTTGGTTTACTTTTCGTATAGGCAAATACAAATTAAAAGTAAGAATGATGTGTCTAAAAAACTTATTGACAATATTCAAAAGATGGAAAATGGAATTAATACAGATTTTGATAATGCTGTATATAATGAATTCGGCATATTGAAATCAACTAATTTCAGTAAAGTATTTCAATTAGGATTAAAACCTGCTATTGTTCCGGCAGATGTGATGCAAAACATTAAGAACACTAAAATAATATTTAAAAAAAATAAGATTGGTAAGTTTTACTACACGTCTTTATATGCACTTCTTTCAAAAAAACATGTGATTGTTGAAATTCCATTTTATGATGAAAATTATTTTTTAGAAACCGAACTGAATGAGTTTATGTCCACACTTATTAATGTTTATGCTTTGATTTTTTTAATCTCTTTTTTTGTAGGTTTAATCATAACAACTTATTTAATCGCACCCATTAATGCCATTTCCAAATACTTATCTGAGGCAAATAATATAGAGATGCTTAAGCCGATTACAGTTGAATCTAATGATGAAATAGGAACATTGGTAAAAATGTATAATCAACTAATAGACAGGCTAAAAAATACGATAGATGAATTAAAAAAAGAACAACAAGCAAAGGCATGGAAAGTAATGGCACAGCAAATAGCACATGATATTAAAAATACCTTGACACCGCTGCAATTAAATTTACAATATTTACAAATGATTTCTGATAAGAATGATGAGAAAAAAGAAAAATTATTTCAATCATTATTTACTCAAATAGCAGTGCTTTCAAAAACAGCAGATGATTTTTCGTCATTCTCCAAAGAAATCGTTCAAAGCACTAAATTTAATTGGAATGAATTTTTAAATGATGTTTTATTACAATATAAACAATATAGTAAGATTAATTTGATGATACAAAATTCTGTCTCTGATTATTTTTTAATAGAAAGTGATAAAGTGTTATTAACCAGAGTAATTAATAATCTTATTTCAAATGCAATTGATTCAATGGAAGATGTGGCCGAAGAAATTATAGTAACCTCAAGTGATACGGATGGACTTATTTGCCTTAGTATAAAAGATACCGGCTGTGGTATCCCAAAAGAGATACAAGATAAGATTTTTGAACCACACTTCACTACTAAAACATCCGGTAAGGGTTTAGGACTTTCTATTGTAAAAAATATCTGTGATAAGCTAAATATTCAAATCTCTTTTTTAAGTGTTGAGAATAAGGGAACGACATTTAGCTTAAAGATACCAAAGAATTTAAACTAATTATAAGGTTTCTATTTCTGATTGAATATTTTGCAGAATAATAAATGCTTCATGAATATTTTTAGTGTTTTCAAAAATTAATAGTAGTTTATTATTCTGTTCTTTTACCTGACACAAATTATGGTGTTTGGAAATAATAGACATTAATTTCCTGAATAAATCTGTTTTATAAAAAGCATGCTCGGGGTTAGATATAAGTACAGCAATCATTTTTTTATTTTTGAGAACCAATTTTTCGATACCCAATTTAGAGGCTTTCCATCTTAATACTACCGAATCAATAAGCTCTGTGGCTTCTATGGGGATATCTCCAAAACGGTCTTTTAGTGAATCTTTAAATGTATCTAATTGTTGGTGCGAGGTACAGCTGTTTAACTGCCTGTATAAATTTAATCTTTCCGATGAATTATTAACATAGCTTTCCGGAATAAACAATGGAAGGTCCGTATCTAAAACTGTATCTGTTATTAATTGATGAGAAAAAGCACTTAATTTTTCTGTAGTAGATTCATCTTCATTTTGCTTTAACTCTACTATGGTTTCATTAAGAATTTTCATGTAGGTATCAATTCCAACCTCATTAATAAAGCCGCTCTGTTCAGCGCCCAATAAATTTCCGGCGCCTCGTATATCCAAGTCTTTCATGGCAATTTGAAATCCGCTTCCTAAATCAGAAAAGTCTAATATTACATTTAATCTTTTCTTGGCATCATTTGTTAATATGTGTAATGACGGTACTACTAAGTGGCAAAATGCTTGTTTGTTGCTTCTTCCGACTCTGCCGCGTAATTGATGTAAATCACTTAATCCAAAATTTTGAGCATTATTAATAATAATTGTATTGGCATTGCTGATATCTAATCCGGATTCTATAATATTTGTTGAGATTAACACTTGAGAATCATTATGAATAAAATTAAGCATGGCATTTTCCAATTCATTACTTTTCATTTGTCCATGGGCTATAGAAATTTTAATATTTGGAACGAGTTGCTGAATATGTGCTGCTAATTCAAAAATATCCTGTACTTTGTTATGAACAAAAAAAACTTGCCCGCTTCTTTCTACTTCTTTTAATATGGCTTGTTGAATTAATTCATCGGAAAGTGCGTGTAGCTCTGTTTTTACAGGGTAACGATTAGGTGGGGGCGTTTGAATAACAGATAAATCCCGTGCTCCAATTAAGCTGAATTGTAATGTGCGTGGAATGGGTGTTGCGGTGAGTGTTAGAGTATCAACATTTTTTTTAATAAGTTTTATTTTATCTTTATCTGAAACTCCAAATTTATGTTCTTCATCAATAATTAATAATCCTAAATCTGCAAACTCAAAATCTTTTGAAAGTAAACGATGTGTGCCGATAATAATGTCAACTTTTTTATTCTTTAATTTTTCTTGAATTGTTTTTTGTTCTTTACTTGTTCTAAAACGATTGATATAATCTATTGTAATAGGAAAGTCTTTTAATCTTTCTGAAAAAGTATTAAAATGTTGATATGCCAAAATAGTGGTTGGTGCAAGCACTGCCACCTGCTTCCCATCTGTAGCTGCTTTGAATGCGGCTCTTATGGCAACCTCTGTTTTCCCAAAACCAACATCACCACAAACCAGTCTATCCATAGGAGATGGTTTTTCCATGTCTCGTTTTACCTCCCGAATTACTTTTGTTTGGTCAGGTGTTTCTTCATAAGGAAAAGAGGCTTCTAATTCATGTTGTAAATAATTGTCTTTACCAAATGCAAAGCCTTGTGCTGCTTTTCTTTCGGCATATAGTTTAATTAAATCGTATGCTAATTGCTTAACAGATTGTTTTACTTTCTGTTTTAGATTTTGCCAACGGTTACTTCCGAGCGTGTCTATCTTTGGCTCATGACCATCTTTACCGGAAAATTTACTTAATCGATATAAATTATGAATATTGACAAATAAGGTATCATTATTTTTATACAATAACTTAATAATATCTTGTTTTTGTCCATTTACTTCAATACTGCTAAGTCCTGCAAAACGCCCTACGCCATGGTCAATATGCACAACATAATCACCGGGCTGTAATTGAATTAAATCTTTTAAAGTTAATGAAGATGAAGTTTCTTCTGCAATATTTTTTTTATTAATATGATGGTACTTATCAAACACTTGATGTTCGGTATAAAACCCCGTTTTGCAGTCTTCATCAATAAATCCCTCATTCAAATCAAATGTAAGATGCTCAATTAGGCTTTCTGCTTTTATATTTATCCCTTCTGAGCTGTCATTAATAATTTGTATTAATCGCTTATACTGATTTCTGTTTTTAGATGTAAAATAATTTGTAAAGCCCTTTCCTTGTTGTTGTTGCAGATGTTCAATTAAAGATTTGAAATTTTTCTTAAAGAGTGGTTGTGGCTGTAACTTTACGACAATATTTTCTTTTGCAAAATTTGCTTGTATACCAAATTCAATAATTTTCTTTTTTTTAATTTCTGATGTTATAATTTCTGAATTTAAAAATACTGTTGTGTCTGTAATATCTGGTATTATTGGATTCTCAAAGGATTGTAGTATAATATTATCTTTTAATATCACAATATCATCATCATTTAGATAATGTAAAATAGATGTTGGTTCTGTTGTATCCTCATTCAGGTTTGGTGCGATTACAATATTTTCTAGGGAGTTAAAAGACATTTGTGTATTAGGATGAAATTCAGACAATCGTTCTATGTTATTTCCTCTTAATTCTATTCTGTAAGGATATGGGTTGGCAAAGGAATATACATCAATGATATTGCCACGTGTGGAATATTGTCCGGGAAAATAAGTAAAATCATTTTTTAAAAAGCCATATTCATTGAGAAATTCAGTAATAAAACTATAGCTGACTGATTCCTTTTTACTGAGAGCTATAATTTTATTTTTAAAATTATTTAATACTGTAACAGCGGTACGTATTGCTAATGGATGTGTGATAATAATATTATTGTGCTGTTTTACTAAAGTTTGTTGAACAGCAGTTCTTTGTTGAATATTAAAAGTATGATTTTTTTGTAGTACACCATCGTTTTTATGTAAGGCAGGAAAGTAAAAAGCATTTTCTGCAATTGAACTTAAATCGTTTTGTAAGCCAATACAGCTTTCCTCATCTGGTAAAATAATAATAATATTTTTTTGATAAGACTGTTGCAGAGCACTGATATAAAAAGCAATGTAGGATCCTTTTATGCCATTTACATAAATAGGAAAATTATTACTTAGCTTAGAAGATAAACAGTTCTTATAAACAAGCATATTCATGATTAGCTTAGAAACCGGATAATTTCTGAAGTTACTTCTGACACTTTTTCTAAGTTAAGTGTATGTCCTGCGTTCAGAATTATTTTAAATTGAGCTTTTGGTATGTTGTTGGCTACTTCTGCACCCATAGTTAATGTTATTAAGGAATCTTTTTCACCATGCATCACTAGGGTTGGAACGGTAATTTTTTGTAAATCTTTTCTGTAATCTTTTCGCTCTTTTGTTGCTTGCATAAGTTTTAGTAAAGCGTCTTTGTTGGTATTAGATTGTTCTCGCAGTGCCCTTAATGTTTCTACCGGTATTAATGGATTTTTAAAATAATCTTCACTCAGTACGTTTGGTAACATGATGTCAAACATCAATGCGTAACCTCCGGTTTCTAAGGCACGCCACCACGAATGTTCAATTACTTCAAAATATTGTGTTTTATGGGCAAATGTAGATAGCAAAACTAATTTATCTAATCTATCAGGATAATTCAGTGTAAAATGCTGTGCTACCAAACTTCCATAAGAAATACCAATAATACTTGCCGTATTTATTTTCTCCTGATTAAGAACAGACAAAACATCATGAGCATGTTGGTCAAAAGAGCGCCACTCGCCTGTTTTATCGCTTTGTCCTTGAAAAATAAAATCCAATAAAATAACTTTATATTGCTTCTCAAAATAAGGTAGAAAAAACGCCCACGATACAGTGGACTGAGAAAGTCCGTTTAAAAAAACCAGTACTTTTTCTGACTGTATATTGCCTTTTACTTCATAATACAAGCTCAAATTATCATTGGTTTTACAAAACATATTAGTCTCTTTCGTCTGTAATTTGATCTGGTTTTAAATCTTTTGTATCGTAAGTAAAAGTATTGTCGGCAATATTTAAATTCGGTTGAAATTTCTTAACAAGATAAATATACACTTCTCCACTTTTCATCAGCACTTTAGATTGTATAATCTGTTTTTTCTTAATATCAATATATAATTTAATAGTATGATATTTTTTCTTTTCAGGTTTAACGGCAGGATATAAATTAACCACATGACATTTTACTTTACCTACACTCTCATCATTATCTAATTTGTATTTATACCCATTTTCATATATTGTAAAAAAGTTGTTGGGTGTAATCTGGTCATCATTAGTTGGTTGATAATTTTTGATGGTTAGTTCTTTTGCATCTTTATTAAAATTCCAGATAGTTTTACCATCACAAACAATATTGTTGCCGGGGATTTCCAGTTTAAACTTTTCTTTTTTCAGTTCTGCTTTCCCGGTTTGTTCTTCTACTTTCTTTTTATTTTTATCATAAATTACTAAACTATACTCGGTTGTGATAGTGGAATAAGTTTTAGTGGTTTTGCTTAATTCATCTAAAATAATTTTAGCTTTTGGATCTTTATCCGGATCGTTTTGACTAAATGTATGAGTAGTAACGATTAATAGTAATAATAAGTATTTGTTCATATTAATTAGTAATAAGGGGGCTAATTTAATGTAAACTTGCTAACCTGCAATTAAACTTAACATTTATTATTTTTTCCGATTAACCAATAAAATGGTACATTCAAATAAATTTTGAAGCTTTTTACAGGCTTTATCGTTATAATAAGAAAGTAGGATATGCAACAAGACAATTACAATTTAACCTTTAAAATCTACAGATATGAAAACGGTAAGAAATGTAATGCTTTGCTGCTTCTGTGCACTTGTTTTATTGATGCATGCACAAAATAAATCCGATAATGTCGGTACTTTAAAAATAAAAAATAAAACTGAAAAAAAAGGGCTTTGGCAATCAAAAGAACTGCAGAAAAATTATTACCTGGCTATCACAGATTCCATCACTAATGTAAAAGACACAACTATTTTATGGTTTATTAAACACAATAATTATGTAAAATATTACCCATGTTATTTATCTCCATTTAGTGATTATTGCCAAAAGAATGAGAAACAAATTACGAAACATTTAACCTCTTATTGTTTTACTGCACAAACGGTATTAAAGTATTATTTAGAAAAAGAAAAAATCTTAAGTGGAACAGAAGGATGCGCACATGCATTTGTCGATAAGCGATCTGCCGGACTTATATTTGAAAGATGTGCCTGTCCCATTAAAGATATAGTGATGCCGTTGCCCTTATCTGAAAATAATATTTTACCTTTATATGCTTTGGGCTATGAATATGATTATACCGCAATAAACAACACCTTACAAGATAATAATAATGCGATATGTCCCGGCAATCATCATGAATGTTTGATAGTAGATGTTTTACATCAACAAGGTGGTATGATGTATATACTTACTTTTAACTACCCTGGGGCATATTATGCTGTAATGCTGTACGACACACTACACCAAGTATTAATCCCAAACATTGACCTTGTGTATAATATGAAAAGTACAATAAAAGAAGATAAAACAATGTATGTAGATTATGTGTTTAATTTGCTTTTTACCGATGCACGTAAATGCTATGCGTTTAAAGTATGTAAAATGTGGGATTTATTTGTATGGTATGATAAAAAAAAGATTAAAAAAATATACTATAAACAAAGTAATAAAAATAATTTTGTAAAAAAATAAACAAAAAATAGAAAAGAATGCGGAGCGATTTTAAAGTTCTTTTTAAAATAAAATATTATTCTTGGTGCAAGTTTTACGCGTAATCGAAATTACAAAATTATCATAACGAGATAATGCGATGTATTTAAAAATTAAAAGCCTCGACAATTTCGAGGCTTTTATGATTGTAAGTAAAAATTATTTTTTAGCAGGTTGAGCAGCAGGAGCAGCCGTTGTTGCAGCAGCAGGAGCAGCCGTTGTTGCGGCAGTAGGAGTTTCTTCTACTACATTTCTGGTTATTCTTACACCTACTACGGAAATATTATTTGGATGTAATAGTGTAACGCCATTTAATTTAATTTCGCCTATTGTAATTGTTTTTCCAACATTTAGATTGGTAATATCTAACTCAATGTGGTTAGGAATATCTTTTATTAATCCTTTTACATTTACTCTACGCAGCATGATTAAAAGTTTACCACCGGCTTTCACACCTTCTGCTTGTCCTTTTGTAAGAACTGGTAAAGAAGTAGTAATTGGGTTACTTTCATTTACTAATTGAAAATCTAAATGAATAGGTCTGTCGCTTACTTTATCAAACTGTGCTTCTTTTAGTATAGTCGGATAGGTTTTCCCATCTATTTCTATTTGAATGAGAAAAGTATCGGGCGTGTAAAGAATACTTTTTAATGCTCTTTCATCAACTTGAAAATTGACATTGGTATTTTCTCCACTTATAGAGCAAGGAACAAAACCGGTTCTTCTTAGCTGTTTTGATTCACTTTTTCCTGTTTCTGTTCTTAATTCTCCCTTTAATGATGTTGTTTTCATCTTTCTGTGTTTTTATGTTAATTGTTATATGATAAAGTTGGAACTGATGGATTCGTAGTTATGAACACTGTTAATAACTTTGGCAAATAAATCAGCTACACTTAATACTTTAATTTTTGGTGAACTTTGTTTTAAAGGAATAGTATCCGTAACTATAAGTTCAGTTAATTTAGATTTTTCAATATTATCATAAGCATTGCCCGAAAGAACGCCGTGCGTACACATAGCTCTTACACTCTTTGCTCCCTTTTCAATCATCATTTCAGCAGCTTTACAAAGCGTATTTGCCGTATCCACCAAATCATCTATTAAAATAACATTTTTACCCGATACATCACCAATAGCGGTGATATGATCTACTGCATTTGCTTTTGTTCTTTGTTTATAGCAAATTACCAAATCTGATTTCAAATGTTTAGAATAAGCATTAGCTCTTTTAGATGCGCCCATGTCCGGAGCGGCTATTGCCAAGTTCGGTAAATTTAAATTCTGAATGTAAGGCATAAAAATAGTAGAAGCATATAAATGATCTACCGGTACATCAAAAAAGCCTTGGATTTGGTCGGCGTGTAAGTCCATTGTAATAACTCGGTTGGCACCCGCCATAGCAATCATATCGGCTACTAATTTAGCACCAATGGCTACTCTTGGCTGGTCTTTTCTGTCTTGGCGGGCATAACCAAAATATGGTATAACGGCAATAATATAGTGTGCAGATGCTCTTTTTGCAGCATCTATCATTAACAAAAGTTCCATTAAATTTTCAGCAGGCGGCATGGTAGATTGTATAACAAAAACATTTTGACCGCGAATGCTTTCTTCGTAAGAAACTTGTATTTCACTGTCACTAAAGCTATAATGTTTAATTTGCCCTAATGGCTTGCCAAAGGCTGTGGCTATTTTTTCTGCCAAAACCAATGATGTTGTTCCGCTGAATATTTTTACGTCCGTTTTCATTTTAAGGGTGGCAAAAGTACAACTTTTTTAGGAAAGGAAAAAATAAAATATTTTTTGAGTCTTAAATACCTGCTTTTATTAACCCCGCTCCGTTTATTTTATTGTGCAAAAATATATGGAATTTCTCAACAATCAGCTCGAACATAAACCGAATATATATGTATTTTACCACTCATCACTTTTTATACAGTGTGTTGATAAGTATTTTACTTTTTTAACATATATCCTTCTTATATTTACGGAAAATTTAAACTTTAAATTATGAAGAAGATTTATTTAACCATTGTAGCAGGTCTTAGTGCAGGACTAATGCTTGCTCAAACAGGCAGAAAAGCTACTTTTACTAAAGTGGTATCTCCCGATGCTACCAACAACACAAATCAACCGATTGTAAGAAGATGTGCTACTCCTGCTCCGCCAAAAGAATGGGAAGAACAATTTCAAAAATTGATTGCACAATATATAAAGGATCATCCTGAGGTGGCAAACGGAAAAACCAATGTGGCTTATACTATTCCTATTGTATTTCACGTAATACATGGTGGACAAACGGTAGGAACATTTCCGAATATCGCACAAGCACAAATTAATTCACAAGTTACAGTGCTTAATGCAGATTATGGCGGAACAGGCTTAAATTCCGGCTCCTACCCTGCTACAGCATTTGTGAATTGGGCTACAGCTCAGGGTTTACCTGCTGCTAACAAAGATGCAGGCGGTCGTGTAAAAATTGCCAATACACAAGTTACGTTTTGCTTAGCACAAAAAGACCCAACCGGTGCTACTTTATCTGAACCTGGTATAGATAGAGTAAATTATGTTACAAAAGGATGGTCTAACCCTACTTCATTTACATCAATATCAACTTTTCAAAGTTTTATAGATGGCACGGTAAAACCCGGAACAATTTGGGACCCTACCAGGTATTTTAATGTTTGGTTAACTGATTGCAATGGTTCTGTAGGATTATTAGGATATGCTACATTCCCTGCAGGGACAGGTTTAACAGGGCTTTCAGGATTTGGAACAGCTACTACCGATGGTGTGTGGGTATATACAAAATCTTGCGGTTCCAGTAGTATTTATTCAGGTGGTAGTTATGCTCCGCCTTATGATAAAGGAAGAACGTTAACGCATGAGGCCGGGCACTGGTTAGGTTTAAGACACATTTGGGGAGATGCTGCTTGTGCATCAGATTATTGTAATGATACACCTCCTGCTGCTGCTGCAAATTATAATACCTCATCACCGGGATATCCTTTTCACTCAGGTACTTGCACAGGTAACAGTCCTGATGGAGAAATGTATATGAATTTTATGGACTACGTTGGAGATAATTTAATGTATATGTTTTCTGTAGATCAAATGACAAGAATACAAACCGCTTGTGCTAACGGTACATATAGAAGTCAATTAACAGCTTCCAGTGCTACTTTATGTAGTTTTTCTCCTGCACCTGCTAATGCTGCCTTTACTATGAATTCTACAGGTTGTATAGGAACCCCTGTTAACGTAACAAATAACTCTACAGGAAACCCTACACCTTCATTTACATGGACATCTGCGCCACCGGCAACATTTAATCCAAATGCCAATGCAACAGCACCTTCTATTACATTTGGTTCTGCGGGTGCTTATACCATAACTTTAGCTGCTAATAATGGTACCGCAAGTTCAGTGTCACATGTAATTACCGTTTCAGCTTGTATTACACCAACGGTATGTAATGATACCTTAGTTAATATTAGAAACACAGATACGCTCGTAACTTATATTACAGGCGCTCCAACCAGTACTTGCCCCGGTTGGGTTGCAGGTAACAACTGCTATGGTGATAAAGAAGAGGCTGAGTGGTATGATGTAAGTACATATAGCTTGGTGCCTTCCGCTAAGATTACAGATGTTATCGTTTTATTCTACAAAAGAGGAACAGTTGGAACAAAAGGAACAGGAAAGGTAAGTATGACTTTATATAATGGTACATCTGGAGGAGGTCCTACAACTGCAATTTCTACAACATCAGTTAACTTGCCAACGATTACTTCAGGTGCAACATACACCAATGTAACATATTGTGGCAACCCAATGTTGGCGTATGCGTCTCCAATTATTTTACCATATAAATTCCATTTGGCGACACCGGCTAATGCCCCTGCTTCCAATGGATTCTTTGCTTCTTTGGTATTCCCAACTGCAACAGGAGATACGGTGGTATTCTTTACTAATACTATTGGTTCTTATCCGCCGGTTAGTACCTTATGGACAAGAGCAAGCGATAATAATTGGTATGCATTTACTGATGGTACCAACAACTGGGGAATTTCTTTAAATGGTGCTATTTTACCAATAGTTACTTGTTCCACAACTTCAGTTCCAAATATCACAACATTTGAAAACAACATTATGGTGGCTCCAAACCCATCAAATGGCACCTTTAATGTGATTACAACATTTAATGAAAAACAAGACATTAAGTTTGAAGTAATCAGTACATTAGGACAAACAATTGCACAAGGAGAATTCCATAACGTAATGAACAACTACTTAACATTAGATTTAAGCAAATACGAAAGCGGTATTTACTTCTTGAGTATTACTAACGGAACAGAAAAAGTAGTAAAACGAATTATTATTAATAAGTAACGATACTCGTTATTTTGAAAAAAGGGGAGCTTGCTCCCCTTTTTTCATTTTAAAACATATAGAAAATTAACGACATTTGCCTTTGTATAAATATGTTTTTAGAAGTAAAGCACGATAGAAAAAAAGGATGGGTAGAAGTAATTTGCGGTAGTATGTTCTCCGGAAAAACCGAAGAATTAATCAGGCGTTTAAAAAGAGCAGAGTTTGCAAAACAGAAAATACAGATATTCAAGCCTCAAATTGACACACGCTACGATGCATTAAAAGTAGTGTCACACCAAGGGGCTGAGATTGTAAGTATGCCTGTGCAAAATAGTCAAAATATACAACTGGCAGTAGATATTGTAAACACAGATGTTGTAGGAATAGACGAAGCACAGTTTTTTGATACCGGATTAGTAGATGTTGTAAATTATTTAGCTAACAATGGTGTCCGTGTAATTATTGCAGGGTTAGATATGGATTATAAAGCACAACCCTTTGGCGTAATGCCTCAGTTATTATCAACGGCAGAATATGTTACAAAAGTACATGCAATATGTGTTCATTGTGGTAATCTTGCCTATGTATCTCATCGCACGGCTCTTTCAGATAATTTAATTCTATTGGGCGAGACAGAACATTATCAACCATTGTGCAGGAAATGTTTTAATGAACAATTTGAAAAATGAATTATTCTATCCATACCATTGCTGAAGTAATACAAGCGAAAGAGCAATCCTTTTTTAATGAAAATTTTTCAATTAATTCTGTACTTATTGATACACGACAAGCCACAATTTATCATTCCGCTTTGTTTATAGCCATTGTTACAAAAAAAAGTAATGGACATTTGTATATACAAGATGCATATAAAAAAGGCGTAAGAAATTTTTTAATTTCAGAAAAGAAAGATGAGTATTTATTTGAAGATGCTAACTATGTTATAGTTGATGATACTATAAAGGCAATTCAAAAATTAGCAAGTTTTCATAGGTCAAAATTTCAAATTCCAGTTATTGGCATAACAGGAAGTAATGGGAAAACCGTTGTGAAAGAATGGTTGTATGAATTATTAAAAAACAACTATCATATATGCAGGAGTCCGAGAAGTTTTAATTCTCAGATAGGAGTTCCATTGTCTGTTTTGAATTTAGACCAAACACACGAGTTGGCTATTTTTGAAGCCGGTATATCGGAAGCAGACGAAATGAATAGCATAGCTTCTGTTATAAACCCAAATATTGCAGTACTTACAAGTTTTGGGCAAGCTCATTCTCTTGGTTTTTCTTCTGAACATCAGAAGTTAATAGAAAAACTAAACTTATTTCAAAATGCAGAAACAAAAATAATACAAAGGTATAAAAACGAATTTCTTTTAGGTGAGAAACTTAATGACTATGTAAAAATATCTGATGTTACACAAGATGAAGTAGTAGTACAGGCAGTAGAAAGACATAATAACACAAGTTCCATTGTTTTGCTCTTGAATAAGGAGCAATATCAAATCTCTATTCCGTTTTTAGATGATGCTTCCGTTAATAATGCAATTACTTGTTTTGTTATAATTTATTATCTCAATAAAAATTTAATTTCAACGATTATTCCTTTATTTAAAAATTTACAACCTATTTCACTGCGTATGGAGGTTAAAAGAGGAATTTTTCAATCATTACTCATCAATGATTTTTACAACTCTGATATAGACTCTTTTGAAATAGCATTGTCTTATTTGTTTCAACACTTTCCAATGTCTCAAAAGGTATTGATTTTATCTGACTTTGAGCAAGTGAAGTACCCTGAGCAAATTTTTAATAAAGCCATTCAATTATTAAATGATAATCCGCCACATTATGTATTTTTTATTGGTAAGGAGTGGGCAAATTACCAACACATTGTACTAAAATCAAAAGCATATTACTTCCCTTCATCAGAAAATTTTTTAGATAATATTTCAAAGTATTCAGATGTATTTGTTCAATCTACTATATTATTAAAGGGAGCGAGAAATTTTGAGTTTGAAAAATTGGCATCTTACTTTCAGTTAAAAAGCCATGACACGGTATTGGAAGTAAATATTTCTTCATTGTGGAATAATTTGAAGTATTATAAATCATTGGTTGGTAACTCAAAAATAATGTGTATGCTAAAGGCTACGGGTTATGGTTCCGGCACTATTGAAATGGCATACGCTTTGCAAAAATTTGGTGTGGACTATATTGCGGTTGCTTATGCAGACGAAGGAATAGAATTAAAGGAGGTTGACTTAAAAATTCCGATTATGGTAATGCTTCCGGAAGAAGAATCCATTCAAGATATTATTCAATATAAATTAGAACCGGAAATTTATTCCTTTAAAATTTTAGATTTATTTATTGCAGTATTAGAGAAACTTTCTATTAAGCAATTTCCAATACATTTGAAATTTGATACAGGTATGCATCGCCTTGGGTTTGATGAAACGGAAGTTGGCAAGCTTTTAGAGATTATTAAAAAAACAAATTGTATTGAAGTAAAAAGTATTTTTTCTCATTTATCAGCATCAGAATCAGACGAGCACAGACAATTTACATCACAACAAATTCAAACTTTTCAAAACATTGCTCAGAAAGTAGAAGCTGCTTTGGGATATAAAGTAATCAAACATATTTGTAATTCCGCAGCAATTCAAAGATATCCGGAAGCAAGAATGGATATGGTAAGAGTTGGTATAGGTATGTATGGCATCTCTGATAATAAGTCTGATATAAATAATCTGCAAAATGTTTTGACATTAAAAACAAAAATAGCACAGATAAAAATATTATCTAAAAACGAAACAATAGGATATGGCAGAGCAGGTGTAATGAATAATGCGGGGAAAATAGCAGTGATACCTATTGGCTATGCAGATGGATTTTCCAGAAGGTTAAGTAATGGCAACTTTAATGTAAAAATTAAAAACAAATACTATCCTATTATTGGGCGAGTATGTATGGATATGAGTATGATTGATGTGTCAAATTCTGATGTAAAAGAAGGCGATGAGGTGGTTATTTTTGACAACATTGAGGATATACAAAAAATAGCACAGTATAATAATACAATTTCGTATGAGGTACTTACATCTGTTTCACAGCGAGTAAAACGTGTTTATATTTATGATTAGCATTACTGTTTTAGGTAATATAAAACAGATGTGTTAGATTCTCTAAAAACTTCTTGAGCAATATTTTGAATATCGTTGATTGTAATGCTTTCAATAATTTCTTTTTCCTGATTGATTAAATCAATGTTACCAAGCAATTCGTAATAAGCTAAAGAAAATGATTTGGAGCTAATAAGCATTTCTTGAATGGTATTAGATGTTTCAATGGTGTTTTTAATTTTAACCAACTCTTTTTCATTAATTTTTTCATCTACTAACTTTTGTAATTCTTTATCTAAAGCTTTTTCGGCTTGTTCTATTGTAAAGTCAGAATTAACTTTCCCTTTTACTACAAGCATTCCATCATCTATGGTATCAGAAGATATTGCACTGATGCTTGTAAATATTTTTTGATCTTTAATTAAGCTTTGATATAGCCGTGATGATTCTCCATAAGACAGAATGTCTTGCAGTAATGAAGTGATGTAAAATTTTTTAATATCATTCTTGCCGCAAACCCTATAAGATTTATACAACGCATTGGAAGGAACATCTCTTACAACTTCAGATTTTCTTATTTCAGTTTGAGGAGGTTCTTTTGGTATATTTCTAATATATTTTTTGTTTGGAGTAATGTCTTCAAACCATTTTTTAATTAACGTTTCTGCATCTGTAATGCTAATATTCCCGGAAATACACAAAATAGCATTTTGAGGGCCATAGTGTTTTTGATAGAAACTTGTTACATCAGATAAAATAGCTTGTTCTATATGAGAAATTTCTTTACCTATTGTGTCCCATCGGTATGGGTGCGTTTTGTAAACCAATGGATGTATTAATAACCATGAATCACCATAGGGTTTATTTAAGTATCGTTGTTTAAATTCCTCTATCACAACATTTTTTTGAACATTTAATTTCTCTTGATTAATATCCAATAAAAACATACGGTCGCTCTCAATCCAAAAAGCAGTTTCAATATTTTTGGCTGGTAGTGTGCAATAGTAGTTGGTAATATCATTGGTTGTAAAAGCATTATTTTCTCCACCGGCTAATTGCAATGCTTCATCAAAACTTGGAACATTTTTACTGCCTTCAAACATCAGGTGTTCAAATAGGTGTGCAAATCCTGTTCTGTCAGGGTTTTCATCTCTTGAGCCAACATCATATAGAATATTTACAGAAACAAGTGGTGTTGTTTTATCTTCATTAATAATGTAAGTAAGACCATTTTTAAGTTTGCCTTTGTAGTATTGAATCATAAATATGTTACATTTGTTGGTTAGAAATTCTTGCAATTGTTTCGTTAAACTCTTTCACAAGGTCTGTAATAATTTGCTTGACAGGTTTTATATCTTTAATCATAGAAGAAATCTGACCTATTTCTAATTCTCCTTCTTCCAAATCGCCTTCAAACATTCCTTTTTTTGCTCTTGCACGTCCAAGTATTTGTTGCAGTTCTTCGTGAGAGGCTCCTTTTGCTTCATGTTCTAACGCTTTAAGTGCAAAAGAATTTTTAATTAATCGAACAGGTGTTAGTTTTTTTAGTGCAAGCATTGTATCGCCTTCATTGGTGCTAACAACGGTATTTTTAAAATTAATATGAGCCGAAGATTCCTCTGAAGCCACAAAACGGCTTCCCATTTGTACGCCATCTGCACCCAAAGCAAAAGCTGCTGCTATGCCAGCTCCCGTACCAATACCACCTGCGGCAATAAGTGGCAAATGAATGTGTTTTCTTACTGACGGAATGAGCGTCATAGTTGTTGTTTCTTCTCTTCCGTTATGACCGCCTGCTTCAAAGCCCTCGGCTACAACGGCATCTACGCCTGCTTCCTGTGCTTTAATTGCATATTTTGTTCCGGGTACAACATGTACAATCGTGATGCCATTTTGTTTTAGTAAGGGTGTCCATGTTTTTGGATTTCCGGCGGAAGTAAATACAATTTTTACACCTTCTTCAATAATAGTTTGAACATGTTTGTCAATGTCAGGATAAATGAGTGGAAGATTAACACCAAATGGTTGGTTTGTTGCTTGTTTGCATTTTTTAATGTGTTCTTTTAGAATATCAGGATACATGGAGCCTGCGCCAATTAGCCCAAGCCCACCCGCATTACTTACTGCGGAGGCTAATTCCCATCCACTGCACCAAATCATGCCGCCTTGAATAATAGGATATTTTATATTAAATAGGGTACATATTCTGTTGTTCTCCATACATTAAATTTCTTTTAGAGTTAATATATCTTTCATGCGTATGCCTCTATCGGTTTTTTCCAAGGAACACAGTTCAACTTTTGGGTCATGCTCAAAAAACAACAGCCAGTTTTCTTGCACGGCACGGTTTAGTATTTTTGTTTTTTCCGTTAGTGTTTCCAATGGTCTTACATCATAAGCCATTACATAAGGAATAGGAATATGCCCATGAGATGGTATTAAATCTGCCATATACGCAATATGTGTATTTTTATATTTAATAATTGGCAACATCATGGACTCGGTGTGCCCAAATACAAATTCTATTTCAAAAGGTAAAGCGTTAGGATTTTCTTCAGCAAATTTTAATTGCCCGCTTTCTTTAATAGGTAAAATATTTTCTTTTAAAAAACTTGCTTTTTCTCTGTCGTTAGGGTTTGTAGCCCAGTTCCAATGTTTTTGTGTACTCCAGTAAGTCGCATTTTCGAAGGTGGGATAAAAAGAAGAATTCTCTTTCTTTAAAGTAATAGCACCTCCACAGTGGTCAAAGTGTAAGTGTGTTAGGAAAACATCTGTGATATCATTAGAAGAAAACCCGTGTTTATGTAATGATTTTTCTAAAGTATCATCTCCGTGTAAGTAGTAATATCCAAAAAATTTTTCACTTTGTTTATTGCCAATACCCGTATCAATCAGTATTAATTTATTTTGATGTTCAATAAGCAGGCAGCGCATTGCCCATGTGCACATGTTGTTCGTATCTGCGGGATTAAGGTTGTTCCAAATACTTTTTGGCACAACACCAAACATAGCGCCTCCGTCTAATTTAAAAAGTCCGGTATCAATAGTGTATAATTTCATAATCAGTTAGAAAATAATAAGGGGTGATAATAGATATTTTTCCCTTTTAATTCAATAGTCGGTGCAGGTATTTTTATCCAGTTAATACAATTAAATACTTTTCTCAGCCATTTTTTTCGGGTATTTATTTTCCTTAAATCAATATCTAAGCTTAAATAATACTGTCTGTAGCGAGGTATGTTTGTATAATCTTGTGTTGTTGTATTATTCTTTCGAACATAGTTATCTCTTGCTCCAATCATACCATCTGCACCGTACCCCAATGATAAGCAAAGCCATTCCATATTTTTTTTCCATTTAAAAAATGGAGAAAAGCTAACCCAGTAGGTCTGTGCATTGTAATCTTTAATTAAAGTTTCAGGTAGTCCGCTGCCAAGTAGAACGGGGTTTTTAGCATAATAGTTAGAAGGATAAAAAGAGAATTTGATGGTAATAGGATCTTGTAGTAAATAATTAATGTATATAAATGAAACATCTAACAGGTTAGCAGCTTCATCGCCCCACGAAAACCCCCATCCACTGCTGAAACCATCCATTATTTCTATGCCGGTCATATAAGACAGTGCAATCCCGGAAGAAATAAGTCGGCTTTTTTTCTTGCTATATCCCGCAGAAAGATATAAATCATTTAGAAAGTAATTTAAATAATAAGCAGTAAAAAAGTGTCCACACTTATCCATTTGCAGCCACTCCGGATTATCATTAAAAAAATGAAAGTGAGAAGTAGCGTATGGTTTATACCATGCTTGATTTAAATATAAATAGGAGCCTATATACAATGAACCTATGGTACAGTTTAATATGAGTTTTTGTTTCTTGAGCGTATCTTGTTGGGCAACTCCAATGTTAATAAAGGAAATAGCTAAAATAATTATGATACACTGCTTGATATACATTTATATGGAGGGGCAATTTAAAGAAAGAATACCAAATAGTAGGAATGTTAATATATGTTAGCAAATTATTACAGATTAAAGAAAAATACTGAATTTTGTTCTAAAAAAATATGAAAACAATTAAATTAATAATTGCAACCGGCTTAACTTTCGGCTTGGCAGTAGCTACAATGAATGCTCAAGACAATGGAAAACAAACACCTAAAAAAGAAGAATCAAAAAGTAAAGATTCTAAAAACCTAACCATTAAAGAAAAAGGCTCTCATGTAGTACAAGGAAACACTACTTCTAATGGAAACAAAGAAGCTAAACCTACTACAGCAGAACCAAAAAAACAAGAACAAAAATCTCCAAAATAAGAGTAAGATTTTATTCATAAAAAAAGCCCGTGAAACTTACGGGCTTTTTTATTTGTTTGAAAAAATATTGTGTAGTAAAAAGAACTACAATAATATATAGCAGGCTTAATCTATCGCTATTCCAATTGCATTATACTAAGAAGTGTAAAGGCAGTTTTGCAGTGGACTTGCTGAAGGGCAGCGAAAAGTTAGGGATTATTTTTTATTTTATTAAAAGTATTTTTTCTGTTTTTAATGCTGTTCCATTTACTTCTAAAGTACAAAAATAAATACCTGGTTCAAGATTATAACCTTCAAATGGAATACTATAGTCTCCTGGTTCAATTTGGAAATAATTGAGCCCGCTAAAAACAATTCTTCCAAATTGGTCAACTATTTTTAATGTAATAATGCTTTTTTTACTTATAGTAAATTTTATAAAAGTAACTTCGTTAAATGGGTTAGGAGCGACCGTATATGATACTTTTGGAGCATCAAGTATAGCTACATTTGTAAAACTATTTGATTTAGGTGCAATAATATTATTAAAATTTGCTAATTTCATTCCGTCAGTGCAAGGGTTGGGTTGAATATATGCATGTGCACTACTCCCTAATTTTATGTGTGTTCCGGGTTTAAAAGTAATAGATTCTCCTGCTATAAAGTTAACAGTTATTCCTGGTTCAACTACAAAGCGGTCTATACGACCACTATCTACAAATCTTTTTGGTTCTGCAAAAGGATCGCTTGGCATTAAATAAAAGACATCATTATCTTGTGGAGCAATAATTAATTTATTTTTTACGATAAAATCCTGATCATAAATAACATCTCGATTGTAAAGTGTAAGATTTACACATTCTTTATCCCATTGAGCCGCTACTACCTCAGAAAGACCAAGATAATCTAATCCAGCTACAATGGGGGTTTGATTAGAATAAATTTGTGAAATATAAAAGGGCATTACAATGTCTTCATATATCTTTAATGTATTAGCTAATGTATCAAATTTATAAAAAGGCATCCAGCCTAATGCCCGCATTTTATATGCATTCAAAACATTATAGTGGTGACTGCCGCTGCCAGGATACACATTGTTATCATGTGCTACACTACTATAAAAGTTACCCGATCCAGCATAAACATTTTTAGTAAATGTATTGTGCAACTTTATCATATCAGTTTGTGTAAAATTATAACTATATGGAGAATTATATAATATTCTAGGCAAGAATAAATCTTGGATGCCATGACTAATATCTTCCCAATATTCACATGTTCCTGCTGACCAAGTGCAATGTGTCCATACATATGTATCATTCTGTAGATAATCATAGAATACAGGATAAGGACAAAAAAAAGGGCAAGGAAAAGAAGAAGGAGGAGGAGGAGGCGAACTAGTAGATCCATGATATAAATTATCAAAGGTGTTAACAGCATTTTGATAAAAATAATTTGGGTCGTTTATCCCCATATAGTATAAGGCTACTGCGAATCCTGCTTGAAAATTTATTGGAGCTGGATGTGTATCGTTAGGGTATTGTTTAAAAGCACCGTTATTTATCCAATAGCCTCCCCAAAAATAGTAATCTAAAGTATTTTCTACTTTTAAACCAAGCCACTGTGCATAATCTCCATAGGTACTAGCTATTGAAGTTGGAGGAAATAAGTTATTATGATTTAATCCTAAACTTAAAGCACTTGGAAGTGGTAAATACTTAAGCTGAGAGTTATTTATTAAATAAACAAATTCTGCCATTGACATAATTATTAAGCCATCCTGATACATGGCACCTTTTGTACAACCTTGAGAGTTACAACACCCGTCAGAAGAGTATATCCATGCCCAACCAGGATGGTTTGATGAATTACTAATATCATTCCGAACCATTTGAATTTTATACGACCAACTTACAAAGTGAATCAAATAAGCTTTATCCCCAGTTGTATAATACATTTTTAATAGGGAAGATAGAGCATAAGAGACTTGATCACCTAAGAAGTCTCCATTACAATTATCAGGAATTAAATGTTCAAATGTGTTTTGATTAACAATTGAATTTATGATTGCGTCATAATGTTCTTTTATTTGATAAGATGCGAATTGCCCAAAAGATGAGAGCTTGAGAAAACTAAATACAATAAAAATATAGATCTTTTTTTTCATAGGATTAGTTTTGCTTATTAATCGAAGTAAATTTGATAGGAGTGATGCCCCATCTTTGTCGTTAATTTATTATTATGAAAAAGAAAATACGAATTACCATCAACAAAGGCTTTTGTTATTTTTTGATACCCTAAAAGCTCAAAGTTAATCTCTCCTCCATATTCACTATTAACATCGTTGAGATCTAAACGCTTATTTTTTATTTTAAATCTTACCTTTTTTAGATCCCAATATGGCATTCCTGTAACAAGCCCAAATACACATGGAGCATTATCAAAAAGCCAATTTATTTTTACTTTTGTATTAGGAATAATACTTGCAAAAAGCATATAAGATGGAAGATACATAGCTTGAAAGCACCAAGAAGGGTCGGAGTAGTCTGCTTCAAAGTTGTAAGGAGGTTGTGTTTCTAAAATATTTACAAACCCCATAGGAGATTTAATATTATCTCCCATCTTGTGTTTTTCTAATAAAGTGTTTATAATACGATTTGTTCTATATATATAATTGTAATTATTTGTTGCTTGAGTTAAAAGCGACATTCCGAGTGGAAATTGAATAACAGCATAGGCAAGTTGCGAGTCGTTTGTTTTTGCAGTATATCTCCCATCCTGAGAAATATTATGAGGTATCATGAAGTTTTTTACTCCAAAGTCTGTTAAATAAATATTATCTGCATGTTCACTACATTTTTCAATAATAACTTTTTTTATATTATTATTTACATATTGAGAGGACTCTATTAACGAAGCAATGAATAATCCATACATTGTTTCAACTTGAGGAGTGCCATGTCCGGTTACATCACTTAGGTACCTAAATGCTCCTCCGCCTAATCTTTCATCCCATGTGTATTTTAAAAGAGCTTCAATATATTGATTTAATATTGCTTGAATTTCTTTATCACCAGATATTTGATAAGCAAAAGTAAGAGTGCGAATATAGGAGCCTCCCATATCATCATATCTAAATTGATTAGCTGGATATAATCTTTCGGCTTTTTTATTATTATAAACATCATAACATTCAGAAATTAGGTTTGTTTTTCTATCTCTTAAATTCCAAATGCTTTTTAAAATTTTTAATGATTCATTTAAATATTTTTTTTCAGTAGGAAAAAGTTTATAAACAAATAATAAAGATTGAGAAATTGCACAAGACGAAGATCCTAATTGGCTTTCATAGCCAAATTCTTTTGAATTATATGGCTGCCCACTAATAGCATAAACTTGAAAGTATGCTAAATTATTTTTCTGATTTAAGCCATAAGTTAGCAATCCATCTGCTAATTTTTTACATAGTGTTTTATAACTGCTATCTATTTCTGATAAAGCGCAAATAAAGCATAAGGTGTTACTTTGTCCCCATGTGCCAGGATAAAGGGTTGAATTAGGATTGACTTTCTTATTTAAATAATACTCTGGTATTAGTCCATTTTTTAATACTAAAGAATCAAGTAAGGTTGCGGTTTCTTTTGCTTGTTCAAGATATTTAGCTTCTCCTGTGGCATAATACAACGAAAGACTTGCTAAGCCGATATCAAATGAAATGGTATTTCCAAAGTGGGTGTTTAGATAATTAAATCCTGAACGAATAATTTTTGGCTTTATAGCGGTATCTGTACAAAGCAATTGTATTCCTTGAAAAGCAACATCAACACTTTTAGTTACCTTACTAAAAGGAAGAATAAAGGGCTGTATTTTCTTTATTTTAGAATCACATCCATATAGGTATATTAGAGTAAAAAATAAAATATTAATATATAAACCCTTTTTTATTGCTGCAATATAATACCTTCCCCACATATTCTTTAATATAAGTAAGAATTGAAAAAATCGATTACATAATTGTAAAATACCTTTTTTACGATTCATCTAAGTTATTGGAGTTTATATATTAGTATTAGTTTGTTTTTTTTTCAATTTGATTATATTTATTGAGTAATTCTATATATTTACTGAGCAGTTCCTCGTATTTTTCAAATAATTCTTCAATATCTAATCTATCTTCTTCAATATTTTGTATAAGACCTTTTATATGTCCTGACTTTAATCCATCTTTTTCAATTTCTACTCCACTTGGTAGGTATGGCAGATGTTTATTAACTTTATGAAAGTCCCTTTTATCTTTCCAATTCATTTTTTTATACGTAGGTTCAAATACAAAGTCGCACCATTCGGAACTTACAATCCATTCTTTTGATCTAACAGTGCCACATACATCTAATTTATACTCTGGGGTATTAGTTCCTATACCTACGTTTCCATTTACTAACACATCTTTATTTGCAAACACACTGCCGCCGCTGTTATTACCTATTACCACGTCTTTTCCACAATAATAATTTATCAGTAACCTGCCATTCCCTTTACTTTCTATTAAACTGTTTGCGCCATCGGTTATCAATTCTAATGAAGTATTGTTGTAATACATTTGTAACCACCCGCCGGGGTGAAACACAGGTGAAGGCAAAATAGGGGGCATAAAACATGGATTAGCTGGAGGTAACCCTGTTACGTTTCCTAATACTATATAATCCGGTGAACCGCTGCTTCCTGAAACATACTTTAGCCCATGTGTTCCGTCAAACATCATTCCTTGTGTAGATGTAAACTGTCCATTAAACTTTGTGTTTCCTTGTATGGTTAGCTTATTTTCTAACTTTACATCCCCCTTTACAGTGGTTGTGCCATATATTGCTTTTGTACTATCCATTAAAATACTATCTGCAAGTATTCTCCCAAGTTTGGCTTCTGATGCCATTACACTTGCCGTACTTACTGTACTAAAAGCATTAACTTTGTCGCTAATCACAACACCTCCGCCTACATAAATATTGTTACTAACACGCATATCTCCGATTACATCTAAGTTAAATAAAGGATTATTGGTTCCTATACCAACATAACCATGTGTATAAAAAATATTTTGCCCGCTACTTTGCCATAAGGATAAAGGCATTATATTATTTATGTTGGTCCAGTTACCATCACCGGTCAACACATCGTTAGAATTGCCACTAAAATTAAAGCGTATTATATTACCTTGGGCATCGCTTTTTAATAAAGCATTACCGTTGCCACTTAAAGCGTTTATTTTCAAATTACTGCATTGTAGCAAGCTGTCGCAATATACATTGTAATATATTTTTACACGACCATTCACATCTAATAAGTATTGAGGATTTGTAGTACCGATACCAATTTTACCATTGGAGTTTATACGCAAGCGTTCAGTATTATTTGTTTTAATAATTAAAGAAGTATTGTTGGTTGTGCCAATAAAATCGCTACTTCCTGGAGTATTACCATTTGTACGCCACCAATTTTGAGATTGTGCAAATATATTGCTTACATTAAAGGCAATGCTCGCTACCACAATTAACAAGTATTTGAAGATGGGGATTGGTAAAATTCTTTTCATAATTAGGAAATTTTATAGTGCAAAGATATAAAGGTTTTTAATAAAATTTAATGTTTAAAGAAGATTACAACATTCATGATAATGTATCACAATGTTAAGATATCGTATAACGGCATCAAATTAGTTTAATAAACTACTTGGACTACTCAAAACAGCCATTTTATTTATTGAAAATGCCCTTTTATTGAGTGAAGGATAGTAATATTTGTCATAATTATCTGTAACTTTTCAGCAAAATTTACGGATATGCGCAAAGTTATTTTTTTACTTATAGCTTTTTCTTGGTTAGGCACCTACTCTCAAACCGGAATACCGGGAGCGTGTAACTATCAAGGCAATAACCAATCAAAATTGATTGGCGGTAACGAATCTATTTTAGCTATGACACCATTTTATTCGGCTCAAGATTGTGGGCTTAATTATGTCCAAGCATCTAAAATGATAACTACCAGATACACCCCGGGTCCTGGACCAGGCTTTCCAACAAACTTATCTATTGCAGGGCTTCCTCCATGCTTTCAAGTAGTAAAAGCATACGTATGGATTATTGCTTCGGCGTCGGGTACGCCTTATTTAACAATAACAAATCCGATAGGATCGACGTCTAGTACTCTAAACCCTGCTGCTACTTTCCCGGGACTATCTAAGTGTTGGTGAGAACCGGGAACAGTCGTAGCAC
>JBDHZB010000027.1:0-32385 GCA_039811645.1 Bacteroidia bacterium | reverse complement strand
GTTTTTGCAGGTTTATCATTTTGATATGTAATAATATAAGCATAGACGCCGTTTTCACAATCGGTGCCTTTGTACTTACCATCCCACTTGTATAAGTTTTGTTCATTACCTTCAAAAATAGTTTCTCCCCATCGATTATATATTTTAAATTCAATTATTTTTTTGTTTTGAAATACAGGATAAAAATAATCGTTTAAGTTATTGCCATCGGGGGTGAATGTATTGGGTATCCAAAAATATGTGCTGGTATCCGGCGGGCATACCGATACCTGAATGGTGTTGCTATATATACTACCGCAACGGTAATCTGTACGCAGCCAATAAGAGCCTTCTTCTGTTACAACAATAAAAGGTGTTGTGGAACCTGTGCTCCATTTGTAATTTGGCAAAGGACTTATGTTAGGATATATAACAGACGGAATATTCCATGCATTACCAAAACTATCTGTTACACAGAGGTTCGTATCTTTTCCTATACTGATGTTTAGTTGAGGTAAACTATCTAAATGAACAACAACACTCTTTGTAATGGTTTGACAGATATTAGAAACCGTGAGTGTATAAACACCGCCATTCTGAATGGTAATAGCATGATTAGTGCTGCCTGTGTTCCATAAGTAAGAAGTGAAATTACCGGAAGCCGCTAATACCAGCGTATTGCCTTTACACAGAAATGTATCTGCCGGCATTGTTAAAGTTTCTGTAGGATATGCTTTAATTACTATTGTATCTGTTAATGCCCCACAACCATTGGCAACGCACCTTACCCAGTACTTGCCCGGCAGGGTTACAGAAACAGAGTTTGTATTAACCGCGCCTGTGCTCCATACAATACTATCATAGCCAATAGGGACGTGCAGTATATAAGGAAATTGGTGAGCACACACAGTAGTATCTTTACCTAAATTTGGTGCCTGCAAGCTGAAAGGGCTTACACTTACATCATCTATGTAATACCAAATTATTGTAAATAAGGCTGTGGGATCTGCAACAATACATGGTGTATGCTGCTCATCATAAAAGTTTCCGATAGTAATATATTTTTCCCCGCCTTTAGCTTTGTATATACCACTTACTAAGGTCCAGTTTCCTGTGTCTGTTATAAATTTATTATTTTTAATTTGAGGAACTATTCCTGTTAAGCAGTAATAACTCTGCCAATTACAATTGATAATAGTGTCATTTAAGTAAGCATCTATATTTTTAGTTGCAAGTTTATTGCGCTGAGGGAGTTGTCCTCTCATTCGCTTAACATAATAGTTCACACAATATAAACTATCTTTATATAAAGCCCGAGAAAATTTACCTTGTGCATAGGATCTACTATATCCATCACCTCCTGATCTAAGGTTAATAGCAATAAATGAATTTCCTGAGTGAGGGAAACTATATCCCAGGCAATGAAGAGGTACCCCACCCATAGATGTAGTGCCAGAAGGAACGCAAGTACTTAAAATAATAATAGTACTGTACGATCCATATGGGATAGATCTCCAATCTAGGAAAAAACTATTTATATTATTTTGCCATGTACATTCAGTTGGCGTTGGACACGCCAATAAATTTTCAAAAGAGGGATTGAGAACTATGTTTTGAGCATCAGTAACAAATACTGAGCATAAGAAATATAAAATAAAACCTACTCCCCTTTTTCCTCTCTTTATTAAGAGAGGAAAAAGTTTTTTTATATCGGGAGTATTGTTCATTGGGTTGTTATTTTTGTATTTGTATTAAAGTAGTTTTAATTTTGCCCTTATCGGAAATTATTTTACATAAATATGTTCCGGTATTTAAGTGTTCCGTATTGTATTCAAATACGTTGTTGTCTTTATTAACATGTATGTTCTCAAATACAGTAGTAATAAGTCTGCCTGTTAAATCATAAATCTGAACACTGTAATTTTCTTCCTGTTCCGATGCTATATTAATATTTATACGGCTATTAGCAGGATTAGGATAGATGCTAATTTGATCAACAGTATTTTCAGCTAATTCAGAATTCATAATACGCATTCCTCCATTATTTACATAAATGTACGAATAGTTGGTGGAATTGCTGCAAGGATTATATAAAGTAACGGTTATTTTATAATAATTACCTACGCTTAACTGACCATTGCTATACCCCCAATATCCGGTATATCCTGAATAAGACGGATTGGTGGAGGTGCAGGCGCTAACTCCGGTATAAGGATTCCATACGGTGCTATTAACACAAAAAGAATTAAGTTGTTGAGGAGAAACAGATGAAATATTATTGGTAACATAGGTCATGTTATAAATATTTTTAATAAATATTCCTGTATTATCTACCTGATCTATAGTAACATTATATCCTGTTACATTTCCTATACTATTATTAATCCTAAACCCTGCTGTTAAAGCTCCTGTTAGTATTGGGCTTGCTATGTTTTGAGAAGCCGACAAATAGGTATTACTTGGATTTGTCCAATATGTGTTGTAAATCTCTAAATCTAAAGTAGGTGTAACAGTGGCATACACGTCAATCATTCCTGATTTAGTACTGATATTATTGCAATTATCCATTACAGAAACACTGATTTGAAATCTTCCTGTTTTATTCAATAATGAGTTGCCATTTGCATCCGTCAAATATCTGATATCTAAATTAGCAGGTACAGCCCCGCTTGTCCAATTACCCACATAGTTGAGATAACTGCTACCGTTTAATGCCGTACAACCATTCATCTGTGTCAGCGTTATCTTATATTGACTTGGCGTGCTTACATTATTCACATAAGCAGCGTTTAGTAGTATGGCATTACAATTATATAGCTGCAATAATCCGCCTTCATCACAATTCCCTGTAAATGCCGAACTATTTAATGTGATAGCACTCAATTGAACAGGGGGCGGAGCAATAGAATATGTATAATCATCAAAATCAATTTGATCAGGTAAAGTATAAACATTGCCCATTACAGGATAAGTGTGTTGGGAATTAAACGGTAGCAATATAGATGCACTGACAGTATTATTAATAGGATTGATTTGCATTAATCTTCTAGAGCCGCTATAAGGTACAATACCCATTATTCTTCCGTTTTTACCATACTCTAAAAAAGTATTGCTCCAGTCGTAGCCGCCGGTAGAGATGTTGGTAACTGCCTGTGTGTTCAAGTTAATTTTTGCCAATACATTAGCGGTTGTGGTACCGCCTGCAACAAATAAATTGGGATTTGGAGTAGCATTGTCAAATTCCAAGCCCTTAATGGCATTAAGTGTGTATGATTGAAACTGCGTATTCCACTGTCCGCCATTTGAAGGATCTAGCCCCACCACAAATACCTTGTAAGTAACACCGGGCACTACGGCATTATAATTGGAAAAAGCCAACCACTTGCTGTCTGAGGAAAGTTCCAATTCCATTGTACCAAAGTCATTATTGGTAAGCCCTAAAAGGGCAGGAGTTACAATAGTCTGATACCCTGTAATACCTGCACTTGTAATGTCGTATTTTGCAATACCATAGTCACCACAAACGTAAAGATAGCGGCTACCATTACTTTGTACTTTAGAAACAGCAATGCCGCCTGGGTTAGCTCCCTGTGAGGCTAATCCAAAAGCATTGTAGGCAACTATATTACTGCCACCACTACCACAAGGGTAATTTCCTGCATAGCTTTGGTTAGTAACCGTAACAGTGCTACCATTTACGGTAATTATGGCATAAAATAATTTACCGATACCCACTCCATCCGCCATTATATAAATGGCATAATAGTCGGTTGTGCTACCCGGCTTAGGAACAAGTGCTACTTCACCTTTTATCTGCATGTAATTTTCTTGACAGAATGATGTACTGGTGTATTGTCCGCCAAGTTGCCCAACATTAACACCGGCAGCATTAAAAACTTGATTGTTTTTGATAAAGAATAAAAGATTTCCGCAGCCACTGTACATACCATTAGAAACCTGATAGGAATCAGATCCCGGTGCCCCACTATATAAAGGAGATGCAGAAACGATAGTGTTCCTGACATCTAATTTAGAGGGCGGTGTTGCCCAAAAATTCATTTGTGCTGACATTTGATAATAGCAGAATAATGCTATTAACGTTGAAATAATAAAATTATTGTTTCTCATAAATTTGATTTTAAAAATTAATAAAAGAGTCCTGTACCTTTTAGTACTCAAATTGTTCTTTACATTTGCGCAAATACAAGTGCAAAATTATATACTATATTGATATTTTACAATTTCAATCTGTCCTATTTTAGGACATATTATGTAAATTTTTAGACATTTTTTATTTACATTTGCATAAAAAAATAATTGCATGGAAAAATTATATGAAAATATACGCAAGATAAGAACAGTAAAAGGATTGTCTCAGGAAAATATGGCTGATGAACTTAAGATGAGTCAGCGGCATTACGGCAGAATAGAAAGAGGAGAAATAGATATTACTTACTCTATGTTATGTAAAATAGCTGAAATACTGAATGTTAAACCCAACCACTTAATGGGGATGGAAGATATGCTTATATTCAATAATTATACTCAACATCAGAAAGGGGGGCAACTTTTGGCGTATAATGCTACTGACGTAGAAAAGGTAACAAATTTATATGAACGTATGTTGAAAGAAAAAGAAGATGTAATACAAATTTTGAAAAAATCTATTCCTGCTATCAAAAAAAATAATAAGAAATAGCCTCCTACTTTTTTTACCATGAACATTTACAAGGTGGAGAAAAATAAATTTTTGTGTAAGGTAAAAGTGCCTGAATGTAATTTTGTTTTTCTTGATTAATTAAAATGCCGCGTAAATCCATTAAACGTAAGGACTTTAGCTTAGCCATGCACTCCGGAAAACCTGATAAATTATTATCCCATAAATCTGCCACCTGAAGTTCCTCTAATTCACAAAAACTTTCGGGGATATTCTCTATTTCATTTTGATTAACATTAATGTACTTTAAATGCTTCCACTTATTAATAAAGTTCGGCAAGCTTTTTAGCTTACAACGACTACAATAAAAATACTGCATCTTGTCTAAATTAACGGCTTCAGAAGGAATTTCTTCAATATTATTTTTACTAATATCAAGGTATTGCAGATTTTTGAAACGAGCAATTTCTTTTGGAAAGGTCTTATATTTCTTTTTACGCAAAATCAGTTTATATACTTTATCGGGGTTTTTTAATGCAGAATCTAAATCTGTATAGGCTTTGGCCTGCATTAACGACACAGAATCCAATAAAGTTGAATCATTCTGTGCAAAACCACACGTAGTAAAAATAAGCAAAAAAAGAAGTGTGCGCTGTATCATAGTTAAATTGTTGCTATTACTTTTACTTCAATGGCTATGGGTGTTGGAAAATTACTAACTTCTACAGTTGTTCGGCAAGGCGGATGGTCTTTAAAATATTCTGCCCACACACTGTTAAATGTTTTAAAATCATCTTTGATATTTGTAAGGAATACCGTAATATCTATTATTTTATCCCAACTACTGCCGGCATCTTCCAACACTAGTTTGATATTATGAAATACGCTGCGGCATTGTTTTTCTATGTCATAAGAAACGATATTGCCATGCTCATCTAACTGTACGCCCGGAATAAATTGGCTGCCGCGTTCTCTTGGACCAATTCCACTCAAGAATAATAAATTCCCCACACGTTTGGCATGCGGATAAAATCCAATTGGTTCGGGTGCTTTGCTTGAGTGAATATTTTGATTACTCATAAATTTGAGATAATTTTATCTTTAGGATATTTTACAGAGTACTTAAACATTACTTTTTTCTCCTCTCCCGGTTTAATTTCTAATTTCCATGATAGTTTTCCTGTTACTTTATCGTAAGAAGCGCCATTCTGTTCAAGTAGTTCTACCTCTACTTCCTGCATAGAAGATAATGGGATTTGGTCTTCTATAATAATCTGAATGTTATTTTTCTTTTTGTTTCTTACAATAATTTCATAGCCCTTGGTTTCTTTTCTTTGGCTGCCAATAATCTTTTTTTCATTGATTTTTTTCACCAGCTGTCTTTTTACCGAAATTCCTTTATCTTGTCCTAAAGAAATCTGAATGGTATCTTTTGTAACATCAGGATTTATTTCGGAGTTACCGATAAATGCATTTTCTATAAAGATATAAAGAGGAGCAGGCATTAAATTATATTTTTCCCAATCCGTTATTTCTGCCATTAAGTAAGCATCTTCAGTTACTTTTGGTGCTACATAATAAAGATAAGTTGCATTTACGGAGTAGGTTTGAATATCCACTCTGTAAGGTTTATTATTAGAAGCAATATCTGCCGGTATGGTAATTTGATATTCTTGGGTTGTTATTTTTTCTGCAAGGGAGATGAAATCTGCAATGCTTTGCGCGTCTTTCATTGGTGCTTCTAATTTTTTATCCTGTTCTTGTATCTCCCCGCTTGCTATAGATGCCGGTGCTTGATCTGTTGGTACATTCTTTTTTGTTTTTGTTTTATAGTAAAAAACCGGTTGTTGAAATACCAACCACCATGGGTTAAGTTCAGGCTTATTATTATTAAGCATAGGTGTAGCCGTAGAGAGTTTTAGTTGTACATTTTTCCAGTCCACACCTGTATTTTGAACAATCTGTGCTTTTAGAGATAGTGATGCCGGTTTATCTAAATCATTTACGCGTATTTCGTATTCGGGCGACCAATAAGCGTTGTTGCAAATATATTCTACGGTAAACTGTGCATTATTTACTGCACTATTAGCATACACATCTACAACAATCTCTCCTACCGGCATGTTTTTTTTGGCATTTAACTCACTAAGTTGGTTTTGTATATTAGTAATTAATTCTTGATACTTTTTAGTTTTTGGTTTTAAATCTAATTTTTTGGAACGAATATCATTTAATCTGTTTCTATAAAAATTTGCCATTTTTTCAAGTTCAGTTACGCTCACGCCTGTGTTGTTTCCACCAATATTTTTATTAGATAATAAAAGTTGTTCTTCGTTATTATAAGATGCCATTTGAATATCCAGCAAATCCTTTTTATTTTGAAGGAAATCCAAGCTATCTTCCAATACTTTAATTTGTTTAGAAACTTGTTTAGTTTGTATGTAGTTAATTTTGAATTGCGATGTTAAAATCACAAAATTACCCGTGCCATTTAGTTGAATGGTAGATGGAATAATGTCTGTAGAAACATCTTCTATAATAATGGTTTGACGACCTTGTGGGATATTAACCCCTTGCGTAACATGCTTTAGAGATGCTTGCGAGGTGTAAACCGTAACTTCTTTAATCTGACTTTTTACAGTATAAGTATTATCTTGCGCCTTTACAACAAATACCAATAGGGCAAATCCAAAAATAATTTTCTTCATGTTTTTTTTTTACAAAAATACTTATTTTATTTTCATTTTATTAATTGTAAAAAAATGATACTACCTTTGCCTTTGATTAATGAAAAAAATAACCGGATTTATAGCATCAAAAGTTGTTACCCCAATATGGCTGATAAAAGAAAGTTTTTTATTAGCTAAGAGTGCTTTATTAAACAATAAACTACGCTCTTTTTTAAGTTTACTGGGTGTTACTATTGGCATATTCTCTGTTATTTTGGTGTTTACATTTATTGATGGATTAGAAAGAAGTATTAAGGAAAGTGTTGAAAGCATCGGCGGAAAAGTTGTATATATACAAAAGTGGCCATGGGCATTTGGAGAAGATTATCCTTGGTGGAAATACTTAGAACGTCCTGTGCCAAAATATGCAGAGTGGAACGATTTAAAAAAGCAATTGCCTTCCGATGAATATGCAGTAGCTTATTCTGTTAATATTTTTTCTCAAAAGCCAATTAAGTATAACAAAAACAGTGTGAGTGATTACAGAATTATTGGCTGTACTTATGATTTTTCTTTATTAAAAAAAGTGAATTTTTTATCAGGAAGATACTTTTTAGATGGAGAGTTTAATCAAGGTAAAAATGTTGTTATTTTAGGTTATAGTATTGCAAAAACTCTTTTTGATAACCCAAAATATGCTCTAAACAACGATGTTTCATTAAATGGAAGAAAACTAAAAGTAATTGGAGTAATGACTAAAGAAGGTAAAAATATTTTTAGCTCAAGCTTAGATGAATGTATTTTAATGCCTTATTTATTTATTGCAAAGTTTTTTAGTGTAAAAGAAGAAGGTGCAAACCCCTACATTGCCGTAAAACCCTTAGTAGATATAGAAGAATCAAAAATGCTCAGCACTTTGGAAATTCAAATGAGAAAAATAAGACGGCTGAAACCTAATGAAGAAAATGATTTTGCACTTAATCAAAGTTCTTTAATAGAAAAAAATACAGGATCTATGTTTTCCGTTCTGTCTATTGCAGGTTGGATTATTGGTGGCTTTTCTATTTTAGTAAGTGCGTTTGGCATTGCTAACATTATGTTTGTTTCCGTAAAAGAGCGCGTACCACTTATTGGTGTTCAAAAAGCACTCGGTGCCACTAAAGTTTTTATTCTTTTGCAGTTTTTAATTGAAGCTATCATCTTATCTTTATTGGGTGGAATGATAGGTTTACTTATTACATGGCTTGCTATTTGGCTGCTGCAACCATATATTGATTTAAGCATAAAGTTAAGTGCCACAAATATATTGCTTGCAATTAACATCTCTTTATTAACCGGTATTATCAGTGGGTTTATTCCTGCATACTCTGCTGCCCAACTGGACCCTGTAGAATCTATGCGAGCCTCATGAAGCGTCCATTAATCATAACATTATTTTGTGTAGCTGCGTGGCTATGGCTGTTTATTATGTTTCCATCTATCTTTTCTCCGGAAACAAAGAAAATCAGTTTATTATTACCAAGTTTATATGGCATTATCATTGCCTTACAGTTTATAGGCTTGGTAGGAATTTGGCACATGAAAAAATGGGGATTGGAATGGTTTATTATTTTACTATTTATTAAAAATCTTATTGATAATTTTGTAACAAATAACAGCGAGGCTTCTGTTAATTTTGAGTTGCCTCTTAGTTTTATTGTTTGGCTTGTAAGCAGTATTCTTATAGCGGCTTTCTTTTATAAAAAAATGAGTAAAGGATTTTAATTAAACATTTGAACAAATAATCTATAAAAATAGTTAAGCACTGCGTTTTCTAATCGGATATTATAATAAGTCTATTATTTAAATTTGTACATTAGCCCTTTCAAAAAAATATTATGCAATTTCTTCAATTATTTTTAGCCCTCACTATTTTAGTAACCATACATGAATTTGGACATTTTTTGTTTGCAAAGATTTTTAAAACCCGTGTAGAAAAGTTTTATTTATTTTTTGATTTCTTATTTCCTTTTGCAACACTGGCAAAATTTTCTTTGTTTAAGAAAAAAGTAGGTGATACAGAGTACGGAATCGGATGGTTTCCTTTAGGTGGGTATGTTCAAATATCCGGAATGGTAGATGAACAGATGGATAAGAACGTTATAGAAACAAAACCGGAGCCATGGGAGTTCAGAAGCAAGCCTGCATGGCAAAGATTGCTAATTATGATTGGCGGAATTTTAATGAATGTTATTTTAGGTGTATTAATTTATTGGATGATTTTATTTGTATGGGGAAAAGAATATGTTCCTGCCAATAAATTAAAATATGGCATTCAGTGTGACTCTGTAGCGCTGACAATGGGTTTAAGAAATGGTGATGAAATAGTTTCAATAGATAATCAACCGGTAAAATCCATTGATAAAATAGCTGCGAATATCATTATGAATCAGGCAAAAAGCATTCAGGTAAAAAGGAATAATGAAATAATTAATTTGCCAATAACTGATGACAATATCAGCGAACTATTACGCAGCTTAAAGAAAAGTTTTTTTATTATTCCAAGAACACCGGTAGAAGTTGATAGCGTATTGCCTAACTCCTATGCGCAAGCAGCGCAGTTCAAAAAAGGAGATGTTATTATTGGCGTAGATACAGCATCTGTTTGGTTTTTTGATGAATACCAAACCGTTATTAATAAATACAAGGGCAAAGAAAAAATTGCTTTTAAAGTTTTAAGAAACAACGATACCATAACACTACACAGTGATGTTACTTTACAGGGCACGCTTGGCTTTGCGCGTAATATTGAAAAATATACTCCTATTGAAACAGAAAGATATACGTTTTTATCTTCTATGAGTAATGGCGTAAAAAGTGCCATGGAAAATATTGCAATGCAAGTAAAACAATTCAAGGTTATTTTTGCAGTAAAAGGCGCCCATAAACAAGTAGGTGGCTTTTATACAATGTATAAAGCAATGCCGACAGAGTGGGACTGGAGAGCGTTTTGGGCGTTCACAGGGTTTTTATCGTTAGTATTGGCATTTATGAACTTTTTACCTATTCCGATGTTAGACGGAGGTTATATCATTTTTACGTTATTTGAAATGATTACAGGTATTAAAGTTCCTGATAAAGTAGTCTATTATGCCAACCAAGTCGGATTGTTTATTTTATTGGGGTTAATGATTTATGCCAACACAGATTGGCTCAGGAATTAAAATATAGTTCAATAATATCCTCTTGTAAATTAATGATTTCAGATGGTATCTTGTGAGAAAAAAGAGGCGCTTTAATGCCTTCTTTAAATTGCTTGTGTTTACTTTTAATAATCCTGACTTCATCGTATAAGCCCTGCGTAATAAAACTACTTAACGTTTTTTCTCCCCCCTCAACAAGTACGCTTATTATTTTTTGTTGATACAGATGCTTGCATATTTCTTGTACTTTATTTTGCCAGCTAATCTTTTTAAATATTCTGTTATTATCTTCTATGTCTTTTAGCTCATTATAGATGATTACCGTTTCGCTTCCGTTAAATAAATTATACTTATTAATATTCAAATCAAGATGTCTATCTAAAACAATTTTAGTTGGGTTTTTCCCTTGAATTAATCGAACATTAAGATTAGGATTATCATTTATTACTGTTCGATAGCCCACCATTATAGACTGCTCTTCACTTCGCCACCAATGCACCATTCTTAGTGCCTCATCAGAACTAATAATATTTTCATTACGTGAGTTAAAATTTAGTTTACTAATAAACCCATCTTGAGTTTCTGCCCATTTTAATACAATATACGGTCTTTGCTGTTCATGAAAAGTAAAAAATCGTTTATTGATACTTCTTGCTTCTTTTTCTAATAACCCAACATGAACCTCTGCTCCACTTGCTTTTAATTTTGCTATTCCATTTCCTTTTACAATAGCATTACTGTCTGTCGTGGCAATGTAAACATGCTTAATACCTTTTTGAATAATCATATCTGCACATGGTGGCGTTTTGCCGTAGTGCGTACATGGTTCTAATGTAACATACATTACAACATCACTCCAGTTTATATTTTCTTTTACATTATTAATAGCATTTACTTCTGCATGCGCTCCTCCGTATTGCTCATGATATCCTTCTGCTATAATAGTGTTATTGTAAACTAAAACACATCCAACCATAGGGTTAGGATGTGTGTGTCCTATACCTTGCTTAGAAATGTCTAAAGCACGCTGCATGTATTTTTCATGTTGATTCATTCTGTTATAGTAATAAGTTGTCTATCAGTCTTACTTTTCCTAAATGAACTGCAATAAGAGCAACTGCTCCTTTCTCATGGTTCTTTATTTCAGATAAATCACTACTATTTCTAATTTCAAAATAATCTAGTTTAAAGTCAGATGTTTTTTTTATTTCATTATGAATAGCGGTATAGATATCCGACAGAGATGTTTTTTGATGATACAATACTTTTGCCTGCAAAAGTATCTGATAGATATGAGAAGCTGTTTGCTTTTCTTCTTTCGACAGCAACATGTTTCGTGAGCTCATTGCCAATCCGCTTTGCTCGCGCTCTGTAGCACATGGAACAATGGTAATGGGAAAGTGTTTATCTTTTACTAATTGCTCAATAACCTTAACTTGCTGAAAATCTTTTAATCCAAAAAAAGCATAATGAGGTTCTATCAATTTAAATAATATACTTACAACACTTACAACACCTTCAAAATGTCCCGGCCGCTTTGGTCCTTCTAAAATGCTATTAAGATAGGTTAAGTCTATTGTATCGGGCTCAATACCACTATTATAAATTTCTTTTTCAGATTCAGGAATAAACACAGCGTTACATTTTGTTTGCTGCAACAATAAAATATCTTTTTCTAAAACTCTTGGATAATTTTTTAAATCATTTGGGTTATTAAACTGAAGCGGATTGACAAAAATACTTACTATTATTATATCACACTTTTCAGCAGCATTTTTAATTAAAGATAAATGCCCATCATGTAGGGCTCCCATAGTTGGAACAAAGCCGATTTTTAATTTACCATCAATTTGATTTCTATACTCCAGTAATGCCTTTGCAGTACTAATGATTTTCATTTCTTTTGATTTTATCTCCACAACCTCTTAATGTCTTTCCCTTATAATTAATTTCAACTAACAATAGTTTTTCTTCACCGGAAACAGCAGTGCATTTTTGTTTGTCTATTTTAATAGATATATCTTCTTTTGTAATAAGTAATGGCAGTTTTTCAATATCTTTCTTATGTTCAAATATCATTGTATCTTGCCCATAATTATTTATAAAACGAACTTGTGTAGTTGTTAATTCCATGTACCAACCGGGTTCAGAGCCACTTGCTTTATAAATTATTTCATCATTTATTTGTTTATGATTATCTACTATTACATTGCTGTCTTGTATCCTTTTATTGGTTAAAATTGTATCTGTTTCATTTTGTTCCACTATGTTTGTGTTAGACTTATTACTTTGCACCGAAGTATTGTTACATGAAAAAGCAATCAATGCAAATAATAAATAATTTAAACATTTATAGTTGTTCATCATTATATCTTTTATAGACTAAAGCTGAAAATTAACATCATCTTCATTACTTGAACCAGATGCACTAAAACCCAATCTCTTACCTGTTCTTAATGTTATCCAACCTGTTCTTTCATTTATTTCGTTTACAGTAATATCTTTAACTGCATCTATTGGCGGAACTACTAAATCAAACTGAATAGAAAAAATAACTAATTCATTAAGGATTTCTTTTACCACAGATTCATTAATTGGCTCTAAAGAGAAATTACCATATTTAGAGCCTATAGATGTTTTTGATTCAATAAAAAATCTATTTTCATGATTTATAAAAATTCTGGCAATCAATAATCCCAAATCATTTAGGCGATTAAACTTAAAAGAATCAGACATAAAATTATAAACATACAAAATACCACAATAAGCATTCATGGGGTTTTGCTTAACATACGGAGATTTATAAATGGGAGAAGATCTATCTATTTCAAAAATATTAGTATGCATAAAAAACTCTAATGTATCGCCTGCAACCTTTAATTGATAAGCAAACTGATTAACTTCTGTATATGCTATTCCTATTCTTTTATCAATATCTTGTGCTGCATTTTTCAAATCACTTGAAATACTTTTGCTCATTTGTCTAAACAAGTCGAATACTTTAATGGTATTATTAAAGATATCTTGCTTAATCACCGCCTTTTCTTTTAATAAAGAAATGATTTTTAATCGCTGTTGCAATACTTCATTGTTATTCTCAGACATGGTTTAAGATTGTGGGTAAGTTACTAAATAAATTTTACTTAATAAAAACTTCATCTGTCAGTTTGGGATTGATATAAAATCTGTATGGTAACAAAGCATCTTCTTGTGCATAATCTATACCTATTCTTGGTCCTACAGAAAGATGCTGATAATTTATTTTAATACCCTTGTCTTCTATCCATATTTGATTTCCTGTCAGTGCTTGTGTATTTAATCTTTTATCTATTCCTAATGCTTTGGTAACTTTTCCGGGACCGCTAAAAATATTATTGGTTAATGATTGTTTGGATATTCTTTTAAATATTGTTGTTAACCCCTCTATAGGTTTTATTGCTCTTATCAAAACAGCTTCCGGAATGTTTTTTTTATTGGTAACAATATTGAATAAATAGTGCATTCCGTAGCAGAGATACACATACGAAACACCTCCGGTTTCGTATAGTACTTTATTTCTTTCAGTAATTCTGCCGTTATAAGCATGGCAAGCTTTATCATAAATGCCATTGTAAGCTTCTGTTTCTGTAATAATACCTGCGGTTACTATGTTATTAATACGAGTAATCAGAACTTTTCCGATTAAATCCTTTGCAATATCTACAACACTCTCGTTGAGATAATAGTTCTTAGGCAGTTTCATTATAACAACAAATTACTTTGCTGCCTCTGTATTTTTCTTGATAAAATTTTTAATCCATTCAGTTGTTACAGAACCCGGTCTTTCAATAGGATGACCTAATGCTCTATCCCACACTAAGCTTGCAAGAACACCCATAGCACGTGAAACACCGAATAATACTGTATAATATTCGTATTCAAACATACCATAATGTACAAGCAATGCGCCAGAATGTGCATCTACGTTTGGCCAAGGGTTTTTGATTTTTCCCGTTGCTTCTAAAATAGGTGGTGCTACTTCATAAACCATTTGTACAATTTCACAAATGTCATCGTGTTTAATGTAATGTTTGTAAAACTCTTGTTGCGCAACAAAGCGAGGATCTGTTTTACGCAACACTGCGTGTCCATATCCCGGCACAACCTTGCCTTCTGTTAAAGTTTTTGTAATATACTCTGCGATTTGTTCTTTTGTTGGTAATCCTCCGCCTAAATTTTCTTTCAATTGGAATATCCATTTTATCACTTCTTGATTTGCCAAGCCATGTAAAGGGCCTGCTAATCCGTTTAAGCCTGCCGCCAAAGAAAGATATGGATCGCTTAATGCAGAACCAACTAAATGTGTAGTGTGTGCAGAAACATTTCCTCCTTCATGGTCGGTATGAATGGTCATGTATAAACGCATTAGGTTTTTAAAGTTCTGATCCGTATATCCTAACATGTGTGAGAGGTTTGCTGCCCAATCTAGATTATAATCAGGTTCTATGTGGTTATTGTTTTTGTATTTTCTTCTGTAAACATAGGCTGCTACTCTTGGTAATCTGGCAATAAGGTTCATTGTATCTTCATACATATATCCCCAGTATTCTTTTTTATTTACACCATTAGCGTATGCTTTTGCAAATACAGATTCTGTTTGCATTGCCATTATTCCTGTAACAAACTGTGTCATTGGATGAGCATCTACAGGTAATTTATCTATTACATCAAATACGTGTTTTGGCACATTGCTTCTGCGTTGTAAATCTATTGTAATTTTCTCAACGTCTTCGTTAGTTGGCACTTCTCCTATTAATAATAAATAAAATAGTCCTTCCGGTAGTGGCTCTTGCCCGCCATCTTTTGATTTTGGTAATAATTTTCTTAATTCAGGTATAGAGTATCCTCTAAAACGAATACCTTCTTCCGGATCGAGTTTTGAGGTTTCGGTAATTAATCCGTTAATACCTTTCATTCCCTGATATACTTGAGAAATTGTATATTCTCCTAATTTCAGATTACCATGTTGCGCCAACATTTCTTTCATTTCTGTTTGTAGTTGAGACGCTTTTACTTTGAATTTTTCTTTTAAAGAATCCATAATTTTATTCTTTGGTGTTAATGTATTAATTATTAAGGTACAAATTTGAAGTTTTTACCTAAAAAGTGAGCAGAGTTTCCTAACATTTCTTCTATTCTTAATAATTGATTGTATTTTGCTGTTCTGTCTGTTCTAGAAGCAGAACCTGTTTTTATCTGACCACATCTAAGCGCTACTGCTAAGTCAGCAATAGTAGTGTCTTCTGTTTCACCACTTCTGTGGCTCATAATGGTTGTGTATCCATTAATGTGTGCCATATTTACGGCTGCAATGGTTTCAGTAAGTGTTCCTATTTGATTCACTTTAATTAATACCGAATTAGCAGCGCCGTCGGTAATGCCTTGTGCTATTCTATTAGTATTGGTAACAAATAAATCATCTCCTACCAGTTGTATGTTGCCAAGTTCTTGTGTTAATAGCTGCCAACCTTCCCAATCATCTTCAGCGCACCCATCTTCTATGGAAAGGATTGGATATCTTTTAGCCCAATCTGCCCAAAAGCTTACCATTTCTTTTGATGACAAAGCATCTCCTGATGATTTTTTGAAATGATATTTTTTATCTTTTGCGTCGTACATTTCAGAAGTAGCGGCATCTAATGCTATAAACACATTATCTCCTGGTTTATATCCTGCCTTTTCAATGGCTTGAAGTACATACTTTAGGGCTTCTTCATTATTTTTAATATTTGGGGCAAAGCCACCTTCATCACCAACAGCAGTGTTAAGTTTATTATCTTTTAATACTTTTTTTAAGTGATGAAATATCTCTACTCCCATTCTTAATGATTCACTGAAAGACTCAGCTCCAACGGGCATAATCATAAATTCTTGAAAATCTATACCATTGTCGGCGTGTGCACCACCATTAAGAATATTCATTAAAGGAATTGGTAACAAATTAGCTCCAACACCACCTACATATCTGTATAATGGCATTCTTGCTTCTTCGGCTGCTGCTTTGGCTGTTGCCAAAGATACTGCAAGCATTGCATTTGCGCCAAGGTGAGATTTGTTTTCTGTTCCGTCTAATTCAATTAGTGTATTGTCAATATCTTCTTGGTCGGAAACATACATTCCGCTTATTTTTTCTTTAATAATTGTGTTGATGTTATTAACTGCTTTTGTAACGCTTTTTCCTAAATATTTTAACGGATCATTGTCTCTTAGTTCTACAGCTTCGTGTACACCTGTAGATGCACCGGACGGAACGGCAGCACGAGCAATAATACCGGAATCGGTAATTACTTCTGCCTCTACTGTTGGATTTCCTCTAGAATCTAAAATTTGCCTTGCTATTACTGTGTGTATAAAACCCATTGTATTATTTTGGTGCGAAAGTAATAAATTATGTAAATGAATAATGTATGATTTTTATCATTTTAACTTATATCTTATACCTGCATAAAACATACTTCCATAAATGGGACCCCATACCATAGAAGCGTCAAAATAAGGCGAAGAAGGTGATGAAGCCGCTACAATCGGATTGTGCTGTTTTACATTCAAGAGGTTTTCAACACCAATATAAAAAGCCCACTCACTTTTTTGTATTGTATAATTATAGGTAACTTGGCTAAGTACATTCAAATAATCCGGTGAATAAGCACTTCGTTGATAACTAAGGGGATATGATGTAGTATTTGGCAATCTTTTAGGTGAGTAATATTGCATAGTAGCATCCGCTTGCCATTTTTTATCTCTTGTGGTGTAGGCGAAATTGACGTAGGCTCTATATGGAGAAATATAAGGGATAAGGTTTTTGCCATACATGTAGTATGTTTGATTATCGCTGTATTTAAAAGCCAGTGTTGTTTCTAATCTTTTAATAGGTTGAAATTTTAATTCTGCTTGTGCATTGTGGGCATAAGCGTTTCCATTGGCATTATATATTTTAATTGAGTTGACAGAATCCATATCATTGACTACTTGATTGATAAAGTAAGTATAATAATATTCCAACAATATGCTTGCCGGACGATAAAATAATTTAAAGGAATGATAGAAATTAATACCTGTGTTGAAAGCTTTTTCAAGCTGCAATCCATAGGGTAATAAAGGATATTTATTAGAAAAATAGAATAACCTGTTTGATGCCATCACGCCAATATTATCAGATAGCGGATTTGGTGTTCTTTGTGCTTTTCCAAAAGATAATTTAATCACTGAATTTTGATTATTAAAACTATATTTCAAATGAATTCGTGGTGTAAAAATAAACCCATAATAGTTATGATAATCAAGCCGTAAGCCCGTTAATAAAGAAAAGTGAGGGTTTGGGATAAACGAATACTCGGCAAAGCCACCCATTATTTGTTCGTTACGTGTAAAAGTAAAATAGCGATACGTTTCATTTGGCTTTATCCAGTTGAATGAAGTACCTAATTTATAAGAATGTGCTGTTGTACCTAATATACCCTGATAAATTAAGTTGCCGTAGAAGCTTTGTTGTAATGCATTGTAGTAATTCGCTCCATAAGCATTCTGATTATCATAATAAGAATACATGAGTTGAAGCCCTATACTATGCCCCGGCTTTGAGCGAAATATAAACCCTGACTTGCTGAATAAATCATATCGTTTTGTTTGCGATGTTACTATATACGGTACTTCTGTATAGTTAAAGCCATTCATAATTTGACCTGCCTTTGTATTATTAATAACCATTTGCCCTCCCCATTGCCAATCTAATCCTTTCTCTGTTTTTAATTCATATTTATTAATAATATTAAATTGCTTCCCTGTTGGTATATCTACAAAGCCATCATGGTTCATGTCTTGTGCCAGTGGATTAAAACTATTATGTATTAAAAAATTAGTTGACAAATGATGATTTAATTTTTGGTTGATAATTAAATTATATTCATTTCTGGCATTTTCATTAACATAAGTATTAAAGTATAATTTAAATGGTGCTTGCCGTGGGTTCCATAGCTCTGTATTAATTTGTCCTGTAAAAGACTCGTAGCCATTAACTACAGAACCAACACCCTTACTTAACTGAATAGATTGCACAAATGGACCGGGAATAAACGATAATCCTTGACTACTTTGAATGCCCCATAAAAACGGAATATTTTCTTTTGTTAATAAGGCGTATTTTCCTGCTAATCCTAATAATTGTATCTGTCGTAATCCTGTAATAGCATCTGTTATTTGAACATCAATGCTGGCGTTAGTCTCAAAGCTTTCGGACAAGTTACAACATGCTGCTTTCTGTAAATAATTTTCGTTAAGTGTTTGAACTTGCAGGGGGTTGATAACAGAATACTCTATAGACGGGCGTTGATAAATAATTTCCACTTCTTGCAATTCCGTTGCTTGAGCTTGTTTTAAGACAATTGTAAATCTTTCATGTACATTCTTTACAATAAACTTCTGCTTAGTATATCCTGTTAAGAACACATCTAAGGTATCATTTGTTTTGATATTATCCATTATAAAATTTCCTACGCTGTCTGAGTATGTAGATACGTTTATTCTTTTTAAATATATTAAAACATCGCTGAGTCTTATTGTATCTCGCTTTGCATTTTTTATTTCTACAACTCTACCGGTTTGAGCAAAAATATCGGCAGTGAGAAATAATAATACAATAACTATCCAAAGCAATATATTGCTACGGCTAATCATATCTTTCATAACAATACTTTAATGAGGTTTTACATCTCTATACTTGCAACAATCGGGTAATTGATTGTACGACTTATCATCTGCATTTAAACTATCGGTATCGTGCCCTGCTTTTACCACACTTTGTTTTATTTTTTCAAAAGGCACCACCGATGGTTTGTATGTAACTGTTAAGATAGATGTTTTTTTATTCCACTCTACATACTTAACACCTTTCATATCTGCTGCGGTTTCTATTCTATTTTTGCATTGTTCACAATTCCCTTTTACATATAAGGTTTGGGTAACCACTGCTTTTTTATCTGTCTGAGATTTAAGTATAGCTGATAAGCTAAAAAATAATATTAAAAAATAGTTTATTTTCATTTGTTTAAGTTTAAAAATTAATAATGTTGAAATAAGATCAAGGAAAAACGTAAGAAAAAGAAGTGCTAATTTCTTAATACAAATGTACTGACTAAAGAATGTTGTTTTAATTTAAACACCGCATCTATTGGTATTTTATCACGATTAGTTAAGTATGATGTATTTAATACAAATAATCCCATGCGCTTAATCACAAGGAAAATCATACCAAGCAATAACCCTGATAAAATAACTATTTTTACTATATAAAAAACAAATGAATTATCAGAGTGTGCATAAATAAATGTTTCCTTGCAACAATCGTTATCTTGGTGTAGAACTTGAGATGACACATTATAGTGTATTTCTTCGCCTTCACACCCACAAGAAACTGTTCCATAAAATGATGTTTGATATAATTCTTCCCCACAATAGTGCCTATATATAAACAAATGCGATTGTGTAAGTAAAAAACTTACGAGGATGAATAACGACAGCAATCTATGTAAATGATTTTTTTTCATTTATTGATTGCAAAGATAAGTATTTTTAACTACACTACAATAGTTTATTAAGATATTTTAGGACAGCAGATAAATATTCTGCTGCAGAAGAATGATTTTTTAGTACTACATTAAATACTTTATTATTGTAAGAAGTAATTTTAATTTGAGCGCTAATTGCTTTTGCAATTAATAAAGAGTTTTTATAACATTTTGGTGAAAAATCAAAATGAACAAGTACTTGGTATTCCTTTGATTTAAGTATGCTGCGAACATTTGGTTTTAGCCCGATATTAAGAGGTAAGAAATCTTTTGAGTATAGTACTGTCAATTCAGACGCAGATACTTTTTTAATAGAGGTGTAATCTGATATTGGATGGGTTGTATAGATGATTAAATCTTTCTTAGTGGTAGAAAAGCAATCATAAAAGCGATATGCATCTTCTATGTTGCCTTGTAGGGTTTCTGCAGAAGTAATAATAGCAATGCTTTGTATGTGTTTAATGTTTTCCAATATTTAATTCTTTTACAACTTTTTCAAATAAGTTAGTTGCTTGTATAAGAGAGCTATTAAGCTGTCCACCTGCTGCGTTTTTATGACCACCACCATTAAAATATGTACGTGCTATAATATTTACGTCTAAATTACCTTTGCTGCGTAAAGATATTTTAATACCATCGCTTGTTTCTGTAAACAATGCAGATAAAATAACATTATTAATAGATAGTGGTGTGTTTACCAAACCTTCTGTATCCCCTTTTTTGTGATTAAACTGTCTTAATTCTTTTGCAGACAGCGCAATATATGCTGTAGCATAGTCTTTTATATACACCATTTTTTCAGAGAGAGAGTAGCCGATTAATTTTAATCTATCATAAGAATATGTATCGAATACTGCTTGATGTATTTGTGTATGATTAATTTTTAAGCGGAGTAAATGTGCTGTAATTTGGTGTGTTTGTGCTGTAACCGAATCAAATTTAAATGACCCTGTATCGGTCATAATACCTGTGTAAATGCACTCGGCTATTTTTTTATTAAGTACTTTTAATAAATTGATATGTTGCAAAAACAAATATACTAATTCACATGTACTACATGCTGCATCATTGAAAAAATAAGCATTAAAATATTTTGCAGGTAACCGATGATGGTCTATTAATATCTTTGTGGCTTTTGATTGCTCTACCAGTGTCGGCAGTTCATCAAATCCAAGACGAGTAAAGGCATTACAATCTAATAGAAAAACAAGATCTGATTGGCTTATCCATTGTTTAGCCGATTCTTTATTTTTATCAAAATTAACAATGTGCTCTGAACCATGCATCCAGTTTAAAAATTCCGGGAAAGAATTCGGCACAATGATTTTTATTTTCTTCTTAATCTTTTTAAGTGCCAGATACAAAGCCAGCGATGAACCTACAGCATCTCCATCAGGGTTATGATGTGTAAAGATGGTTATTTGCTTTGCATCTTTTATAAGTTTATTAAACGTTCTTTCCGTTGATATTTTTTTCATAACCTACAAAGTAATTCATTCTTATTATAAAAAACAAAAGGGGCGTTTCTCGCCCCTTTATTTTACTGTTTTAATACTCTTCTTCGTTAAAAAAGAAATCGTCTTTAGACGGATAATCAGGCCATAAATCCTCTATGGAATCAAAAATTTCCATCTCATCTTCTATTTCTTGTAGGTTTTCTATTAACTCTTGTGGGGCGCCGGTTCTAAGTGCAAAGTCAATTAATTCGTCTTTAGTGGCAGGCCACGGGGCGTCTTCTAACCATGATGCTAATTCTAATGTCCAATACATAATTATATATATTTCTTATTTGGCGATGCAAAGAACTTAATAATTTTTTTAATTTCAAAATTTATTTATGAAAACATTATATTAGCTCTATGGCATTAGCATCTACCCAACCTTCTACACCATTATCAAGTTTTATTAAGGTAAAATTTTCTACTGTTTGTAATACCTTTACTTTTGTCCCTTCATGCAAATTAAACTTTGTAACAGCATTTTGTATTGGCTCGTTACTTACTTTTGTTTGCTTTACCGTAACTACGGCAAAATCAGATGATGCCTGTGATTTAAGTGCAGAACTACCTATAATATAAGTCGTAATAATTGCTGTAAGAGAAACTCCTGCAATTGCAATAAGTAGTTTTCTATATTTACTCACATAAAGCAATAATGTAACAATCAATGTAAATATTATGGAGAAGATAATGCTTAAATAAGCAAACGAGTTAGGGTTAATTGTATTTAAAAATCCTGTATGCGTTAATTCTATAAAGAAATTATCTTTTGTATCTATTTTATCTATGGTTTTAGCATAAGCCAAAGAAAGATTATAATTAATGTCTGCATCAGATGCATTTAGCTTCTTTGCTTTTTCATAATATAAAATTGACTTTCCTATTTCATTATTTTTAAAATATGCGTTACCAAGATTGTAATAAAGCTGATAGGAATAGTATCCTTTATTGATAATTGAATTATATTCCTGAATAGCGGATGTGTAGTTTTTAGATTTATAATGGTCTTCCGCTTTTTTTAATATCACATTATTATTATCAGCAGCAAAAGTGTACTGAATGCATATTATTAATATCAATAAAAAAGACTTATACATTTTTTAATTGGTTTTCAGTATTAATAATAAAAAACTTTGCATCATCATATATATTAACAAGCTGTGCAGACGACTGTGTTGGCGCATATTTTGCAAGTTCGCAAGTATCCATTAAAGCAATATATTTTTGTTGTAAATCAGATGATATATTGTTTTTTATCAGAACATCTAAAACTCTTTCTTTACTTAATTCATAGCGACTAATTTTAAATCGATATTCTATATAACTATCCATTGCATTTGTAATAGCTGTATAAAAGTTGTTCTTATCATTTTGCTTTAATAATAATTCTGCTTTTTGTAAATGTTTAATTGCGATTTTCTGAGCATGTTTCTGATTATAACTTAAAATGTCTGACATTTGGGCATCATGATGTTTTTTATACCCTATTAATATGCCTAAAGCTATTAACGGTACAAACAAGAGTGTAAGGTGCGTATAGGAATTAAAGAAAATTTCTTTTTGATGCTCTAAAGAATACGGTAATACTTTTATATATCTTATATCATTTACATTATCTTTCACTTCTTGTTTAAAGTTTTGATAAATCTGTGCTGATGAATTATTACCATGTATAGCCGGTGTTACTGTAATATTAATATCTGCTGCGGGAATAGAAATGTATTTTTTTTGTTCAATGTCAAAATAGGAGAATGAAATATTTTGAATGCTATAATCACCTTCTTTTCTTGGAATAACAAGATACTCATAAGTTTTACTGCCACTTACTCCATTTGATGTATTAATATTTTCCAATACTTTTGGTTCGTATGTCTCAAAATTCTCCGGGAATTGGATTTGTGGAGCACCTATTAAAGGCAGGTTCCCTTTTCCCGAAATTGTTATTTTTAAAGTAATGGCTTCATTAGCCGGTATTTTATTTTTAGATAGTTCTGCTTTGTAGGTAAATTTTCCGACAGCACCATTAAAATTTTCCGGCTTACCAGATGATGGCAATTCTTCTACATTAACAATAACTGACTGACTTTTTAGTTTTACTTGTACATCTTCAAAAGAATTAACGCCAAAAAATTGTTCAAAAATATCTTTTGGTGCCCGTTTTAGTTGTTTTCTTACAACACAATCTAATTCTATCGGGTCTATGGTTAATTTACCGGAACGTTGAGGAAAAATATAATTAGTATGAATTTCTCCAACATAATAATTAACTCCATTAAGCGTTTCAATATGTAACTGAATATTGCTATTACGCTCTTGATTCTTTGTCCAAAAACCTTCTAAGTGCGGAAATTTGACGTTTTGTAATCCTTTCAAATCAATTCTTGTATATATTTTTTGTGTGAGTGTAATTTGTTCTCCAATAAAGCATTTGGTTTTATTCACAGATGTTTTGACAAAAATTTCATCTTTTGCTACAACTGCTTTTTCATTGGAATTATTATTGTTGCTATGGTTTTGAGATGCTCCACCCGCATTTGCATTTTCATTTTTTTGTACTTCAATGGTAATTGGATTGCTATATACCGCTTGATTGTTTGTTACAAATTTTGCAGCACCTATCACTTGTGAACCTTCTTTTAATGGAATTAATACATAAGAAATACTAAATGACTGCGACATGTTGCCATTGATAAATTGTACATTTTGGCTTTGATTTGGACCTGAAATAACATTGAAATTTTTAAATATCGGTGGTGTATAGTTTTCCGGAGTAGAGTTTAAATGAAATGCTATTTCAAATGGCACACCAACTATTGGTTTATTGGTACTGACTTGCACATTTACTTTTTGAGCAAATGCGCTTATGCAGAACAATAAAACAGCCGATATTAAAAGTTTAATTCGTTGCATATTACCAATCTTTTTCGGGTTTACTTGTTGATGTCCCTTTTTGTTCTTTCTTTTTATTTTGTAATTCTTGTTCCTTTTGTATTAAGGTTTGCAATAATCGTTCTGCCTGTTCTTTTGATATTTTCGGCTGTTGTTGTTGCTGCTGTTGCTGATTTTGTTTCTGTTGTTGTTGATTATTTTGTCCACCACCTTTTTTATCATTTTTATGTTTTAATGCATAAGCTAAATTATATCGGGTGTCTTCATCTTTTGGGTTTAATTTTAATGATTTTTTATATTCCTGAATAGCTTCATCATATTTTTTTTGAAGCAACTTGCAATTTCCTATATTATGATAAACTTTTTGTAAAGTATCTGCATTGGTATAGAGCTGTGATGATGCCTGAAATAATTCTGCGGCTCTATCTAACATTAAATTAGCAATAGAATCTTTGTTTTGAATATTAATTGCTTGCTGATTAGAGAATTTAAGCATTAATGCTTGTTTGTACATTATATATCCTAAGTTATATAAAGCTTTTTTGTTATTAGGTTGTATTTTTAGTGCCTCATTATATTTATTAATTGCTGTTTGAAAATCATTGTTTTTATATGCTTTATTTCCTTCATAAATTAATTTTGCAGGATTTTGCGCATAAATCCAACTAACACTAATAAGTAAAGTAAATATATTTCGCAATCTATACATTCTTAAATAGTTTTATGGAAGTTAACCATTTTGGTTTCCTTTCTGATAATAAAAAATCTAAAGTTAAAAAAAATAAACTTAATGCTATGAACCATTGATACTGGCTATCATAATCTTTAAATTCGAGTGTATCCGTATTTCCCTTTCCTAATTTTTTAATTTCATCTAATAATGTGTTAAGTCCAAAGTCTGTATTGGTAGCTAAAACTACTATTCCTTTTGTTTTTTCTGCAATATCTTCTATAAATGTTTTATTTAATTTAGTAATAACAGTATTCCCTTCCTTATCTTTTTTAAATCCTGTAACTCGTCCATTTTCTATAATAGGAATCGGCGCTCCGTTTTCAGAGCCAATACCAATGCAGTGAATAGGTATATTTTTGTTTGCTGCATCTTCAGCAATTTTTAATGCATCGCCGTCATGATCTTCTCCGTCAGTAATTAATATAATTGCTTTACTATTAGGAATGCCGTTACTATTGTCAAACGATTCTATTGCCTTTTGTAATGCACTGCCAACATTGGTTCCCTGAATAGATACCATATTGGTATTAATAGATTGAATAAAAATTTTTGCTGCGTTGTAATCTACGGTTAATGGGAGTTGTACAAAGGCATCTCCGGCAAACACAATAATACCTATTTTGTCTCCTTCAAGTCTATCAATCATTTTTTGCAACGCCATTTTTGCCCGTTCTAATCTGTTGGGTGTTAAGTCTTGTGCCAACATACTGTTAGAAATATCCAAACAAATCATAATATCTGAGCCTTTTACTTTCACTTCTCTGCTACCGGAAAATGTTTGCAGGTTTACAATACCTATTATTAAAAAAAACATTGCAAATATGATGAAAATAAATTTTAACCACTTTGCTAATCCAAATTGTAATGGAAAATGCTCGTTCACTAAATTATATTTACCAAGTTTCTCTTTTCTACTTTTTGATAAAAGTTGTTGAATAATAAAAACAACCACCATAAGCACTATGGAAAGTAACAGGTAAAAATATTCTTTATGTTCAAAACGATACATGGTTTATGTTAAAGTTGAATAATAAGTTTTTTGTAAAATAAATTCTATTAGTAATAAAATAAAAGCAGCAATTAGTAAGGGTAAAAACATATCCGTTCTATTTGTATAATTTTTTTCGTAAATAATATTTTTTTCCATTTTATCTATTTCTTTATAAATAGACTCTAAACTTTTATTAGAGGTAGCACGAAAGTATTTACCATTTGTTTCAGCAGATATTTTTTGCATTAATGCCTCATCTATTTCCACATCAACATAATCGTATTGTAAATCTCCATTAGGGTACATAGCAACGGGCTGCAAAGCCTTTCCTTTAGAGCCAATGCCAATGGTATATACTTTTATGTTATAGTCTTTAGCCAATTCTCCGGCTGTAATAGGATCTATTTCTCCAACATTATTTACGCCATCGGATAATAATATAATTACTTTGCTTTTTGATTGCACATCTTTAAGTCGCGCTACTGCATTAGCAAGTCCTAATCCTATTGCAGTACCTTGGTCTAATGTTCCTGCTTTTACTTTTTGTACCAATGTTTTTAAAATAGCATGGTCTGTAGTAAGAGGACATTGTGTAAAAGCTTCTCCGCCGAAAACAACCATACCAATTCTATCGTTTGGGCGAGCATCTATAAACTTCTGAATAACTTCTTTGGCAACCTCTACTCTATTGGGTTTAAAATCTTTTGCTAACATGGACAATGACACATCTAAGCTAATCATGATATCAATACCTTCTGTTTGCACATCTTTTCCTCCTGAAATGCTTTGAGGACGTGCCAATGCTATAATCAATAAAGAAATTGTAATTAGCCTTAGTACAGAAGGAATCCATTTGGTTTTAACTTTAATTCCTTGTGGTATGTTTTGAAAAAATAAAAATGAAGAATAAGAAAATGATGGCGTAAGCTTATTTCTTCTTACAACATAATACACAGCAAGAACAGGAACTGCAATTAACAGATACAAAAATTCTTTATTGGCAAATACAATATTATCCAAGAGGTTCATTTTGTTCTTTGTTTTCAGCTTGATTTGGTGTAGTGTTTTTTACAAATGCGTAAGCGTCTTCCAAAATAGAAAAATGGTCTGTTTCTATTGGTGTAAATTTCGCAAACTTTACAAGGTCAGATAATTCTAATATTTTTTTCAGAAGGTCTTTACTGTTATTATCAATGGCTTTAAATTTAAATGCATGCATGGTTTCAAAGGTTGTTTGTTCAAGTGCAGATATCTTATATCTTCTTTCTATATATAAACGTATGCAATCAGAAACTTCAGAGTAATATCGCTTTACTTTCCCTTCTCTCCATATTTCTTCTTCTTTAATTTTATCAAGTATTGAAAGAGCTTCAATATGCGGTGGCAATAGTGGCTTTGATACAATCTCAGGCTTTTCTTTTTTCTTATAATACCTATAAATGAAGTATATAATTGCAGATAGTATTAAAAGTCCTATTAGCGACTTAATAATCATCGGCATATACCATTTGAAATTAAATGGTTCCTCAAAAATAGGTTTAATGTCTTTAATAGTAAGTTCACTTGTATCGGTAGGTACTGTATGAGCAGTTATAAATAAAGAATCTGTTAATTTAATGTTATCAGAATCATGATTAATAATAAATTTAAATGCCGGAATAGCAAAATACCCGGAATCGTATGCAGACACCGTATAAGTTTGTTCTATGCTTGTAATGGCAGCATTTTTTAGAGTGTCAATTTTTGACTGTGCTATAATTTCAATTTTCCCGGTAATTGTATCTTTAAGCTGTGGCCAGCTAATAGTCTTAATATTATCTTGATTAGAGTATTGTAATTTTAGTTTTAGTAAAATAGGTTCTCCTATGCGAATGGTATTTTTATCAATACTTGCAGAAGCGTTAATTTGAGCAAAATAACTATTCCACCAACATAATAATATTGAAAAAATAAGGAATATTTTACTATGTTTTTTCATAGTCGCTTATCTCTTTTGAAAAATACTTGATAAAGGAATAATATAATTTTGATGTGTCAAAATTTCACAATGGTCAATTTTGGCTTGTCGGAATAGTTGATTAAGCTGATTATTGTGTTTCAAATATTCTGATTGTATTTTATTTTTAAACTCTTTATTAGAGGTATCTATCCACATAACTTGCTTTGTTTCCATGTCTTGAAAAGGGAGCAAGCCTACAGAAGGAAATTCTTTTTCCGTTTTATCATTTATCTTAATAGCAATCATATCGTGTTTCTTCCCACATATCTTCAATGCATCAGAAAAATTTATGGGAAATATAAAATCAGATAGTATAAATACCGTACTTCTCTTTTTTATTGCTTTAAATAAAAACTCAACCGATTCTTTTAAACTACTACGCTCAGATGTTCTTTCTATGGCAATAATATCACGGATAATATGCAGAATATGACTTTTCCCTTTTTTAGGCGGAATAAATTTTTCTACCTTATCAGAAAAGAATATTACACCTATTTTGTCATTATTTTGGTTGGCTGAAAAAGCAATGGTTGCAGCTATTTCAGCAATAATATTCTTTTTATACTCATTGGTTACGCCAAACATAGAACTGGCACTAATATCTATCATTAAAATAACCGAAAGTTCTCTCTCTTCTTCGAACACTTTTACAAAAGGAGAATCAAAACGTGCCGTAACATTCCAATCAATATTTCTGATATCATCACCGGGAATATATTCTCTTACTTCCGAAAAAGCCATACCACGTCCCTTAAAGGCACTATGATACTGTCCGGAAAATATATTGCGACTAAGTCCCTTTGACTTAATTTCAATTCGCTTAACCCGTTTAAGAAGTTCAGAAATTTCCATAATGAATCAATAATTATCTATGGTACTTCAATGGTATTTAATATCTCGGTTATGATATTCTCAGATGTGATGTTTTCAGCTTCTGCTTCAAATGTAAGCCCAATACGATGGCGCATTACATCAGCACAAACGGCTCTTACATCTTCCGGAATTACATATCCTCTACGTTTTAAAAAGGCGTACGATTTTGCAGCAAGTGCCAGATTAATACCTGCACGTGGTGATGCCCCATAAGCAATAAGCGGAGCAAATTTTCCCAGTTTATATTCTTTTGGAAAACGTGTTGCAAATACAATATCTACAATGTATTTCTCTATTTTTTCATCTATATAAACAGTTTTTACTAAATCTCGAGCTTTTAAAATATCTTCTATGCTAACTACCTGATTGGGTTTAGCCTGTCCTTGTACAGAGATATTAGATGCTATAATTTTCAATTCGTCTTCTTTAGAAGGATATGTCAGTACTACTTTTAACATAAAGCGGTCTAACTGTGCTTCGGGCAAAGGATATGTTCCTTCTTGTTCAATGGGGTTTTGTGTTGCCAATACTAAAAATGGATTGGGCAACATAAATGTCTGTTCTCCTATTGTTACCTGTTTTTCCTGCATTGCCTCTAATAGTGCTGATTGAACTTTTGCAGGAGCACGGTTAATTTCATCTGCCAATACAAAGTTAGCAAAAATAGGTCCCTTACGTACAGTAAACTCTCCGGCTTTTTGGTTAAAAATCATTGTGCCGATTAAATCAGCAGGCAATAAGTCGGGTGTAAACTGAATACGATTAAACTTTGCATTAATACATTTTGCCAAGGTATTAACAGCCAATGTTTTTGCAAGACCGGGAACGCCTTCTAATAAGATGTGTCCGTTACTCAATAAGCCAATAAGTAATCTTTCTACCATATACTTTTGACCTACAATTACCTTATCCATTTCCATTATTAAAATATCAATAAAGGCACTTTCTTTATTAATCATTTCATTAATGCTACGAATGTCTGTGCTAGGTTGCGATGAGATATTTTCTGATGTTAGCATATTTATGTTTTACAAGTTTGCAAAGCTAAATAATAACTTATGTTTTCTGCAACTATAAGTGTATAAATATTGTTAATACTATTTTGTATTATCATATATTAGTAAATATTATTTAGCTCTATTTTCTGCCACTTATTGTTCTGATTAAACAAAATATTTTTTTCTTTTTAGTTTTTTTTTACTACCTTTGTAAAATAAAATTAAAACCTACGAAAAAGCAAAAGCAATTCAGAGGTAGTTTAAGTAATGTAACAAAGGTATTTAAGTGTTGGTGTATAAGTACAGTCATTATAGCTTTGTATTTGTTTGATGTTAATGCACAGCGCCAGATAATAAAAGAAAATACACCTATTTCAGTTATCAAACCAATAAGTATAAGTATTAATTGCGACAGCTTATCTACTGAAAGTTTAATTACTATTAACAACGTAACCCTTGTAGCGAATGGCACATCAGGGGCTATTCCATTTACTTCATTAGTATCTGGTACCACTTATTCTGGTGTTGCCATAGCAATACCGCCAAGTGATATTATCAGCGGTGTATTTTCTGTGGATAATACATTAACTATTAATACACCCATTACGTTTGATGTTACAGATATATTGTTTGAAGACGGTGCAGTGGTGATGCAAAATAAACCAACTACTATCAGTAAAAGTTACTGGCATAGTTGTAAAATGTGGCAGGGTATTCAAAGTAAAAACATACTTACAGTAAAAAGCTCTATGATAGAAGATGCGCAAACGGCAATATACGCACAAGGACCTTCTCATCCAGGTGTATCTTGTTACGATGTTATTTTTAATAAAAACTATACGGGTATTCAACTTAATAATACCTTTGTCTATAGTCCATTATCCAACAAAGTAAGTATAACAGGTTGTTTGTTTACCTCGCGCCAATTACCTAACCCTTGCGCGTACCTAAGTACTCTTGCTTTATGGAGCAGCATCCCTGCTTATCAGTTTACAACCATACAAACTTATCCTACGGCATTACTACAAGGGTCTTCGGTTTTATCTATACCCAATACCATTAGAGCACAAAATGGGATAGCTTCTATCTCTGCATCTTACAACACTTCAAATTATACCAATAAATTTATTACCATCGGTGGGTGGAGTAGCTCTACTGCATGGAACTACTTTGATAATTTAGGCAATGCAGGTATTACGGGCATTGGTTATTATTTTAGTATTTTGGGCAACTACTTTAATAATATTAGCAGCGGACCTGACCCTTTAGGTACATTAAGAACCGGCATAGTTGCTGTTACTGCTAATGCAAAAATCGGTAACCCTACATTGCCAACCACCACTAAAACCAACACTTTTGTAAATTGTCTGACAGGGGTCCTTGCAACTGTTGGAGCATCTGTATCAATCAGTAACAATACTTTTACTGCCAATAATATTGCCATTAAATACGCCTCTCTAAATAATGGCAGCACTTATACTTATATTAATGAAGTACAAAAAAATAATTTCAAAGATTGCAATATAGATGTGTATGGACTTAACAATACTGCTATTAATTTAAATATACACGATAACAATAGCGTATTTACTTTAACGGCACCGACCAAAACTTATGGTTTTTACAATGTATATATTGCAGAACCTGCCATTAGCACTGCTGCTAATTATATTATTAATGCCAACACTTTCAGTGGCAAATACAATGCAGGGGTGTATGCCCAAAATATAAACGGAGCCTATATTACAAATAACAATATTACCTTACACCCGCCAAGCATTTCATTTTACAATGCTCCTATATGGTTAGAAAATACACATTCAAGTTTTATACAAAGCAATAGCATATCTTGTAACCCAAGTGCTACAACCAATTGGAATAGTTTTGGTATTTTTAATTCTTTAGGGCAAAACAATACGTTTTGCGATAATACCATTACTAAAGTAGGGGTATGTATGAAGATACAAGGTAACTGCCCTTCCAATATTTGGAAAAATAGTTTTAATAATAACCCTGCTGATAAGGCGTTAATAGGTATTTGGGTAGCGTTAAACGGGCATGTTGGTAATATTGCATATCCGCTTGGTACACTTATGGCACCGGCAGGCAATATCTTTGGCAATGCATCTCCTACCAACAAAGATTTTACTTATGCCGACACTTATTGCTCCAATGCTTCTATTGGAGACACTATCTATTACAACCCCTTGTCGCTTTTCTTTACTAACCCTTATACGCCATTGGTAAATACCCAAGCGCCCTTTCTAGATATTTCACAGCATTTTAGTACCAAAACCACCCTTTTACCCAACCA
>JBDHZB010000026.1:0-32740 GCA_039811645.1 Bacteroidia bacterium | reverse complement strand
TTGCTGCTATTATAGCAACTTACACTTTGTGTTTGTGTTGCTGTTAAGGTTAAGCCGCTTGGTTGTATAATGGTTACTGTGTTATTGGTTGAACAGCCGTTTATATCTTGAATGCTTATTATATAAGTGCCTGCCGTTAAGTTGTTGGCTGTAGCTGCATTGCCGCCACTTGGTGTCCATGTGTAAGTATAAGGCGCATTACCACCCGATGCCGTTGCTTGTGCTATTCCATTGTTGCCACCGGAACAGCTTACACTTTGTGTTTGCACTGCCGTTACACTCACTTGTGTTGGCTGCACAATAGTTACCGGTGTAGAAATCGGGCAATTATTAATATCGGTTACATTAATGGTATAAGTGCCTGCCGTTAAACCGCTTGCCGTAGCTGCATTACCGCCGCTTGGTGTCCAAGTGTAAGAGTAAGGTGTCATACCGCCACTTACCGAAGAAGAAGCACTGCCGTTGTTTCCACCGTTACAGCTAACACTTTGTGTTTGCGCTGCGGTAATGGTTAATGCGCTTGGTTGAACAATGGTTACTGATGTAGAAATCGGACAATTATTGACATCTTTTACACTAATGGTATAAGTGCCTGCCGTTAAACCGCTTGCGGTAGCGGCATTACCGCCGCTTGGCATCCAAGTGTAAGAGTAAGGTGTCATACCACCGCTTACCGTAGAGGAAGCACTGCCGTTGTTTCCACCGTTACAGCTAACACTTTGTGTTTGTGCGGCAGTAATGGTTAATGCACTTGGTTGTATAATGTTGGCAACACCGGTTGTGATACAATTATTGTTGTCTTTTACGGTAATGGTGTAGCTGCCTGCACTTAGTCCACTCGCTGTGGCTGCATTACCGCCACTTGGTGTCCATGTGTAGCTGTATGGCGTTGCGCCACCTCCTACTGTTACGGTTGCACTGCCATTGCTTCCACCATTACAACTTACGCTGGTGGTGTTGATGGCGGTAATGGACATAGGAGGAGCTCCTGTAATGGTTGCTACTGCGGTTGTATAACAGTTATTTGCATCTTTTATGGTACACGTATAGCTGCCCGTTGTTAAGCCACTTGCGGTAGAACTATTCCCTCCACTTGGGCTCCACGTGTAGCTGTAACCACCTGCCCCACCACTCACATTCACTGTAGCACCCCCCGGTGTAGAGCAACTCGCAGATTGTGTCGTTACTGCTGTACTTAAAACCGTTGGTTGTGTTAAAGTAACCGTAAATACTTTTGAGCAAGAAGCGTCTTTCACCGTAACAGAATAAGTTCCTGCCGTTAAGCCTGTAGCCAATGCGGCATTCCCCCCTGATGGGCTCCATGTATAACTTAAAGGCGGAGATGCCCCTGTTACAGATACACTGGCAGAGCCATTGGAACCACCATAGCAAGAAACATTAGTAAAAGTAGTACTGCCCGTAAATCCACCGCCTACACTTGCAGTAATAGTTTGCGGGGCAGAACACGCTATTTGAGGTGTACACACTACGGTATATATACCTGCTGTTGCAGGAGTGAAGCACTGTGTATTGGCACTACCACCACTTGGGAATGTCCAGTTGTAAGAAGCAAAACCGGCAGGAGCACATAAATTAGATCCTAAACACACAGGAGGAATACTGTTAGATGAACTGCCACAATCTGCATCAATATAAGCATAAGCCCAATCCACTTGATATAAGCACCAATTAACAGTTGCTTTAAATGTAATATTCTGACCTATGTAAGGTGAAAGGTCAACATTTACCGTTTGCCATGGGATATAGGTAGTATTATAATTACCTGTACAGCCACTTACATTCGGTCCGTAAGAAGGGGTTACACCTGTTATGCCAATAAAGGTACTAGTACCTCCATCGAAATATACTTTAAAATTTGGACACGGCAACTGCGCACCACTTGAATTTAATATCTGAAGTGAAATATATGCCGCATCAGATGCCGCATGAGGATAGTTATACACCACCATAGCAAAGTGAAATGCCACCTGTGCATTTGCGGCTGTAACGGGAATAACCCTTGTTGCCTGAGAACTGCAAAAATTACCCATTGAGCTCGCTGTACAATCACAACCATTAGTAGAGGTTGACCAAGGTCCGCTTATCTTTAGTGAATAGTTTCCTCCCGGATATACAACGGGGAAGCCGCCGTATGGGTCTGTGCCTGCACCGGAAGTAACTTGTGTAAACCCTGATGTTGTCCACCCTGAAGTATTACCTGATTCAAAATCCATATTGGTACATCCTGCCGGTTGCGGTCCTTGCAGGGTGTTTTGAGGATTACCGACTAATTTTTGTTGTTGCCCGTCTGTATGAATATTGTCTTTTGGGAATAATCCGTATTTTCGTTTTATCCAATTTCTTTTTATTTGTTCGTATAATACTTTTTGCTCTTCATAATTTGCAAGATGCTTGGTGTGCTCCCATGCATGCTTTTCATTAAATCCTTCTAAAGAATCTGCTATTTGAGCGTTTACTTTTACTCCCGCTCCCAACATAAAGAAACATATAATAGTCCAAATTATAGTTTTCATAACGTTAAATTTGTTACAAAGGTAAACTAATTTTTGAATTCCCTACAAATCATTCACTCAATAAAAGCACTTATTCAATAGATAAAATGGTAATTTCTCTCATAATTGTTATATTAAGGGTATTATGCTTAATTTTATTGCCAAAAATTAATGATAAAAAAACAATAATTTGGATACTTACGCCTAATGTTGTATTTTTACAAGCAATTAACAGCGCGGATAAAAAATTGCATTTATCATTTAAATCTGTTTTAATTAAAAAGTTAAAATTGAATTATGAAAAAAAAATTACTGATACTTATACTAGTCATCTTCGAACTGTTTGTCCAAGCACAAACCGATTTCAGACAAATTGCATCAAAGCTTTCCTCCTCTAATTATGTCTTTGAGGGAATAGTTGAGAGTATCGAATTTTTTGCAGGTGACAAACAGGCAAACAAGCTACCTGCTAGTTCTGTAAAATGGGAAAATGGCGGAGGATATTTTTACAACGCTGATGGATCTGAAGCAAAAGGATATAGTGTAGCAAAGATTAAGCTATATAAGGTTTATAAGGGCGCTGATTTAACCAACTCTCAATACGCTTATATTCTTAGTTCAACTGATGGATTACAAGTATTTCTGACTACAAACGGCAAGGATACCATAATTAACCACATGAATTTCGCAGCATCACATGATGAGAATTTTCTGATTACTCCTAGTATGAAAAATTTTCGTATGATTTTTTTCGCAAATAAGAACACTCAAGGAAATTTTGTTGTTTTGAATAAAACGAGTGTCGTTTATTTCAATTCAAGTTACTCTGAAAAAGCTACAAATGATATAGATAAAATTCTTGCGAGCATCGAAGATGTAAATCTCAATAGTTATACTGAGCTAAATCAATTCTTAGGTTCTATTAGTGGCATAAATGTAAATGCAAAGGAAAAGTTTGAGATTGGCGAAAAAAAAACACAAATGTTTCCGACGAGCAAGAAATAAATAAGATTAAAGTTGATTACCAGCAGAATTTAGATAATTACAATCAAAGATTAAAAGAGTTCGCTCTAAGGCAGGCGAACATCATTAATAAATCACTTCAAAAAAATTCTCTATCTACCGATCTGAACTTACAAATTGCCAATCCTAGACTTTCAGGCCCCGATAATGCTCCGAGATTAGACTTCGACGTTCTTGTTTCATCAAACGTTTCCGCTACTTACTATGATGGTGCATTATTGCGTATTCAATATAATACCGCCGCTTTCGGTTCTAGCGTTGTGGCAAATGGGAATCTAACAATTACCCGTGCTCCTGCGTTTAATATTGCAACTTATACCAATCCACAAGCCGACGCGATAGATCAAACGGCAAACGTAATAGGTATTCCATTTGGTTCAGGTTTTTCTCAATCTACTTTTAGCCGTGTGCTTATTACAACTACATATCAAAAGATGCTTACTTTTAGTATAAAAATTCAAACTTGTGAGCAAAGCGCTGGAATTAATTTTACAGATATCAGCTTTACACCTCTATTTTCATTTTACACTTCAACTGCTGTCGCTCCAATATCTAGTGCAGTGGGTTACGATAATACAAACTATTTTGGTAATGTAACTGATAACACTTGTACTCCTATTATTACAAATTGGAATAATAATGTTCCTGCAGGCGAAAATGGGATTTTGACAATTACTGGAAAGTATTTCGGTCCTGCAAAGGGGTCTGGAACAGTTATATTTAAGAATGCCAATAAGGGTACTGTTTATCCTGCTCCTACTGGACCATATAAAGGTGGTGTTCAGCAGTTCGACATTCTAAAATGGAACAATGATACCATTAAGATCAATATTCCGGGTATAATTGATTCAACCATATCTGGAGGATCAGTTCCGGGAACGGGTAAATTCCAAGTGTTAAACAGATATTCTTACTCTAAGGAATCATCATCATCGGTTATTATTCCTCACGCTATTCTGTCTTATCCTGATTGGGACGCACTTAACTCAACCTATGCAAAAGCAAGTCCGAAGCTTTCAGGAAATGTCGGAAACGGTTATAAAGTTCAAATTAATCCAAGTGTTATGGCAACCATTCCTAACTCGGAGCCGATAATAAGAAAAACTATGAAGGATTGGACATGCGCTACTGGCATAAATTGGTATTTAGGTACTGATACTTCTGTATCCGCATTAGGCGCACCTACCGCTTTATGTATCGTGGATACTGGGATTATATCAGCTTTAGCGGCCACCAATAGGGTAATAAGATTTTGTCTTCCGCTGGCTGGAAATAAAAGAGATTATTATCTAAAAAGCTTTACAATTAGAATAAACCCTGTTCCTTCAGGTGGTCCCTGGATTGCTGACTCTACGAACGCGATTTCGGCGGGAACCTATGACTTTTATTCGGCAATTTCACATGAGTTTGGTCATGCACATGGTGTAAACCATATTAATGATAGTATTGTCGACCTTATGTGGTGGCAAGGTTACAGTATAGGCTATCCTTTTAACCTTCGTAAACTTGTGAAAGGCTCTCCTATGGCAAGAACTGCAGCGGAGTATATGACGGATAGTTTAATAGGGATTTTAAATTGTGTAAGTAGTCATTTTACTATTACTGCGTCAAACTGTGAGGATTTTATCGGAATTAAGAAAAACTTTAACGATCTTTTTAATATTTCTATAGCCCCCAATCCTTCAAGTATAAATGGAGCCTTAAAAATTAAATTCACTCTTACGGAGCCGGAAAATGTCAAAATTGCGCTGTTCGCTATTACCGGTCATTTAATTCAACAAGAGGAACTGAAGGGTATAAAGGACGATGAGTATCCTCTTTACACTGACAAGATAGAGGCTGGTATTTATTTGCTGGAAATATCAATAAATGATCGAAAGCAATCTTACAAGATTATCAAACAATAATATTTGTTTCCGCCGATAAATATTTGGAAATTATTAGGGTTGCTAATTTTTATTAGCAACCTATTCTTTCTATTTTGTTCGCATTTGGTTGGCGGAAAGATCACTTATCGCTATCTTGGTTCAAATAGCTATGAAATTACTATGAATATTGTCTTTTGGGAATAATCCGTATTTTCGTTTTATCCAATTTCTTTTTATTTGTTCGTATAATACTTTTTGCTCTTCATAATTTGCAAGATGCTTGGTGTGCTCCCATGCATGCTTTTCATTAAATCCTTCTAAAGAATCTGCTATTTGAGCATTTACTTTTACTCCCGCTCCTAACATAAAGAAACATATAATAGTCCAAATTATAGTTTTCATAACGTTAAATTTGTTACAAAGGTAAACTAATTTTTGAATTCCCTACAAATCCTTCACTCAATAAAAGCACTTATTCAATAAATAAAATGGTAATTTCTCTCATAATTGTTATATTAAGGGTATTATGCTTAATTTTATTGCCAAAAATTAATGATAAAAAAAATTGAGCATTTTGGGATAGCAGTTAGCAGTTTAAATGCACAGGAAATATTTAAAAAGATACTAAATACCAATCCTTATAAGGTTGAGAAAGTAGAATCTGAAAAGGTTAATGTTGTTTTTTTTAATGTAGGAGAAAGTAAGTTAGAATTGCTTGAACCAACAGATGAAAGCAGCGTAATAGCTAAGTATATTTCTAAAAAGGGAGAAGGCATGCATCACCTTGCATTAAAGGTAGATGATATTTATACGGAAATTGCTCGTTTAAAAAATGAGGGGTTTGAGTTTATTAACGAAGAACCAAAGCATGGTGCAGATAACCAGATGATTGTATTTTTGCACCCTAAATGCACCAATGGCGTGCTTATTGAACTATGTGAAGAAATTAAATTGTAAGCAGTGACGGGTGTCTCCATTATAATTGTAAACTATAATGTTAAGTTTTTTTTAGAACAATGTATTTTATCTATCAAAAGAGCAAGTGGAAATTTGTCAGTAGAAATTATTGTGGTAGATAATCATTCCGTAGATGGCTCCGTACAAATGCTGAAAGAAAAGTTTCATGATGTTACTCTGATTGAAAATAAAAACAATGTAGGGTTTGCAAAGGCTAACAATCAGGGAATAAAAATAACGAAAGGAAAATATGTTCTATTGCTTAACCCCGATACTGTATTGCAAGAAGATACTTTAGAAAAATGTTTTGAGTTTATGAATAGCCATCTTGATGCCGGAGCTTTGGGTGTAAAAATGTTTGATGGTAAAGGAAATTTTTTGCCGGAATCTAAAAGAGGATTACCAACACCGGGTGTGGCTTTCTTTAAAATTTTTGGATTGTCAAAAATCTTCCCTCAGTCAAAACTATTTGGTAAATACCACTTAACGTATCTTTCAAAAGATAAAAATCATAGTGTAGATGTTTTATCCGGAGCATTTATGTTTATTAGAAAATCCGTATTAGATACTATTGGCGGCTTAGATGAAGATTATTTTATGTATGGCGAAGACATTGATTTGTCTTATCGTGTAACAAAATCGGGTTATAAAAATTATTATTTAGCCGAAACGCAGATTATTCATTACAAAGGGGAGAGTACAAAAAAAAGTTCCGTTAATTATGTCATAGTGTTTTACAAAGCAATGGAAATTTTTGCATCTAAACATTTTTCAAAGGGTAATGCCAAAATATTTAATCTGTTAATATATCTTGCAATTTACCTTAGAGCAGGATTATCTATTGCTTACAGGTTTCTAAAAAAATTATTTTTACCTCTTATTGATACAATACTAATTGCTTTATTATTATTTGCCATTAGCGGATGGTACGAAGTAACTTATAAAAATACAGAAGGATATTTTGACCGCCCGTTATTGGCTGCGGGGCTAACGCTTTATGCTTTAGTTATAGTTTTAAATACTTTAATTCAAGGTGGCTACGAGAAAAATCCAAAGCTAAAAAATATTATACAAGGTATAATTAGTGGCTTTTTAGTTGTTTTGTGTATTTATGCATTGCTACCTGAAGACCTAAGATTTTCCAGAGCCATTATTTTATCGGGAGGTATTTTCTCTATGGTATATTTTTTACTCAGCAGATATTTGTTCTATTTATTTGGGTTAAAGAATATATCGTTTATATCTTCCGTAGTACCATTGAATATTTTAATAGTTGGTGATAGTGAAGAGTTTGAAAGAATTAAAAATATTTTAAATAACAATAAAGTGTTGTACAATTATTTAGGATTAGTAACAAATTTAGAAGCGCAAACGCATCATCAGAACTATTCAGGGAACTTAAATGATATGGAAGAAGTTATTAAGATTGAAAAAATAGATGAGATTATTTTTTGCTCCAAGCAATTAAAAGCGGAAGAAATCATCAATTGTATGACAAAACTGAGCTACCTCCCTGTGCATTACAAAATTGCTCCGCCAAACGAGTTGTATATCATTGGGAGTAATGATATTGATAATCAAGGTGAATTATATTCTTTAGAGTTCAAATCTATTTTATTGCCGGAAAATATTCGTAAAAAAAGAGGCGTAGATATATTGTTGTGTCTGTTGTTAATGCCCTTTTTACCTATCATTACTTTTTTCTATAAAAATAAAAGTAAGATATTAGTAAACTGGTGGCAAGTGCTAATAGGTCGTAAAACATGGATTGGCTTTGGTAAATTAGCTTCTAATGACTTACCGAAAATAAAGTCATCTATAATTTTTATAGGCTTGACAAAAGGATTTAATGAACGTTCAGAAAAAGCAAAAGAACTGAGTTTAATATATGCAAAAGACTATAAACCCATTAATGATATTATTGCATTCTTTAAATTAATTAAACATATTGATGGATAATACTTCCTCTATTGTATTAACACAAGACAACTCCCCCACCCTTTATAGCAACGTACATCGGGCTCATTATCATTCTATATTTGGCGCCATGCAAGAAAGCATGCATATTTTTATTCAACATGGATTATACGATGCTATGCAACAATTTCATTCATCAATTAATATCCTTGAAGTTGGTTTTGGCAGTGGGCTTAATACTTTACTCACATTAATAGAAAGTAAAAAATTAAATGTAAAAATAAATTACACAGGTGTTGAAAAGCACATTATTTCAGAAGCCGTTGTACAGGAACTTATTCAACATAATCCATTTAAACTCTACTTAGAAGAAACAAAATTAATTCATCAAAATATATTTTCCACTCCTTATGTTATCGCTGAGAATTTTTATCTAACAAAAATTAATGATGATATATACAATACCCTAAATTATTTAAATAAAACCCATTTTAATATTATCTACTATGATGCCTTTGCTCCATCTTCTCAGCCAGAAATGTGGGATAGCATTATTTTTAAACATCTATTTGACCGCTTAGTTCAAAAAGGATTCCTTATTACTTATTGTGCTAAAGGGCAATTCAAAAGAGACCTTAAAAGCATTGGGTTTAAAGTTGTATCTTGCCCGGGACCTATTGGAAAAAGAGAAATAACCAAAGCAATAAAAGAATGACACAACAGCTGCCAAAATATTTTCGGATTGGTGTTTATGGATTTCTAACACAACACAATTGCCTGCTTATAGCACAAGAATTGATACAAAATAAAAGTGTTTTAAAACTACCGGGTGGAGGACTTCAACTTGGAGAAGGCGTTGCCGATGCGCTGCATAGAGAATTTCATGAAGAATTAAATATAGAAATAAAAATAAACAAGCATATTTATACAAGTGATTTTTTTGTGCAATCAGCATTTCATAAAGATTTTCAAGTAATAGGTATTTACTATCATGTTGAATCAAAAACTTTATTACCAAATACGGATTTTACATCAGAAAATATTCAATTCAAATGGGTTCCTTTTTCTGAACTAAAAGAAAATATATTTACATTTGAAACTGATAAAAAAGCACTTAATATTTTTCTTAAAACTATAAACTCTGCGTTATGATACAAAGAATTCAATCTCTTTATTTACTTCTTATAGCAGGACTTTCTGCCATTCTATTCTTCTTTCCTTTTCAAGTGAACCTTACTAATCTTTCATCATTTGAAAGTATTAAACTTAATTTTGGCAACAATGGCATATTATTACTACTTGCGTCAGCAATTAATGCTTCTATTTTAATGGATGGCTTAGCCGCCTTATTTTTATATAAAAACAGAAAAGCACAAATACTTGTTTGTTATATTATATCTGTATTTTCTGTTATTCTTGGTATTTTAATGTATGTAGGCAGCAGTTCTATAGAAGGTATGCCGATATATAAAATTCCTTATATAATACCTATTGTAAATTTAATTTTAGCTCAAATTGCAAGAATTCAAATTAAAAAAGATGATAATTTGGTAAAAGCCGCTGATAGAATTAGATAAATAATAGTTTGTAAAACAATTACAGCATCAAATACAAACACATATCTTTCTTGCAATAAAAATTTTACTTGAAGTAATACAATCACAAATGTTGCCTCTAATATAGATGAGACAAAAAATATATTATTTGTAAAATAGCCAAGAGCGATATATACAATCAATAAACATACTATCACATATAATGAATTGCTCACACCTATTTTTTTTGGGAGTGTAATAATCCTATCTTTTAGATGTGTTGAAATGTCAAATGGAAGCGTTAACGCGGCTATAAATAAAAATTGTTGTGTGTAAAATACCATGCTAAAATGTAAGGTATAAAAATACTGTAAAAGCATCCAACATAAAGCAATCACAATAGGTTTAAGTAAAAAATTTCCTCTAACTAAATGACTGAACATAAGAGATTGATAAAAGAAAACCAAACCCAATATTACCAATAATGTAATATATCTATAACCTATCATGTCTTGAAATACTAGTATTAAAGCAATAAAGAAGTGAATAATTAATATTAAAAACTTTTTATTAATCCTGATATCTTCTATGTTACGTAAATAGTGATATGCCGCATATACCATGAAGAATGCTGAAAACAAATGTCTTATAGGAACTCTAACAGAAAAATAATTACTGAATAAAAAAAGCTGTGCAACAAATGCGCAAGACACAACGATATTGGCAAAGATATATTTAGTACTCATAAAACAATTTGCTAATGCTGTTGATGATATTGTACCAAGCCATGAATCGGATTTTTCAGCACATTTACTAACTCAATATTATGTTGTTTAGCAATTTGTTTTAACTCATCTTGCAATAAATAACCAACACTACCTACAATGTACATAGGCCATCTTAAGTAATCAGAAGGGTATGATAAAATCTGTTTTTCAAAATATTTTTCTAATGAGTTGTTAATTATTTTTTGAATATATGGATGCTGCTTGTTTTTTAACACAAAAGGAAAAGTAGAAGCTAAAAACCTTGATGGCACGGATTGCTTATATACGCCCTCAATGATTTTAGTATAGTTAAAGCCTGCTTTTTCAAAAAGCTCAATTAAATCTTTTGGCATTTCTTTATCACAATAAGATTGTATTATTCTTTTTCCAATATCTGCACCACTGCCATAATCCCCAAACATATAACCATAAGAAACCATATCTTCAACAATAGTTAAACCATTATATATACAAGAATTACTGCCCGTTCCTAATATGCCAACTATTCCTTTATTTTTTTGACAGGCGCTTCTGGCTGCACCGAGTATATCGTGCCAGATATGTACTTCTTCTATTTTAAGGATATTTCTAAATGCATGAATAAGCATTAAATTATTTTCTTTATTGCTGCAACCTGTTCCATAAAAATAAACGGCTTGTAATAAATTGAGATGTTTGGTTAAATGCGGTGCAAGTTCATGAAACAACTGCTTTTCAATTTGCTGCTGATTCATATAATTTGGGCTAATACCTTTGGTTTCAAACGTTGTAATAATATCTTTTTTAGTAATAAGACACCATTCTGTTTTTGTAGCGCCACTATCAGCAACTAAGAAGTAAGTCATAACTATCTGATTAATGCTATTTTTCCTGATCTGATATTTTTCTTATCAGAGTTTTTTTCAATTGTTTCAATCTTATAAATATAAATATCTTCCGGTAATAAATTGCCTTTGTATCTGCCGTCCCATTTCGCATTTATTGTATTTGAATTAAATACAACATTATTCCATCTATCATAAACAGTAAAATTATAATATGAATAATCACAAGAAAGTATAGGATAAAAATAATCGTTTTTACCATCTTCGTTTGGAGAAAAAGTGTTTGGAATAAATATTTCGCAATTACATGCTTTTAGCTTCACATGAATTGTATCTATATGCGTTCCACAGTACATATCTGTAATTTTTACCCAATATATTCCCTCTTTATCAGGATAAATTGTCTTTTGTGTTGAGCCATTACTCCAATAAATAGTAGAAATACCATTATGTTTTAGTTGTATTTTTTTATTTTCATCATTTAAACAAAATTCATATTCCGTCTTTTCAGGGCTTGTTGGGTTAACAGCAGCAACATTAAAACTTTTAGTAAGAGCACATCCGTTATTATCAACCTTTACAGTATATTTACCTGGTTCAGTAATTTTTATTTCTTGTAATGGTTTCTTGGTATTACCGGGATAATAGTACTTGTATCCTATATTATTAAAGTACAAAGTTAATGGCTTTCCTACACACATCAATGTATCGTGTAAAGTAACAATGGGAAAATCATTTTTTACTACAACAACGGTGTCTCCTATTTCTCCATTTTTTAATTTTATTTTTAAGATATATCTGCCGGTAGCCGTTGCCGCAATATGCGTTGTATGATAAATAATAGAATAAGGTGTAATCCATTGGATAGCCGCTGTCTTTGGAATAAGCTCAGATGGGATAGTTAATTTAACGCTATCAGTTTTACAGGCAAAAATCGTATCAGGGAAAAAACTAATGCTTTGCCCATGCGCCGATAGGAATATACTTAAAAAAACTATATATATGTTGTGCTTCATAGTTCTATTTCAATTTTTACAATGGTTCCGGAATCGTGAGGGTGAATAGTAGATTTGTCTGTTATAGTTACCGACTGCTTTTTGGAATACAAATGTGAATTAATTTTCAATATCTCTGCTATTGTTTGTGTAGCTAATGACTTATGGTGTTGCTGTTTTCTTTCTGATGCTTTAATAACCCCAACTCCATTGTCTTCCATTATAATTTCTAATACTGTTTTAGATTGCATCTTACAAATAAGTTTCAGCAATCCTTTTTCTTTTTTTGGAAGAATACCATGTAATATAGCGTTTTCAAGGTGTGGTTGAATAATCATGTTTGGAATCTGAATCTCTTCACTATTTACATTGTCTTCTATTTTAATTTCGTAATCAAATTTATCATGAAACCGTTCTTTTTCTAAATCTAAATAATATTTTAATCGAATTAATTCTTCAGAAAGTATAATGGTCGGTTGAGAAGCTTTTTCTATAATCATTCGGATAAGTCTTGAAAATTTTGACAAATATTCGCTTGCCATTTCTGTATCATTCTGGTGTATGTAATTTTGAATCCCGGTGAGTGAATTAAAAATAAAATGAGGGCTTAATATTGAATTCATAGCTTGATGCTTAAGCATACTCATTTGTTGTACTGTTTTAAGTCGATCCGCAGATTTTCTTTTTTCATATTTAATAATCAGTAGTGTAATTATTACTATAATCAATAGAGAAGATAGTATTATAGTTACCCAAAACCATTTTGTTTCCGTGAATTTATATTGCTTAAAGAATTTAATCTCTAAGGGCTGTGTAAACTGTATTAAATCTGCTGTTGCCCGAACTTTAATACTGTGATAGCCACCTTTTAAGTTCAATATTGCTAATGGAGAATTACTAAAACGAATCCACTCTTTATTATCTAATGAATACTCGTAAGTGAGTTTGCCAAGTGGATTAAAATACGGGCACTCAACATATAGATATAAATTTTCTTGCTGTTGCGGAATGACAATATCTTTGTTCATTGTTATTGTAAAGGACGAATCTTCCGTAGTTATTTTTGTTAAAGAAGGCACGTCAATAGCTTGTTTATAACTTAACACATTTGATATATCAACCAATGAAAATCCCTTATCTGATGAAATAATCAATTGATTATTATTAATACGAATGTCATTAATAAAATTAGATGGCAACCCATATTTTTTGTCTATTCTATTAATCAACCGTCCTTTCTCATCTAAAATAATCAATCCCTCTTGTGAACCTATAAAATAGTTTGTCTGATTTTTTTGAAAAGATGTAACAGTGTTTATATTAAAGCTTTCTCCATTAAAAAATACTTTATCAGAAGTTAAATCAAAAATGTATTTATCAGCAAGTACATATATTTTATTGTCTATTTCCTCACACCTTTTTACATCATATTTGCTATATTTATAAGTAATTTTTTTGCCGCTCATATTTTCAACAACCAAACCTTTATTGGTAGATATATACAGATTATTTATTTTTTCGCTGTAAAAAATATTTTTGACTTTAATTCTATAATCGGTTGGCTTATATACTGTATCTATAATTTTTTTCGCCCTTATATCGTATATCAATATATTGCTTTGTATATCTGCTACAAAAAAATAAGTGTCTTTGTAGTTACAGAAATGAACAAAAGACAATGGCTGTAAAGTAAAATTATTAAATTGTTTTTGTTTTGAATCAAATCCTATTATGTCTGAGTAATAAATTGTGTTTTTATTTTTTAGAATATTTTTTATTTCTTTTTGAAAAAGATTATCAGGAGCAACTAATGGCTTTATAGGACGTTCTACATTACTTTTATCATATACAAATAAACCATTGTTAGTGGCAATTAAATAGGATTGATTGATATTCTCTATTTGCAGAACAGATAAAACTTTTTCATTACCGATTAGCTTCATGCTTTGTAAATCTGAAAGTCTTATTTGATATAAACCATCATTGAATGTTCCTATCCATATATTATCTTTTTTATCTAAAAGAATGCAGTTAATAACTATTGGAGGAATGTTTAAAATATCCAACACATCATACAACGTTCCTTTATCGTACACCCACATATTGTCGTCCGGTTGTGTTGTAAACCATATTCTGTCATACTTGTCAACCAATAACTTACTTATGTTTTTTTCTGAATTAAATAAAAATAATTGCGATTTATTTGGCAATGAAAAAGTAGGCGTTATTGTTGATACAATCTTTTCTTTTGATAAATCATACACTAGTATTTTCCCTGATATTCCTATATACAGCAACGCTTTCGTTTCATCATAAAACAAACTAAAAACAGCAGTATTTTTGAATCCATCTATAAGGCTCCAATGAGTTCCTGCTAATTTATACAATCCATTTCTCCTACCAACAAAAAGGATTTTATTGGTGTTTAGAATACAGTATGCCAAATTTAAATTATCTTTTTTAAGCAAGCTATCTTCATGTAAAATATTTGTTTGCTTATCAAATATCTCAATTGCAATTTGCTCTGTATAATTATAAATAAACCTATCCTTAAAAATCACCTCGTCTGTAGGCTTTTTAAAAGGATTTTTTTTAAATAGTGTACGAATTGTGTTTTTGAAAGTATAATAAATGCCATCATCTCGGTTAATCAAAAAAGCACAAGTATCTGTGTAATAAATGTTTCTAATGTCTTTTAAGCTTAAGAACTGATTCTGTCTTTCAAACATTTTTCCGGAATAATTATAAACGCCACCTTGTGTAACCACCGATAATATCTGATTCTTTTTTTGTTGAATAGCAAGCACATTTAAGTTAGTTAATCCTGCTTCTGTTTCATAATGATAAGCAGGGAAATATACTTGTTGCGGAAAAAGTAAATTTGAAAATAAAAGAGCTAATAATAAATATCTAAAATACACTGTTATTTATTCAAATTAATCGTTTTTTGGCGAATTAAGTCACTAAATTCAGCCCACTTTACTTTTGACACGTGGATGGTTTGTTTCTCAGTAAGTATTAAAATCTCGTCAGCATTGTTATATTCTTTAATATGATTTAGATTTACTAGTGCAGATCTACTAATTCTAAAAAATATTTTATCATCTAAAACCATCTCATAATCTTTTAATGTTCTTGATGATATTATTTTTCTATTTTCAGTTAAATAGAAATTGGTGTAATTACCGGAAGCCTCTAACCAAATAATCTCATTAAACTCTATAACATTAAATCCTTTACTATGTGAAATAAGCAGCTTGTTTTTTTCATCATTCCCTACAGATGTTGTTTTTGTTTTATTATTTTCTTCTATATGCTTTACAACTTTATTAATTGCCTGTGTTAGTTCTGATTTCATTAGAGGTTTAACCAAATAGTCTACAGCACCTGCTCTTAATGCTTGCAGGGTATAATCATTATATGCTGTTAAAAAAATAACATAAAAATCTTTATTTGGTATTGCATCTAACATTTCAAAACCACTCATTTCAGGCATATTAACATCTAAAAAAACCAACTCCGGGTGTTGTTCTGAAATTAGTTTTCTTCCTTCAAAGCCATCGGAAGCCTCTCCAATAACCTCTATTTCAGGAAAATACTTACCTAAAATCGTTTTGGTATTCTCTCTACTATTTTTCTCATCATCAATGATAAGTGTCTTAATTTTTTTTGGCATTGTTTTTTTAACAAAAATACGAAAAAGGAATTAAATATAAATCATTTAAGTGATAAAAAATTCAACATTTTTTGAATGGCTCGCCGTCGGTGTGAAATTTTATTTTTTTCATCAGCTGACATTTCAGCAAGCGTTATGTTATATCCATCAGGAATAAAAACAGAATCGTATCCAAAACCATTAGTCCCTTTAGCTTGTAGGGCAATACTTCCTTTTAACTCCCCCTCAAAAAAATATTTTTGCCCATTAATGATGGCGCAGATGATACAAGTAAATTTTGCCGTTCTATCCGTAATATTTTTCATTTTATTTAAAAGCAGCTCAATATTTTGCTTATCATTTTTAGACACCCCTGCATATCGTGCCGAATAGATTCCTGGTTCATTATTCAATGATTTTACAAGTAATCCACTATCATCTGCAAAAGTATTTTTATTTGTTTTTGTATATACAAAGTGCGCTTTTATATATGCGTTTTCTTCAAAGGTCATCCCTGATTCTACAATATCTTCTGTAATACCAACGTCTTTCAATCCTTTTATTTTATATTCCTGAGGAAAAATATCTTGTATCTCTTTTATTTTTCCAGGATTAAAAGAAGCAAAAACAAATTCCATTATAGAGTATTAATCTTTACAATTAAATCTACTAATCTATTGCTATACCCCCACTCGTTATCGTACCAACCAATTATTTTTATCATATTACCTAAAACACTTGTAAATTCAGCATCAAAAATAACACTATAAGGATTTCCAACAATATCAGAAGAAACAATAGGGTCTTCAGTATATTGCATCACCTTGCTAAGATATGTTGTGGATGCTGCTTTAAATAAAGCGTTAATATCTTTTGCAGTCAAATTTTTATTTTTTATGAAACAAGTAATATCTGTTAATGAACCATCAGGCACAGGGACTCTTATACCACAACCTCCTATTTTTCCTACTAAATCAGGAAATATTTTTGTAATTGCTTTAGCTGCTCCGGTAGAAGTGGGCACAATATTAAGTGCTGCTGCTCTTGCTCGCCTTAAATCTTTGTGAGGCGCATCATGTAATCTTTGATCTGATGTATAAGAATGAATTGTGCTGATATAAGCCGCTTCTATATCAAATTGTTTTAGAACCTTTATCATTGGCGCTGCGCAATTGGTTGTACAAGATGCATTAGAAACAATTAAATCATTTTTAGAAAGTATATCATCATTTACCCCAATTACAATTGCTTTAATATCATCTGATTTTGGCGGCGCACTTAATACTACTTTTTTAGCCCCTGCTTGTAGATGTTTTTCTGCACTTTGTTTATCTAAAAATAATCCTGTGCTTTCCAGCACTACATCAACATTCAGGTTGCCCCATGGCAATTGGTCTAATGACCTAGTTGCAAACACCGGAATTGCTTTATCATTAATAATCAAATGTTTGTCATCATATTTGACATTTGCCTGTAATACCCCGTGTACAGAGTCATATTTTAATAAGTGTGCTAAAGTTTTTGTATCCGTTAAATCATTAACTGCTACAATTTCTATATCCTTATTTTGGATAGCACATTTCAAAAACGATCTACCTATCCGCCCAAATCCATTAATTGCTATTTTCATATTATTTATTTTAAATTAAAAAACCTCCATAAAGTTATGGAGGTTTTTTGTAAACTGAAAGTATTTATAAAAAATTAATATCTGTACCAATCCTTCTTAAATGGTCCATTAACAGTAACACCAATGTATTCAGCTTGGTCAGGGGTAAGCACTTCAAGTTCGGCACTCAATTTCTTTAAGTGTAAGTTTGCTACTTTTTCGTCTAAATGTTTTGGTAAGGTATATACTTTATTTTCATATTTAGCAGATGCCGTCCATAATTCTATTTGTGCTAAAGTTTGATTAGAGAATGAATTACTCATTACAAAAGATGGGTGTCCCATCGCGCATCCTAAGTTCACTAACCTTCCTTCTGCCAATACAATAATATCTTTGCCATTCACTGTATATTTATCAACTTGTGGTTTAATTGTTTCTTTTGTTTTTCCATGATTGTCATTGAGCCATGCCATATCAATTTCATTATCAAAGTGTCCAATGTTGCATACAATAGCATTGTGTTTCATTGCTTTGAAATGACGGTCTTTAATAATATCTTTGTTACCTGTTGCGGTTACAATAATATCGGCTAAGGGGATAGCATTATCCATTTTTACAACTTGGTATCCATCCATACATGCTTGTAATGCGCAGATAGGGTCTATTTCCGTAACCATTACTCTTACCCCTTGTGAGCTAAGTGATTGTGCAGATCCTTTACCCACATCTCCATAACCTGCCACCACTGCTACCTTTCCTGCCAACATAACGTCTGTTGCTCTACGAATAGCATCTACCAATGATTCACGGCAACCATATTTATTATCAAATTTAGATTTTGTAACTGAATCGTTTACGTTTATAGCCGGAATAGAAAGCGTTCCTTTAGCCATTCTTTCATATAAACGATGTACTCCGGTTGTTGTTTCTTCACTAATACCTTTTACATTTTTTGCTAGTTCCGGATATTTGTCAAAAACAAGGTTAGTTAAATCTCCACCATCATCTAAAATCATATTTAATGGTTTTCTGTCTTCGCCAAAAAATAATGTTTGTTCTATACACCAATCGTATTCTTCTAAGGTCATTCCTTTCCACGCATACACTTGCACATCGCCACGTGCAGCAATAGCAGATGCCGCATGATCTTGTGTGCTAAATATATTACATGAACTCCAATTTACTTCTGCTCCAAGTTCTACAAGTGTTTCAATTAAAACAGCAGTCTGAATGGTCATATGTAAGCAACCTGCAATTCTCGCCCCTTTTAATGGTTTTTTTGGACCATATTCTTTTCTGATTTCCATTAATCCTGGCATTTCAAATTCTGCCAATTTAATTTCTTTTCTCCCCCACTCCGATAGTGAGATATCTTTTACTTTGTACTTAATAAAGTTTTTTTCTTTCACAGACATATTTTTTTTTTGCAAAGATAAGATTTTTTAATTAAAAAATCGTTACTAAGAGTGTATTAATGATTTTTTATTGAAGATGAAACATTACCTCATTATTCCTTTCATCGGAAGATATTTTACCATCTTTTAGTTTAACTATTCTTCGTGCATATTTTGAAATATCCTCTTCGTGTGTAACCAATATAATTGTGTTACCAAGTTTGTAAATATCTTCAAATAACTGCATAATCTCTATGGATGTTTTGCTATCTAAATTGCCTGTTGGCTCATCTGCTAAAATAATTGCCGGATTATTAACTAATGCTCTTGCTATAGCAACTCTTTGTCTTTGTCCTCCCGACAATTCATTGGGTTTATGATGCATTCTATCTTTAAGCCCAACTTTTTCAAGCGCATGCTCTGCGTTTTCTGACCGTTCTTTCTTTGGAACGCCTGCATAAATCAGAGGCATTTCTACATTTTCTAAAGCCGTAGAGCGTGGCAACAAATGGAAGGTTTGAAAAACAAAACCAATTAATTTATTTCTTACGTGCGCTAAATCGTTATCTTCCATTGTAGAAACATCTATGTTATTCAAAATATATTTACCCTTAGTTGGAGAATCCAGGCATCCTAAAATATTCATTAGTGTAGATTTGCCACTTCCAGAAGGTCCCATTAAAGCGACATATTCGTTTTTTCTCACATTAAATGAAATATCTTTTAAAACAGGAATTTCCTCTTTACCTAAAAAATAGCTTTTAAATAAATTTTCAATAACAATTATATCTGATGTATTATCCATTTTTCTTTTTCAGTTTTTTAATCTGACGCGTACGAAAATATATCATTATCAAAGATACAATAAGTACAATGAGAAAGTACCACGCCCATGTTCCCGGCATCTTTATTTGATACCATACGATACAAAACAGACTGAATGCTGCTGCAATAATCCATGTAATTTGAGATATCCTTAAGAATCTGATAGAGTTCATGATTATTTTTTTGAAGTTGAATCTAATTGTATAATACCTGATATGTTTTTAATCGTGTATTCAGAAAAATCTTGATCGCTTTCTAAACCCGTTCCCATAATAATTTGTGTTGGTGTAACTATTTTCACGTTTTTATCAGCAATAATTTTTTCTTTTTTTTGATCCCAGTATAAGTTTTCGGTATATAAAGTTTCATGTTTGTTATTAGCAACTTTTACATTATACTTTACATAAGCCTTTCCAGATTTAGTAAAATAAACTCCTTGGTCGGCAGTGAGTGTAGATGTTGGCTTTTGTTCTTTATTGTAAAATACCAATTTTAATCCTTTATTCATTAACACAAAAGGTGCGTCCATATTTTTCTCGTATGCTAACATCTCCTTTGTTTTTAATACCGCCTTTAAAGATCCTGAATCGGAGTATAAAATCGTTGCATCAACCGATCTTTGAGAAGGTCTTACCGTTGGTGGTTTTATTGCATTAATTTGCTTCTTATCATTTTCGCAAGATTTGATACCAAGTAACAAAGCTATCGCAATAATCAAATAATGCATGGTATTTTATCCCTTAATTTTACTCATTTTCATTGCCATTTTCACGGCATCATACATATTAACAATGCCTCCTGTTTTAGAGAGTTCTTTAAACTCTACTAAGTTATCTTTAGTACCTGGTTTAATAACTTTTTTATTTTTATATTTTGTTCTGCATGTTTCTATAAGTATTGTTTTTATCTGCTTTGGTGTTAAGTCCGGAAAATATGATTTTAATACTGCTGCCACGCCCGCTACTACCGGTGCTGCCATAGATGTTCCGCTGGCAAATTCGTATTTTCCTTCAGGAATCGTAGAGTAAATATCTACGCCGGGAGCAAAGAAGTTTACTGTATTTTTACCATAATTACTAAAGGTTGCCGGGATATTGATAGAATCTTTCCAACTTAAAGCTCCAATATCAATAAAGTTTGATGCTTCTTTTTTACTGTTTTCAAACTTCTTACATGGGTAATGTGTTATTTGATCTATATCTAAACTTTCATTGCCGGCAGCGTGTATTAATAATACACCTTTTTTTTCAGCATATTTTACTGCGTTATCTACCGCTTTTTTGTCCCATGAATATTTCTTTCCAAAACTCATGTTAAGAATTTTTGCACCATTATCTACTGCATAAATAATTGCATTGGCAATATCTTTATCTCGTTCATCTCCATCAGGAACGCAACGCACGCTCATTATTCTAACATTATCTGCAATGCCCTTTATTCCTATATTGTTTGTTCTGTCTGCAGCAATGATACCGGACACGTGCGTGCCATGAAAGCTATCAGGACCTTTACAATCGTTATTGCCATAAAAATGTTCTGAAGAATTTGCATAATCATCTCCCACTATTTCTGCTCTTGGATCAAATTCTACATTTAAATGGTATTTCAACTTAGTGTTGTAATAATCTAATCCTTTATTAAATTGTTTATAGAGGTCATCTACTAATTCCTGTCCGCTTTTTTTATTAACATCATCAGATTTTGATAAGATAGATAGTAAAACATATTTTCCTTGTTGCGTTTTTTGTGTCTTTGGTTCAAATTGCTTTACTCTTTCAATAGAAAGATGATCTTTTCCTATATAATATATTACAGAATCAATAGCAATCTTAATATTATTAATAGCATTGTTGTTCATCTCTGCTTCCATAAGTTCGGCATTGTAATCTTGTTTTATCTTTTGATAATACTTGTATTCTTCTTGTTCTTCTTTTGTTTTAAAATCAGCTTCTGTTTTACCTTCGTATTTTGGTTTTAGCTTTCTATAAATACGTGTTAGTTCTATATTATCTTTATCAATATTTTTTCCATCTTTTCCACCAATAAAACTCCATCCATGTATATCATCAATAAATCCATTTTTATCATCGTCTATACCGTTATTTGGAATTTCTTTTGGGTTTGTCCACATAATGTTTTTCAAATCTTCATGAAAATAATCCACACCACTATCTAATACCCCTACAATTACAGGTGTAGATTTTCTATCCTTTAATAATTCTTTATAGGTTCGTTCTACGCTTATACCATTTACTTTATCTTGTTCCGGATCTAATAAATACCAGTCTTGTGCCGGTTTTTGAGCATATAAAAAAGTAAGTAAGAAGGTTAATACCGCAAAAATTGTTTTTTTCATAGTTTTATTTTTATTTATTTATATTTCCTATTGATTGAATAACATCATATTTAGTAATGATATGATAATCTCCAAGTAAATCTTTTGTAAGTACGGCACTATTATCTTTATTGATTAACTTTGCAATATCATCTATTAAAGTATATGGATCTACTTCAGGGAATGGTTTCTGCATAACATCTTTTATTGTAACTTCTTTTAATTCCGGTTTTTCAATAATTTGCTGATAAATATTATTGTCTGTAATAGCGCCTATAAATTGCTTTCCGTCAGTAATCGGAATTTGTGAAATATCAAATTTTTGCAATATCTGTAAAGCTTCTTTTACCGGTTGCATTGGATTTAAAGTAACTAATTTCAAATGCTTGTGTGTTTGAATAATATCAAGTGCTCTTGGTTTTGTTTGTGATAAAAATCCTCTCTCACGCATCCAATCTTCATTAAACATTTTACCAAGGTAGCGAGAGCCATGGTCGTGTAAAATAACGACTACCATATCTCCTTTTTTAAATAAATTTTTCATTTGTAAAACACCTGCTACTGCCGACCCTGCGCTATTTCCAACAAATATTCCTTCTTCACGAGGCAGGCGACGTGTCATAATAGCTGCATCTCTGTCTGTTACTTTTTCAAAGTGGTCTATAATATTAAAATCAACATTTTGTGGTAAAAAATCCTCGCCGATACCTTCAGTGATATATGGATAAATTTCATTTTTATCAAAGATACCTGTCTCTTTATATTTTTTGAATACAGAGCCGTAGGTGTCTATACCCAATACTTTAATGTTTGGATTTTTTTCCTTTAAAAATTTCCCGGTTCCGCTAATTGTTCCGCCGGTGCCAACGCCCACTACAAGATGTGTAATTTTACCTTGTGTTTGTTCCCATATTTCAGGACCTGTTTGTTCGTAGTGTGCTTGTGTATTGCTTAAATTGTCATATTGGTTGGGCTTCCATGCGTTAGGCATTTCTTTTACTAAACGTGATGATACAGAGTAGTAAGATTTTGGATCTTCGGGTTCTACATCTGTAGGGCAAACAATTACTTCTGCACCAAATGCACGCAGAGCATCCATTTTTTCTTTACTCTGCTTGTCTGTTGTGGTAAAAATACATCTATACCCTTTAATGGCTGCTGCAATGGCTAAACCCATGCCGGTATTTCCGCTTGTGCCTTCTATAATAACGCTACCGGGTTTTAGTATGCCTGATTTTTCAGCATCTTCAATCATTTTAAGTGCCATACGGTCTTTAATAGAATTACCGGGATTTACGGTTTCTATTTTTACATAAACCTCACAAGGTAAATCTTTAGTTGTTTTATTCAGTTTTACAAGCGGCGTATTGCCTATTGTTTCTAATACGTTATTGTAAACACCGTATTTTCTTAAAGAGTGGGTTGATTTATTAAATTGATCTAACATTAAATTATAATTACTGATTAATTACTGCTCTTGAAATAACAATTCTTTGCACTTCAGATGTTCCTTCATATATCTGTGTGATTTTTGCATCACGCATTAAACGTTCTACATGATATTCTTTTACATATCCGTAACCACCATGAATTTGTACTGCTTCGGTTGTTGTCCACATAGCTACTTCAGATGCATATAATTTTGCCATAGAACTTTCTTTATCAAAGGGCAAGCCGTTATCTTTTAACCATGCAGAGCGCAATACCAATAGCTTGGCAGCATCGATACGAGTAGCCATATCTGCTAATTTAAAAGCAATAGCTTGGTGTTTATAAAGTTCTTTACCAAAAGCTTTGCGTTGCTGTGCATAATCTTTTGCTAATTCATAAGCTCCTGAAGCGATGCCTAATGCTTGAGATGCAATACCAATTCTTCCGCCGGTTAATGTTTTCATGGCGAATTTAAAGCCAAAGCCGTCTTCTCCTATTCTGTTAGCTTTTGGAACTTTTACATTATTAAACATTAGTGAATGCGTATCACTTGCACGAATACCCATTTTGTTTTCTTTTGGACCGATAGTAAAACCTTCCATGCCTTTTTCTACAATTAAGCAATTAATACCTTTATGCCCTTTATCCACATCTGTTTGTGCAATTACAAGGTAGGTAGAAGAGCTGCTGCCGTTGGTAATCCAGTTTTTTACTCCATTAAGTAAATAATGATCACCCATATCAATGGCAGTTGTTCTTTGAGAAGTAGCGTCACTGCCTGCTTCCGGTTCAGATAAGCAAAATGCTCCGATTTTTTCGCCTTTTGCTAATGGCACAAGATATTTTTGTTTTTGTTCTTCTGTTCCGAATTTATCTAATCCCCAGCACACAAGGGAGTTATTTACACTCATAATTACACTACACGAAGCATCTACTTTTGAAATTTCTTCCATTGCTAAAACATAGGATACAGTATCTAAGCCCGTTCCACCATATTTTGGATCTACCATCATACCTAAAAATCCAAGTTCTGCCATTCGTTTTACTTGCTCTGCCGGGTACTTTTGATGTTCATCTCGTTCAATAACGCCGGGTTTAAGTTCATTTTGGGCAAAATCGCGTGCCATTTTCTGTACCATTAATTGTTCTTCAGTTAATTCAAAGTTCATAGTTTTTATTTTTATAGTTAATTGATTCTTATTCTTTTACTTTTTCAGTTATCTTTAATGGGTTTTTAGTAAGTTCCCTGTATAGTTTTCTATTATTAATGACATCAACAGCGGTGTATATGGCATTAAGAAATGATTGATGGCTTGCCGTAAACTTTTGTGCTATATCATACGCTGTGCCATGATCCGGTGATGTGCGTATAACAGATAATCCTGCTGTATAATTCACACCTGTTTCAAACTCAAGCATTTTAAAAGGAATCAGTGCTTGGTCGTGATACATGGCTAATACCGCATCAAACTGCTGATACATTAATTTGCCAAAAAATGCATCAGAAGAAAATGTCCCATATATTAAAGCAGAAGTGTCATTTTGAAAATGTTGAATAGCCGGAATAATAATTTCTTTTTCTTCTGTGCCTAACATGTTATTTTCACCGGCATGTGGATTAAGCCCAAGCACTGCTATTTTCGGCTTACGTACTTGAAAATCCTGAATTAAAGATTGTTTTAATATATTAATTTTTTCTATGATTAGTTCTTTTGTAATAAGTTTTGCAACTTGACTTAACGGTGTATGTACTGTAGCCAATGCAACTTTCATTTCCTTTCCTACAAAAAGCATTAAAGCCTTTTCTTTTAGTTTATCCGCAATAAATTCTGTATGTCCTTTGAATGATGAGTGGATTTGTTGAATTGATTGCTTGTTAACAGGTGCTGTAACAAGTGCATCTATTTGTTTTTTTATCAATGCGTCAGTTGCTGCCTCTAATGATTTTAGTGCATATTTTGCAGACTCTATTGTTGGTTGTCCTAAGTCAATTGGTACTTCTTCCTCATAACAAAGAAAGACATTGGTTTTTTTATGATTAATCTGAGATACATTTTTTATTGGGTTGAAATTGAAATCATTTAGTTGTAGTGCTTTACGAAAATAAATAATTGTTTTTTGTGAACTGAAAATAATTGGAGTACACACATCAAATATATCAGGTGAGTTAAGAGATTTTAAAATAACTTCAAGGCTTATTCCGTTCATATCTCCTTGGGAAATACCTATAATGGGTTTTGTTTTAATCATACGAGTTTTAGTTAGAACTTTTATCTATAAATCCTGCCAAAGATACAATATTATCAGCTTCAAATGTAAACCATTTTTTTGCGGATTCTGTCCATACGGCAATGCCTTCTTGATATACTTCGCTGCCAAGCATGATTTCTTTGACAAGTGCAATTTTGTTATTTACCTGTGTTACTTGTGCAATATTACAATATTGTGCCCCCACTTCTGCATCATTAAAATATATTTTTTTCTTTTTAGTAGATGGTGCAATATCTATGGCAAAATTAGTATTAAGTGGTATTTTTTGAACCTCTTTGCAAGATGCGTAGTTTTCAATAATTTGAACTTTTTCAAAATTATTAAGTATTAAGTATAAAGATTGTTCTGTCTTTTCAAATCGAGCATCTTTTAAATTACTCATAGGAAAGTCGAGTTCACAAATGTCTTTTTCTATTTTTAAATTAATATCTGTTTTATTAATAGTCAAATGATTGTTAGTAGCTGTGTTTTTGAGATATAAAAGTTGGCTAAAATCAAGGAAATAAATAGGCGTGTTCATTTTATTTGGCAGTATAGAACCTGCATTGTTTGAAATAATTATTTTAGGTTTATTAGTCGGATAATAACAGAGTTTCAAATTACCATTTTGTTTTTCAAATTCAATATCGGCTGTTTTTGCCGGTTGAAAAGCAGGGTTTTTAATTTCATGTAATTTTCCATCAGCAACAAGGAATACGGAGTAATACTTTCCCTTAAAAATATCGTTGGTATAAAAAATAATACTATCGCTGTTATATCTTACTAATGTAGATTTTTGATCAGAAATGATTTTTTTATTATTAAAATCTATGATGTATCCTTTGTTGGAAACAAGATATTTGTTTTTATAGATAAATAGTTTACCGATATCTAACCTGATATAGTCTTTGCCACTTGGTGCAAGGCCATCTACAGACATATAGGTTTTAATTGATGTGATTTTATCGTTTTCAAATTGGTATCCTATAATATTTTGTGTTAATGTTTGTGTTTTATCTTTATCAAATTGAATGGAAATCAGTTCCCATTTATCCTGCGCAATTGAGCAGTTAATGCTTAACAGTAAAATAACAATAAACCAAGGATAATTATTTTTGCTCTTCATTGTTTATAAAATTTGCGGATTTTGTTACAGTTCCTGTTTCAGAGTAAAATTTCCAAATACCATTCTTTACATAATCGTTATAATCTTTTCTGTACGTAAGTCCTCCTTCTTCTTTAAGATTGCCGTTTTCGTAATACTCTTTGTAAGTATATGTTCTTGTTTTTTTATCAGTCATATCCATCGCTACTTTTGGCTTGGCACTGGAGTAATTGATATGTCTCATAATTAAAAAACCATTGCGCTTATCTATTTCTTCTTCCAATTCAACAACACCGTTTTCAAAAAAATCCTTTTCCTTTATAGCTGTACCTTCATAAAAGGTTGCTTCTGAACGTGGCTGTGCATTAGGATAATATGTATTCATTTTACATCTTAAATTATCAATAAGAATGAACTCTCTTTCTAAATTTCCATTTTCCCAATAGTTCTTAAATACTTTAATTTGTCCATCTATGTAAAACCCTCTGTGTAATAGTTTGCCACTTACATAAAAATCTTCTTGCCAACTTTGTGCATTGTATCCGGCTTTGTTATATCTGATAGAATCTCCACCAATGCAAGGAACTAATTTATTATAGATAATAATACCGTATTCACCGTCTGTAACTTCCTCTTGTGTAGGCTTATAAAGTTCTTTTGGTTTAATTACATTTTGACAAAATGTTTCTTGAATGAATAATAAGAATACTAAATTTAAGATGAGTTTAACCAATGAGCGAAACATTTCTTTTGTTGTTTGTAAATTTTGTTTCAAACATAAGGATTATTATTAAAACATTCAAATTTTTTACTATCGTTTTAAAATGCTTTTTTTGCAAAAAAATCTTAATTCTTGGGACAAACGGTTATATTTAGTGTTATTAATGATATCAGTACAGATCAGAGGGTATTAAGAAGTGCTTTTGTCTTTGAAGAATTAGGGTATAAAATACATATTATCGGTAGAAAATTAAAAAGTCATTATGGTGAAGACAGATATCGTTGCACTCGGTTATCCTTACCATTTAAGAAAGGTATCGGCATGTATGTTTGCTACAATCTCTCTCTCTTAATAAAATTATTTTCCATTTGCTTTACGAGAAATAAAAACGAATCTGTTATTTTATTCTCTAATGATTTAGACACATTACTGCCAAATTTTTTGGTTTCAAAACTTTTTAATCTACAAATTATTTACGACTCTCATGAATTATTTACCGAAGTTCCTGAATTAATAAACAGACCTATAAAAAGAAAAATATGGCTATTGCTTGAACAAATTATTGTGCCTAAATTAAAATACTGTATCACCGTTAATAATTCTATTGCAAATATTTTTTTTAGTAAGTATAAAGTCCCCTTCAATGTTGTTAGAAATATATCTGACGCTCCCGATATTGAAGAAAAAAATATAAAAACAAGGCAGGATTTAAATCTTCCTGTAAATAAAAAAATAATTCTGCTACAAGGCGCAGGAATAAATATAGACAGAGGTGCAGAGGAATTGATTTTATCTGCAAAATATTTATCAGACGAGTATCTTATTTTAATTATAGGCAGCGGTGATGTATTTGAGCAATTAAAACAGTTAGTCATCACTCATAATCTGAGTAATAAAGTACTTATTAAAAACAAAATGTCTTACTCGGAATTATTTCATTACACTAAGAATTGTGATTTGGGTATAAGCATTGATAAAGCAACCAGCCCGAACTATCTATATAGCTTACCAAATAAAATTTTCTCTTATATCCATGCAGGGCTTCCAATTTTGGCATCACACTTGCCAGAAATAGAAAATATTATTACTCAGTATCAAATCGGAATATTTATTGACAATCACACACCAAAGCATATAGCTGAAAAAATTCAGTATTTCATATCTTCTCAAGAATACCAACAATGCAAATGCAACACTATGGTCGCTTCAAGGGATTTAACATGGAGTAAAGAAAAAGAGCAATTAGTAAAGATTATCAAAAAAGCCGAAACAAAATCGTAATAAATTTAGCACTTTTGCATAAAAATTAAAATAAAACAATGAAAAGAGTTTTAATTACCGGAGCAGCAGGTTTTTTAGGGTCTCATTTGTGTGACCGCTTTATTAAAGAAGGTTTTTATGTAATAGGCATGGACAATCTTATTACCGGAGATTTGGCTAATATTCAACACTTGTTTAGTCATAAAAACTTTGAGTTTTATCATCATGATGTTACTAAGTTTGTATTTGTACCCGGTGACATTCATTATATCTTGCATTTTGCTTCTCCTGCAAGCCCGATAGATTATTTAAAAATTCCTATTCAAACATTAAAAGTATCCTCTCTTGGAACGCATAATATTTTAGGACTTGCACGCGTTAAAAAAGCAAGAGTGCTGGTTGCCTCCACAAGCGAAGTCTATGGCGACCCCTTAGTACACCCTCAAGAAGAAAGTTATTGGGGAAACGTAAATCCTATTGGTGTAAGAGGCTGCTACGACGAAGCTAAACGCTTTATGGAAGCCTTGACAATGGCGTATCACAGAACGCATAATGTAGAAACCAGAATTGTAAGAATTTTTAATACTTATGGTCCAAGAATGCGCCTGAACGATGGCAGAGTATTGCCTGCATTTATCTCGCAAGCATTGAGAGAAGAAGACTTAACAATGTATGGAGATGGCTCACAAACACGCAGCTTTTGTTATGTAGATGATTTGATTGAAGGTATTTTTCGACTGTTGCTAAGTGATTACGCTTTGCCTGTTAATATCGGAAATCCCGAAGAAATTACAATAAAAGAGTTTGGAGAAGAAATTTTAACCTTAACAAATTCTAAAAGCAAACTGATTGCTTTACCGCCAATGCAAGATGACCCGAAGCAACGCAAACCAAATATTACTTTAGCAAAAAAGATTTTAAACTGGGAACCAAAAATTACAAGAAAAGAAGGATTAAAGAAAACTCTTGAATACTTTAAATCTTTTCCGAAAGAAAAATTACAGCAAGAAAAAGATTTTAGAAACCTTAGTTCTTACAATAAATAAATTTATGAAAAAATATCTGATACTTTGTTTTAGTTTTATCACAATAGTTTCTTATACTCAAAATAATTCTGAGGGTTTGGTACATTGGCTTAACTTCAAAGAAGCGCAAGAAAAAAATAAAGTTGCACAACGTCCATTTTTAATAGACTTTTATACAAACTGGTGCGGATGGTGTAAAGTAATGATGCAAACAACTTATTCTAATCCAAATATTGCCAATTACATTAATAACTACTTCTATCCTATAAAATTTAATGCCGAAACAAAGGATACAATAGAATTTAACGGTAAAAAATATTTTTCCATAGACATTACGAATCCTAAATCACCACATCAAATAGCGATAGAGTTTTTGGGTAACTCATTGGCTTATCCTTCTACAGTCTTTATGACTTCAGATTATCAAACAAAATTTTTAAGCCAAGGATATTTAAAAGAACAAGATATAGAGCCGTTTTTAGTGTTTATGGTAGAAAATGTTTTTCGTAGTGCCAACTTCAATGATTTTCAAACTTTATTTAAAAATGCTTTTTACAATCCTGAATTAAAACGAAATACTAAAACAGTTTCTATTAAAGATTTAGAACCTGTAAATAAAAAGAAACCAAAAAAAACAATCGTATTTTTTTATACAAATTTTTGTAATAGCTGTAAAGTAACAACACAAGCGGTAATACACGACTCTCTTGTTTCAAAAGAATTAAACAACAACTTTAATGTAGTGTTATTAGATGCCGAAATGCCCGATACTATTTTATTTAAAGGAAAAAAATACCACAAAGAAATTATTAATGGCTATCCGTTTAATAGCATTGTAAATGTTCTTACCAACAATAAGTTTTCGTTACCTGCTGTTGCTTTTTTAGATGAAAATCTTAATCCTATCGAAACCATTTGGCTATTTCAGCCGACACAAAGTCTGTTTCATTTAATGGATTATTTTGGAAAGGATATTTATAAAACAAAAACATGGGACACTTATGTAAAAGAAAATTCTACGACTACACCAACTAACCAAGCGTCGCCTCAGAAAAGCCCATCACCACCGATAAATAAACCCAAAAACAAATCATCTAAAAAGTAACCACCGAATGAAGTTTGATGATAGTATTGTTGCATTATCTTCGGCGTATGGCATTAGCGCTGTTGCGGTTATCAGATGTTCGGGTACTAAGACATTTTCTATTATAGAAAAAATTTTCTATCAAAACGAAAATACTGTTTTTAATACGGCAAATGCCACGTATCGTAAAATGTATTTTGGATATATTCATGAAAACAATAAGATTGTTGATGAACTGATGATTTGCTTATTCAAAGCACCACATTCATATACTGCTGAAGACCTTGTAGAAATTTATTGCCATGGCTCTACTTATGTACAACAAAAAATATTACAATTGTTTTTAATAAATGGAGCAAGATATGCCGAAGCGGGAGAGTTTACTATTCGTGCATACTTAAATGGCAAAATAACACTTGCAAAAGCAGAGGCCATCGGGGATATCATTCATTCTGAATCAGAATCTGCACACCAATTGGCAATAAACCAAATGCGTGGTGGATATATCGAATTAATTAATCAGTTGCGTAACCAGTTACTGCAATTTGCATCATTAGTAGAATTAGAATTGGATTTTAGTGAAGAAGATGTGGAGTTTGCAAATCGCCATCAACTAAAAAGCCTAACAACCGATATTATTTCAAAAATTAATGAGCTAACCGAAAGTTTTGAAATGGGCAACTCCATAAAAAATGGTATTCCTGTATGTATTGTAGGAAAACCGAATGCAGGAAAATCTACTTTATTAAATGCTCTGCTAAAAGAAGAAAAAGCAATTGTCAGCGAAATTCCCGGTACTACCAGAGATTTAATAGAAGACCGATTAACCGTGCAAGGCATGCTGTTTAGAATTATAGACACCGCCGGTATTCGGGAAGCGCAAGATGCTATAGAAAATATTGGGATAGAAAAAGCCTTTGGTGCCATAAGAAAATCTTCTATTATTGTTTATCTGACAGACGTGAATACATTTTCAGAAAATGAAATAAACATAGATGTACAAAAAATAAAAAATATAAATCCTAAAGCAGAACTAATTGTAGCAATAAATAAAATAGATGATTGTAATAGCACTTTAAAAACGAATATAGATACCACATTTTATTTAAAACTATCCGGAAAAAATAACATCAATATAGATGTATTAAAACAAAAATGGGTAGATATTATTACAGAGAAAGGTTATAATCCTCACAGAACTATGGTTAGTAATGCCCGACACTTTAATGAGCTAACTTGCGCGAAAACATATTTAGAAAAAGTTTTAGTAAATATTGACAATCACCATACTACTACCGATTTGCTTGCTGAAGATATAAAAGCTGCTATTCAGCATTTAGCCAACATTACAGGAGGTATTACTAATGAAGATGTTCTAAAAAATATCTTCTCTCAGTTTTGTATCGGAAAGTAAATTTATTTTCTTATATTTCCTTTTTCCTAAAAATTTTTATCTCATTAATGTAAAATAACCTTTGGCTTCTTGCTTTTTACCACCCTGTGCTGGGTTTATGACAAACTCCGCTACATAGTAGTAAGTACCCGTTGGTACGGGTTCTCCGCTTAGGCTGCGACCATCCCACTTAGCGTTGGGCTTATCGGCTTCGTAGAGCTTTACACCCCATCGGTTGAATACAAGCAGGTGAA
>JBDHZB010000025.1:0-35940 GCA_039811645.1 Bacteroidia bacterium | reverse complement strand
ATTGTCCTTAGCATCTTGCAGATTATGTTTTGTGGTTGTATTCATTTCCCTTCTATTATTTTTATCTCCTCTTCACTTAACTCATAAAGTTGATATACGATTTGATTGATTTTATCTTCGCAATAATCTATTCGGTTTTGTAATTGCTCAATTTTACTTTCCAATTTTGCTTCTTGTTTTTCTTTATTGAGTTGCAACAGTTGGTCAACGTATTTTATGATTTCGGTTTCTTCTATTTTTGTTGGGTTTGTTTTGATTGGCAGTTTTGAAAGATAGGGAATATCAAAACGCAAATAACCACCTGCCATATGAGTATTATCAAATTTTGTTTTGAAATAATAATTGAGAAGTTTTGAATTTATTAAACCCAACAAATACTTTATATTTACTTTTGGATTTACGATTAATGATGATTTCCCCAAATAGCGTTTTTCGTAATCAATAGTTGCTTGAATAGATTTTGTAAGCCTTGCAATTACTATTTTTTCTTTTTGCTCAAATAGGTTTATTACAGATTTTGAATAAATACTTTTTTGGATATATTCACCTTGCCAAGCAATTCCGTATGATTTAATGTCTGCTGTTTGTAAAACTTTCTCGTAATTTTCTTTGTTAGATGCTTTTAATTTCTCAAAATCTTCTTTTTGTATTTTGTAGGATTTAAAACCTGTTATAGAAGTTCCCCAAACAAATTTTCCACAAAGATCTCCTAATTCTTTTCCACTTTTTTCAAGTTTCCCAATAAGAGACAGATTGTTTTTGTTGAATGTAGTTGAAATAATGAAATCTGTTTTATCGGTTATTTCTTTTTGTTTTATAGTGTTGGATCCTTCGTTTAAAAATGTTTCTTCACTTTGAGGATAGGCTAATTTAATTTCATTTTTTGCATTAAAAGTTTTATCAAGAAATAATAAAACAGGATATGTTCCTACATTTCCAAAAACTTTAAGCTTTGAAACGTCTTTTATTTCTGTAATGCTACTTTCTTTTACTAAATATTCTCTCAACTTTAACCCCATATTTGTGGACAAAAACGTGTTCGGGATAATAAAACCAAACTTTCCATTTGACTGAAGCAATTTGTGCCCTAATTCAATGAAAGGAATGTAAAGGCTGTATTTTTCTTTTGTGTTTGCGGAATGATATTTTCTTTTGAAATAAATAATTTCATTTTCGTTCAATAAACGATAATCTACATAAGGTGGATTCCCTATAATTACATCAAAGCCGCCTTTTGCTCCATATTGTGGCTGCGGTTCAGAAACTCCTCCTATTTTTCCTTCTAATTCTGTGGCATATTCCATTGCTTTTTGTGCATGGTGTTTTGCTTTTTGTGCCAAACTACTTAATTTTTCTTTTTCACTTACTTCGTCTGTTCTATTAAATACTTCAGGAAATGCCTTTTTCCAACTAAAAGGCTTTACTTTTCGTTCTTCACCAAAATCAAATTGACCATCATAATAATCTAAATCAATCAACGAATTTCCGCATTTAATGTTGTTATCCAGCGTGGGCAAAATACGATCGTGAAAAAGTTTTAGCTGTGTTTCAATACTCGCTTGCGTTTCCCCCTCCATACATTTAAGCAATAACGAAAGTTTGGTAACTTCAACGGCATTGCTGTCTAAGTCCACTCCATAAATATTGTTGATTAAAATGCGTTTCTTTTCTGCTGTGGTTAGCTCATCGTTAGGTGTTAAAACATCATTCTTGCTACCTTTACTCGGCTTGCCATTTTTGGTATAAAAATCTTTGTGCCAATCGAGTAAAAACTGATATGCTCCCAACAAAAAACTACCACTACCGCAAGCAGGATCACATATCTTAATTTTGCTTATTTCTTTTGGTGTTTTTCCTTCAACTAATTTTCCAACTGTGTTTTTTACAATATAATCTACAATATATTGCGGGGTATAATATACACCGCCTGCCTTGCGTACTTCGGGTTTTTCTTCAATTTTTGCTTTTCCATTTTTAGAAAGCGTAATTTGTTTTCCGAGAAATTGCTCGTAAGCACTTCCTAAAATTTCAACAGAAAGAACAGAAAACTCGTAAGGAGAAATGGGATAGTACAACTCATCAATAATGCTTTTAATAACTTTGTTATCTATCGTAATTTTATCACTGATTTTGTCTTTATTAAAATCAAAAAGCCCCGAGTTGTATTTTTGGTCGGCAACATGAAAGTTATGCAATAAGTTTTTATAAAAATTACCTGTCTTAACCGAACTTTGTAGTTCTCCATAAAGTTCGGCGCCTCGGTCTTCGGCAATTCTCAAAAATATAATTCGATCAATAGTATGTTGCACAATAAAATTGAGTTCGTCTTCTGTTATATTTTTGTTGCGTTGGGCAATGTTTAAGGCTAATTCTATACGCCATTTATCCAATGATTGTAAAAATTCGGCATCAACGGTTGTTGTCCCTTTTTTGTTTTTGTCACTCGTAATGTATTTTTCAAAACTACCTTTTAAAACATATTCTTTTGAAAATGTTTCCCAAATAAAATCAAACTCTTTTAGGTAGTCTGTATATGTTAAATACTTTATTCGGGCATTGCTGGCTTTATCTGTTGGCTTAGGTTTGTTAGTGCAGTCGTAAATAGCAAGTTCTTCAAAATCTGTAATTACCGAAATAGAAAGCTTTGCACTCCATCCATATCGGCGCACTTGATAAGCAGGTAAAATATCATCTTTTATGGCAACGCTTGGTTTTTTTGCCTCAACAAAAAACAATCTTTTTCCACCAACAAGTCTAAATGAATAGTCAGGAGCTTTTGTTGCCTTGCCAACTTTAATTTTATCCTCGTGTATTACTTCTCGATAACTTTCTGCATAACCGTTTTCATTGTCTATGTCCCAACCAAGTGCTTTAAAGAAAGGGTCAATAAAATCTCGTCTAGTTTGTGTTTCGTTGTATTCGGATTTTTTGTAAAATTCCTTTTGTTCGTCAAACCGCTCAACCAGTTTTTTGATTTTTTCATAAGCGTCTTGTTTGGTCATATTTTCTATAAAATTAGGGTCTTAATATAGTTATTTTTATTTGTGTTGCGTTCGTCATGGCTTTGTTACTAACGGCGAGCGGCTTTGTGCCGTAAGTTATGGAGGTCTGTTTTATGCAAAGATATAAATTTATATTTTACCAAATTCAGTCCTCTTATAGCTTTTTTTTCATTTTATGCAAATGCAATAATTTCCCTTTAATAAAGATATTTATGTGGCTTTTATATCTGCATGCTAATTATTAAGTATTAATAGGTTATGAATCAGTCAGTAAGAGTAAAACTCGGTTAGCGGCTAAGTTTTTATTAAAAATGTATTTTGTGGAAAACTATATCTGTAATATAGTATAACATCTATTAAATTTACAGCCACAAATTAGAAAAAAAGAACATAGTATGAAGATTACGTATAACGGGCATTCTTGTTTTTTAGTAGAAGTAAACAATAAAAAGTTATTATTTGACCCGTTTATTTCCCCAAACCCACTTGCCAAACACATTGATATTAAAACCATAAAAGCCGATTATATTTTAATAAGCCATGCTCATCAAGATCACATTGCAGACTTGCTTACCATAGCACAACAAACAGGAGCCAAGGTTATCAGTAATTGGGAAATATGTGCATGGGCAAATAATAACAACATTGCTAACACTCATCCCATGAATATTGGTGGCAAAGTAATGTTGGATTTTGGTAGTGTAAAATGTGTTAATGCCACACATAGCAGTAGTTTCCCTGATGGTTCTTATGGCGGAAACCCTATGGGCTTTGTAATAGAAACTAATAATAAAAACTTTTACTACGCAGGCGATACAGCACTTACTTATGATATGAAACTTATTGGAGAGTATCGTCAAATAGATTTTGCTTTTTTACCAATAGGCGATAATTTTACCATGAGTGTAGATAATGCCATTATCGCTTGTGATTTTATTAATTGCAGTAAAATTATAGGCATGCACTACAATACATTTGACGTTATAAAAATAGAAGAAACAGAAGCAATTAATAAATTTCATTACGCAGGAAAACAATTAACCTTGCTTAAAATAGGAGAAACGATTGAACTATAAACTTATGGGAAAAATTATTGCAATTGCCAATCAAAAAGGAGGTGTGGGAAAAACCACAACGGCTATTAATCTTGCTGCATCATTAGCTGTATTGGAGTATAAAACTCTACTGATAGATGCCGACCCTCAATCTAACGCTACCTCAGGAGTCGGAATAGACCCTAATACTATTACTGCAGGGCTTTACGAATGTATTATACAAAGTAAAAATCCAAAAGATGTTATTTTGGAAACTGAAACTCCTAACTTGTATTTATTGCCCACCAATGCCGATTTGGTTGGTATTGAAATTGAATTGGTGAATTTGAGCGGGCGCGAATACATGATGAAAAAAGCTTTGGATAAAATAAAAAATGATTTTGACTTTATCATTATAGATTGTTCTCCATCTCTTGGATTAACCGTTATCAACTCTTTATGCGCAGCAGATAGCGTATTAATTCCTGTTCAGTGCGAATACTTTGCATTAGAAGGAATGGGCAAGTTGCTGCAAACCATTAAAATTGTACAAACACATCTTAATACCAATTTGGAAATAGAGGGTGTGCTACTCACTATGTACGATTCTCGTACGCGCCTTGCCAACCAAGTAGTGGAAGACGTGAAAACACATTTTCAAAATATTGTATTTAATACAATTATTCAAAGGGCTACCAAGTTGGCAGAAGCTCCAAGTTTTGGAAAAACAATTATTTTACACGACTCTACCGGCAAAGGCTCCGTCAATCATCTAAACTTAGCAAGAGAACTATTGCAAAGAAATAAGATGACCAGAATATCAGACGATGACAGACAAATCACCATAGATAACTAAATACTAAATTTATGAGTAACCCCAAAAAACCTGCATTAGGAAGAGGATTAAGTGCATTGTTGGAAAATGCAAAAACCGATATTACCACCAAAACAACAGACAATGCCCCCGTAGTGGGTGCTGTAAGTACTGTTTCGTTAGACGCTATAGAAACAAATCCCTTTCAGCCAAGAAATGACTTCGAAGAAATGGCATTGGAAGAACTGGCACAATCTATTAAGGAACATGGCATTATTCAGCCTGTAACATTAAGAAAATTAGGCTACGATAAATATCAAATTATTTCCGGTGAACGTAGATTCAGAGCTGCACAAATGATTGGACTAAAAGAAGTTCCTGCATACATTCGTGTAGCTAACGATCAAGAAATGCTAGAAATGGCATTGATTGAAAATATCCAGAGAGAAGATTTAAACCCAATAGAAATAGCTCTCTCCTATAAAAGATTAGTAGAAGAATGTAAACTGACTCAAGAGCAGCTAAGTAAACGCGTTGGAAAGCAAAGAAGCACCGTAACAAATTATCTAAGATTATTAAAGTTACCTGCACCCATTCAAAAAGCACTCAGAGAAAGTCAAATAACCATGGGGCATGCAAGGGCACTTATTAATATAGACCATGAAGATAAGCAACTCGCTATTTTTGCTCTTATTATAGAACAAGATTTATCAGTAAGAGAAGTAGAAGAACTTTCAAAAGGCGCAAAAACAAATTATATACCAAAAACACAAAGAGCAACCACACCATTGAGTATAGAAGATAAGCTGATTTTTAAACAACTGAAAGAACGGTTTAAAGAGCACGTTTTATTAAAACGTAATGGCAGCGGTGGCGGTAAAATCATTATCACTTTTGATAGCGATGACAATCTAAAAGATATTGCAGAAAAATTAGGCATAGAACCCTAATTAAGCGAATAGCAATAACATCACAATTATTCCTTATCTTTGCACTGCTATGTCAAGTTTCAAACTTAATTCTATTCCTGAAGCAATTGAGGATTTAAAAAATGGAAAAATCATTATTGTTGTAGATGATGAAGATCGCGAAAACGAAGGTGATTTTGTTACCGCAGCAAGAAATGTTACACCCGACGTAATCAATTTTATGGCCACACATGGGCGAGGTTTAATATGTGCGCCTATTAGCGAAGAACTTGCTAAAAAACTCAGATTGGAAATGATGGTTGCCAGCAATTCGTCATTACATGAAACCCCGTTTACGGTATCTATTGATTTATTAGGAAATGGTTGCACTACCGGTATATCAGCATCTGACAGAGCTAAGACAGTTCAAGCATTAATAAACCCAAATACACAACCGGAAGACTTTGGTAAGCCGGGACATATTTTTCCTTTAAAAGCAAAAGAAGGCGGTGTGCTTCGAAGAGCAGGACATACTGAAGCAGTTGTTGATTTGTCTGTTCTTGCAGGATTTGAGCCATGCGGTGTTTTAGTAGAAATTATGAATGAAGATGGTACTATGGCGCGCCTACCGGATTTGATAAAGGTTCGTGATAAATTTAACCTTAAGCTTATTTCTATTAAAGACTTAATTCAATATCGCTTACAATCCGAAAGTATTGTTGAAAGAGTTATCAACGTTGATTTGCCTACACATTGGGGCGATTTTAAACTCTATGCATACAAGGTAAAAACAACAGGGCAAGAACACATGGCGTTGGTAAAAGGAGAAATTTCTGCTGACACTCCCGTTTTGTGCAGAGTTCATTCTTCTTGTTTAACAGGCGATATATTTGGTTCTTGTAGATGTGATTGTGGTGAACAACTTCACGCAGCTATGCAAATGATAGAAAAAGAAGGGCAGGGAGTACTTTTGTATTTAAATCAAGAAGGGCGTGGTATTGGCTTGATGAATAAATTAAAAGCATATAAGTTGCAGGAGCAAGGACTTGATACAGTAGAAGCAAATTTAAAATTAGGGTTTGCCCCCGATGAAAGAGATTATGGCGTTGGTGCTCAGATTTTGAGAGACCTTGGTGTAAGAAAAATTAGATTGATAAGCAATAATCCAAGAAAACGTGTAGGTCTTGAAGGTTATGATTTACAAATTATAGAGACAGTGCCGATTATTATATCTCCAAACCCACACAACAAGTCTTACCTATTAACTAAAAAAAATAAATTAGGACATAAATTGTAATTCGATTATTTATGAAAAAAACCTTTGTTTTAATTATTGCTTTGCTTTTTAAATCTATGCTTGCTCAGAATAATGCAGATAAAATTTTAGGCATTTGGTACACCGATAAGAAAAAAGCAAAAGTTGAAGTTTATAAACAGGATAATAAGTATTTCGGAAAAATTATTTCTTTAAAAGACCCTTTAGACCCAGATACAAAAAAGCCAAAAACAGATAAGCATAATGCTGATGTAAAAAAAAGAAATAATTCATTAGTAGGGTTAATCCTGGTAAGAGATTTTGTGTACGATGACGGTGAATGGACAGATGGGAAAATTTATGACCCTGAAAATGGTAAGGAATATTCTTGTTATATGGTATTTGAAGGTGATAAACTGAAAGTAAGAGGATATATAGGATTTTCTCTTATCGGAAGAACAACTTACTGGACAAGAAATTAATTTTGTGTTACTTTCAATTTTCTATTTAATGCTTCGGTAAGTATAGCATCAATAAATTGATACGGCTTGTAATTGTTAATAGCGGCTTGATGATAAATACATGTGGCAGGCGTCATTCCCGGTAATGAATTAATCTCAATAATAATAACTTCTATTTTTTCAGGTGTATAAATCCGTACAAAGGCATCAATACGGCAATAACCTTCTATGTTCATAACATCTGCGGTATGTTGTAAAACTTTTTTTACTGCTTCTGATATTTTCTTTTGCTCTTCCGGTTTTTTTGAAAAACGTGATGGCGTAATATTTTGCCCTTCTCCGGCTAAAAATTTTTCTTCTAGACTTAAAACCTCACCTTCTACTAAGGCTTCAGATGGTTCAAATACTTCAAATATTTTTTTTCCGTTCTGCTTTTTTATGAGCATGCCGCCTGTTACTTCTAAAAATCTTGCGGCGCCATTGGCTTCAATTAAGGCTTCTAACAAAAATCTATTTTTAGCAGGGACTTCTTCGTTGGGTTTGATTTTTAATAACTGTGCCGCAGAGACAGGTAATTCATCTTGTGTTCTAAAAATCACTTGTGCATAAGCTTGTAGCTCGTCTCTGTTTTTTATTTTTTTCACGCCGCTACTGCATCCATCATCTACCGGTTTTACAATAAAAGGATATTTAAATTGTTTTTCTATTTGTTCAATGGTTTGTGATGTGTTACTTTGCCATTCTGATTGATTGATGATTTTATGCTCTGCTACTAAAATGTCATTTTGTTTTAGTATCTCATTTGTTGCAAATTTATTAATGGTAATATTTGAACTCTCATGCCCTGAGCCATTATATGGCAGTCCTATTGCTTCTAAGTTCTTTTGTACAACGCCATCTTCACCAGGACGTCCATGTAAAGCAATAAATACTACATCACAAGGTGTAGATAATTCCTCATAGGTTATTTTTTTGGGAGAGTCTAAACTAGATGCAGAGCCGTATTTTTGTGTTGTGTTTTTTGCTTCTTCTACAACTTTTTGAATAATCGGATGTACTTTGTAATTGAAAATTTTATCGCGAATGTCGTCTGCATTATCTTTTAACATTAACCTTATGGGAATGGTATATAGTTCGTGCTTCTCTTCGGTACCAACTAAAAAAACAGGGAATGGCTGGTATTTTTCTGATGATGATAATTTTTCAAAAACATTTCTCCCGCTTTCTACTGATATATGTCGCTCAGAAGAAAATCCTCCCATGATTACAGCTACTCGTATTTTTTGTTTTTTTGATTGTCCGGATAAATGAATGAGTGTGTCTAAGTTTTGGAGTAAATCATTATAAAGTATTGGACTTAAAGATTGTCTGTGTCTTTTTTGTAAAGAGGAGCGGATAATTAATGTAAGGAATTGTGAGGGATTAAGCCCTATTTCTGCAGCCTGATGAAAGAAAAATGAAGATGGCATCATGCCCGATGTTGTGTTCGGATCGTTTAGAAAAATTTTGCCTGCTGTATCAATAAAACCATCTATTCGAGCATAAACATCAAAGTTAAACGCCTGAAACATTTTTTCGCATTCGGTTCTTATTTCTTCTATTTGATGTTCCGGCAAATCAATCGGTGTTATTTTTCTGCTTAATCCAGGCAGATACTTGCTCTTATAATCGAATAGAGTATTTTTCTTTAAGATTTCTGTGGGAGGTAAGGCAATTGGGTTTCCTGTATCATCTTCAATAACAATACAACTGAATTCTTTTCCATCTAAAAATGCTTCAACTAATACTTCTTGTTCAGCATCTAAAGATTCAATTAATATTTCTTTTTGCTTTGATAGTTTTTCATTTAATGTATTTAGTAATACTTCTTGCTCATAAATAATCTTTCCTTCTACCAATGCAGGCAGTCCAATATTTTCTCTGATATCTGATAGTGTACGAATTAAGTTGATTTTTTGTTGTGGTGATAAATTGTTCCAAGTGTCAGCATTAATTTTGTGTTTGAAAAAAGCTTTTTCTATTGCCGCATAAAACTTATGTTTATCATCTTCTTTTAAGATGGATACGCCAATAGAAGAACCTTGATTGGCGGGCTTTATAACTAATGGAAACTTAACTTCTTTTTGCGCTGTATCAAAAAAATCGGTTAATTTTTTTTCAAACTGATGTCGTTCAATAGTTAAGTAATTTGGAACATTAAAGCCATTTGCTTTCATAAATTTTTTCTGAAGTGCTTTATTCATTCCAAAAGCTGAAGCAAAAATGCCTGAACCGGAATATGGAATTTTATAGTATTCTAACAATCCTTGTATTTTTCCATCTTCACCGTTTGTACCATGTAAGCATAAAAAGGCAAAATCAAATAACGTATGCAGTTTTTCCGCATGTATTTTTTTGCCAACAGAATTTGCTATTGTATCGTTTTCTTTATCTGAAAGTTTTCCAAGATTTTCAATATAATATTGATAGTCATAAGATTCTTGTTGAATAAATTGTGTTGGCGGATAAAAATCACGGATAGTGCCTTTGTAAATATATTGCCAGTCTAATAAAATAAAGTTGTGTAAGGAATCAATAAAAATAGGAATAGGCTCAAATAAAGATTTATCAAGGTTGTCGTAAACAGTTCTGCCTCCTGCAAAGGAAACTTCTCTTTCTCGAGATGAACCGCCAAACAATATACCTATTTTTATTTTGTTCATTTTTTTATTGGCAAAGTTCTGTTTATTTTTTCTTAATCACAATTCTGATTTACCAACATGTAAGGGTGGAAAACTAATATATGCTGTCTTTGAAATCTTCATTGTTTATCATTGATAGATAGCTCTTGTATCTTGATAAATTAATTGTTCCTTTATTTAGTTCCTCTAAGATAATACAGCCGGGTTCGTTAATATGTGTGCAGTTATTGAATTTACATTGTCCTAAAAATTTTCTTATCTCAGGAAAGTAGTGACTTATTTCATCTTTATCCATATTAACCAATCCAAATTCTTTAATACCAGGAGTGTCTATCACAAAGGTTGTATCATCTATTTGGAATAACTCTGCATAGGTTGTGGTGTGTTTACCTTTTAGATGTTTTAAAGAAACCTGCCCTGTTTTTAAATCTAAATTAGGATTGAGCGCATTGATAAGTGATGATTTCCCTACACCTGAATGCCCCGATAATAATATTGTTTTGCCCTGTATTAAACTGTATAATTCTTGGATAGATTTTTTATCTTTAATAGATGTTTCAAGAACAGGGTAGCCGATGTCTGTATATATTTTTACAAATGCTTTTTGTATTTCCCTTTCTTCATTCGTTTGTAGTAAGTCTGATTTGTGAAATACAACTGCAGCAGGGATACGATACGCTTCAGCAGTTACTAAAAACCTATCAATAAACCCCATGCTTGTTTGTGGAACTGCAATGCTTGCAAGTATCACTGCTAAATCTATATTAGCCGCTATGATGTGTGTTTGTTTGCTTAAATTGGTGGACTTTCTAATAATATAATTTTTTCTTGGGAGAATATCCTCTATTACCCATCCACTATTTGTTTGTGTTATTTTTACTTTGTCCCCTACAACTACAGGATTTGTGCTTTTTAGATTCTCTAATCGTAACTTGCCCCTCAAGGTACATTCTTCAAGTTTGTTTTTGCTTATACTAACCAAGTATCTTGAACCTGTTGATTTTACAACTGTTCCAAAATTTTCCTGCATTAATTTATATGAGTTTATTAATAAAGTTTTGATTAGAGCTTACATCTGTATAATACTTTTTTTACGGCATCTACAATGTCGGGAGCATCTAATTTATATTTTTTCATAAGTTCATCGGGTGTGCCACTTTCTCCAAATGTATCATTTACGGCAACATATTCTTGTGGTATAGGAAAATTTTGCGATAATAATTGTGCTACACTATCGCCCAATCCGCCATTTTTTTGATGTTCTTCAGCGGTAACCACGCACTTTGTTTTCTTAACAGAGTTTAAGATGGCATCGTTATCCAGAGGTTTAATGGTATGTATATTAATGATTTCGGCATGTATTCCGGATTCTTTTAGTATTTCATAGGCTTGTAATGCTTTATACACTAAATGTCCTGTTGCAATGATTGTAACATCTGTTCCTTCTGTTAATTTTAAAGCTTTGCCTATAATGAAAGGTTCTGTTAAACTTGTAAAATTTGGTACGGCAGGTCTCCCAAATCGAAGATATACCGGTCCATTATGGTTTGCAATGGCTTTTGCTGCAAGTTTTGTTTGGTTAAAATCGCAGGTATTAATTACAGTCATACCCGGTAGCATTTTCATTAAGCCGATATCTTCCAATATTTGATGTGTAGCCCCATCTTCTCCTAAAGTAAGTCCTGCATGTGAAGCGCATATTTTGACATTTTTATCAGAATATGCAATGGATTGTCTGATTTGGTCATAAACTCTGCCTGTACTAAAGTTCGCAAAGGTACCCGTATAAGGAATTTTTCCGCCAATGGTAAGTCCGGCAGCAATTCCCATCATATTGGCTTCTGCAATCCCCACCTGATAAAATCTTTCAGGAAATTCTTTTGCAAAGGCATCCATTTTTAATGATTCTGTAAGGTCAGCACACAATACAACAACGTTTTTATTCTCTCTGCCTATTTCAAGTAATCCTTCTCCAAAGCCCGCTCTTGTTTCCTTTTTATCATTGAAGTTCCAAGTCATTGTTTATTTTTAGGGACAAATTTACGGTTATTTATGCCTATATCTCTTAAAAGTTATTTACAATTATAACTTATTATTGACATTGTAAACAATACTAAATAATGTATTTTTAACCCGATGAAATTACAGAAGAGTATATCTTTATTGATATTGACATTATATTCAGTGTATGGTATTGCAGATAATTTTCACCAGCCTTCCAAATATAAGAATGCATGGAGATTTTCTAAAGTGAATGTTGGCGTATTGTATCAAATATATACCAGAAACACTTACCATAGCGCAGAAGCACAATATGGCATGTCCTATTTATTTGGTTATCATAATGAATTTGCTTTAAATAAACAGAAGCAGAATAAATTTATAAGTATAGGAATAGAATGGATGCATCATTCTTTCTCATATTCGTCATATTATTTTTATCCTGATAGTATAAAGCTTTACACCGGAAATATGAATTATAGATACTATGCATCTATGAATGAACTTAATTTTCCAATACAATATAAATATTGCTTTTCAAGAGAAAATAATGATATACATGGCATGTATTTTTGTTTAGGATATATTTATAGAGTTACTTTACTGTCGCATTTATCTGCTTCTTTTAAGGGCTCAGAGGTTAATTCAAGTAGTTTGCGCCCGCCATTTAAAATAGGTGTGCTAAGTCCGTATGCAAACTCGTATGCGGGTATTAGTGTTGGATATCAAAAAAATAATCCTTTAGGACGGATGCGAATGTTTATGGAACTATATGCCAGATATAGTTTTTCTCCTTTTTTGATTAATACAGATTATACCGCAAATTCTTTGTACTTTAATAATTATACAATCGGTATTGCTTTAGGAGTAAAGTGGTTTTAAAAAACTTATAATTTTTTTAATAGAGGGTTTAGATAAAGAGGAGATTTTTTTGCAATAAAGTAAACTGTTTTTTCTCCTCCAAAATCACGGAAGTACCTTTCAATATCAGGCACCATACTGCCTTCAAAATCAAAATTCTTTAAGCCTAATTGCTTAGCATGTAAAATGCTATTCCACATACAGCTAACCCCCGCGCCATGATGAGCGTGCTGTTCATCAATACCGCCAAATAAATAATAAGCATTAGTTTTATCAAATAAACAAAATGTGCCGGCAATAGGTGTTGCATTGTTAAATGCTACATAGGCAAAGCTATTGTCATCAGAGGCAAATTCAGTCAGGATTTTATTCAAGTAATAATTATTTATCTTTTTTTCTTTTCGTGCATAGGTGCTTTTTACTAATTCAAAGATTAATTTATAATCATTTGTACGTATTATTTTTATACCATCTTTCTCTGCTTTTCTAATGCTTTTTCTTTTTTCTGATGAAAGATTAGAAAACAAAGCGTCTGCTGAAGAATTTAAAGGCAATAAGTAAGTATAAGCCGGTGAAACCTCCCATTGTTTCCAAATGAATACCTGCATGTCTTTATAGTTGTGTGAGAATACTAGTTTTATTAGAGCATTTTTTTCGTGTTGCGAGAAATATTTTTCAATTTGTTCTTCGATCTCTTTTAATTCAGAGTAAATTTTATTAACAGCTTTTGCTTGTTTAAGGAATATTAAGCCATTATGAGGTGTAAATGGTGGTGGAATAATATATGGAATATTGTATTTTTTATTTTTAAAATAATATAACATTCCAATTTGATTATGGTTGTCATTAAAAATTCCCAATATATTAACGTGTGGCGTAAATATTTGCAACCAACTGATACTATTAAAAATAGAATAATCTTCTTGAGCATCTTCTTTTAATTTAATATCAGGTATTATGATTTTTTTTATGTACATAAAAAAAATCCCCGTAATTTTTTTACGGGGATTTAACTATTATCGTTTATTATTATTTTGAAATAATCAACTTCCCGGATTTTACAAAGCTATCTGTCTTAACTTGGATAATATAAATTCCTGAAATTAAATTTGAAGTATTTAATTGCATATCAATTGCAGTTCCTGTAGAATTAACTCTTATATTTTCAGAAGAAATTAATTTACCTGTAAGGTCAGTAATGGTTAGCATAACATTATGGATACCAGTTGGTAATTCATATTGAATACTTGTTAAATCATTAGCAGGATTTGGATAGATATGTAAGAATTTATTATCTACAATTTTATCCGAAGATATTTCATTTACAGACACAACATAAGGTGTGGCATATTTAGAAGTTGACCAAATTCCTCTTCCGTGTGTTGCAACATAAACGTATCCCGAGTTGTAACATAACCAATGTGGCATTGTTTGTTGTCTGATAGCAAACACAGGTACTGCAGGTAATTGAGAGTTATTCTCGCTTGCCCATACAGGAGCCGCTTGTGTAATATCTGAAGTAGAATAAATTCCATTTTCTGTTCCTAATAATACTTTATTATTATCCCCACTTAACATTAAGCACGAATATGCCGGGATATTTGGTAAATTACTTGATTTATCTGAGAAATTTGTATCATCTGTTTCATTACGCATTAATGTTCTGGCATCGCCAACGCTCATCATTATTTTCTTAGAATTACTATAACCTCCTAATGCAATAATAACGCTTTGGTTATTATCACTTACAAATATACCATTTATGGGATATGGGAACTTGCCAATAGCAGTAGTTCTAAATTTAATATCTGTTTTATTTCCTGATCTTGTAACAGACATCCCACTCGCAGAATTTACTCCATAAGTAGAATCTATATCTGTATTAAATATTCCACCATAATCTCTGTAGTCATAGTCTCCAATAAAACCTATATGAGAAGTTCTGTAAAGATAATAAGATGACGATGTTGCATCATAAGTTGAAAAATACAACTCTGTACCGGATGGTGCCCATTTCAATACTTGTACATCACCTTTTACAGCAACTGTGGTTTTTGTTGGAACCCCCGCACTGTCTATTCTGGATTTACTTCCGGCTATTTTTACCCATGTGGGCATAATATCTCCATTTAAAGCACGTTTACACACTATGACACAGCCTTTCAACCCTACTGCTAACCTAGCTGATTGTGCAGTTGGAATTTTTACAGAGTTTTTTGTGTAAGGAGATAGCGTGTATGATAGCGGAGCTGTTAATTGAATACTATCCATAATATTTACCGTATTAGGTAATCCTAAGTCAGTATTTTTAGTATATACATAGTCTCCTGTGTTATATGTTAATTTAAGTTTTAGCATTATAATACTATCTTTATTGGGTGGAGAAAGTGGTGGTGTTGCGAACGTAACAATGATATTGTCTAGCAGTGTTTGATCGTTTAGAATTATTTTATGATTTGCCGGCAATGAGTTGTCGTAACCTGATCCAAGGAAAGAATAAGCAGTAATGGAGCCTGAACTATATGTTGGTAGTATAGAGTACGATACAGATGGAGAGGGTATTAATGACATTGCAGGAGCACTTCTTACTTCTACTATATCATATTTGGCATTTTTTTGAGGTCTTGAGTATGATAGAGTAAATGTTTTTTGTGATGATGATGCGATCAGCTTAATATATACACTATCTACTTTATTCCAAAGTACAGATGAGTCCACGGCAGGTAATTGCCCCCAATTTTCCCATAATTCCATTGGTGTAAGTGTTCCGGAAAATGCAGGTAATGTGGGTTTAGTAGAGGTGCCAAGCATACTTCTATAATAATCTTCAGTAAAAGCTGCAAAAGGATTTAATTTTATATTAGTATTTCTACGAATTTGTCCATATAAAAAAGAGGAAAAGGAAGTATTTCCATTAATTCTAGAGACATCTATAGAAAAAGCATCTGATAATACAAAATTATTTGAAGATAGTGCTGTATTAAGATTCCCCGGTATATAAATAGGTCCGTCAGATAGGGCGGATCCAACAACTCCACCGACAGGACTCATAGTGCTAGTTGTTGATGCATTGTGCGGATAATTTAAATAAGCAACATTATTCATGTTAGATACATTTAGTCCTCTATTAGCAGCAAGTATATTTTCTATTTGCCCACCGCCTGTAATTGTAGAAAAGAATCTTTTAAAAACGCCGCCATCAGTTGCTACAAACATAACTGTAGGGTCATTTGGTTTAAATGATACATCGTGTGTAAAAGAATGCAAGTAAAATTGATTGTTTTGTGCTGCATTTTGTCCTACTTGCACCCACGCACCATTGCCAAAAGGAGCACTAGGGAGTTGTGTCCATTGATATAAAACATAACCACCTACAAAGATATGTGTTGGGCTGGCAGGATCTACTTTTATTGTGTTACTATAGTCTCCATAGTAGTTATAAATAAGTGTAGAAGATGCATCTGTACCGTAAAAAGATTCAAAGGGTTCCATAATTAAAGAACTTCCTAAAGTAATAGCTTTCCAAGTAGTTCCCTTGTCATTAGACCCATAAACGGCATTAAGTCTTTGCTCTATTGTAGATGATGTATAAGTAGATGCACAGAAGTAAACATAATTAGGGTTTGAAGGAGATATTGCTAATTCTACTCTTCCAAATTTTGTAACTAAAGGATTTTCTACTGCATTTGTGGGTGTTATGTCTGAGAACGAACCAATTACACCGTTTGCACTCTTGTAAATTTTAATACTATTTGATTTGAAATTTCCTGAAACATAAAATACAGTACCATCACTGCCAACCTTTACATCTTGTGCAAATGTTGTGGATGTTGTTTCTAAGTTAAATGTTGCCCCGCCATCGGTAGAGATAAAAAATCCTTTGTTAGATGCTACATAAATAATTTGGCTATTGGAAGGATCCGTTGCTAATTCATTAATATTCCCAAAAGTAGAAGAGTCTTTCACTAAGGAAATAGTTCCTCCAACCAGTTTGTACAAGCCTGTTCCAATAAATCCGGTTGTTCTGTTGGCTCTGCCGTCACGAACAAAAGATTCCCCCGTACCTATATAAATAACACCATTTGGTGCTTGTGTCATTGCGGATATATTAAATACTTTGCTTTGGTCGTTTATAGGAAGCCAAGTAGAGCCTCCGTTGGTAGATTTAAATACACCCCCACCGGCAGAACCGGCGTATAGTGTGTTACCTGTTGCATCTGTTTTATCAAATAAAACAGCACGAGTTCTTCCACCGGCATCATCAGGACCAACTTCTTGCCAATTTAAACCTAATTGGGCAAAACCAACTGTTGAAATACTCATTAATAAAATTAGTGTTTTTCTCATATAACTGATTTTTTGTAAATTTTTGTTAATTTTAATTTGCCCAAATATAAGTATAATTTTTTGTTGAGACAAAATTATTTTTAATGGAAATTTTAATGTTCAGCCCTATATATTTTTGATATAAATAGGGTTCTGGGGTTATAGTTAAGTTATTACTTACATCAAAGTTTCTTAAATGGGCATCTACATTGGCATCAATAATATTCAAAATATATAGAAATACAACTCCTGCTATTGATAAATCTCTCCACTTTCTACTTTGGTTTTTTAATAAAATTAATTGTTGTTCAGAATATCCATTTGGGTTGGAATTTCCGCTTATAACATTAAGAAGTTGTGCTTTATAATCTTGGTAGTCCTTATTCTTTGTGCTTATTTCATAAGCTAAAAATGCGCCTGCACCATAAATTATAGGAACTTTCCAGTACTTTTTGTTATAAACTTGCCCAAGCCCCGGCAATAATGCACTCATTACACTTGCTTTTTTAGGATGAGACCATTGCGTGCTTTTTGATAATAAAGTATCTTGTTGTGAATAAGTATTCCCGAACAGAGAAATAAATAATATTGTAAAAATAATCCTCATGTACAAACTAAACAATGTCTTTTACTAACTTATTGCCAAATCCTTTATCTATGTGTTCTTCAATGTCTTTAAATAATTTATTAGTAATATTTAGTTCATCATGATTGTCAATTTGTATAGAATTAATTCCCGATTCTTCTAACCTATTTAAAACTAACGGAATAGTAATTTTATAATCAGGCAAAAGAGGTAGGTAAGTGCTTTCGTTGTTATTGTTTCCTGTTACTTCCGTAATTAAATTAATATGGATTAGTTCATTCATAATATTTTGTGCTAATCTAAAGGGAATATCTAATTTCTGTGCAACTTCGTGTAATGAAGAAGCTCTTCCTTGTTGAGAAAAATTATTAATTACTTTGTTTAAAACAAGCAGTGCAAGTATTCTTTTTAATCTTATACTTATGTTGTTGATTTCTGTTTGTAACTCATATTTATCTACGTGCTGATGTGCAAAGGTAAGTTCTGCACCAAAAAGTACAATATACCATGAATATTGAATAAAAATCAGAAACAATGGTAAGGCTGCAAAACTACCATAAATAGCATTCATTTTAGAAACGCCAACCTGAAAGGTAATATACCCCCATTGAAGAATTTCAAAAAGTAATGCTGTAAAAAACCCTCCAAATAGCGCAGAGTTCAAAGACATATAGGTATTGGTGAGCGCTTTAAATAGGAATGTAAACACAAGAATAAGAATTAAAAACGATAAGAGTTTTATACCAAATACAGCAATGCCTGAAACAAATATAGCTGCAAATTTAGTTTGTAATAAAATGGTTATACTGCTGGAAAAGATTAAAAAAATGGGTGCAAAAATCATAATAGTAATATAATCGGCTATTTTTCTAAACCACGATCTGGTATTAGTAACTTCCCAAATCTGATTAAAAACACTTTCTATATTATTTAAAAGAGAGATAACACTGTATAATAAAAGTAAAACACCCCCACCTGCAATTATGCCTCCTTTTGCAGCTTTAAGCATTGAATTGGCATATTCAAAAACTTTTGCAAGCACAAATGTATATTCAGGGTTTTGAGTTAGCACTTCTTGTTCTAAGTTTTGGTCAAATCCAAATCCTTTAGCAATGGCAAACAACAAAGCAACAACCGGTACTAATGAAAAAAATGTAAAATAAGTAAGTGCGGATGCTTGTATCAAACATTTATCTAAATAAAATTCTTTTCCGGATAATGTAAATATACGAATGTATTTTAAAATAAATCTCACTGCTTTAGATTGCTTATCTATTCTAGCTTCCCACAGTCCCTTGGTTAGAATACTCCATATTATCCGAATAATTTTCAGCATAATTTTTATTAATAAAGTTGGTACAAAGTTTCAAAAAAAGTTTTACTTATTTGTTTTATTTTTTCTGTAGAGCAATTAAAGTTATTAAAAATAAGACAAAAAACTATTTTTTTTCCTGACGCAGCGGTTAAATATCCTGTATAAGAGCGAACTCTTTTCATATATCCTGTTTTTGCATGAAGATTGTTTTCTAACAAGGAATTTTTTCCAAAATTTTTTAATGTTCCTGAGCTTCCGGCGACCGGTATGCTATTTAAAAATACTTCGGAGTTTTTATCTTTTTTAAATAGAATGGTTTGAAGAAGACTGCACATTAGGTATGGCGAAATACCATTTAATCTTGATAATCCACACGCATCGTCAATAAAAACCTCATCTGATGGAAATTTATTTTTTGACAGATAGCTTGTGATTTTCTTTTTACCAAGTTCATAGTTTCCATCTCCTAATGCGTATAAAAAGGACTCTGCAAATAAGTTAATACTATGTAGATTGGTTTGCTGGATAATTTTATCTAAAGACGGGGAATAATGTGTATTAATTAGTTTTAGGTTTAGATAATTAATGGTGTCTTGTGTTGATACAATAAAACTTGTGTTGGAGATATTTATTTGATTGCTATTTAGTTTCTGAACAAGTTGTTCGGCAAACATTAAAGCAGAATTTGGTAAAACTGCCTCAATAGAATATTCTTTTTGATTAGGTGGGATAGAGCCCAATATTCTTTTGTTAAAGCTTAAAGGGTCTCCGTACACATACGCTTCATCAGTGGTGCCTTTTGAGATAATTTGAGATTCTATATGTATGGGGTTTGATATGTATTGTGGCGAAATATTGGTTACATCAGCTTTATCTCCTTCTTGATGTGAATTAAAATAAATATGAAACTTGTTATCATAAATATTAATAGGATAGGGTATTGCAGCATAATAGTTATTAATATCTTCCCATATCCAACTGCCATTAATTTTAGGTGTATAATAAGCATTGTCTATAATCAGATATCCCTTTATTTTTTTAATTCCATTATTTTTTATTGTATTAACTAAATCGGATAACAAATCAGTTGAACTAAAAAACTTGGATTTTATGGTTGGGTCTCCCATTCCTTTAATGTATAAGTTACCATCTAAAACACCATCGGCAGTAATTTTGCCACTCATATAAACATCGGTTGTCCATTTATAATTTATACCTTTAGTTTCAATCATTACCCAAGAAGTTAATAATTTGAATATACTGGCAGGGCTCATTTGTATATGGGCATTTGTTTCAAATATTTTTTTACCATCTTCATAAGAAACACATACACCTGTGATAGAACCTTTTAGTGCATCATTTTGAAAAATATTTATCAAATCGGATTGAGCAATAAATAGCTGAAAAACAAATAGATAAACTGTTACTAAAATACACTTTTTTTTCATACGTTCATAAAAAAATTAATAAAAAAGCAAATCTCGTTAATATTTTAGTATATTTATGCAATTAAATAATAAATTTATAAACTTTTTTATGGCAAAGAAACAAAAGCCCGATAAGAAAAAGCTTAAAAAACAAACGAAAACCAAACCAAAAGTTTCGGGAAAGAAAAAAGCACCAAAAAAAGCAGTCAAAAAGGCTACTAAACCTAAACCTAAGCTAAAATTAAAGAAAAAAGATAAAAAAAAGGTAAAAACCACACAAAAAGCAGTTAAAGCCCAAGTAAAAAAAGTATCTAAAAAGATAGAACTGCCTAAAAATAAAGAGGTTGCTATTCAAGATACGCCTAAAAAGAAGCGTGGAAGACCCCCAAAGCCCGATAAAAAAGTAAGGATATATTCACCGTCTCCTCAAGAAATCTTAAAAAAAGCTTTAGCCAATAACCCTTTGAATAAAAAACGTTATTTGGTAAAATTAAAGATAGATGCAAAAACCATTATCTTTGTAAAAGATGCACAATCACTTAAAAAGTGGAAAGCAAAATTCCCGAATGCAGAAGAAGTACTATAAATTTCTTTTTTAGTAAAAAAAAATGTATTATTGCCCCCCTAAATTAAAAAACTATGGCTACAAAAATCAGATTACAAAGACATGGAAAGAAAGGTTATGCCTTCTTCCACATTGTGGTAGCAGACAGTAGAGCCCCACGCGATGGGAGGTTTATTGAAAAAATTGGTGTTTACAACCCTAATACCAACCCTGCCACTATTGAATTAAATTCCGACCGTTCATTGTATTGGTTACAATCCGGTGCACAACCAACAGAAACTTGCAGAAGAATTTTATCTTACAAGGGAGTAATGTTGAAAAAACACTTGCAAATCGGTGTTGCAAAGGGAGCAATTACCCAAGATACTGCCGATAAAAAGTTTAACGAATGGACATCTCAAAAGGTTGGTAAAGTAGAATCTAAAAAACAAAGATTACACCAAGAGGGAACAAAGAGAAAAGAAGAAAAATTAAAAGCAGAAGCAGAATATAGAAAGCAAAAAGAAGCGAAAAAAGTTGCAACACCCGCTCCTGCTGCAGAAGAACCGGCTTCTGAAAACCCATCTTCCGAAGCATAATTATAAATATTTTACTTTAATTAAAAAAAACTGCATCTTTACGATGCAGTTTTTTTTTGCAATACTATGAATGTTTGTTTTTTAAGAGAGACGTTAGAATCTATTTTAAATAAATATGATTTTAACTTACAGAATATTACTATTGTTCTGCCTTCAAAAAGAAGTATTGTATTTAGTAAACATTATTTAAAGCAAATTTTTAAAGATAAAAAAAAGACATCTTTTTTCCCACAACTTTGCACACCGGATTATATTGTACAAAATATCTCCGGAATATCCCCCCTTCAAAAAGTAGATTTGATATATAAATTATATCAAAGTTATGTTAGAGTTAGTAAAAATAAAGAAGAAGTCCATCCATATCATGTATTTGTAAAATGGGCACCAACTTTGCTTAATGATTTTAATGATGTTTTGATAAGTCATCCGACAGATACGGAAAAGCAAAAATTATTTTTTACTAACTTAAAAGATATAAAAGAAATAGAACAATGGAGTTTGAATAATAAAGAATTGTCTGAAAACCAAGAACGGTATCTTAATCTGATGCAATCTTTTTATGATATTTTTATTAATTTAAACAGTACTCTTATAAAGCAGCAGAATGGCTATACCGGGCTGATTCTAAACGAAGCAATACATCGTTTAAAATCTCAAAAAGAAATTTCGTTCATTCAAGCTACAGACACTTTTATATTTATTGGACTGAACGCTGTAAATCCCGCCGAAAATATAATATACAAATATCTAAAGCAGATTAATAAAGCCGAATTTTATTTAGATTATGATTCTTTTTATACAACAGAAACAGAACATGAAGCCGGTTATTTTATAAATGAAACATTGCATGCATTTAGTATCAACAGAGATACAAAAGAGTCTTTTTTTAAATCTGAGAAAGCAATTCATATTTGTTCAGTAGAAAGTAATATAGATCAGGCACTATACATTCGCAGTATATTGGAACAATTAAGAAAAGATAATCCTAATTTGGAAAACACAGCGATTGTTGTGCCGGACTCTTCTCTGCTGTGGCCGTTAATGTCTGCTATTCCAGAGGATATTGAGTATAATGTATCTATGGAATACCCAATTGCACATACACCGGTTTATCAATTTATTCAGAATTATATTTTTACTTGTATGATGTTGGAGAAAAAGGCAAACCTGATATATCATACTCAGCTTTCACAAATACTGATGAATCCTTTTTTTAAGAATTATCTTTATTACACGTATGATATTCCTGTAAATACAATTAATAAGTTTTTAAATGAAGTACAGAGAAAAAATAAAATTTATATTTCTATTATAAAAGATAATCTTTTTGAGGCACAAGAGTTTGAGAAAATAAAAGAAGCATTGCAAATATTTATAGAAGCAAATATATCTTCTAATATTGTGATTATTCAGACTATTATTAATGTGTTGGAAAAATATATTTCAAAATTATTTAGTAATCAAAAAAATAATATACAGATAACGATGGCTCAAAGTATCCTTCAACATTTGTATAGAATAAAAGATATTCTTGCACAAGATCAGTCAAGAGTTTTTCAATCAATTAAAGACCTTTATACAATCGTAAGTCAGATTGTTGGGAAAGAATCGATTGCTTTTAGTGGTGAACCACTTAAGGGCTTACAGATATTGGGAGTTTTAGAAACGCGCTTATTAGATTTTGAAACAATAATATGGACAAGCATGAATGAAAAAATTATGCCCGCAAATAGTTTTAAGCACTCATTCATTCCTTATGACTTAAGAAAACATTTTAACCTACCAACCTATGAGCATTACGATGCCATTGCGGCTTATTACTTTTACCGTTCTATACAGCGGGCGAAGCAAATTTATTTAACATACTCATCTGCCACAAGTAGTGAAAGTATAGGAGAAGAAAGTAGATTTATTAAGCAGATAAAATTTGAATTAGCAGATAAACCCAATATTCATACATATTTTTATACGATTCAAAATAATATCAAAATAAATACATCATCTACAATAAGTATTAAAAAAGATGAAAAAATTATTAATCAACTATATAACCTTACTTACACGCCCACCTCTTTTACAACCTATATTAATTGCCCGCTCAAATTTTATTTTCAATATATTTTAAATATAAAAGAAAAAGAAGAGCTTTCTGAAGACCTAGAAAGTAATACAAAAGGAGTTATTTTTCACTCCATAATGCAGAAAATATATTCGGTAATACGAGGCAAGATTATTGACCCACAGGCGTTAGAGCAAATTATCCAATCAAATATTATTGAGACTCTGATAGAACTTGAACTAGCAGTTAAAAATTTTGAATTAAAAGGGACGGTGCTTATTCAAAAAGAAATTTTATTAAAAGAAATTAATAAGTTTCTTAAAGCAGAATTAAAATTGGTTCAACAGAATCAGATATCTATTTTGTCTCTTGAAGAGCAATCAGAAATCTTTACAATTCCAACAAGTGAGCGTGATATACAATTTAAGGGCATTCCTGATAGAATAGATTTTGTGTGGGAAACAGGGGTACTTAGAGTGATAGATTATAAAAGCTCTTTTAGTGCACAGGACAACTTACAGTTAGATTTTTCAACGCTTTTTAATGCTACTGATCGAGAGAAAAGTAACACTAAATTAATACAATTATTAATTTATATATTAAGTGTTTTTGCTAATAAACGTCGTTGGACAATTTATAATCAGACACATAAACAGGTTATAGTGCCGGAACAAGTAACCGGCTATATAGCAGCATTGACAGTTAAACAATCAGAAAATAATAACAGATATTTCCAAATTACAAATACAGGAGGAGGCATTCAATTGTTTGATGAACCTACTATCAACACATTAATTAATGCTATTTCACTCTACCTTACTAATGAAATACTAAACCCTGATAAGGAGTTTAAACAAACAGAAAATATAAATTTATGTAAGTATTGTACTTATAACTATTTTTGTCAAAGAAATGTACCTCAATACTGATATAACCATATCTGAATATTCTGCTTTTGGAAAAAAGTATATTCTGAAAGATATTGAAAAGAAGAACACATTGCTTCTTACATTGTCTATATTTCAAGATGAAATAGAAGCTTCTATTGCTGATTTGCAAAATAATAATATTTATTGGTCGGTATCATATCTCTCGCAGAAAAAATTTTCTAATGAGGCTGCAGAGTATTTTGTTGCCGATTTTATACATAGATTTAATTTACAGAAAATTACATTTAAGGAAGTGTTGGTTATTTATGGTAGCCATTGCTATACTTTTTGTCCGGCAGCATTTTATATTTCTGAAAAAAAAGAGGAACTATTAAAATTAAATCATATCGTTAGGTCAGAAGATTTAATACTGACTGATAGTTATGATAATATTAAAATTATTCATTCTATTCCTACTCAAATTCATCAAAATTTATTACAAGTATTCCCACAAGCAAAACTTTATCATAGTTCAACAGCGATGCTCAATATTATATTCTCGCATCCCTCTCTGTTTTCAGCCGATATTTGGGTACATATTCATTCCGGATACATAGAAGTAATTACGAAAAAAGGAACTGATTTCTTATTCTATACAACCTTTGATACTCAAACACCTTTAGATGTTTTGTATTATATATTATTCAGTATAGAGCAAATTAAATGTGAACCATCACAAACTGATATATTTATCAGTGGCAATATTTCTTTAGATCATTCTATTTTTCAGTTATTAAAAAAATATATTCGTTCACTGCAAGTCTTATCACACAATCATAAACTACATATTTTACCTACTGATAATAAAATAATATCACACCATCATTTTATTACTATAAATTTTTACTTATGCGCATTATATCAGGAAAACATAAAGGCAGAAAAATAAAGGCACCGCTGTTGGATGAGGTAAGACCTACAACAGATTTTGCTAAAACCGGACTGTTTAATATTCTAAATAATAAGATAGACTATGAGAGCGTAGTTGTTTTGGATTTATTTTGTGGTTTTGGTAATATCTCATTAGAAATGGCTTCACGCGGATGCAATAATATAGATGCTGTTGATGAAAATATTCAATGTGTCAGGTTTTTAAAAAACTTTGCGCAAGCATTATCACTTCCTATTCAAACATATCAAAGTGATGTAATTCAGTATTTAAAAAAATGCTCAAGAAAGTATGATGTTATTTTTGCCGATCCTCCATACGAACATAGTGATTTATTAGACAATGTAATAACCATTGTGCAAGAGAAAAATATATTAAATAAAAACGGCTTACTTATCTTAGAGCACGAGAAACATAAATCATTTTCAGAACATAAATGTTTTATTGATGAAAGACATTATGGTAAAGTATATTTTAGTTTTTTACAGTTTTAACTAATTTTAATTTAATTAAATTTCTTTTAACCAAATATATTGACTTAATTTGCAATTAGCAAAACTTAAAATTACGCATAAATGGAAACATTAATTGTAGTTTTACTAATTATTACTGCCTATATGTTAGGCTCTATTCCTACATCTGTTTGGATAGGTAAACATTTCTATAATATAGATATTAGAGAATATGGCAGTGGTAATGCAGGGGCAACCAATACTTTCAGGGTTTTAGGTAAAATACCCGGCATTATTGTGCTTCTTATTGATATTTTTAAAGGAAGCGCTGCGGTGTCTCAGGCATATCTGTTCAGCAATTATTACAGTACTAATCAATTTATAGATATTGAAATTGGCTTAGCTATATCTGCAGTAGTAGGGCATTTGTTTCCGCTATTTGCTGCCTTTAGGGGAGGGAAGGGCGTAGCCACCCTGCTTGGTGCTACACTGATTATTACACCGGTATCGTGCGGGTTAGCATTAGTTGTTTTTTTGTTTACATTATTATCTTCTAAAATAGTCTCTCTTAGTTCTATGTTGGGAGGCATTGTTTATCCAATTATATTAGCATTTATTTTTCATAACCAACAACCTTCACTCAGAATTTATTCTATTTTAATTGCAGTATTATTAATTATTACCCATCGAAAAAATATTCGTAGATTAATTAAGGGGCAAGAATCGAAATTGACGTTCAGTCCTAAGTCAAACTAAAATGAAGTTATCCTTCTGTTTCTTACTCTGTACATTTAGTTTATTTTCTCAAAATATTCGTTATGAAGACGCAACATACCAGAATAATATTAAAACCATTATGCTAACTACACTAAATAATGAAATGGGAATACCGATTTTAGATATTAATCAGCCTGACCAACAATTACAACTTAGCTTTGATGACTTAGACAGCGATATAAAAAACTACTCAATTTATTTTATTCACTGCGATGCATATTGGAAACCAAGTGACTTAATGACTTCAGAATATATTAATGGTTTTTTTGAACTCAATATTTTAAATTACAACTTTTCACAAAACCTTTTGCAAAAATACACGCACTATAATATTAACTTTCCAACTTCAAATTTACAATTTACCAAAGCAGGAAACTATTTGCTTGTTTTATACAAAGATTCTGATAAAAGTAAAGTAGTAGCAACAAAGCGATTTTATATTTTGAATAATGTCGTGAATGTGGGAGGACAAATGTCTCAACCCATTGGTGGAGATCGTCAATATACAGGGCAACATATTGATTTTTTTATTAATGGTAAATCCTATGAGATAACAAACCCCTCTACCGACATGAAAGTATTTATAATGCAGAATTTCAGAACAGACAATGCGGTTACAGATGTTCAGCCGACATTCATCAATGGAAATACTTTTTCGTATTCTCTTGACGACAAAACAACATTCTCGGGCTCTAATGAATTTAGATACTTTGATACCAGAACACTCTTAACATACACAGAAAGAATCGCCAATGTTCTTAAGGATGATAATAGCAAATGGCAAGTATATTTAACTACAGATGTCCCTAGATTTAACCAAAGATATTCTACTTATAATGATATTAACGGTAACTATATTATCAGAAATAATGATAAAATGGCAAATCCCGATATTGAAGCAGATTATACATGGGTTAACTTTTTCTTTGCGTGTACAGAGCCTATTGCCAATGGAAACATCTATATACTTGGTAAATTAACTAATTGGCAACTTAACAACGATAATAAAATGACCTATAATTATCAAAAGAAAGGCTATGAATGTAAATTATATCTGAAGCAGGGATACTACAATTATATGTACACAATTCTTTACGACAATCAAAACCAAGGAGATGAGTCTTTTACAGAAGGGAATTTTTGGCAAACAGAAAATGATTATTACATATTTGTTTATCATAAACCAAGAGGGTATTATTACGACCAGTTAATTGGACTTATTCGTCTAAATAATTTAGGCAGATAACATGCGCCTCAAAATACTTTTTATTTTTTATGGAGGAATTCTCGCTCTGTGTTTAAAACTACATGCACAAGACATAGGAAAATATCAAATTAAATGGGCAATTACACATCCTATTGCTGCTATAAAAGTAAAGAAACTTTACAATAGAAATATAGCAGTATATCATAATATCAAAAAAAACAAGTTACTAGATACTATAGAATGTAATGGACAATTAGATGCTTTTAGGCATGCTTTTTTTATGGCTTGTTTTGCGCAAAGAATAAAATCTAAAAAATTAAAGAAACTTGGAATTGCACATGAAAAAGACAATGCTTACTTATCAAAAAAACATATAATAGAATTTAGTGAAGTTGTAGATAGTGCGAGTACAAATATGGATTTATACAATAATGAGATTGGTATTAACTTTGGTAAAAGATACCCTAAGTTGCCAGTTGCACAGATAAAAGACAGTATCATTTTTTATATCAAAGAAAATAAATTGATACATATCAAGTAGCTATATGTGAATTTTTTTATACAAAAACCTCTCACTTTTTGTACAGAGAGGGAGTCTTTGCTATCTTAGTAAGGTAATGTAGCCTTTTTGTTCATAAGCTTTACCGTCTGTACCCGTGGCTTTAATGATATAAAAATAGGTGCCCGTTGGAACCTCTTTGCCGGCCGGCGTTTTACCATCCCAATGAATATTTCCGGTAGCTGTTTCTACTTCATAAACCGTTACACCCCATCTATCTGTAATAGAACACTGAATGTCTTTTAAGTTAGCTGTATGTAAAATATAATAATCATTTACACCATCTCCATTTGGAGTAAATACATTAGGTACTTCAAGGTTAGAAGGCATATCTACAACTACAAACTTACTGGTACTATCAACGCATGTTCCGTTCTGTACAATTAGCCATACTGTATAAGTGCCCGGTGCTTGGTATGTAGTAGATGCTCCCGGTAATGTTGTCATTGTTGAGGAACCCGTTGTTGTGTATGTCTGTCCATTTCCAAAAGCCCATATATAGGTTGAATTAGCCGGATTTCCGATAGATGATGTATTAGCAAATGTAACCCCAAGAGGAGCAAAGCCATTGCTTGGATTAGGTGTAAAATCTGCATGTAAGGAACCGTTAACTACTGTAACATAATTAAATGCCATACAACCCGTAATTGTATTGGTTATAGTAACAATATAATTACCCGGTGTATTTACATTTGTAGAGAAACTTGCAGGTGCAGAAATGGTAGCACTCTTTGGTCCGTCCCATTGATAAGTAATACCTGTGGTTGGCGTAGTTCCGGCATTAATAATGGTATTGGTATAACCACAAGCTATTGTTGCGGGGGGGATAGTTACAGTTGCGGGTGGTGTAGTATTAGAACCTACGTTAACGGTGGTGCAAGTTTTACATCCATTTTGGCTCCATGTAGAGCATAAAGAATACGTACCCGAAGCATAGAAGGTAACAGGGTTATCTATATTGTCTGTAAATGTTGGTGCAGGAGTTGTCCATGTAAATGTCAGAATTGCAGAAATAGGATTTGGTGTAAATTGTAAAGTTGTTTGTAAGTCTTTACAAGTTAAAACACTTGGCGTTGCTTTAGCAACTAAACCCAATGGCTTTATGTCTTGATAGAATGTTACAGGGTACTTTGTTACACAGCCATTAGATAAGCTTGTTACAACAACACTATTTGTTCCTATGGTTGTTTGACTTGTATTAGTAGTTGTGCATACGCTGATTGTATTGCTAGGAACAACACCTGAACTTGTTTGCCAATTTATATTAACATTGCTGGTAGAAGATGTTCCTGTTGGAATAGCACAAGGATACAAACACGTTAATGTTTGACTTGGAACATCAGTGATAAAACCTGCATTAGGCTTTAATGTATCCATACCAATAGTAATGGTTTGACATACAACACAGCCTCCCGGCGCCGGATCATAAATGCAACCTACATAATTGCCGGGTGTATTCATACTAAATGTATTAAGCGTGCTTAAAGTAGTTGTTCCTGTTGCATTTGTCCAATAGGGCGTAGGAACACCTCCACCTGGGGCTTGAGTTCCATTAACGACTAAAGTAACAGTATTTGGGCTACATTTAATATTATAGTTATTATTTACGGCTGTAATAGTCATTGTAGGAGCATTAGTACTTTGTGTTACAGCAACGGTCTTAGTGTTAACACAACCATTTGCAATATTTGTAGCAACAAAAGTATAAGTTCCTGCTACACCTGGCGTACATAAATTACCGGCTAAATAAGCAGGACCTGGTTGTATCCATGAATATAAAATATTAAGTGTTGGTGTAGAAGTTCCGGTAAATGTGCCCGCGGTTCCCGTACAAGGTATGTTAAGTGTCCCCGGCGAAATAGTTACTGTAGGAACAGAGGTATAAATGCCTACTGCAAATGTGTTGGTTGCAATACATCCGGTAGATGGGTCTTTCCCAAATACTGTATATGTGCCCGGAGTAGTTACTGTATACGGGTTGCCTGTAGCTGTTCCGCTAGATATACTTGTATAAGTGTAGTTCATAGTGGTAATAGCAGTATTTGTATTTACCGCAGTAGCAGATACAGACGGTTGAGTACAAGTTAAAGTATCATCATTCAAAGAAATTGAAAATGAGGGGATAGGTGGTGCAGAAATAGTAGTTTTTGCTATTACACTACATCCCGATCCATCTGTGATTGTACATGTGTATGCCCCCGCACTTAGCCCTGTTGCTATTGAAGATGTGCCTCCGGAAGGTGACCATGAATATGTAAAAGGTGCTGTTCCACCAACAATAGTAGCGGTGGCACTTCCTGCTGAAAGCGTGCCGGAAGAACAAGATGGATTTGTGGCCGCCGCAGTAGCAGAAATGGTATTAGATGCCGTAATGGTGATGGGAGATGAAACAGTAATTTGTAGTCCGTCACATCTTGTATAAGTTGTAACCGCAGTATAAGATGTAGTAGAAGAAGGGCACACTACAGCACTATTACCGGTAGCAAAAATACCTGCTGAATTGTGCCATTCTATAGGTCCAAAGATAGCCGGCCCTGTAGGGACAAATCGCCAACCTTCCGGTGTAGACACTGTCCATGCTCCTGTGTTTCTGCCGGGAGGAGTATATCCTGCGGAACCCGAAGCATTTTGAATGCCTATCAGTGCTCTTCCGCCGTTCCATCCACCGCAGGTGGGTTTATTTTGCACATACACTTCTATTACATTAGTTGTTTCATATAATACCATTTGAAAAGAACTCTTTAAACTAGTACAGCTAAAATGACAAACTTGGTTAAAATTTACAACCAACATTCTACATGGTGCGGTTCCAATTAAAGTATAAGAAACGGCTCCGCAAACACTTGGATCTATATCATGGTAGGGACCAAAAATTGCATTTAATGGCAAAGAACTACTTGGACACGATGCAGAATATGACCATGGGCAATATCCACTCGCGTAAGAGTTGTTAAAAGATATAACACCATTAGAACCAATAACACATTGGTTGTAAGACGCTCCAAAATAACAAAATGGAAAAGGCAATGCGATAAGAGGGCTCCATACATCGTCTGTTCCTACGGATACGCCGGTTCCGCTGCCTGTAATAGGATAAGGTGGCGCATAAGGTATGGAAGCAACACTGTAAGTTGTTGTTTGTCCAACAAAAAATGCGTTGGCGCTGAGCGTTGTACAAGGCGCCCCACAACCAACTGATGGTGAACTAGCAGAGGTTGTAATATTTGGACACCCGGGTTGTGCAATGGTTTGTGTAAAAAGAAATACACTAAATACCAATGTAAGGTTTAAAATAATTTTTTTCATGTGATGAGGTTTTTCATTATGGTTGCAAAGATAATACTAAGTCTTGTTAAATAGCAAGGTTTATTTTTCCACACCAAAAACTTTTTTCAACAAGTCAGAAACCCTTGCTGCCGGATTTTTTCGAATATTTTTTTCTTCATCAGCAACTAAGGCAAATAGACCATAGATGGCTTTTTGTGTAACATATTTTTCTAAGTCAGGGTTATGTTTCTTTTTATTTGGTAGTTTGTTATATGTTGTAACTAATGGTTTCCAATAAGATGTTACTTTGACTTTTTGAATAGAGTTTTTTACAATCGGAAAAAATTTAGTGTATAAAGAATCGTATGTTGATTGCTTGAGATAGTGTGTAGCTGCTGTATCGGCACCTTTCAAAATACTCATGCCATCTTGGATAGTCATTTTTTTTATAGCATTCAGAAAGATAGGGGTTGCATCTTTAGCAGCATCTTCGGCAGCCCTATTTAAGCTTGTTTCAAATTCAGTTACTTTTTTTTCAAATCCAAATTTTATCAGTTTATCTTTCATTTCTTGGGCTTCAGCAGGCCATGGAATAAATATTTTTGGATTTTTCAAAAAACCATCGGCTTTGGAAGAGATGGATACAGCACTGTTTGTTCCTACGGATAGCGCCTCTTTTAAGCCGTTAATTATATCTTCATTACTTAATTGTGCTTTGTTTTGCCCGGTATATTTATCTATTACTTGTTCTGTTTTTTCTTTTACCTTATCAGCTTTTTCTTCAGCCTTATTAATAATGTCGTTGAATGTTTGGGAAAAGGTGGTGAAGTGAATTGATAGTGTAATGATACTAACCAGAATAAATTTTAAAGCCATAATTTTTTGCACAATGATATTTATTCTTTCCTTAATATAAAAAAGATTACAATTCAGAATTTTTCTAAATTTACCGCCTTATTTTATTTTTATGGCTGAAAACAAACAAACAAACATACAAGAAGGACTTACATACGATGATGTTTTATTAGTTCCTGCTTACTCAGAAATACTGCCAAGAGAAGCTAATGTTTCTACTTTTTTTTCCAGAAATATTAAACTTAATATGCCTATTGTATCTGCAGCAATGGATACTGTAACAGAATATGAATTGGCAATTAGCTTGGCGCGAGAAGGCGGCATTGGTGTGCTTCATAAAAATATGACAATAGAAAATCAGGCATTGCATGTAAAGAAAGTAAAACGTAGTGAAAGCGGAATGATTTTTGACCCTGTAACACTTTTGGAAAATGCAGTAGTAGCAGATGCTCATCGACTGATGTCTGAAAATAAAATTGGCGGTATTCCTGTAGTAGATAAAAACGGCTATTTAGTCGGAATAGTAACTAATCGGGATTTGCGTTTTGAAAAAAACATGAAGAGACCTATCAATCAAATCATGACTAAAAAAGACAAAATTATTACGGCTCCTCAAGGCATTAATCTCAATAAAGCAGAGGAAATTTTACAACAATATAAAATTGAAAAACTCCCCATCGTTGATAAAAACAATAAACTCGTAGGGCTTATTACTTACAAAGATATATTAAAAATAAAAGTACATCCAAACGCGAGTAAAGATTCTTATGGTAGATTACGTGTAGCCGCTGCCGTTGGTATTACCACAGATACTTTTGAAAGAGTAGATGCTTTAGTAAAAGCCGGTGTAGATGCCATTGTAATAGATACGGCACATGCGCATTCTAAAGGAGTTATTCAATTATTAAAAGCAGCCAGAAAGAAATATCATAGTATAGATATTGTTGTAGGAAATATTGCAACTGCTGAAGCTGCATTAGATTTATATAAAGCGGGTGCTGATGCCGTAAAAGTTGGTATAGGTCCGGGTTCTATATGTACTACCAGAGTGGTGGCAGGCGTGGGAGTACCACAACTATCAGCAATTATGGGGGTAGCAAGCGCATTAAAAAAGCACAACATTCCTATTATTGCCGATGGCGGTATAAGATATAGTGGAGACATTGTAAAAGCTTTGGCTGCCGGTGCATACAGCATTATGTTGGGTAGCTTATTTGCGGGTACAGAAGAAAGCCCCGGAGATACTATTATTTATGAAGGAAGAAAATTCAAATCTTACAGAGGCATGGGCTCTTTGGAAGCCATGCAAAAAGGATCAAAAGACAGATATTTTCAGGATATAGAAGATGATATTAAAAAACTAGTGCCTGAAGGAATTACCGGCCGTGTGCCTTACAAGGGGCTATTGTCTGAAGTGGTATATCAATTGGTGGGCGGACTAAGAGCAGGAATGGGATATTGCGGCGCTAAAAATATTAAAGACTTACAAAATGCAAAACTTATCAGAATTACAAATGCCGGATACCTTGAAAGCCACCCTCATAATGTGGTAATTACAAGTGAAGCACCTAATTATACAAGATAAAAATGATTTTGCCAATTTATCTATACGGACATTCAGTACTACGAAAAATAGGAGAAAATATTACGCCAAACTATCCTGAATTAAAGAAATTAATAGCAGATATGTTTGATACCATGTACGCTGCAAAAGGCGTAGGGTTAGCAGCTCCTCAAGTAGGTCATGCCATTAATCTTTTTATAGTAGATGCATCACCGTATGTTGATGATGAAGATGATGAAATGTCTTCCGAAGAAAAAAAAGCACTAAAAACCTTTAAGAAGGTTTTTATAAATACAGAAATATTGGAAGAAAGTGGCACAGAGTGGAAGTTTAATGAGGGTTGTTTAAGTATTCCAAAACTTAGAGAAGATATTGTAAGAAAACCTACTATTAAAATAAAATATCTTGACGAGTATTTTAAAGAACATACCGAAACATTTGTCGGTATTGCCGCAAGAATTATTCAACATGAATACGACCACACACAAGGCGTTTTATTTACAGATAAAATTAGTGCATTCAGAAAAAAAATAATCACAAAAAAATTAAGTGATATTTCCAAAGGATTAGTTATTCCAAACTATAAATATAAGTTATGAAACAGAATATATTGTTTTTATTAATATTTTTCATTTATGCTTGTCAAAGAAATACAGAAACTTCCATCCAAAAGCAACCACCCGTTTCTGCTACATCAGAATCAATAAATGATTCTTGCGCATATTTTTTGAATGAATGCAGAATGTACGATGATATGATTAATAAATCACAGAACTTTGACAAACAAATAGCCATTAAAGCAAATAATAGTTTTGTAAAGTACGGGTTATTATGTAAAAACGATTCTTTGTGCCCTATATACTTAATGAAAGCAGCGCAACTCAGTCAAGCTATCGGATATATTCAAATGTCAGAAAAATATCTTCTGAAAGTAATTACAGATTACAATAAAAGCAAACTACTGCCCGCCGCTAAGTTTTTATTAGCACAGTATTATAGTGATACCAAAGTATTAAATAAACCCGAACAAGCTAAAAAATTATTAAACGAAATTATAAAAGATTACCCAAACACAGTATGGGCAGAAAATGCCACTGCGGCATTAAAGTGGGTAGGACAATCTGATGAAAAAATTATACGTGAAATAAAGAAGTCTAAGTAATATCAAATCTATTATTGATATAACGGCATACTATATTACTTTTACCTCATTAATGTAAAATAACCTTTGGCTTCTTGCTTTTTACCACCCTGTGCTGGGTTTATGACAAACTCCGCTACATAGTAGTAAGTACCCGTTGGTACGGGTTCTCCGCTTAGGCTGCGACCATCCCACTTAGCGTTGGGCTTATCGGCTTCGTAGAGTTTTACACCCCAACGGTTGAACACGCTTAACTTAAAGTCTTTTACCGCTTCAGGATATTTAAACTCTATACCCCACACATCGTTGGAATTATCACCATTGGGTGTAAATATATTAGGAATGGTATAAGTGGTGCTACAGGCATTAACCATAACGCTTACGGTGTCTTTACTAACAGAATCACAAAAGGTTTTGGTAAGCACAT
>JBDHZB010000024.1:0-36285 GCA_039811645.1 Bacteroidia bacterium | reverse complement strand
AAAATAAGAAATATGGATTTTATGATGCTTCAAAAAAATGCTTCTTATACTTTATGGAGTATGACTTTCAAAAGAATACCGAAATTACAGGATTTACCAATGGTAACTATTTCAAACTATTACAGCATAAAAAAATATACATAGGAAATGAAAATGGATATATCAATAAGAAGAAAATCTTTCAGGATGTTGTTGTTTCAAAATATTTTATCTTATGCAAAAATAAAAAGTGGGCATATAGCCTCAACTTAGATAAATCTAACCTAAAATTTATATATGATGAAGTAATTGCAGCTTCTAACGGACAACTTATTCTAAAAGCAAAAAATAATTTTGAACTATTAGATACTACCGGAAAAATAGTATATACCTCAGAAGACGAGATTAAAGAAATTAAAACAAACTGTTATTTTATTGATAATTCAGACGGAGGATTAATAATAGACAACAAGGGTAAAGTATTGTTAAACAACATTCAAGACTATGTAGTTTCTGATAAGTACATAATAATAACCCGAATAGATAATACTATTCGGGTTATATTTTAAGTTAGTGAAAATAAAAATGATTTTATTCCGCAGCTTGACTTGGCGCAGAGCCTGAATCGTTTCTAGGACCGGATGCCTTTGCTACAATAAGCGGACGTTCATAATGTGTAGATCCGTTTAAAGCATCAATAGCCTTTTGAGCTTCCTCATCATTTGGCATTTCAACAAAGCCGTAACCTTTACTTCTTTTGGTTTCTTTGTCTTTTACAATTTTCACTCTTTCTACAGCTCCGAATTGCGAAAATAATTCTTGTAAAGAATTTTCTCTTACTTTAAAGCTGATGTTGCTCACAAAAATGTTCATAGTTTGTTTTTTTAGATTCAATGCAAATGTATAAAAAATTTTTTTATCTAAAAAATATAAATTTTTATATGTTAAAAGATTACTTTTATCAATTCATATTTATTAGGGTATTTTTACATTAAAATACAACATAAATAAGTAAATTGGTGCGCTTGAAATTTACCTATTGTCTGTCCATTCTTCATATATTTTTATTAAAAACGCTAAAACGCACAACCTTAAAGGAATTGATGTGTCTATTCAACATGGTAAAATGACTGTGATTACAGGTGTGTCCGGGTCAGGAAAATCTTCTCTTGCCTACGATACGCTATATGCAGAAGGGCATCGTAAATATGTGGAAAGTTTGTCTTCGTATGCTCGCCAATTTATAGAGCGTTTGCCTAAGCCCCCCGTTGATTATATTAAAGGACTTTCACCATGTATTGCATTGGAGCAAAAGGTTTCAACCAGCAACCCTCGTAGCACTGTTGGAACGGCAACGGAAATATACGATTATCTTAGAGTGCTGTTTGCACGTATCGGAAAAATCATTCATCCGACTTCCGGTAAAGAAATTAAAAGACATTATCCACAAGATGTATTAAACTTCATTCAAACATTAGAGCCGGAAACACTAATTTTTATATGCAATCAAATTGCCATTACAACTGATTTTCTAAAAGATATAGACTTTCTTGCACAGTCCGGATTTTCAAGGCTATTAATAAATAATAAGATTCATAAAATCGCAGATCTTTTGAATTCATCTTTGACGGTTACGACAAAAGATAAGTGTTTTTTGATTATAGATAGAATGGTTGCTTATACTAATTTTGATGAGGATACTATATCTAGATTAATCGACAGCATTGAAACTGCCTTTCATCAAGGTAACGGGAACTGCTTTGTGGTATGGCAAAAAAACAGTTCTTCCGGTATAGAAAAATTTACTCATATTTTAGAAGCAGACGGCATAACTTTTGAAGACCCATCACCGCAGTTGTTTGCATTTAATAACCCATACGGTATCTGTCAGCATTGCAAGGGTATTGGTAAAACATTTGATTTTGCTCAAAATAAGATATTTGTTGATAAAAATAAGTCTATTAAAAAAGGAGGTATTCCTAGTGTTATTTATGATTTAATAATTAAGCAGAAAAAAATCCCTGCACAATATCAGTATTTATTGGAGTGCCCACTAAATGAGCTTTCTGATAAAGAAATGGATTTTTTATGGAGAGGTATTGAATCTAATAGTAGCTTTAAGGGTATTTATCAATGGCTTAAAGAATATGAATCTCTTCATGCCCAATGGAACTATTATAATAAAGGAACCATTATCAGTCATTTTAAATCACATACTTCATGTAACGAATGTAAAGGCTCGCGATTAAGGAAAGAAGCACTTTATGTAAAGATTTTGGATAAAGACATTGCCCAACTATGTGAAATTCCAATTAATGAGCTATATGATTTCTTTCAACATGAAATAAGTATTAAACTAGAAAATAAACATTATGTAGAACGGTTATTACAAGAAATAATTTCTCGATTAAAATTTCTTTGTGACGTTGGGTTGGAATACTTAAGCCTAAACAGAGAGATGCGAACGCTTAGCGGTGGTGAAACACAACGAATATTTCTTACAACCTCATTAGGAAGTAGTTTAACAGGCAGTATTTATATTCTTGATGAACCTACTACCGGATTACATCCACGTGATACCGATAGACTAATTTCAGTATTAAAAAAACTAAAAGCAGAAGGAAATACAGTAGTATTAGTTGAACACGATGAGGAGGTAATGAAAAATGCCGATTATATTATAGACATGGGACCCTTGGCAGGAAAAAATGGTGGAATAGTTGTTTTTCAGGGTGCTTACAATGATTTGGCAGAAACACAATCTAGTATTACAGCAGATTATTTATTAAAAAGAAAAGAAATAAAATGGCCCGTTAATAAAAGAAAAAGCAGCGATTTTATTTATTTTGAAAATGCTAATAGTAATAACTTGCAAAATATTTCTGTTCAGTTTCCATTTAATGCACTTACCTGTATTACCGGTGTTTCCGGATCCGGCAAATCAACATTAGTAGAGCAGGAAATTGTTCCTGAATTTGAAAAAACAACCATTCATCGGCAATCATCAGAAAAACTAAAGGGCGCATCAGGAAAAATTAAACAAGTTCATTTTATTAATCAGAATAGCGTGAGTACCTCTACAAGAAGCAATTGTGCTACATATACCAAGGTCTATGATCATATCAGAGGTCTATTTTCCAGATATTCTAAATTACAAGGTATTCCGTTAGATGCCGGTTTTTTTTCCTTTAATGTTCCCGGCGGCAGGTGTGAGGCGTGCCAGGGAGAAGGCATTGTAAGAATTCCTATGCAGTTTATGGCAGATATTGAAATGACCTGCGAAGATTGCAAAGGTCAAAGGTTTTCAAAAGAAGTATTAAACATAAAGTATTATGATAAAAATATTTCTGATATATTGGAAATGACCATAGATGAGGCTTATGATTTGTTTAGTAAGGAAGTACAATATACTGATTTAAAAAAAATTATTCTATACACTTTAAATATCCTTAAAGCGGTAGGTTTGGGCTATGTACCAATGGGGCAAAGTACGTCAAAGATGAGTGGCGGAGAATTACAGAGATTAAAAATTGCATCTTATTTATTAGAAGAAAGAGATAATGTATCTAAGTTATTTATTTTAGATGAGCCAACAACAGGGTTGCACATTCACGACATAGGAATATTAATGAAAGCAATTGATGCATTAATTCAGAAAGGCAATACGGTATTGATTATAGAACATCACCCCGATGTTATTAAATGTGCCGATTGGGTTATTGATTTAGGTCCCGATGGTGGAAAGAATGGCGGAAAAATTGTCTTCCAAGGGCTGCCGGAGGATTTAATTAATGTAAAAGCCTCATACACCGGAAAATATTTAAAATTAAAGAGATAAAATTGTTAAAATATCATAAAAAATGACCTTTATCTATTAAAAAAGAATTTTTATACTTATACTTTGCCAAAAAAAATATGGCAAAGAAGGGAAATAAGAAGTCGCAGAAAAAGTCGTCCAAAAATATTAAGCAGAAAGTAAAGAAGGCAGGTGTAAAAAAAACTATATCAAAAGCCAAGAAAAAAGCATCTTCTCCAAAGAAAGTAAAGAAAAAGATAGTAAAGCCCGCAAAGGTTGTAAAGAAAATTAAGAAAAAGACACAATCAGCAAAAAAAAATAAGCCATCGAAAGTAAAAAAAGTAAAGACCACTAAAAAGAAAGTTAAGCCTGTTACGACAAAAAAAACTATCAGGAAAAAAGTAAGTAAAGCAGTTAAAAAGCTTGTTAAAGTTACTAAACCTGCTAAACCCGTGAAACCCATAAAGCCAGTAAAGCAAAAGAATGGTGTTACTAAAAAGAAAGAATTAAAACATAAAGCCATATCGCAGAGTATAAAAAAAGAAAAAGCTAAAGAAAATATAGCGGTGAAGGAACTGCCTAAAGCAGACAAATCAACATACACGGCACCGCCGCCACCTCCAAAGAAAAAAGAGATTACTTATAAAGAATTTTTAAAAGAAACAGAAGAAAGTAAAACTCTACCAACTATTTTTAAAACATTAACTATCTTTAGTGATTCTTTGACAGATGATAATAGTTCTGTATTTTCAAAAACAGCCGAAGGAGTAGAGCCTCCCGGAAAATTTTATGTAGAGTTTCGCTTTAATATTTCACCGGAATTGATTTATAAATACCTTACTGAACCCAACGAATTAGCTGAGTGGTTCTGCGATGAAGTAAATATTAGAAACGGCATTTATACTTTTGTATGGAACGGTGCCCCTCAACAAGCAAGATTAGTACGACATGAAAGGAATAGTATGGTCAGATTTCAGTGGATTGACAAAACAGATGGAAGCTACTTTGAATATAAAATTGATAGAAATTTTTTAACGGGAGATGTCTCTCTTCATATTACTGATTTTTCTGAACCATTTGAGATTGAAAAAAATAAATTGTGGTGGGCTAATCAAATTTCAAAGTTAAAAAATCTTTTAGGCGCTCATTAGTACTTAGTTTATAATTAATGATAGATACACATTGCCATTTATTTGCTTCAGAATTTGATGAAGACAGAATTAATTGCATACAAAAAGCAAAGAGTGTTGGGGTAGAAAAAATACTAATGCCAAACATTGATACAACCAGTATTAGTAATTTATATAATACAGAAAGCCAATACCCGGATGTGTGTTATGCTATGATGGGCTTACATCCATGTAGTGTTAATCAAAATTATATTTCTGATTTAAAAATTATAGAAGAGCATTTAAACAAAAGAAACTTTGTTGGTATTGGTGAAATAGGAATTGATTTATATTGGGATAAAACATATATTATTGAACAAAAAGAAGTATTTAAAAGGCAGATAGAATGGGCTTTGGAGAAAAATTATGCAGTATCTATTCATTGTAGAGAAGCCTTTAAGGAAATATTTGAAGTACTCGATACTTTTGAAAAAACACCACGCGGCGTATTTCATTGCTTTACCGGAAATAAATTTGAAGCACAAAAGATTTTAAGCTATGGCACATTTAAATTTGGTATTGGAGGTGTAATTACATTCACTAAATCAACATTACCTGATGTAATTAAGGATATAGATTTGTCACAGATTGTGTTAGAAACAGACGCCCCTTATTTAGCTCCTGTGCCTTATAGAGGAAAACGAAATGAACCTTCCTATTTAGTTGCTATTGCAGATAAAGTTTCAAAGATTAAAAATATAAGTTTGGAAGATGTACAAAAAATTACTACTGTTAATGCGACATCTGTATTTGGGATATAATATTATCATTGAGTGTATTTACCTATTTTTACCCACGCATCTTCATTTTTGTAAACAGTAAATACTCTTTTGAATATTTTTCTTGCAGGTATATAAGTCATGGGAACGTAAGCTAATACTTCTTTTTTTAACTCATATGTTTTAGGGTCTATAGACCATCTTTCATAAAAATCAATTCTTACAATACTCTTTATTATCGATAAGGAGTCGCATATCCATCTTGAAACAGTTATTTCGTGACCAAGATTATCAATGAATGTCTCTTGTATAGAATCACATTGGGTTATTCTTTCTTTTAATTGTGTGGCAGGAATTTTTTTATCACCATAAAATGCAATAGCATTTTTATCATTTACAAATTTTGAAATAATATAGGTAAAGTCTTTAAATTCGTGGAGAGATATAAAATCACTACCATGGTCATTGATATAATCATGAATTGGCGTTTCTCCTGTATTTTTAATAGAGGCGGATTTGAGGGTTGTTGTATCTTGTATCATTACGCTGTAATGAATTAGCTTTGCAATTTCGATGTCTTTATTCTGGGCATAAAGCATACTACTAATAATGTATAGCATTCCAAAATAATATAAATTTTTCATATATCCCTTTTTAGGATATAACGAATAAGCATCGAGAATGTTACATATATTTAATACCTAATACCAACAATGCAAATATCATCTGTTTGCTCCAATTCTTTTTTCTAATAGAGGTGTGCTGCAAATAATGCTTCTTTTTGCCAAAGATTTAGGTTTAACAATATGTAACATCATTTATTTTACAATAAATAGCATAACTCTCACAGAATTTTCCTACTTTTGCCGACCTTTTTAAAATTATGAATACAGAAAAAATTAGAAACATTGCTATTATAGCCCATGTTGACCACGGCAAAACTACTTTAGTAGATAAAATTCTTAAAAGCTGCGACGTTTTTCGTGAACACGAAATGCCGGGCGAATTAATCTTAGATAACAATGATTTGGAGAGAGAAAGAGGCATTACTATTGTTTCAAAAAATGTATCTGTTTTATACAAAGGAATTAAAATTAATATTATAGATACCCCCGGACACGCTGACTTTGGCGGAGAAGTAGAACGTATTATGAATATGGCAGATGGTGTTTTACTATTGGTAGATGCTTTTGAAGGACCTATGCCGCAAACACGCTTTGTTACACAAAAAGCCATTGAGGCAGGTAAAAAAGCCATTGTGGTTGTTAATAAAGTAGATAAACCTAATTGTACACCGGAATTGGCACTTGAATCTGTTTATGAACTATTTTTTAGTTTAAATGCTTCCGAAGAACAATTAGACTTTCCTGTTGTGTATGGCTCTGCCAAGCAAGGGTGGATGAGTGCAGATTACAAAACCCCTACAAACGATATTTTTTACTTATTAGATACCATTGTAGAAAAAATTCATGCTCCAAAACAAAATGAAGGCACATTGCAAATTCAGATTTCTTCTTTAGACTATTCTTCATATATTGGTAGAATAGCCATTGGGCGTGTATTTAGAGGAACAATTAAAGAGGGTATGCCCGTTAGCGTTGTAAAGCGCGATGGTACTATACAAAAGTCAAGAATAAAAGAACTATTTGTGTTTGATAAACTTGGAAAAATAAAAGTACAAGAGGTTGGCTGTGGAGATATTTGCGCCTTTACCGGTATCGAAAATTTTGAAATTGGTGACACCGTAGCAGATTTTGAAAACCCGGAAGCCTTACCATTAATTCATATTGATGAGCCTACGATGAGCATGTTGTTTACAATTAATAACTCTCCATTTTTTGGTAAAGAAGGTAAATTCGTTACATCTAGGCACTTGCGTGATAGATTATATAAAGAATTAGAGAAGAACCTTGCCCTTAGAATAGAAGAAACAAATTCTCCGGATGCCTATTTGGTATATGGAAGAGGTATTTTACACTTATCTATATTAATAGAAACAATGCGTCGTGAAGGCTATGAATTACAAGTAGGACAACCAAAAGTTATTATCAAGTATGAAAATGAACACAAAAAAGAACCATTTGAAACACTTACTGTAGATGTTTTGTCTGAATATGCAGGTAAAGTAATAGACCATGTTACACAAAAGAAAGGACAAATGCTGAATATGCAAGTGCGTGATGAAAGAACTAATTTAGAGTTTGAAATTCCTTCGCGTGGATTAATAGGATTAAGAAACCAAATTTTAACTGCAACCGCAGGAGAGGCTGTAATGGCACATAGGTTTATTGATTTTAAAGACTGGGCAGGAGATATTCCAATGCGTATAAATGGTGTTCTTATAAGCAAAGAAACGGGAAAGTCTATAGCATATAGTATAGATAAATTACAAGATAGAGGAAAGTTTTTTGTAGATGCCGGAGAAGATATCTATACAGGAATGATTGTGGGCGAAAATATTCGCACCGATGATATTGTTGTGAATTTATGTACAGAAAAAAAACTAACCAACATGCGTGCTTCCGGATCAGATGATAAAATGAGAATCGCACCAAAAATAAAATTTTCTTTGGAAGAAGCTTTGGAATATATACAAGGCGATGAGTATGTAGAAGTTACACCACAGTCTATTCGTATGAGAAAAATAGTATTAGACGAAAATGAACGTAAAAAAGTACAAAAATCGGGAGTTGCTGTTAATTAATTTTATTTATTTAATTTGTCCGAATGTATATTTTCAATAAAATAAAATACTTATTTACCGTGCTTGCCATTATTTCTTTTTGGCATTGCAGTGATTATAATAAGTTATTGAAAGGAACAAATTATGACTTAAAATTAGAAAAAGCTGATAATTTTTATCAGAAAAAAAGCTATGTGCGTGCCCAACAACTTTATGAAGAAATTATTCCAATATTTAAAGGTACAGACAAAGCCGAGCATATTTACTATAATTTTACATGGTGTAATTTTTACTTAGGAGATTTTGCATTATCACAATTTCACTTTAAAAATTTTGTACGGCAATTTCCTTCTAGTGAAAAATCTGAAGAGTGCTATTTTATGAACGGTTATTGCTACTATTTAAATTCACCAAAATATTCCTTAGATCAAACGGCAACCATTAATGCTATTAAAGAAATGCAAAGCTTTATTGATAATTTTCCCAATAGTAATTTAATAGATAGTGCCAATAAAATCGTTGCTATTCTACATAAAAAATTAGAGAAAAAGGAGTATGAAGTTTTAAAGCAATATCGGCATATGGAGGACTTCAAAGCAGTCATTACATCCGGTATTTCTTACCAAAAAGACTATCCTGATGCAGAATATATTGAGGAGATAAGATATTGGGTTATAGAATCTTACTACTTATTGGGAGTAAATAGTATTCCGGTTAAAAAAAGAGAGAGATTAGAAAAAGTTGTGGAATATTATTTAAAATTTGTAGATTTGCACCCCCAAAGTAAGTTTTTGCCAAAAGCAGAAGATTATTATTGGAAAGCAAAAAAAGAAATAAACAGTTAAAAAATTGATTTATGGCGTTAGATGTAAACAAAGTAGGCAACCAAGCATCAATTATATCAAGAGATGTAAGACAATTTGATGCTAATACCGGTAATATTTATGAAGCAATTGCTATCATTAGCAAAAGATCAAACCAAATTAATTCGGAATTAAAAGAAATCATTAAGGATAAATTAGGAGAATATAGAGATTCTAATGATACTTTAGAAGAAGTAATTGAAAACCCTGAACAAGCACAGGTTGCATTGTTTTTTGAGAAAATGCCAAAACCTTCGGCAATTTCTATTGAGGAATTTTTAGAAAATAAAATTTATTACCGCTATCCGGAAAATAAATAAAAATACATGATAAAACATTAATTTAGAGGCGATAGGAAAATACTTCTTATCGCCTTTTTAATTTATGAGTCAAAAATCAACAAAAATATTAATTGGTGTAACCGGCGGAATAGCAGCCTACAAAGTTCCATTATTAGTACGTTTGTTTGTGCAAAATAATTATGAAGTAAAGGTTATTACAACACCCGATGCTGAGCAGTTTGTAGCAGTACAAACACTGTCTGTTCTATCTAAAAACCAAGTTTATACTCACTTTTTTAATGAAAAAAGAGAGTGGAATAATCATGTTCATTTAGCTGATTGGGCAGATATTTTTTTAATAGCACCATGTACGGCTAATACGTTGGCAAAAATAGCACATGGTTATTGTGATAACTTGCTAATGGCAACCTATCTTTCATACACAAAAAAAATATTCATTGCACCCGCTATGGACGCTGAAATGTGGGAGCATGAAACCACACAGCAAAATATTGATATGGTAAAAAATAAAATTAATCATATTGTACTTCCTGTTGAACACGGCGAACTTGCTAGTGGAATAATAGGATGGGGTAGAATGTTAGAGCCGGATAAAATTTTTGGATATATTCATAAATATCAACAAAAAAGAGAACAATTAAAAAATAAAACAGTACTTATTACTGCCGGTGCAACTTATGAACCAATTGACCCTGCGCGTTTTATAGGAAACAGAAGTTCCGGTAGAACCGGTATTGAGTTAGCTAAAGAATGTGCAGATAGAGGTGCACAAGTGATTTTAATACATGGCAATGTTACTATGAAACTTCCGGTAAATCCAAATATTATTTGTGTATTTACGCCAACTGCAAAAGCAATGTTTGATACTTGCATAAACTATGCTCAAGAGTATGATATTGCCATTTTGAGTGCTGCTGTAGCTGATTATACACCAAAAAATATTACAAATTCAAAAATTAAGAAGCAAGCAGAAGAAATTACAATTGCTCTTGAAAAAACAAAAGATATACTTAAAACACTTGGTGAAAGAAAAAAAACAAATCAATTACTAATTGGGTTTGCCCTTGAAACAGAGAATGTAATTGAAAATGCAAAGGAAAAACTACAAAGAAAAAATGCTGATATGATTATTGCTAATGAATGTTCTGATAGAAATCCGGCTTTCTCTACAGAAGAAAATAAAATTACTATTTTAGATAGAAAAGGTAATGCAAAGGAATTTCCAAAACTTAATAAGCACGCTATAGCAACAGTAATTATAGATTCTGTTATAGACTTTGCGTAAAGAGATAGTATAATTTTTATTTACAATTAAAATTTATTTTATTTGCGGCACATTTTTAAGTACTTTGATAATTTTGGCGGGGTAGCTCAGGTGGTCAGAGCGCAGGATTCATAACCCTGAGGTCACGGGTTCAATTCCCGTCCCCGCTACTGTTAATTTTTATACACTTTATTTAATGCCTCCACACGCGAACTTACTTGTAATTTTTGATAAATATTCCGGACATGTGTTCTTACGGTTTCTTGACTGATCATTGCTTTGTCTGCAATTTCTTTATAACGAAGGCCATCAGACAGATAGTTTAGAATTTCCTGTTCTCTTATAGTGAGTTTTTGTAGTAATTGGTTAGGCTGCTTTTGGAAATTATTACAAAAAGACTCTATTACCTTGCGTGCAATTTGTGCGCTCATTGGAGAGCCTCCGGTGTGAATTTCTCTGATGGCTTTTATAATATTTTTTGGATGTTCTGATTTTGTAATATAGCCGAAAGCTCCTGCTTGTAATGCAGAGAAAATCATTTCAGTATTTTCAAAATTACTGCAAATTAAAAAATTCGCTTTTACTAAAGGTTTAAGAATAGATATGCACTCTATCCCTGTTTTATCCGGTAGATAAATATCTACAATAGCCACATCAATATTTGTTTTGGGTAAGGATTCTATTGCAGAAATTGCATCAAAAAAAACATGTTGACAAGAGATGTCTTTTTCAAGATTTAAATAGTGTTGTAGATCTTTTGCAAAAGCGATATTATCTTCTATTAATGCAACATTAATCATTTCCTTTTAGTGGTTATATATTTGCCACTAATATAACAAAATTTGTGTTATGGATATGTGAATCTATTATAATTTCACCATTAATTTGGTGTACTCTGTGCTTAATATTATTTATACCATTTCCAGTAAGGGTTTCAGAGGATTCAAATCCCTTTCCATTATCAAAATAATGGAATTTCAATGTATTATTTGTGTGTCCTAAGGTTAATTTAATTTCAGAGGCTTCCGAGTGTTTTATTGTATTTTGTAATAGTTCTTGTAGAATAAAAATTAAATGCCTGCAAATATCTTTGCTTATAATAGATGAAGATTGAGAGATGTTATCTGCAATAATAATATTATAATTGATATTGGTATCTTCTAAATAATCATCTGCCTTTTTCTTTAGTCTTAAAGATAGATTTTTTAATGTTAAGTCTTCTGTATTGAACAACCATATTAATTCTCGTATATTTTCTGATGTTTTTAAGGCATAATCTGCAATGCTTGTTAGGCTATTTTTAGTTTTAGATAAATCATTAGTTTCTTTTAAGCTGATATTTGACAGTAAAATTATTTTTGATAATCCCGCACCTATTTCATCGTGCATGTCTTTTGCTATCCGTTGTCTTTCGCTTCTTTCGGTATCCTCTATCGCCTTTACTCTTCTTCTTTTTTCTGCTAAGTAGTAAAGATAGAAAAGAAAAGAAAGTAATACTAAGCCTAATATAAATAGTACTATCCAAAAATTCCTTATAGCAAGTTGGTAGTTTTGAGATTCAATAATATTTGATTTTTTTAGATCGGTTATTTCTAGATCGCGGATTTTAAGCTCCTGATTTTTGGTTTCATATTTTTTTTCTAATTCAGATATTTGAGCGTTTCTTTCTGTATTGATATGATCAAACTTCTTGTCTTCATATAATATTCTATATTTTAATGCTTCTTTATAATTGCCGGATTTTCCATATATGTCTGCCAATCCTTCATAAGCATTATATTCTATTAGCGGAATTGGTGATGTTTTGAGCATATTTAATGCCGTCATAAAATAATCTATTCCTTTTTGATACATTTTTATTTCTGACATTAAATTTCCTAAGTTAATATAATTAGCAGTAGTCATAAAGGTATCTTTTTGCGCAAGCGATAGGTTAAGAGATAGGGTATAGTATTCTTGTGCTTCTTTAAATCTTTTATTTATTTTAAGTAATACAGCTAAGTTATTATATGTTGCTATTAGTCGATCTGTTTTATTTAATGTCAAATATAATTTAATAGCTTTTTGATAATACTCAAAGGATTTTATAAACGAGCCCGTCAGATCATACAAGATTCCTTTGTTATTAAAACAATCCGCCATAATATCTGTGTCATTAATGGCGCTTGCAATGCGTTCTGCTTTATTACAATAATACATGGATTTGGTGGTATCCCCTATTTCTTGATAAACAGTACCAATATTTTTAAAGCACTTTGCAATATTTGAAGAGTCTTTATTATTTTCCCACACCGATAAAGCCTTAAAGTAGTAATATACCGCAGAGTCCGGTAAATTGAGATAACTATAAGAATTAGCAATGTCATTATAACATTTAGCCACAATTTTACCATCACAGTTTTTTGTACCTTTTTTGAAAGCTAAGATAGCTGCTTTGAAGTGGCTGTTTTTATATTCTTTAAGCCCTTGAGCGGCATAGTAATGACAACTATCCTGAGCATATAGATTGAAAACTAAAGATATAGCAATAATACAAAGAGAGGAGGGAATTTTTTTAGAGAGCATTTTTCTTACAAAGATGCGAAATTTTAATATACCACTTTAGTAGTATTGCATAATAGGAGTGAGTTTAAATATCTTTGTAGCAAAAAAATTATGAAAAAAATTAAATTTATATTTTTCTTAATGATTGTCGGGTTATTGTGTTTCTCACAGCCGGCAATTACATACTCTGCAATGCCAATAGTTGGTGTTACGGGTACAGTACTTGTTTCTAGTACAGTTCCCTCTCCGGGATCGGCAGGAGCCGGTGTAACATGGAATTTCTCTACACTTACATTTACACAAGTTGGTGTTGTATCGGTAGTAAATTGTACCAGCACACCATTTTACTCTTCTTTCCCTATGGCAAACTCTTGTATGGCTCTTACATCTACCGTTGTTCCATCAACATATCAGTATAACGAAAACCAACCGGGATATTCCCAAATCTATGGAGATGATATAACAGCAACAAGTGGATCTACGTTAACCCCTGATCCAAAATGGGTATTTCAATTCCCGTTCAACTATACCAACTCTTTTACTGATACATATCAATGTACAACATGTTCGCCATCTTCTGTAACCCGCACTTACGATGGCTACGGTACATTAATTATTAATGGAAAAACTTACTATAATGCGGTAAGAATTAAAAGTGTGTTTGGAGGGGGTTCTACTGCTTACTATTATTACAACACAAATCCTGTTTTTCCTATTTTTCAAATTAATTCATCTAGTTCCACCTCTTTATTAATAGAGATGGCACCAACAGGCATTAATGAAAATAGCCTTGTATTAAATATGGTAAATATATTTCCAACGGTTTCTTCTTCTAACATTACTATAGATAATAAAAACCCTTTTAATGTTGATGTGAGTATTTATTCTGTAATAGGGGATAATATTCTTACTAAGCATAGCATAAACGGTAACTCTAGTGATGTACTTAATTTAAGCACTTTATCAAAAGGTATTTATTTTATAGATATTTCTAATCAAGAAAATATAAATCAAAGAAAAATTCAAAAAATAATAATTCAATAAACTAAAATCAACTAAACCATTACTTATGAAAACCAAAATCAACTTGTTTGCGCTTTTAATAGCAGCATTTCTAACACAGCTAACATTTGCTCAAAAAGAATTTACATTATTATATAAGAGTGAATTCCCAATTTCCGTAAAGTCGCGAGACATTAGTCCTAGTAGAGATTTCTGCTGGGGTACTGACTGGAAAAATTTTTCTATGATGGATGCTAAAACCGGAAAAATATTATGGACTTATAACATGAAAGATAAATTTGGTATTAAAAAAGCAGACTCTTACGAGTGGCATGATGCTAACAAGGTTCTTGAGATTCAAATAACAGATGGTGGTACTACTAAATCCTATTATGTAGAAGCGGTTTCAGGAAAGATTGTAGAAACTGTTACCAACACCAATGAATCTCAAGGTACAACATCCTCTTCTAGTTTTAAACCAAAAAAACGCTATATAGGTAAACTTGAAAAAGATGGCTCTACGATAGATTTACATTACAAGAAGAAACTACTAACCGGTAGTATGAAACCGGCAGAAACGACAGCAACGGTTACTTCTATAGGAAAAAACAATTGGCAACAAACCTTTAATATAAAAGTAGTAAGAAGTTTATTTCCTAGTGATGGATGGTTCGGTGGTGATGATTTTTTAACGATGTATGAGGCTAGTGGAAAATTATTTGTTTTATATGAGGGACTCACTGTTCTTGATTTAAAAACCGGTAATAAATTATGGGAATCTTCTTTTGATAATTCTACTTTTGATTTTGGGCTTTTCAAATCTACACAAGAACTTGAAAGAGCCGCTTGGCCTTTAGTAGATAAAGATTTTGTATATATAGTGGATTTATCAAAAGGCAATAGATGTATCAAAAAAGTAAATATTGAAAATGGCAGTGTGATTTGGAAAACGCAAGAAAAATTAGATGATGATGAGGTTATTCCAAATATTTTTGTTTCAGGTAATATATTGTTTGCTCAATTTGGTGGACTTATTGAAAAACAAATTATGATTAATGGAGATAAAGGAACAACCTATAAGAGAGAGTTTAGATACGCCGGTGATTTTGGTGTAAAGGCATACGATATTAATACAGGTAAATTATTATGGGATACACACAGCAGAGAATCAGAATTAGATGATAAATTTAAAAGTAAAATTACCAATATCTTTACAGATAACGGTAAGTTGTATGCCGGTAGTACGAAAAATGTTTTTTGCTTTGATGCGAATTCCGGGAAAGTGTTATTTAAAACTCCCGTAAAAGAGATAAAATTAGACGATCCTTTATCTATTTGGATATATAAAGACAATAATCTTATTGCTGAGTGTGAGAAAGGGGTAGCAAGTATTGATAAAAACTCAGGTAAGGTAAATTATGCTACAAAAACAGGGAAATGTTTAGAAACTTTTAGTGTAGGAGATGTTTTTTATGTTTGGACAGGTAAGGATTATGAAAACATGGAAGAATTTGTAAGATTTAATATAGATAATGGCAGCATTACAGGAAAAATGGAAGACACGCCATACCCGAAATTTACTGAGGATGGTAATGAGTTTATAAAATTCCGTGGTGAAAAAGTATTTAGATACAAAACCAATTAATAAATAGGTAGGAGAAGTACTTCTTTGAATAGAAATAAGGAGTAAAATTAATTAGTACTTTTGACCTAAAATATTCATGAGTACTTCTTCTATACTTTTTGTAATGCTTGGTGGGGCATTGGGTAGTGTAGCCAGGTATTTTTTTTCAGTAATCTTTTCTAATACAAGCAGCGCTTTTCCTTATTCAACCTTTATTATCAATATTATAGGATCTTTAATTATAGGATGTATTTTTGCACTATACCAACATCAAATTATTTCTGAAAAAGGACGACTATTTTTTGCAGTAGGAATCTGTGGGGGATTTACTACCTTTTCTTCATTGAGCTTGGAAGTTCTGCAATTATTGCAACAAGGAAAGGTGGCTGTTGCTCTGGGTTATATTTTCCTTTCATTGCTACTTGGGATAGCTGCTGTTTTTTCAGGGTATAAGGTGGGGCAGCTCATCGGCAATCATTAATATCCTTGAACCAACCAGAGTATAGTAAATAGTTATTGGCAATTCTTTCTATTTCTCCTTTAATTAAATTTTCCGGAATGTCTTTAACTTTTTTTGCAGGAACTCCTGCATATACACAATTATCAGGAACTTCTGTGCCTTCTAATACTACAGCGCCGGCTGCTATAATTACTTGATTACCTATTTTACAATTATCCATTACAATAGCCCCCATGCCAATTAATACATTGTTGCCGATTACACACCCGTGTACAATAGCGTTGTGTCCTATAGATACATTATTGCCAATAGAAGTCGCTGCTTTTTGGTAAGTACAATGAATCGTAGCATTGTCTTGTACATTTACTTTATTACCGAGAATAATTTTATTTACATCGCCTCTAATAACAGCATTAAACCAAATACTACAATCGTTCCCCATTGTTACATCACCAACTATTGTGGAATTTGGCGCAACAAAACAATTGTTTCCAAACATAGGACTGATGCCGTTTATAGGATAAATAAAAGCCATTTTTTTTCTTGTAAAAATAGTTAATCTTTCTTTATGAAAAAACGCAAATTAACAAACTGACAAACAAGTTTATATCTAAATTTGTACAAAAAATGAAAGCGAAGAAATTAACGATAGGCGAGATATATCATCGTATTTTAGAGTCGGAATTACGATTGAAACAAAATACACCGGAAAATGCATGTGGTGTTTATTTCGGATCATATTATCTAAATAAATTTATCCAAGAAGGTTTAAGCATAAAATCTTATATCGGTATAAAAAAGGCAGATCAGACTAAAGATATGTTTGTTCTTTCTTTTTCTTTACAAAGTATGCAGAATAAAAGTTATAGAAAGGTATTCAGGAGTTATTTTACGGAAGTAATAAAAGGAAATGAACGTTATATTGGGATTTTAAAAAATGCGGATATTATTGGTTTTGTGTTTAAGCACGATGATGAATTATTAAACGCTTACAAAACGGGCAATTACTCAAAAATTTCAGAACTTAAAAAAAAGCGCATGAAAAACTTCAGAATGCAGGATTATGATATAAAAATAAGAACAATGTATTTTTTTGGAGATGATAGTAAATTAAAAGATAAAATGAACTACCCATTAAGCACCAAGGATAAATTAAAGTATTTACTATTTAAGATGATATACCCGGAATTTTTCTATAATATTCTATCAGAACAATTTGATATTAAACAAGATTATTTAAGAAAAAACCATGTGCAAATATTGCCACCCGCAAATTTTGAGAATGAATACCTGGAACTTAATGAAAATGACAGTTTAATCTTTTTTGAGAAAAAAAATTAAATCAAATAAATTTTACTACTTGAGATTTTATTATGCTGCTACACAATATTATTGAAAGATTTTTATCCATCTTGAAAGTAAGAATAACTTAAATATTGTTTTTAATTGAATGTTCGAAAGGTGATTAAATGATGATATATTTTGTATGGCATTTGTATTAATAAAATCAGCACAATATTGATTAATACTCTCAATAATATAATGATGCTGTGGTTCTATCCACGTTAGCAGTGGTGTCTCAAACCCCTTTTTATCATATCTATTATATACAGAAGAAGGTAATAAAGGTTTAAATGCTTCTCTTACTACATACTTGTTTATACCGTTTTTAAGTTTTAAATCCGGGTTAAATGAAAATGCAAATTGAATTAAGTTAATGTCATCACTAAATGGCACACGACTTTCTATACTATGCCACATACTACATCTGTCTTCACATTTCAAAAAAGATTTAAGTCGCCGCACACCCAAATCGTTGATAAGCTGCTCAGATAAAGTATTTGCAATTTTATTTTGTTGATGTACAAACTTATCTTGAAAGAGATTGCTGTTTAATAGTGATAAAGTCTGCTTTTCTTCATAAGCAAATTTTTCTTTCACTAAATATTTTATTACTGAGAAAAATGGATGCTTAATAATCTTATCAGATTGATAAATATGCCTTATTAATTGTGCATAATTGCCGGAATGATATAACTCCTTCCAAAAAGCAAAATGATGATGCAGATACCCTCCAAATAATTCATCGCTGCCTTGTCCATCCATCACTACCTTAATACCACTTTCTTTAATATTTTGCATAAGCTTGTATTGGGCATACGTACTGGTACTCCATATAGGAATATCCTGAGAATAAATTAACTCATCTAATTCATTAAAAAACAAATCAGGTTGTGGAGTATAAAGATGCTCGGTAGCTTGAATTTTCTTATTAACATCATAAATATAAGTAGATTCGTCTATAGCTTTGTTTTTCGGAAAAACAATAGAAAAAGTATGCAAATCATTTTGTCCTAAATACTTAATGGCAGATGCGATGACGGAACTGTCAATGCCGCCGCTAAGGCAAACGCCAACAGGCAAATCACTTCGTAAATGCAATGCAACGCTTTCTAAAATATGCTCGCGACACTTTGTTATAATTTTCTCTTCGGTATAGTTATTTGAAGAATTATTCAATAATGTTTTTACATCAAAAAAACTTTCTTTTCGAATAGAATTTGTTTTTAGGCTAAATATTAAATTGCTACCCGGAATTACTTCTTTAATACTCTGGAAAAAACTGTCTTCTTCATTTTCTATTAAGTGATGAATGAGATAATCATTAATTGCCTGATAATTAATGGAAAACGGAATAATTTTATTTTTAATAAAAGCCTTTTGTTCACTTGCAAAAGCAAATAAGTTATTATTTAAAACATAATATAGCGGCTTTACACCGAGCCTGTCGCGTGAAAGAAAAAGTATAGATTGTGTTTTATCATAGATAGCAAAAGCCCACATGCCGTTAAATTTATCTACACATTGCTTGCCCCAATGTTTGTAGGCATTGATAATAACTTCGGTATCCGACTGTGTATAAAATTGATACCCAAGATTTTCTAATTCTATTCTGATTTCCCTGTAATTATATATTTCTCCATTATAGGTAACCCAAATATTTTCTGAAAAATCACACATGGGTTGGTGCGCAGCTTCCGATAAATCAATAATAGATAATCTTCTATGAATAAGTGCCAAGTAACAATCAGCAGGAATATCTGATGAGTTTGTATAATTTAGGTAGTTTGAATTTTGTGATACTAAAGGGCGTTCAATCTTTGTACAATAGAACTTATTATTATCAAAAAAAGAAATACCATTATCGTCAGGACCTCTATGTTTTATAGTTTCTGATAAACCAATCGAGATATTTTTTATGTCAATATTTTTATCAAACGTCAATATGCCTGCAATACCGCACATTTCAATGTTAAGCTTGAATTTTTTGATTTACAATATCTAAAATTTCCTCTTCTTTTCGAATACATTCGCGTTCTAATTGTTCTACCTTCATTAATATATTTTTTACATCGGCATAATCCATAATAGAAGTTGCGTTAATTTTCACATTCATGGCTGCACCTAAAACAGCAGAGCGTGTGCAAAGTGCCCCAACACCCGCATCTGAAATAGAGTTTGGATTACCATGTGTTGCCATTTCTTTAATAATTTCAAAAATAGCTATAGATTTTTTCATCGTTTCATAAGGAATCAGCATGGCATTATAGTTTGCTTGTGCAATGGCTTTCTTTCTTGCACTTACCTCTTGTTCATTATCTTTTGGTAGGGCAAAAGCCTTCATTACTTCATTAAATGCATCTGTATCTTTATCAATTAGGTTAAGTAAATCAGCTTTTATTTCCTGTGCTTTAAATGCTATTTCAGAATACACTTGAATTTTATCTTCCCAACCTCTTTTACCTGCCGATAAATTTGCAACCATAGCACCAAGCGCCGCTCCTAAGGAACCTAATAACGCAGCAACAGACCCGCCACCGGGAGCAGGGCTTTCAGAAGCTGTTTCATTTACAAACCCTTCAACGGTTTTTTGAACCAATAAGTTTGTTTTATTTTTTAAAACGTATTCAATAATTCTTTCTTCCGGATTAAAAGGTTTTAACTCATCTAATCCGAGAGACTTAATGGCAATTTTAATTAACTCTGCATGGCTCACACCATAAGAAACATTCTGTTTTTTTAAAAAATATTTTCCGGCATTTAGGAGGGCTTGCAACGGAATAAGTCCCACTAACTCAGAGCCTGTTACTCTTAATCCTCTTTTATCAGCACTTTTACAACATTCTTCAAAAGCTATATGAATTGGTGTTACATCTGTATCGGTTAAGTTCATAGAAACTTGTGCAATGCCATATTCTTCGATAAACCACCCGATGGCTTTTACAGCTTTGCAAGCACCGGGAATTACTTCCGGCGTACCGTCTTGTTTGTAAATAATTTTACCTGTAACAGGGTTACCCTCTCTTTTAACTCTTCCTGCTTCGCGTACATCAAAGGCAATAGAGTTAGCGCGCTTTACGGCAGTTGTATTTAGATTAACGTTATAGGCGATTAATATTTTTCTTGCACCAATTACAGTGGCACCTCTTTTTGCATCCATTTTGGCAGGACCGAAATCAGGTTTCCATTCCGGTAATTTTATTTTTTCAAAAAAATCTTCATACTCTCCTGCACGAATTACAGAAAGATTTTTCCTATATTCTTTGCTTTGCGCGTATTCATATAGATATACAGGAATATGTAATTCTTCTCCGACACGTTGCGACAGTTTTTTTGCATATTCTACAGTCTCCTCCATTGTAATGCCACTTAAAGGAATGAGCGGACACACATCGGTTGCGCCCATGCGGGGATGTTCTCCTTTGTGGTGACTCATGTCAATTAATTCTCCTGCCATTTTTATACCTCTAAATGCGGCTTCTACAACGGCTTCCGGTGTGCCTGCAAAAGTAACTACCGTTCTATTAGTAGCAGCGCCCATATCTATATTTAGAACCTTTACGCCTTCTACCGTGGCAATAGCATTTGTAATTTGATTAATGATATCTTTATTTTTACCTTCACTAAAATTAGGAACACATTCTATAATTTTTTCCATTCTTTTTTTGTGCGAAAGGTAAGCAAATATGCACAATATAGATGCCTTTTACTAAAATTCTTTTACAATATAAATGCTGTAATGAACGGCTTTTGTAAACAAAAAAAGATTTCAGTAAATTTAACCCATAGCAGACTATCATAAAGTTGAAGATGAATAACAGAATTGCAAAACCATTTTTAAAATGGGCAGGAGGAAAAACACAACTTATTTCTGATATTAAACAGATTCCCTCTACAATATCTAACATAACTTGCTACATAAAATGAATTTGACATTTAATATAAGTTTAACTCACGGATATACGAGTAATTCTCAAATTGTAAGAATTTTAACAGAAAATTGGGTTCTGAATAATTCGTATTGCCCAAGCTGCGGAGAAATGCCATTAAATGAATTTGAGAACAATCGTCCTGTTGCTGATTTTATTGTAAAAAATGTAATGAAGAATTTGAATTAAAAAGTAAAAGTGGAAAACTTTCAAATACAATTACAGACGGAGCTTATTCGACAATGATTGAACGAATAAATTCAGAAAATAACCCAAACTTTTTCTTTTTAACTTATACAAAAAATTGGACTGTTAATAATTTTCTGATTATTCCGAAACAATTTTTTACTTCTGAAATTATTATAAAAAGACCACCATTAGCAAAAACTGCAAGACGAGCAGGGTGGGTTGGCTGTAATATTGATATTTCAAAAGTTGCAGATGTAGGAAAAGTATTTTTAGTAAAAAATTCAGAAATTGTCAAGCGGCAAATTGTAAAAGAAACTTTCAATAAAACTTTATTTTTAAGGTCAAAAAGTAAAGACGCAAAAGGTTGGATTTTGGATATTATGAGTTGTGTAGATTTAATCAAAAAAGATAATTTTACACTTGATGATGTTTATAAATTTGAAGAAAAATTAAAGCTAAAATATCCAAATAATAATTTCATAAAAGATAAAATCAGGCAGCAATTACAGTTTTTGCGTGACAAAGGAATTATTGAATTTGTTGGTCGAGGAAGTTATAAAAAAGTAAAATATGGAAATATTTAAAATTGAAGTTCAAGAACTTTTATCAAGAACAATTAATATTCAAGCCGACAATTTAGAAGAAGCCATTTCCATTGTAAACAAAATGTATAAGCAAGAAGAAATTGTTTTAAATTATAGTGATTTAAAGATTCAAGATATAATCCCCTATTCCTTGATTACAGAAAAAGAACAATTAATATCAGATGTTATTGACTATTTATATCATGATGAAAAAAAACATTTTGATGAATTGGGTGAGTCTAGTGACCATATTTTTCTAAAATTAAAACGGTTGAAAGTATTGAATGGATATTTTTAGACAAAAAATCGGTGGCTTTAATAATAAAGCATTAGAATTTCTTCTTGCAGAAGAACCAAGCACGGAATATAAAACTAAGTTAAATTTAAGTAAGAAGTAGCAATAAAACGGTGCATCTCCTATAGCAATTATTATAAGAAGCCATCGTATTATTCATTAAATATATTCATGTAAATAATTACCTTTGCGTTTGATGCAAATTAATAACAGAGAATTATTTTTAAAACATATTGCACAGACTTCCCCATCGCCTATGATGTTAGAAATAGAGAGGGCAGAAGGTGTGTATATTTATGATACCGCAGGAAATAAACATCTTGATTTTATTAGTGGTATTTCTGTCAGCTCTGTAGGGCACGCACACCCAAACGTTATTAAAGCCATAGAGGCGCAAATTAGAAAGTATGCACACATCATGGTGTATGGAGAAACCATTCAAGCGCCAATATTGAATTATGCTCAACTCTTAACTTCATATTTGCCAAGCAATTTAAATACAATTTATTTTGTAAACTCAGGTTCCGAAGCAACGGAAGGCGCTATGAAGTTGGCAAAAGGTTATACATCTCGTTCTGAAATTATATCTTTTGAAAATGCCTACCACGGCAGTACACAAGGTGCATTAAGTATAATGGGTAATGAAAAATTGAAAACAAAATATCGTCCATTATTACCCGATACTCGTGTTATTACATTTAATAATGAAGCTCATTTATCTTATATTACTGAAAAAACAGCCGCAGTATTTGTAGAGCCTATTCGTGCTGAGTGCGGTATTCAAATACCAAATAATAATTATTTAAAAAAACTGCAACAAAGATGTAAGGATACAGGTACGTTATTGGTATGTGACGAAATTCAAACAGGATTTGGAAGAACAGGAACATTATTTGCCTTTGAACAGTTTGATATTGTGCCTGATATTTTGTTACTGGGAAAAGCAATGGGAGGCGGATTACCAATAGGGGCTTTTATCTCAGATAGAAAAATAATGCAGACATTTTCTGAGAACCCTCCGCTTGGACACATGACAACTTTCGGTGGCAATGCTGTAAGTGTAGCATCGGCATTGGCTGTTTTGCAAACTATTACACAACACCGGTTATTTGAACGGGCAATTATTATTGAAAAGATTCTGAAAGAACAATTACATCACCCAAAAATAAAAGAAGTAAGAGTTAAAGGCGCTTTATGTGCAATAGAATTTGAAAGCACAGAAATAAATATGCGTACCATAGAACTTTGTTGGAAAAATGGACTGATTGTTGATTGGTTTTTGTTTGCTGATAACTGCATGAGAATAGCACCACCATTGGTTATTAGTGAAGAAGAACTTCAGCGTGGAATCAATATTATTTTAAATGCACTAAGTAATTTAAAATGATTCGCTTCATAAAACATATTACGGTTATATTTTATTTAATATATTCGTTTGATGGATTCTCACAAGTCTTTTATACAACCGATACTGCTTACTTTCAAAAAATATCAGAAACATATTTCCTAAAAGATACTACAAAAAATAGCCGAACATTTACAGATACTTCTGTATTTAATTTTCATAACAATTTACCTTTTTACTTTTCCGGGCAAAGCGGTATGATGCAGCCAAATTATTTACTTAATGTGAAAAATAATTCCTTAGGGTTTAAGCCGTGGGACTTTTATATCCCTGATTTTATTGATGAAAATTCTATAGATATATTCAAAACAAAAAATATATTTGCGAAGTTAGAAGGCATTGCCGGTAGTAAAGAAGAACAACACTTTAGAGCATTCATAACCTCTCCCATTAAAAAATACTCTCAGGTTAATTTTTATTTTAGGCGTAGTGTTAGTAAGGGGTTCTATCAATTTCAGCAATCGTCTGTTAGTAATTTAATGTGCAGCTATCATTTTTTTGGCAAGAAGAAATTATCTATGGATGCTATGTTGATTCTTAATGGGGTTAAATATCAGGAAAATGGCGGTATTATTAATGATTCCTTAAATGCACAGGAAATGATTTTGGACAAGAGTTTAGTAAATATCAACCTGAATTCTGCGAAAAAAAATATTCGTGATGAACAACTCAAATGGAATATTTACTATAAAATTATAGAGAATAATCATCACAAAGAATATATTTCAACATCGGTATCAGTAACCAGAAATATTTTTAAATATTCAGACGATAATCCTAAAAACGGCTATTATCCATTTGTTTTTTTAGATACAATAAAAACAAGAGATAGTTTGAATGTATTGTCGTTACAGGGGAAAGTAGGGTATCATATTCAGTTTAATAAAATGTATAATGAGTTAAATTACAATTATCAATATTCTAAAATTTATTTTCATTATGATACTTCCGTTATTAATCATGTTGTACAATGGAAGAACAGCTATACATTTCAATTCAAAATACCATTGCAGTACAGTATCAATGCACAATATATTGTGGCGGGGACTCAGAGCGGGAACTATATTGCAGATGCAGATATTTTATCAAAATATAATAAATTTACATTTCACTTTGGTGCTCACTCTTGTATTAAATCTCCTACATTCAATCAAAATTTTTGGTATGCCAATAATTATATTTGGTATAATCACTTTGTAAATATTTTTCAAAATGGATTGAATTTCTCTATAAATTATAAAGATAAAATTAGTGTAGCCTATATTTTAAATCAATATAAGAATTTTATATTTTATGATTCGTATGCTTATCCTATGCAGTACCAAAACTATCTTGATGTACATCAAATAAACTTAAACTATCATGATATTCTATTAAGACATATCGGTATAGATTTAAACTACTATTACCAACAAAAAAATATAGATATTATTTTGTTTCCTGAACATTTTGTAAAATCTTCCTTGTATTACACCGGCAGGATATTTCAAAAAAACCTATTATTGCAAACAGGATTTCAGTTTGTTACAAGTTCTTTGTTTGCAGCTTATCAATATATGCCTGCTACGGGCGTGTATTATATACCGAATGTTAATAAAGCAGTTGGAAATTATCCTCAACTTAATTTTTTTCTTTCAGGAAGAATAAAACCGGTTAATTTTTTTATTCGTGTAGATAATATTTTAGCAGGCATACAGCCTTATTATTTTATACCGCATTATATGATGCCCGATATGTCAATTCGTATGGGTATAAGTTGGATGTTCTTTGATTAATTTGGTTTTATATCACTAAGAATCCTCCACTCATTTGGATAATAATTATTAACACGATTATCTAAAATTTTTGCCCAACCAAGTCCTAAGTTTTGATAAGTCATTAAATAAATATCTTTTGGAGCGGATAAATGTATATTCTGTTTTTGAAGATATTTTTGAGCGTCTTGTAAAGTAAGTTCAATTTTTTTAATATTATCTGAAAGATATAGAGATAAAGCCATTTCGGGCTCCGGAGTATTTTTTTTAGCATTATATAAACATGCCCCTAATGAAAGAAAATTAAATTGTTTATAGAGGGTAGTTTTAATATTACAAACAGCTTGATTAACTAAAAAAACTTTTTCCTTGTATTTAATTAAAGCATGATTGTTTGGTATATTCATTAATTCAGAAACATCGTGTTGTATTATTGTCCAGTCAATGCTTTTGCTTGATGTGGTGTTGGTTATTGCAGTAGATTGTTTTTTCTGAAAAATTGCATAATAAAATCCTTCTGCTTTTGTAAGATGTTGAAAAAATCGATAGCCATATTGTGATGCAAAAACATTCCATGTTTCAGGTGTATTTATTTTTACTTCTTCAAATCCATTTTGAATAATAAAAGCAGCTATTTCTTCATTCTCTTGAGGCATATAGGAGCAAGTAGAATAAATTAAGTAGCCATTTTCTTTTATAGAAGAAAAGATATTCTTTAATATTTCTTTTTGCCGTATGGAACATTGATAAACTAAAGATGAGTTAAAACTATTAATCCAATCAGGATATTTACGAAATAATCCGGAGCCACTGCAAGGAGCATCGCATACAACAACATCAAACAATTCATTTAATGCAGAAAACTTTTCTGTAGAGGCACTGCTAACAAGGTGATTACAGTTTCCCCATTTTGCTAAATTAAAATCTAAAATTTTAGCGCGTCCATATTGGTACTCATTACTCCACAATAATCCTTCGGTGTTAAGATAGTTGTTTATAATAACAGATTTTCCGCCCGGCGCGGCAGCGATATCTAATATAAAAGCATCTTTAGGAATCTTAAGGCAGGCTAAAATATATTCTAAAAACATTGATGATGCATCCATTACATAGTAAGCTCCGGCATATAATAGAGGGTCAGAAAAAAATTCAGGTCTTTCATTTAAGTAATAAGCATCTTCACACCACAACACTTTTTCGGATAAGTCAAATAGATAATTGACATTTTGTTTTTTGTTTTTATTTAACTTAATTGATGTTGATATTGGCAAGTTAAAGCTTGAAATGAATGCTTGTTTGTCAATAGTAATTGTTTTCTCAAGCTCTGATAGTAAATATAAAAAAGATTTATGGTTAGTCATTAATTACAATATGTTGAAATAAATTTATTGAAATTCTAACTTTAGAAATTTTGCTGTATCGTTGTTTTTTAACTTAATCATTTGTTCGGGAGTCCCTTCAAATAAAACCCTTCCCCCTTCATTACCGCCTTCCGGACCTATGTCTATAATATGGTCGGCAGTTTTAATAACATCCATGTTATGTTCAATAACAATAATTGTATTTCCATTATCAACCAATTTATGAAGGATGATTAGTAGTTTATTAATATCTTCAAAATGCAATCCTGTTGTAGGTTCGTCTAAAATATACAGGGTTTTGCCGGTATCTTTTTTATAAAGTTCTGCAGCTAATTTTATTCTTTGTGCTTCACCACCGCTGAGTGTGGTAGATGGCTGCCCTAATTGAATATACCCAAGTCCGATATCATTTAGTGTTTTTAGTTTTTTCAGAATGGAAGGTTGATTTTCAAAAAACACGCAAGCTTCTTCAATTGGCATATTTAGTACATCATTAATATTTTTGCCCTTGAATTTTACTACTAAGGTTTCGCGATTATATCTTTTGCCAAGACAAACGGGGCAAGTAACACTTACGTCTGGTAAAAACAGCATTTCAATATTTTTAATACCTGCTCCTCCACACTCTTCACAACGTCCGCCTTTTACATTAAATGAAAATCTACCTTGTTTAAATCCTCTTATTTTTGCTTCTGATGTTTCTGCAAATAAAGCGCGTATTTCATCAAACACTTTTGTGTAAGTTGCGGGATTACTTCTAGGTGTGCGTCCTATAGGAGATTGGTCTATTTCAATGATTCTATCTATATGCTCAATTCCTTCTAATTTTTTAAATGGATATGGGGCAATTTCGTTAACGTACTTTAGACTGTCTTTAACGGCAGGCAGTAAGGTTTCCATTACTAATGTAGATTTTCCGCTTCCACTTACACCTGTTACACAGATAAATTTTCCGAGTGGAAATTGTACGTCTATATTTTTTAGGTTATTTCCTAAACAGTTGTAAATACTTAAATAATTTCCATTTCCATTTCGCCTTTTTTCCGGACAAAATATTTTTTTCTTATTAGTTAGGTAATCGGAGGTATATCCTTCTTTTTTCAGTAAATTATTTGGTGTGTCGGCTACTATAATATGTCCACCATGTTTCCCTGCGCCCGGTCCAATGTCAATTACAAAATCACTTTCAGTTATCATTTCTTTGTCATGCTCCACTACAATTACAGAATTGCCAATATCTCTTAGTTTTTTTAAAGCTTGAATTAATTTGTGGTTATCACGTTGATGCAATCCTATACTTGGTTCATCTAAAATGTAGAGGACATTTATAAGTTGCGAACCCAATTGAGTAGCCAATCGTATTCTTTGTGCTTCGCCACCGCTTAATGCATAGGCGGGCAAGTTTAAACTTAAATAACCAAGCCCCACGTCTAATAAAAATTCCACTCTTGGAATAAGCTCTTTCAAAATTTCCTCTTGTATAATTTGCTTTTGTGTTGAGGGCTGTTTTGATAGGGCTTTTAGCCAATTAAAAATATTATAAATAGATTGTTGAGATAGTTCACCAATATCCGTGTTATTAATTTTAAAAAATAAAGATTCCTTCTTTAACCTTTTCCCATCACAAGTGGGGCAAGAGATATCAGAAAATATTTTATTTTTTGTAAAAAACTCTTTAAGTTTATAAACCTTTGAAAAATCATATTCTTTAAGATTATCTGAAAAATAATCGTTTAGATCTATTTTAAATTGCTTGTGTATAGAAAAAAATAAGTAATAAATTAAAATTTGATTTAATTTATCGTGTTCTTGTGCTTTTATAAAATCATTAACAGAACTATTAATATCAAATTTCTCTTTATCTATCCGCTGTGTAATTAAATCAATATCTTTTTCTGATAGGTTAAGAAGTTTCTTATTTAAGGCCTTGGGTAAGTTTAAATTATTATCAGATACAATAGACTGATAATTAATATGTTCAATTGTTCCTATTCCTCTACATGTTGGACACCATCCATAAACTGAATTAAACGAAAAAGAATTTGGTGCGGGTTCATCGTATGATATGCCGGATTCTTCACAATAATAGAGTAACGAAAATAATTTTGGTTGAGATTTTTCATCTAAAATCAGCAATTTATTTTCACCAAGTTTTATTGCTGTATTAATAGATTGCTTGAGCCTATCTATATTGTCTATGTTTATTTCTACAATATCTACAAGTAGTTCTATGTTATGAACTTTATATCTGTCTAATCGTAATTTTGGATGAATATCTTCTATTGTTCCATCAATTCTTGCTTTGGTATATCCTTTCTTTAGCAACTGATTAAATAAATCATTGTAGTGTCCTTTCCTACCATAAATAAGTGGTGCCAAGATTGTAATTTCTTTATTTACATAATCTCTTTGAATGATTTCAAAAATTTGATCTATGGTATATTTTACCATTTTTTTTCCGGTTACATAAGAGAATGCTTCAGCAGTTCTGGTAAATAATAATCGTAAAAAATCATATACTTCTGTAATTGTGCCTACCGTACTTCTTGGGTTTTTACTTACGGTTTTTTGTTCTATTGAAATAGCGGGACTTAGCCCGTTAATCTTATCTACATCAGGGCGTTCCAACTCTCCCATAAATTGCCTGGCATAGGCAGATAGTGTTTCTAAAAAGCGCCTTTGTGCTTCTGCATAAATAGTATCGAATGCTAAGGACGATTTACCGCTTCCACTTAGTCCTGTAAATACAACTAATTGGTTTCGTGGAATGTTAACGGAAATATTTTTTAAATTATGTTCTTTTGCATTAATGATTTCAATGAATTGTTCTTGATTTTCTATCTTCTTGCTGATATGCTGTTCTTTCAGTGTTCCCATTTACTCAGAAATACTTTTGTCAATGTGTAAAGTTGTTGAATCTTTCTTTATTATTGTATCGTATTTTTCTTTTAAATCATCAGTGTTGTTGAAATAAAGTAAGTCTGCAATATAGCCCGAATAATCTGCTTTTACATTAATAGGAATTTTAAATACATATTTTTTATGATCGGGGTTTGGTAATTGGTTTGTAATAAGCCATGGGTTAAAGGCTTTTAATAAAAGTGTGGGGCAGTGCAAATATTGGGCTAAGTATTTAATATCAGTGATAGTACTATCTATGGTAATAAATTTCAATGCGACCCTTTTTGTAGTTTGGTATGCAGGTTTTTTTCTGATACCAAAAAATTCAGGATAAGTTAATACAGATTTATACACTATAATTTTATATACAAACTCTTTCGTTTCATTATTTAAATTGAGTTGATAATAAGAATTGGCATTTTGTTTTTCTATTTGACTCTTAATACCGTTGATGCCATAATTATATGCCGCCGCAGCAAGTGGCCAGTTGTGCAACTCATTGTAAGCACTTTTAATTAATTTACATGCAGCAGTTGTAGATTTTTCAACATCTAACCGTTCATCTATATATTCATTTACCTCAAGTCCATAGTTTCTTGCTGTTTCCGGAAGAAGTTGCCAAAACCCTTTTGCACCCATTGGTGAAGTAATATTAGATAAATGACTTTCTATAATAGCAATAAATTTTATATCATCAGGAAGTCCATTTTTTTCAATAATTGGTTCAATGTAAGGGAACCAACGTTGTACTTTGGCAAATAAGTATTGAATACTTTTTTTATCATAAAAGATTCCTGATTCTACAAATTCCTTTTGAATATTTTCTTTTACGGATAAATCATTAGCAGGCAGTGTATCATTACAGAAGTGTAAGTTTTTTGGCAATCCCTTCCCAAATATATAGGCATTTGAGTTGAAATAAGAAGGATAGTTATTTGGAGTACTTTTAAGTGAGTTTAATAATAACCAAGCCATAATGAGCAATCCATAAACAATACTGAAAATAATAAATTTTTTATTAAATACATTCTTATTTGACACGACGAAACAAATTAACTCTTGTGTTTAAGTATAAAAATATAAATACACATACTACATATATAAGAGACAAATAAAATATAGAATAAGATAAGTGGTAGATTAATTGAAATGCCAAGGTATAACTGATAAATACGATAATTAAGAATATTATAAATACTTGTTTTTCCGAAAATCCTCTTTTACATAAAAAATGCGTTGTATGATCTTTTCCTCCTATAAATGGTGAATTGCCTTTTAATAAACGGTTTATTGTAACAGTTGTAGTATCTGTTAATGGAATGATAAAAACCAAAGCAATAATTAATAAGTGGCTTAAAAAAGCATGTGTATATAAATCTACAGAAAAATTAGTATTCCAGATGGCTTCTATCCCTGCAACTGAAAGTACAATACCTAAAAATTGACTTCCTGTATCACCCATAAATATTTTTGCCGGATGAAAATTAAAAATTAGGAACGAGGCTATACCAACCGCTACTCCGGAAAACATTAAAAGTAAAGGAGAAGTAGTATTGTTAACTATAAAAAACATAATAAGTGAACAGAATACTAAAATATATAGACTTATACTTCCTGCGATACCATCCATGTTATCCAGCATATTAATACTATTCATCATGCCAACCACCCAAAATATAGTAAGAAAATAGTTAATGGTTTTTATTTCAAATAATTGAATATGAGTTCCGGTGAGCAGTAAAATTAATGCACACAATACTTGTGCAGAAAATTTAATAATTGGTTGTGTATTAAATGTATCGTCTGCAAAACCCATAAAAAATGCGAGCGTTATAGCTCCCCAAATTCCAACAATTTTTACTTTCTGTTGTGATGAGATATCAAATATTAAAGCTACGCTTATCATAATAAATAAGAAAATAATATAAAAAACAAAGCCGCCAACTGATGGTTTAAAATCTTTTGCCCATCTGTTTACTTCCTTTTTTTGTAATTCTCTTATACCAAACGATTTTGAAAAATAGATAAATAGGGCATTAAGCGTTATTCCTAAAATAAAAATAAAGATAACAAATACTGTATAAAATATATCCGGTAGAGTTTCCATTTTACTAAAAGGGAGAGTTAAGCAAATGAAGCTGTTTGCCTATTTTATCTTTTTCTGACAATATAGGGTTAGAAATTCTCCAGTCAATTTTTAGCATAGGATCGTTCCACAGCAAGCAATCTTCCGACTCTTTATTATATAAGTTTGAACATTTATATGAAAAAATTGTATCTTCTCTAAGCACAGAAAACCCATGAGCAAATCCTATTGGAATAAATAGCATTAAAAAATTTTCTTCAGTTAGCTCTATACTAAAATGTTTTCCAAAAGTAGGAGATTCTTTACGGATATCTACCACAACATCTAATACAGCCCCCTTAATAACACGTACTAATTTAGCTTGTGCATATGGAGGTTTTTGAAAATGTAACCCTCTTACTACATCTTTTTGAGAGAGCGATTGATTATCCTGGATAAATTCTTCTTTAATATTATAGTCAAAAAATAGTTTTTTATTATAAGATTCATAAAAATAACCTCGATCATCTTTAAATACTTTTGGTTCTATAATTAATAGTCCTTTAATATTAGTTTCAATAATTTTCATAAATTAATTATTCAGTATAATAACCATTATTTTGACCATAGCCATATCCGTAGCCATATCCGTAGCCATATCCGTAGCCGTAATTTTTCTTATCTAAGTCAACGCCATTTAACAGCACTGATAGTTTTGAAATTTTATTTTCATTCTTTAGTCTGTCAAATACTTGTATAAAAGACAGTTTTGAGTAATTTGCTCTAAAAACATAAATTGAAATATCTGCCAATGAAAGAATAGATGTTGCATCAGACACAAGCCCAATAGGCGGATTATCTATTAAAATATAGTCAAATTGTTTTTTAAGTTCATTAAGTGTTTCTGTTAGCTTTGTTGAAATAATTAATTCAGATGGGTTTGGTGGTAGTGGACCCGCAGTTATGATTTTTAGATTAGCCAACGGCCCTTGTTGAATACATTCATCAATACTATTAATACCGGAAAGTATTGTACTCATTCCTTTTTGATTAGATAGGTTAAAACTTTTGTCAATTTTTGGTTTACGCATATCTAAATCAATAATAACAATTTTTTTTCCTGAAAACTCAAGAATACCGGCTAAATTAATAGCAACAAACGTTTTCCCTTCTCCGGAAATTGTTGATGTAACGGCAATAATTTTCTTCTGATTGGTACTATCTATAAAATTAAGATTTGCGCGAATATTTCTAAATGCTTCTGCAATCATGGATTTGGAATTTTTATCTATAACCAACTGAGAATTTTCCATTTTTTCTTTCTTATACTTTGGAACGATACCAAGAATACTTACATTAGCATTGGTCATTTTTGTAATATTATTTAATGAATAAATACTATCATTAATAATATATTTTGCAAAAATTAAGATAAGAGATAAAAGTAAAGCAGAAACAACTCCTACAATAATAGAAAGCTTTTTATTTGGAGATACTAATTGCCCTGCACCGGGAGCCTTTTCCAAGATAATATTTTGTGATACAAATCCTGCTTTGGAAATAGAGTATTCTGTTTTTTTCTCTAACAGCATAGTATAATACTTTTCGTTAATGGAATATACCCGCATTAGTCGAGTTAATTCCATTTCATTATTACTATTTGGAAGTGTTTCAGATTTCACATCTTGTCCTTTTTCTAAAAGACTTTTATATTGTGTTCTGTATTTTTGCTTTAGTGCAAACAAAGTCTCTATAAGCAGTTTTTTTTGATTTTCAATTTGATAATTAATGAGTTTAATCTGTTCTGAATTTGGAGTAAGTTGGTATAATAAATTTTCTTTTTCTAATAATAGTTTTTGAATACTATTTGAAGTTTCTTTAACACCACCCTCATATTCTGTTCCGGAAGAAAGAGATATTAATTCGTATAAGTCTAAGTTCTTTTTCGCTTGAATATCATTTAATATTTTATCTAGAATTTTTTCATTCAGTTCGATTTGAAAAAGTTGCTCTTGTACATTTGTATATATTACAGATTGTGAATTACTAAAGGCGTTTTGATCGGTAGAGGAAATAATTTTATTTTCTTTTTTAAAGGTACTTAGATTATTTTCAGCAACTTTTAAATCAGTGAAAACATGCTCCAACTGATTATTAATAAACCCAAGGATATTTTTAGAACTTTCACTTTTTCTTTCAATGTCATACTTTAAAAATTCATCAGCGATGGCATTAACAATGTCTGATGTTTTATTTGCATTTACATCTTTTACAGAAATAGCAATAGTTTGTGCTAAATCATTTAAGGGTTTAATTTCTAACTTTTGTTGTAATTGTCCGGTAACAATATCCGTAGGATAGATAATAAAAAATGTTTCAGGGTTTTTTTCGATATCTTGTTTAATAATATCCGCCTTTATTTTTTCATTAAGATATATGTTAAAATCAAACATTTCACTTTGCACCCATGTATTGACTTTAAAATTAACATGCTTACTTTCTTTTTCAGATAGGGTTATTTGTATATATCCGGATTGTAAATCGGAGTTGAATTTTACATAAACTTTTTTCCCATAAAGTAATGGATCTTTTATATTTGTACTAACTAAGTATGGAGAGGATGAATATAATTCGTGATTTTTGAATATTCCCTCGTTGTAATATAATATCTGTAAGTTTAATTTATTTACCAATCGTTCTAAAAAAACTTTTGAGCGAATCTGCTCAATAGCTTCGGCTAATTTATTATTAGTGTTATCTATTGAGTTTAATTGTAATATTTGATTAGCCTCTTGATTTGTAATTTGTATAACACTTCGAGATTGATAAATATTTTGGCTGTATCTTAAATAAGCAAAAACAGAGATAAATGCAATAGAGAAAAAAAGTAAAAAATACCATTTACATTTAAATGCTACATCTAATAGCAATCCTATATCAATATTGTTACTAAAACTTTCTAATCTCTGTTTATATGATAGATATTCATTATCTGGGTTTTGATGTAGCATAAAACTTAAAATGATTTGTAAACTCGCATTAAAATCAATGTACTCATAAGTAATGACACTATAGGCGCAATATCTTTCACAAATGCCTGCAATGGTTTATATCGTGGTTCTATATAAATAATATCATTTGCCATCACATTTGTTTGTCCCATTGCAAGGCCATTTATAGTTGAGAGGTCTAGTAGATAAACAAGGCTCTTTCCATCAGCAGTTGTTCTTATCAGTTTAATTTTATATGCTTTACCATCTTCAGTAATACCGCCCGCTAAAGCAATGGCTTCTATGACAGTTGTGTTGATATTTGTTAATGGAATTACTTTTGCCATCGCGCCATTGCCGGGAAATACAATAACTCGTTTGTTATCAACTCGTAGTTTTACAAATGGCTTTACATAAAATTCTGAATACAAATCTTCTAATTTCTTTTCTGTTTCCTTTGTGGTCATGCCTTGTATTTTTATTCTGCCTATCATAGGCATTTTTATAGTACCATCAGACTCTATTGTTACCTCGGCTTCATTAATAATTGCTGCACTTGTGTTTAAGATATCAATTAATCTAAATCCATCATTGGTGTAAACCTGATACTTTAATACATCGTTTGGCATTAAAATATAATTTTGTTTTGCTAAACTATCATTTAGTTGGGCATATTTATAATCATTTGGTGTGTTTAACATTAAATTTGGTCGCAAGATTTTACAAGAAGAAAACCATATTAAAGCAAACGTAACGTAAATGATAAAATGTAAAGGTGAATTTTTTCTAACTTTCTTTTTTTTCATAAAATTAATCTAAGCAAAAATACATAATATTTCTTGTAAGAAGATGAAAACTTAGTTTATCAAAATATCTATAATTACAAACCCCCCAAATATCACGCCTGCCCAACTGTTTAGCACGCCAAATGCAAAATTAATTTTACTTATATTCTTTGGAGTTACTAAAAAGTGTTCATACAGTAATAAGGCAGTAAAACAAAGCAATCCTATTAAATAAGCAAGATGATAATTAAAGAAAAGATAATTGAGTGCAAGCAACAAGA
>JBDHZB010000023.1:0-37501 GCA_039811645.1 Bacteroidia bacterium | reverse complement strand
ATGGCTAAAGTTATTGCCGGTACAGTAGTCCACAATAATTCTAACTTATTATTATGAGCATAAAAAAATGCTTTTCTTGAAGTAGAACCTCTATATTTGAAAGCAAAGAAAAATAAAACAGCATTAACAAGAAGGAAAATAGTAGTTACTAATACTAAATTCCAAAACATGAGGTTATCAATATGCACGCCGTGTTCTGAAGCCGAAGCAGGTAGGGTTTTATCCATCCATCTGTGTATTTGCCAATAAAAGGCACCAAAGAATAGTATTACAAAAGCAAGCATTAGTTTACCTACCGTGTCATTATCTTTGTCGGTTGGTTTCCAATCCTGGGTTTGTTTTAATTCTCTTAATAATTCTACGACTCTAATGAGTTGATATGCTGCAATAACGAATAAAAATATGGTAAGAATAATTAGTAGTTTCATAAAATTATAATTTTACGTGTTTTGTTAATTTATGTTTTTTGGCACAATTATATGTATTTTATATCAATAATACAAAAAAGATAAATAATATTTTTATCAGACAAATAATTTATACATTTGCCCCAGCTTTGGTAAAAAAGCAATTTTTAATAGGGAATTGGGTGAAATGCCCAAGCTGTACCCGCAGCCGTAAGTTCCTCTAAAGATTTGTCCGATATACCAGTGTTTTATTGCAAATAGAACGCGAAGGTGGACAAGTTGGAACGAGCCGGAAGACCTGCCAATGCAAAAGAACACATAATTTGTGGCTTTCGGGAAGAAAAGCCGGAATTAATCAATAACATGATTGATTTTTAATCCCGCTTGCTGCAAGTAATGACTAACTAAATCATTATTTGCCAATGAAGAAAAGTATAATTATAGTTTTTACAGCTCTATGTGTAGGGTATGGTACTTTTGCACAAATAAAAGATACTGTTCATCTTCATCCTATAGATATCACTGCTAATAAATCTAGTTTTCAAATAAAAGAGCAATTTAATTCCGGTAAAAAAAATCAGTATTTTGATTCTCTGAACAATTTCTCAAATATAGGCGCTCCAATAACATCTTTATTAAACTATCAATCGGGTTTATTTGTAAAAGATTATGGACCCGGAGCCATAAATACTATTTCATTAAGAGGAGGTAATGCACAGCAAACAGCAATCTTGTGGCAAGGTATTAATATTAATAATCCTATGTTAGGGCAAAGCGACTTGTCTCAAATGCCCGCCGGGTTATTTGAACAGCAGAGCGTTGAATATGGCAGTGCCACTGCCTTGTGGGGAAGCGGAGCTATTAATGGAGCATTAAAACTTCAAAGTAATTTAATACAAGATGTCAAAGAACAAATACAGCTTACTTACAGATACGGCAGCTTTAATACGCATCATTTTTTGTCAAAGGTATTATTAAATGCATCTAAGTTTAAGTTTCAAATAAAGCCATATATGCAAAGTTCAGATAATAACTATTTTATAGGAGATTCTTTACGACTAAAAAATGCAGCTTTTAATAGTAGAGGAATGGTGTCAGATTTTTTATTTCAAATCAATAGACATCATAAAATAACCTTTAACACATGGTATCATCAAGGTAGCAGGCTTTTGCCCAATACTTATTATAACACGAATACTTATGCAACGCAGCAAGATAGAAACTTTAGAAATGTATTAGAACACATATATTCCGATAGGAGACTTTCTATAGCAACACGAGCGGTTTATTTACAAGACAATATAGATTATGCAAACAAATATACTTATGTAGATTCAAAAAGCAAGGTACATACTTTAATGTGGGAAGAAAATGCCAATTATCAAAGAAATCAAAATATGAATATTTTATTTGGTTATCAATGGACGTACAACCTTGCTGTTACAAATAATTACCTCAACAATCAAGCATTGAGTAAATACGCCATGTATGCCGGATTAAATTATATTTTCAAAAAAACATCTACCTATATAACTTTTAGAAAAGAATTTTCAAACCTATTTTCTAATATTCCTTTTACGGGCAATATCGGCACGGAATATGAATTAATGCGCTTTTTAAAAATAAAAACACAAGCATCATTATTTTATAGAATGCCAACATTAAATGATTTATTTTGGAAAGATGGCGGAGATATTAATCTGAAACCGGAGCGGGGCTATCAGTATGAAGGAGGATTGTATTTTCAATATAGAATTTCAAACTTTAATTTTAAATCAGAAATGACGGCGTTTAATAAATTAACCAATAACTGGATTTTGTGGGTGCCAAAAAGTAACGGAACATCCAGCCCCATGAATATTGCTACAGTATGGAGTAGAGGCACAGAAACCGACAACTATATTTTATTTGTCAAAAATAAATATAAAATAAAACTGCAAGTTAACTCAGCATATATTATTTCTACGGTTCAAGCATCAGCAATAAACAATGATGCATCTATAGGCAGGCAATTGATATACACGCCACGCTATAATATTAATGGAAGTTTTTCTTTTCAATATGCTAATGTTTATACACAATATTTTTATCAGTATATTGGATATCGATTTACAAGTTCCGATAATTTGCAGTGGTTAGAGCCTTATCAAGTATCTAATATAGTATTAGGCTATACATTAAAAAAATCAAATCATGTAATTAATATCAGTACCGGAATTAATAATCTTTTTAATATTCAATATATGGTTGTATTACAAAGACCAATGCCGGGCAGAAACTATTTTATTACAATTAACTATCAATATCATAAACCTAAAAATCAATAACTATGAAAAAAATAATGATTAAAATTTCAGCATCAGTAATGCTGCTAAGCAGTATTTGTGTTAAAGCACAAACCTATACAGAAACCTTTGAGGGGTTAACGTTGCCCGTTAATAGTTTTTACAAAGACACAACAGGTGCCGACTGGCAAACTTCCAATGCTATATTTAGGTACGACTGGAATTACCACTATTGGCTTGGCGGTTCGGCTTATACAAATATAACAGACACCACAAATGGAACATTTGCTAATTTATATGGCAATATAACCTACAAAGGATATAGTAATTCAAACAACTATGTAACGGCTCAAGATTTGGCAACTATTGTTTTAAAATCACCCAATAAAATTGTGAGTGGATTTTATATTACCAACACAACATACGCATATAAAACAATGAAAAACGGAAATATGTTTGCCAGAAAATTTGGTGATACTACCGGAACACATTGTGGCTGTCCGCAAGGCTCTTATCCTGATTTTTTCAAAGTAACCATAAAGGGCTATTCAGGAGGTGTAATAACAACCGATAGTGTAGAGTTTTATTTGGCAGATTATCGGTTTAGTAATAGTGCACAAGATTATATCGTAAATAACTGGCAATGGGTTAATTGTAATTCATTAGGCGTAGTGGATTCTATTAGATTTTTTATGTATTCCAGTGATGTTGGAGCTTACGGCATTAACACACCAACTTTTTTTAGTATAGATAATCTTACTACATCAGGAACAGCCGGTGTTGCTGCAATTCATGCCGGTATTTCACAAATATATCCTAACCCTGCAACCGATAAACTATTTATTGATACAAAAGAAAATATTAAAAGTATAAAAATTTCCGGTATTAATGGCGCGGTATTAAGTTATATAATGATTGATATTGCAACACAAAGATATCAGGCAGATATTACAAACCTTGAAACGGGGATTTATTTTATAGAGATAGAAACAGCATCAGGAAAATTCATAGAAAAAATAATTAAACAATAAGCCACAATGAAATATTGTTTACTGCTTATACACTTAGCAATTACAGTTGGATATGCGCAATATGCAGGGCATGCAGGCACTATTGGGAGTACCGCTATGCATAAAGATAGCAGTGCTTTTGTGGCATGGGCAAAAACATGTACTGTACAAAGAGGATATCAAGACATCAGCAACCCTTCTTTGGGGTACGCTAGTGTTGGTGATAGCAGCAAGGCTATAGGAAAAGCAGATGGAATAGGCGTTGTAAGTTTGGGTGATGGTGGTATAGCTATTCTTACATTCTCTACTCCTATTGTAGATGGCAGCGGTTATGATTTTGCTGTGTTTGAAAATTCCTTTGATGGCATGTTTTTAGAACTGGCATTTGTCGAGGTAAGCAGTGATGGCATTCATTTTTTTAGATTCCCTACCACATCAAACTTACAAGATACTATGCAGTACGATAATGCTGCGGTTATGGATTGCTCTAAGCTTAATAACCTTGCAGGGAAATATATTGTTAATTATGGAACACCATTTGATTTACAAGAACTTTCCGGTATTCCCGGTTTAGATATTAATCATATTACGCATATAAAAATTATTGATGTAGTAGGAAGTTTAAACCCCATGTATGCCCGCTACGACAGCAACCACCATGTTATTAATGACCCGTGGCCTACACCATACCCATCGTGTGGGTTTGACTTAGATGCAGTAGGAGTTATTCATCAAGATGTGGCAGGAATTTCTGAATGGCAAAATAATATTTCTTTAAATATTTATCCAAATCCATTTTCCGATATTATTACAATTAATAATACATCAGAAAATAATTTAAGTATTGACATTTCTCTGTTAGATGGCAGGTCGGTAATGCAACTTGTTGTTAACAGAACTGAGAAGCAAACCATTACAACCACAGAATGGCAAGCAGGCACCTACATTGTATCGGGTACTTCATCAAATAAAAAACAAATATTTCTGATTATAAAACAATGAAAAACTTTTTGATTATTACAGTTGTTGCTTTATTTTTTCAATCTTGTATTAAAGATAAACCCACATTGCAACCCGCGACTGCCGTTAATTTTTCTTCATTACACAAGGTATTTATTACCAATGAAGGAAATTATATGTACAATAATGCGTCTGTTACTTTTTATAACCCTGAAACAAAAGAAGTAGTAAGCGATATATTCAAAACACAAAATAATACTACACTTGGTGATGTGTGTGAAAGCATTGTTCAGGTTCAAAATGATATTTATTTGACTGTTAATAACTCCAACAAAATAGTAATTGTCAATACAGATGACTTCAAAATAAAGACAATCATTACGGGGTTTAATTCTCCAAGATATGTTTTGCCAATATCATTTTCAAAAGGTTATGTAAGTGATTTATATGCCAATAAAATTGCTGTGATTAATTTAATGACACATACTATAAAGGGCTATATTCCTTGTACGGGCTGGACAGAAAAAATGCTATTATTTTACAATAAAGTATTTGTTACCAATATGAAACGTTCTTATTGCTATGTGATTGATGTATTAAAAGATTCTATTACAGACAGTGTGTATGTTGGACAAAATGCAGGTAGCTTAGTATTAGATAAAAACGAAAAGTTATGGATATTGAGTGGCGGCGGCAGTTCGGAACCTGCAATGCTTTCAAGAATTAACCCGATTAATTTACAAATAGAAAAAACATTTATTTTTAATTTAGGAGAGCATCCTAGCAACTTAATTATTGACGCAAATGCGGAAAATTTATTTTATATCAAACAACATATATATAAGTTGAGTATTGTTGATAACAGTCTGCCGACCACTTCTTTTATTACATCTGTCGGAAATACTTTTTATAACATGGCTTATTATAATTATTACAATCAATTATATATCTCAGACGCTATGGATTATATTCAAAACTCAACCATTTATGTGTATAACAATTCCGGGCAGCTATTAAATACCTTTAAAGCAGGAATAAATGCATCGGGGTTTTTATTGGAGTAAAACATATATTAAAGTGAAGTATCCTACGCCATTAATAATGCGAACATAAAAGAGTATTTTGCTTGGAAACTTTACGCGACGGGAAATATAAATACTCTATTGATGCATGGTAATATAATAATTTATCCTTTATCAAAAGTAACAGAGACTGCGGCTGCTCGTTTTATTTTTCTACCAACATCATACTTGTAAAAAGTGTAATAAAGGCAGGGTAAATACCCTAATATTATATAGAATAATACACAATATAATGTTATTAAAAAAACTGTTTTTTATTATACGGTACGTGTTTTTTTATAGATATTTGCAGAAAAATTAAACAATGAAAAAACTATTATCTATCGCATTGGCTTGTGGTTTATTAATCAATCTTACATCATGTAAAACAGCAAACAAGGAGGAAGCAAAAGTTCCTGATGGCATGATGGCATTAGATCTATCAAAGTTTGGAAAATCATTTATTATTTTTATTCCTGATAGTACAAAGGGAAAAGTTGAAGTTACGGAACAGTCTTGGGGCGCATTGGAAATAAAAGTAGGACAAGATTTTCAAATCAGTATTAAAGAAGGCGATGAAGATTTGGCATTCAAAAAAACAGATTTACAAGGTGATGAAATAAATAAAGTCAAACAATTTCACGTAGATGAACCAACTACACTACTTTGGGAAAGCGTGATTGGAGAAGGTACACCGGAATTTCATTTTATTTCTGTACAAAAAGTTGGTAACGCCGCTTATACTTTCGAAGACATTAAAAGCACTGATAATAAGCCGTTTACTAAAGCCGCAGTTGATAAAATGTTGGAATCTGTAAAGGGTATTACGCCTACTAAAAAAGAAGAAAACTCTTAAAGAAAAATAATTCATTTCAAATCGTGATTTATAAAATAGCACGTTCCTCTTTTCTTCTTCTATTTATTTTTTATAATTTTTTAATTGGGCAAACAAACCCCAATACTTCTAAAGTAACACGGATATTAATTGTATTTGATGCCAGCAATAGTATGTCCGGTAAATGGCAGGGCGTTGAAAAAATCACAACAGCCAAAACACTGTTTAACAAACTGATAGATTCTCTAAAAAAAATACCAAATACACAGTTTGCATTAAGAGTTTATGGTAGTACGGTAAAATATCCACCCGGAGATTGCAAAGACTCTAAGCTTTTAATACCATTTAAAACCAATAATATTCAAGAAATAAAAAATGTAGTTTCAAAGTTGCAGCCTATGGGTATTACACCAATAGAATATTCTTTAATAGAATCCGCAAAAGATTTTCCTGATAGTAAAGCCTTAAATAACATTATTATTATTACAGATGGAATTGAGGAATGTAAGGGAGATATTTGTAAAGCCAAGCAGTTTTTAGAATCAAACGGTATTATTTTTAAACCATTTATTATAGGAATTGGACTTACGGCACAGCAATCCAAATCATTTGATTGCGTAGGGAATTATTATAATTCAGACCAAAACGATTTATATAAAAACATTAATAATATTTTATTACAACAAAAATTAAACAACACTACATTACAAATTAATCTTTTAGATATCGCTTCCCGCCCATTAGAAACAAATATAAATGTTACACTATATGATGCCAAGCAAAAATCATACATTACAAGTTACATACATTCACTCAATTCTTTGAATAACCCTGACACGCTATATGCATCTCCTTATCTTTCATACAAAGCTATAGTCTATACCATTCCACCGGTAGAAAGCAACATACAAACCCTTAATGAAGGCAAGCATAATATTATTGCAATAGATGCTCCGCAAGGAGGATTGTATCTTCAAAGACAAAAAGGCAATTTTAATTTTAATGAAAAAGTAAGATGTGTTATTCGGAGTATTAAAAATAATCAAATATTAAATGTTCAAAACCTTAATACATCAGAAAAATATATTATGGGTGATTATAAAATAGAAATATTAACCTTGCCAATTATTCAACAAGACGTACAAATTCAATCTGCTAAAACACAAACTTTAAGCATTCCTTCTTCGGGTATGCTATCCATACAAACCATAGAAGTTGGAGATGGATGTATTATGCTTGAAAAAAACAACCAATTACAATGGGTAACAAACCTTAATACATCAACACAGCAAAACTATTATTTGCTTCCCGGAAAGTACAGAATATTATGGCGGGCAAAATCTATGCGTTCCAGCATTTACACCATAGAAAAGAAAATAGAAATAAAACCCGATATGTCGGAAACAATAAAACTTTATTGAATAGTAGTATATGAGAAACTTTGAAGAATCAGAATTAATCCTTTCAGAAAATAACAAGCTTTATCACATTCACCTCAATGGTGATGAAATAGCAGATACCGTAATTGTAGTGGGCGATCAAAACAGAGTGGAAGAAATCAGTAGATTTTTTTCTAAGATAGAAAACAAAACAAGCCATAGAGAGTTTATAAGCCATACAGGGTATTACAACGGCAAGCGTATTACAGTGCTTTCTACAGGTATAGGAACAGATAATATAGATATTGTGCTTACAGAATTAGATGCGGCAGTTAATATAGATCCTATTACAAGAACCGAAAGGGCACACCATCGGGCGTTAAATATTATCAGACTTGGTACCAGCGGGGCTTTACAACCCGATATTAATGTTAATGATATTGTAGTAAGCACACATGGTATTGGCTTAGATGGGCTGATGAATTTTTATCAATACGATGCACATATACGGGAAGACCACATTAGTGAGGCTTTTATGAAACATACAGGTTGGCTCAAAACAATGCCCTATCCTTATTGTATAAAAGCATCTGAAGAATTATTAAGCAGGTTCAAAAAAAACAAACATATACATTTTGGTATTACGGCCACTGCTCCGGGGTTTTACGGACCACAAGGGCGGCAATTACGCTTAAAAGCAGCCATACCGGATATTAATGACAAGCTAACCACTTTTCATTATCAGGATATGCGCATTGTAAATTTTGAAATGGAAACATCAGCATTATATGGTTTAGGCAAAGCGCTTGGGCATCATTGTGTAACAGCTTGTGTAATTATTGCAAACAGAATACTTAAACAATTTACTAAAGACTATAAACAAAGTGTTGAAACCCTGATTGTTACCTCATTAGAGCAACTAACATAAACCTGTTAGTAAAAAACTAAAAACAAGCCCACATATCGTTAATTTATCCCCTAAATTTGTTGCCTGAATGAAAGAGCTTATTACATTTAGTCATACAAAAAAAATAGAGGCATTAGTAAAACTGCTTGATGACCCCGATGAAAGTATTTATACGGAAGTAAAATATCAATTGCTTTTATTAGGACCTGTTGCGCTGCCGTATTTGGAATCGGCATGGGACAGTGCCATGAATAATTTATTTCTTCAACGTACGGAAGAGATTATTGAAGAAATTAAATTTAATTTTTTAATACAAGAGCTAAAAGCGTGGAAAGAAAATAAGCAAGATGATTTACTTTACGCTATTTGGTTAATTACCTCATTTCAATATCCTGAAATCAGCTATGAATTTTTAAATAAGCAATTGGAATTAATAAAGAAAGATATTTGGTTAGAACTTACGGAAGATTTAACCTCCATAGAAGAAGTTAGAATTATTAATCACATTTTATACGAAGTACATCAGTTTAATGGTAATCTTGCCAATTATTTTGCTGTTCAGAATAACTACTTACATTATGTACTTGAAAATAAAAAGGGCAATACGGTTTCATTAGGCATTTTATATTTGCTAATTGCTCAAAAGCTAAAACTTCCTATTTTTGGTGTAAGCATTCCGGATTACCTGATATTAAGCTATATTAATGGTGATGCTAACTTATACGATGCTTCATTTCAGTCGTTAGATGATGCCATCTTATTTTACATCAACCCATTTAGTAAGGGAATTTTATTGCAAAAAGAAGATATTAGTGGTTTTTTGGAGCAGATACAAACGCCATCAAGAGAAAGTTTTTTTGCACCATGCAGCAATATAGAAATTGTACAAAAACTATTAAATAGCATCGCAGAATCACACGAACAAAACGGCAATAAAGAAATAGCCGATAAGTATAGAAATATTATAAAAGGGATTTAGATTCTTAAATAAGAATCTCTTGTTAATCTCCGTCTAATAAATTTCCAAGTCCTCCTAATATACTGCCTTCTTCTCTTCTTGATCCTCCATGAGAAGCAAAGGATAATATTCTTCCCGCTAATCTGCTAATTGGTAATGATTGCAACCAAACATCTCCGGGACCTCTTAGTGTCGCATAAAACACACCCTCTCCACCAAATAATGTGTTTTTAATGCCGCCAATAAACTGAATGTCATAATTTACTGTTGATGAAAAAGCAACAATACATCCTGTGTCTATTTTCAGTAACTCGCCCGACTGTAATGTTTTATGAATGATAAATCCACCCGAGTGCATAAAGGTCATACCATCGCCTTCTAACTTTTGCATAATAAACCCTTCGCCGCCAAAGAGTCCTGTGCCTAATTTTTTTTGAAATTCAATGCCAATGCTCACGCCTTTTGCTGCACATAAAAAACTATCTTTCTGACAAATAATTTTATCATTGTATTGTGATAAGTTAATAGGGATTATTTTTCCTGTATAAGGACCTGCAAAAGTTACTTGTTTCCTTTGATTAGATACATTTGTATAAGCCGTAATAAATAAACTTTCGCCTGTAATCATTCGCTTTCCTGCTGTAAATAGTTTTCCTAAAAATGATTGTTGTGAACCATCACCAAATAAAGTTTCCATTTTAACGCCATCGTCCATGTACATAAAACTTCCCGGCTCTGCCATTACTGTTTCATTAGGGTCTAAGATAATTTCAACACATTGTAATTCTTCGCCCATTATTTTGTAGTCTATCTCATCGTTTCTCATTGTTTGAATTTTAGGACAAACTTAATAAATTTGGTTTACAAAGAAAAGATAACGCCTGCAATTGCAACTTCATCAAATGCTATAGGTAAATAAATATTTTCTTCTTTAAGACCTTGTTTTACAAGCTCTGCTTTAGTGCTTAATCCTATGGCAATACACTTAGTGTTATCCGATATTTTGTTATTATGCATAAATCCTCTGACATTAGAAGGACTTGTAAAAATAATACTATCAAAATGTTTATGGAGTGTATGATGTTGTTCTACTGTTTGATAAATAGGAAAGTGAATAATATTGCAATACATTTGAATAAACGAACCGATACTACGTAGGCTTGTTGTTGAACTTGGGAATAACACGATTTGATTTTTACACAGTGGAATAAAAGCCTCTGCTATTTTTTCAATATCGTTGCTTACACCTATAAAATCAATATTTGTATGATGCTTGCCAAGTTCTAATGCAGTTTGTGCGCCTACGCAAGCCACTTGTTGATTTGTAATTTTATAGCCTGATTCAAAAAAATACTTAACGGCATTTCTACTATTAAAAAAAATCCAGTTGCAATTAGGCAAACGTGTAGTATTTTCTATGGCACTTGTTTGAATAAAAGAAATATCTGTTATATCTAAATTATAATCAGTTAGCTTTTTTAAGTAGGAATTAGAATGTAAACGTTTTGTGATTAATACTTTTTTTTGTTTATTAATATTTTGAAAAAGATGAATGGCATTTTGTGCCAATATATCTTTGTTATTACCTTGTATGGTAATTAATGCCGGCGTTTTTTCTTTATCTGTACTATAACTTAAGTATAGCTGAAAATCATTTTCGTGTTTGATACATGTAACACCTACCGGCTTACTGCAACCTGCACCAATAAAAGATGTTATTTGTCTTTCTGTTTTTACTAATTGCGTAGATTCTTCATTACTGATTTGATGAATAATCTGTGTTGTTGCTGTATCATCTTTTCTGCATTGCCATGCAATAATACCTTGCCCTGCAGCAGGCGTAAAAAAGTGTAAAGGTAATGGTTGAATATAATACTCTGCAAGGTCTATTTGCAATCTTTCTATGCCGGCGGCTGCAAGAATAATAGCATCGTAAGATTCTGAATTTAATTTATTTAGGCGAGTAGGAACATTGCCTCTTAGCGGAATAATATGAACATCAGGACGCAATGCTTTAAGTTGGCAATACCTTCGGGCGGAAGATGTTCCTACTTTGGCACCTTGCTTTATAGATAAATATTGAGACTCATCTACATGACTTTTTTTAATAATCATTAAGTCATTTGGGCGATGCCGCTGGCTATACCCTGCAATAATTAATTCGCTATGTTCCTCTGTCGCAACGTCTTTAAAAGAGTGTACAGCCAAATCTATTTCTTTATTTAAAAGTGCGCCTTCAATTTCTTTAGTAAAAAAGTTTTTTCCTTCTAATTTATCAAAGTTATTTTGCCACGATTGGTTTTTATCTCCGGAAGTTACAATGATTTTTAACTCACTTTCTACATTTTGTTTTTGTAATAATGCCTGTGTAAATTTTGCCTGCCATAGTGCTAACTCGCTCCCCCGTGTGCCAATAATTAATTTTTTATGCATTGCGCTTGTGCTAATCTTTTGACTGTATAAGTAAGTGCTTCAGTTTCTTGAATGTTACGGCATTATATTTCCCCTCAATATAATTAACAATATCACTAACCAATTGTTTTTGTTCGTCTTCTAAAGTTTCTATTTGTTTATTAAAAATTTCTGTTAATGCTCTGTTTTTGTATTCGCTGAATTCCTTTGGTATTTCGGCAATTAAGGTTTCTACAGAACGTTCTTTTAACATAAATGCAAATTCATTTAAGTTTTTATTAATAATTTGCTTGGCGTGGATAATTGCTTGTTTTCTTTTGCCTAAATTTTCTTTTGCCTGCATTTTCAGATCTTTAATGCTAAGATAGTATAATGCTTTGGTTTTTAAAATTTCCTTATCAACATCTGATGGATTTGCTAAATCAATAATAATAGGATAATGATTGTCTTTAAATAATTTTTGAAATACTTCAGCATTAATAATGGGAGTAGGAGATGCCGTACATACAACCAATATATCGGTTTTGATAAAATCTTTTTGTTTTAATTCATTTAAATCCAAAGCTAATCCGCCGTATTTATTTTGAAGTATTGCTGCGTTGTCTTTTTTACGACTGATAAATGTCCACGCAAAATTTTCTTTTGAAAAATATTTTAGAAATGTCTGAATAGTAACACCGGAGCCTATTACAGTAACATTTGTTTTTGTGCTTAAATCTATATCTTGATTAACTTGCCTTGCTGCAAGCGAAGCAACCGATACGGGATTTTTTGAAATTTCTGTTTCGGTAAAAACTTGCTTACCCGTTTCAATTACTTTTTTAAATAATAATCTTAACACATCTCCCGATAGTTCTGTTGTTCTGGAAATATCATACGCTGTTCTTAATTGTGTAATAATTTCTCTTTCTCCAACAACCATAGATTGCAGTGAAGAAGAAAGTTCCATAAGATATTGTACAGCCTTTTTATCTTTCTTTAGAGAAGCTTTTACATAGTACTTTTCTACTTCTTGTTCAGAGAAGTGAGGGTAAATCAGATGAAAGAACCCTTTTAACGATTCTTTATTTATAGTTTCGGGGCTTACTAAATAAAACTCGCATCGGTTACAAGTACTGATATGGATAATTTCTGTTGCACAAAAAAATAATTTAATCTTCTCTAATGTGGACTTGTATTCTGTTGATGTGGTGTCTAAATAAAGTTTACCAATATCTGTAAGAGAAAGTTTTTTATAAGAAAATGACAGAACTGATATGTGCATTGCTGGTGCAAAAATTTTCATGCCTGTAAAGTAAATTTTTTTAGTCGGTACTTATGTCATGCAATTGTCATTAATATAGTTGGAAAGCAAAAGAATAGGGAGGTTGCATTCTGCTTTTATCACCATTAGTTTAGCCTATATTAATTTTATTTTTTGTATTTGTGTTATTAATGGTAATAGTAAAGATTCATCTTATTTACGAATAGCCTTAATAGAAAAAAGATTAATTCTAATAAAAAACCCTCTTCTTGTGGAAGAGGGTTTAGGGCGTTTAATCATTAACCATAAAAAGTAAAACTATGCCCGATTTATTTAGTAAGCAGCAGTTCTTTTTCTACTAGCCAAATACTTGGCTCTTTGTTTTTCACGTAGTAATTTTTCAGTATTTTTTTTATGTTCTTCGAAACTACCAAATGCTAAAGCATCTAATATTTCTAATTTTGTCATCTCCGGTTTTTCAAACGCTTCTCTTAGTTTTTGAAGGTTATTATCTACGTATTTTTCAAATTTTTCGGGAGCAAAAATATAATCATTAGCATCTTTTAATTTGAACTCTTCCGGTAATTTACCTTGGATACGTGCTTTTATATCAATACCATCGTATCTCTTTGGAAGCAAACGGGTATCAAAAATAAAAGGCCTTGTAAGCATAATGGCTTGTTTTTTACGAACAGGATCTATCATTTGAATACCCTCAAAAGTAATTCCCATCTTTTTTAAGAAACCATAGCGTTGTTCAAATCTTTTAAAAATATCGTACATAAGTTCTAAATAATCAGCCTACAAAGTTACATCATAGAATCAAGAAATAATTCTTAATTTAGACGAAATAGGGTATTTTACACACAAAAAATTGTTAATAACTGCATCATAATTGTTAATAACCTATTGGCAATTCCGTTAATTACTTTTTTAATTAATTGATTATTAATAGTTTAGGGTGTTAAAAAAATTATGTTATTAATATCTTTTCGGCTTATCAACCTTGCTTATGATAGAGACGTTTACTATACTAAATACCTTGTTTAAAATACCGCTTTTAAGGTATTGTTTAGAACAGTTCTAAATAGATAAATTTACGCCCTAAAATAAAATATGCAAAAACAAATATTTTTATTACTATGTATAACGGGAGGAACCGTATTAGTACAGGCACAAACTAAAGACTCTTTGTCTTTTAATTTGGAAGAAATTCCTATTATTACCTATAAAACCATGAATGGGATAGGTAGAGTTAATGATAATGATGGACTGGTTATTTATTCCGGAAAGAAAAATGAAGTATTAACCATAGATACCTTAGATGCTAATAAAGCCATCAATAATACAAGACAATTGATAGGTAGAATACCGGGCGTAAATATTATTGAAACAGAAAGTGGTGGATTTACGGCGAATGGCATAGGATTTAGAGGATTGAACCCATATCAAAGCATAGAAACCAATACACGACAAAATGGATATAATATCTCTGCTGATATTTTTGGCTATAACGAAGCTTATTATTTACCACCTATGGAAGCAGTAAAAAATATTGTATTTTTAAGAGGTGCTGCCGGCTTAGCTTATGGTCCACAAATTGGAGGGATGATAAATTATGAACTGAAAGATGGGGCTAAAAAACCATTTGAAGTGAGTATGTCTCAAACGGCAGGCAGCTACGGATTATTCAGTGATTTCACTTCTGTTGGCGGTACAATTGGAAAACTCAAGTATTATTCTTTCTTTAAATATAGAAACTTTGACGGGTGGAGGGTGAACTCTAAACAAGAACAGATATCCGGGTTTGTAGGATTAAAATATCAGTTTAATTCTAAATGGCAAGCTGGTGTGGAGTACACGTTATTTAGAAACACGATACAAATGCCGGGTGGATTAAACGACTCGTTATTTAATCAAAATCCACGTCAATCGTTAAGAGCAAGAAACTGGTTACAAAGCCCATGGAATCTTTTATCCGCATTTATTAATTATGATGTTTCTAAAAATACACATATTCAAATAAAATCTACATACATGAATAGTGATAGAAATTTAGTTTGGCGCAATGAAGATGTGTCTCCACAAACCCCTGACACTATTAACCCTGCTACTCATGCTTTTGAACCACGAGAATTAGGAGAACAAAAGTTTCAGAACATAACCAACGAGTTGCGTGTATTGCATCAATATCAATGGTTGAAATCTCAACAAACAATTGCCGGCGGCGTAAGATATGCTTATGCAAACTTAACAAAAAAACATGCTGCTGACGGAACAACGGGTTCTGATTTAGATTTTACAAGAACTTCAGATTGGGGTGGATATATGAATTTTTATACCACCAATATTGCTGCATATTTAGAAAATAGTTTTAATTTTAATAACAAATTAATTATTACACCCGGCGTAAGGTATGAGTACTTAAGCACTATTGCAGATGGGTATGACAAAAATAAAGCAGAGGATAGTGAAGAAAAATATATTATTGCCAATAATTTTACAAGTACAAGAAAATTCTTTTTACTCGGATTTGCATTTCAATACAATGTTAATGACCATTTTAATTTTTATGGAAACTACAATCAAAGTTATAGACCACTTACATATTCTAACTTAACACCATTTGGTACTATAGCCAGAATAGATAAAAACCTTAAAGATATTTCTGCCGATAATATTGATATAGGGTTTAGAGGAACATTTAAAAATATCTTAAACTTTGATTTTAGTGTTTTTTACCTTAACTATAAAAATAGAGTTGGAACTATTAAGAAAACACAAGACACTATTACATATTTATTCCGCACTAATACGGGCTCTTCCGAAAACAAAGGTTTTGAAAGTTATGTAGAATTAAATATTTTACAAGGACTAATACCAACCAATCAGTTTGGAAGATTAAGTATTTATAACTCATTTGCATTTGTTAATGCAAAGTATATTACCGGTGAGTATGCAGGCAAATATGTGGAATATGCACCACAGCAAATAGAAAGAATAGGACTAAATTATAAATATAAAAAACTGTCTTTTAATATTCAATATTCTTATACAGCTAAGTGCTATGGAGATGCGGATAATACTGTATTTGACCAAAGTGGATTAATAGGATTAATTCCTTCATATCAAATTATAGACTTCTCCTCATCGTTTGCGATTAATAAAAATTGTAAAGTAAACTTTGGTATTAATAATATCGCCAATGAAAAATACTTTACATTAAGAACAGACGAGTATCCCGGTCCCGGTATTATTCCTTCTATTGGCAGAATGATATACGCAGGCATATCAGCAACCTTTTAAATCAATAATCACTAAAAATTAATATCATGAAAAAACCATTTGTTATTTTATCAACTCTAATACTATTCGGCAACATAAGTTGTAAAAAAGAAAAAATTATGCCACCGCCAACAGAACCTTCTAGTTCATCGGCACCAAAAACACGTATCTATTATATTGCAGCAGTAGAGCAAATATGGGATTATGCACCAATGGGTATGAATAATTTTATGGGAATGCCTTTTGACGCCAATGACTCGGTATATGTTGCTAACATTAATACACCTACATTACAGCGCATTGGTAGAAAATATAAAAAAGCGAGATATATAGAATATACCGATACTACATTTACTACGCCAAAAGTAATTACTTCCGAATGGCAACATCTTGGATTGCTCGGACCTGTTATCCGCGCCAACACAGGTGATTCTGTAATTATATATTTCAAGAATATGACGAGTATTAATACAAGCATTAATGTACATGGATTACAATTTGATGCCAATTCAAATGGAGCAGTGTATAATAATGGCGCTACGAGTGGCTCAAGCATTGCACCCGGTGGTAAATATATATATAGATATTTTACACCCGATGTGCTTTGTCCAAAAACCAACTACACAAGTTCAAGTGTATTTTTATACCACTCGATGGTAAATGTATCAGATATTTACGCAGGGCTTTTTGGAGCTATTATTGTTACTAAGCGAGACATGGGAGATGCAAATGCCAAACCGATAGATGTGGATAGGGAATTTGTTACGCTATTTTTTATTTCAAATGAAAACATCAGCCCTTACCTTGCTCAAAATATTGCAACTTATTGTCCGGGATTTACTAACCCTGATCCTGCTGATTTTGAAGAAAGCAATAAAAAACACATTATTAATGGTATGCTAATGGGCAACTTACCCGGATTAACAATGAAAGCCGGAGAAAGAGTGCGGTGGTACACAATAGGACTTGGTTCAGAAGAAGACCTGCATACACCACATTGGATGGGCAACTCAGCAACCGTTAATGGTCAAGCTCAAGATGTTATTATGCTACTGCCGGCATCATCAACCATTGCCGATATGAAACCTACCAATATAGGTACATGGGCATACCTGTGTCACGTTGGCGACCATATGATGGGTGGCATGACAGCATTATACACAGTACAGTAGTAAAAATACAATAAACACACAGAGATAATAGTGCATTTTATACCTTTGCACAATAACTAACGGTATTTTATGCACTATTTTTTTGGCAATATTAATGTAGAAGCAAAAACATTTTCCTTATCTGAAGAAGAATCTTATCATTGTTCCAAAGTATTAAGAATTCAAAAAGGTGAAACTATTGGTATTTTAAATGGCAAAGGAATAATTGCAACGGGAGTGCCGGAGTATATTTCTCAAAACAAGTGTGAAGGAACTATTAGTGTAATTACAGAGTATCCTGCTCCTGAAAAAGAAATTTTTTTAGTAGTTGCTCCTACAAAAACCGCTGAAAGAACAGAATGGTTAGTAGAGAAGTGTACAGAGCTTGGCATTAGCGGCATCTATTTTGTAAAATCTGAAAGAGGGTTAAGAAGTAAAATAAATATAACCCGACTACAAAGCATTGCCATTGCTGCACATAAGCAATCAGGAAATCCTTTTTTAATAGCACTTCATGATTTGATTGACTTTAAAATTTTTATTGAGAAAAGTATTTTAGATTTAAAAGAATCATTAGTTATCAGCTTAGATTGTTACAAGGGGATAAAGCAACATTTAAATATCACAAATATTCTTTCGCTTACAACAGAGTATAAAAAAATATTTATATTTATTGGTCCCGAAGGCGATTGGGATTTAGACGAAATAAAAATACTAAACGACAAAATACCAAATACTCTAAACGTATCTTTTGGGAACGTCCGCTTAAGAACAGAAACAGCAGCTATTTATGTTGCGTCTTGTTGTAAACTCATTAACGAAAATACTACAAACTAATTTACTAACAACGATTATTGCATAAAATTGAGAGAAATCATTGCAGTAATAAAAAAGATTTTCCTTACATTTGCAGCGTGAGTGATTTTAAATCTATATATCAAAAAGCTTTAAGTTCGGCAAAATCTGAAAGTGGTTTGCCCGAAAGTATTAATGATTTAAGAATAAAAGATTTAAATGGAGAAGTTTTAAGTACTGACCAAATTACAGCGTTAACTAACTACGAACTATTTAAGAAAAATTTATTAGAGTCTGTAAGTGAAGAAGATAAATTCCAAGAATGCGTTAAAAAATTAAGTGTTATATCCAATTTCACTTCATGGAAAGATTTTGTTTAAACGCCTTCCTTCTTTGTTATTAATAAAATAGTATTTTTGTAAAAATTTTTTGAATGAAAGTAAAAACATTAGGGCAGTTTATTATTGAACGCCAGTCCGATTTCCCTTATGCTAAAGGCGAATTATCTAGATTATTAAGAGATATTGGTATAGCATCGAAGATTGTAAATAGAGCTGTTACAAAAGCAGGATTAGTAGAAATATTGGGAGAAACAGGCGACACTAATGTACATGGTGAGCAAGTTAAAAAATTAGACATTTATGCTAATGAACAATTTATTGCTGCATTTAAAGCAGGAGGCGAAGTATGTGCAGTAGCCAGCGAAGAAAACGATGATATTATTCCAATTGATTCAGAAGTATCAAAAAATGCAAAGTATGTAGTAGCCATCGATCCTTTAGATGGCTCATCTAACATAGATGTAAATGTTTCTGTCGGAACTATTTTTTCAATATACAGAAGAAAAAGCAGCAATGGAGCAGGTGTAAAAGAAGATTTTTTACAAAAAGGGTTAGAGCAAGTAGCAGCGGGTTATGTTGTATATGGTTCTTCTTGTATGTTGGTATATACAACAGGAAAGGGTGTAAATGGGTTTACATTAGATCCAAGCATCGGAGAATTTTGCTTATCACACCCGCATATTAAAATACCGGAGCAAGGGAGCATTTATTCTATTAACGAAGGTAACTATGTGCAGTTCCCTGAAGGTGTAAAAAAATTCATTAAATATTGCCAAGAAGAAGATAAATCTTCAAAAAGACCGTACTCATCAAGATACATAGGTTCTTTTGTTGCAGATTTTCATAGAAATTTAATTAAGGGAGGCGTGTTTATTTACCCTACCACTTCTAAATCACCAAAAGGAAAGTTGAGAATATTATATGAATGTAATCCTTTATCGTTTATTATAGAACAAGCAGGCGGTACAGCTTCTAACGGTTTTGAGAGAATACTGAATATTGACGTAAAAGATTTACATCAAACAACACCCTTATTTATTGGCAGCAAATTGATGGTAGCGAAAGCATTGGAATTTATGCAACAATATTCTTCGGAAAAAGTTTAGTTGTGCAACCGATTGTTCCAACGCTGTATCTTATTCCCAATACCGTAGCTGAAGAAAGCCCTGATGTTGTTTTCCCAAAATATAATAGACAGATTATTCATCAACTTAAATATTTTATTGCCGAAGATGCAAAAAGTTGTCGACGGTTATTAAAAACTCTTGATTATCCTGACATAGCGGGCGCCGTGATTGAGGAATATAGTGAACATGATATAGAAAAAGATCCTTATGAATATCTTAACCCATTGCTCGGCGGAAATTCTGTTGGCTTAATCAGTGATGCCGGTTGCCCTGCAGTAGCAGACCCCGGTGAGCAAATTGTATTTGCTGCACATCAAAAAAAAATAAATATACAAGCATTAATAGGACCAAGTTCTATTTTACTTTCTGTAATGCAATCGGGTTTATCCGGCAATTCATTTGCTTTTAATGGCTATTTGCCAATAGAAAGTTCTGATAAAATTAAAAAAATAAAAGAATTAGAGATATTGTCTTACAATAAAAAGCAATCACAATTTTTTATTGAAACACCTTACAGAAATGAAAAACTGTTTAGTTTATTGCTAAATACTTTACATCCTGCCACTGCTTTATCCGTCAATTGTAATTTGCTCGCTCAGCACACAATCAGCAAAACATACTATGTATCAGATTGGAAAAAACAAAAGATGCCTGATATTCAAAAAAAACCTTGTGTGTTTGGCTTGATGAAAGCAAAATGAATTATTCTGATTGACGATAGCCGAAGTGATTAAGTTTCCCGGGGTTATTTCGCCAATTCTTTTCTACCTTAACAAATAGTTGTAGGAAAATTTTTTTATTAAAAAATTGTTCTAAATCTTTACGAGCTTCTGTGCCAAGTTTTGTAAGCGCAAGCCCCTTGTTGCCAATAAGAATTCCTTTTTGACTATCACGCTCAACAAGAATATCCGCCTGAATTTTTAATAACTCTTCAGACTCTTTGAACGCATTAACAATTACTTCGCACGAATAAGGAATCTCTTCTTTATAAAATAGTAAAATTTTTTCTCGAATTACTTCACTCACAATAAATCTTTCATTTTTATCTGTTATATTGTCTTTATCAAAATAAGGCGGAGATTCAGGTATGTGTGATTTTATTTCATTCATTAATAAATCTAATCCTATTTTATTCAACGCTGAAACTTTAATTAATTTTGCATTAGGAAGATTTGTTTGCCATTCAGTTTCAAGTATATGCAGTTTTTTTTCATTGACTCTGTCAATTTTATTCAGTGCAACAATTACGGGATATGGAGAAGATTTTAGGCGAGTAATATATTCTGAAGGTATGGTACAAGTATTTGCACAATCAATTAATAGAATCATAATATCAGCATCTGTGAATGATTCTTCTATGTATTGCAACATTCTTCTATGTAATTCGTAAGAAGGATTTTGAACAATACCCGGTGTGTCAGAAAAAACAATTTGATATTGGGGTTCGTTGTAGATAGCTAAAATTCTTTGTCTGGTAGTTTGTGCTTTTGGTGTAACAATATTTAATTTAAATCCGATTAACGCATTTATCAACGTTGATTTCCCGACATTAGGGCATCCGATAATATTTACATAACCACAATAATGTTTATCAGAATCATTTTTCTTTGTGGTAAACATAGATGTTGTAAATATTTGGTTTGTACTGTTCAATAAATGCTTGTTTTTCCGCATTAAGAGGGGAACGATTCTTAAACGACTTATCCCAAATAATTTTTAAACTATCTGCCGGCAAAGAGTCGCGTAAGGCACATATCATAGATGATTTTAATGCAAAAGCAACGCCCTCCATAGTTATATTTTTACTAACAATTACGCCAATTAATCGTCCTTTATTATCAAAAATAGGTCCACCGCTATTTCCAGGGTTTAATGGTAAGGTAATTTGATAATATGCAGTGTCGCTGTTGTATCCGTTAATAGCACTTATATAACCCTCGTTATATACCAATTGTGCAGAAGGAAAGCCAAGTGTAAAGATAGTATTGCCAATATTACTTTGCTTATTGTATAAATGTAAATTAGATTTTTTATTTTGAAATGATGGCACATATAATAAAGCCAAATCGATGTTTTTATTTACATATACAGGCTTTGCTTCTGTTCGGCTTTGAAAATCATTTTCAACAAAAATAGAATCAGCATTTTGAATGGAATGCCATGTTGTAATAAGATACTTTCCATAAATAGCAAACCCGGTAGATTGAAAATTAGCAGGAGCATAGGTTTTCTTTTGAATTTTTTGGAAACTTCTGATTAAGCTGTTGTGCTGATTTTGTATTTGCTTAATTTCTTTTTTTAATAGTGTGATTTCTTTGGTTTGATTTTTGCTTTCTGTTTTAAAGGTATTATAAAACCAAATACTGGATAAAGATATAAAGATGGCAACGCCTGCCGCTACCGAAGTTATTCTAAACCAAAGAACACGAACTTTTTTACTTTCATTTTCGGATATTTCTGTATGCCACTTTTCAAAATCTTTGGTGATTTCCGATTTTTCAAAATACTCATTTAAGGATAGTGTTAATAGCTTATAGTTTTCAAAATCTTCTTTGAATTGTTGATTGGTATTTATTTTTAATTCAAACTCCGATTTTTCTTTATCGGATAATTGATTGTTCAAGTAATTGTCAAATAAGTCAGTCATTGTCGGATTCATAATCTGTATTTAGTGTTAATACCTGCTGGTCTTTAAAAAATTGTTTTTTTAATCTTTGAAGACACTTGTATTTTTGATTTTTTGCAACATCAGCATTATTGTACCCAAGTTCTTCTGCAATTTTTTCCATAGACAGTTTTGTAAAATAAAAACGCTTTAGTAACTCAAAGCATGATGTGCCAAGTTGTTGAAGAGCAATATGCATCTTTTTTATATTTTTTTCTTTTTCAGTATGTACTGCTAAAAGTTCATCATAATTTGTTGTGTCAGATAAATCAGATGTACTATCAAAGGAATCGTGTAAAGATGTTTTGCTGTTTTTTTTCAATTCCTTCAGCCACAATCTTTTTGCAATAGAATAAATAAAGGTAGAAAGAGATGAGGTTAACTGAAATTCTTCTTTTTTTACAACATGAACAAGCACCATTAATGTTTCATGAAATAAATCTTTTGCAGATTCTTCATTGCCTCTGTTAGTTATAGCAATATGTCTTACCATTTTAAAATACTGATAATATAATGCTTGCAAAATCTCTTTGTTATCAGATTTGATTCCAAAAATATATTCTATATCGGAATATGTTTTTTGCAAAGCCATTACATTTATATTAAAAAAGAGCAAAAGTAACCTTTTATAATGACTTTTAATGAAAATTAAAAAATAAGTATCTGATTTTCAGTTTTTTGGAAAAAAATTGATTTTTTTTAGGTTACATATTCCATCTATTTAGAATAAACGGGCACTAAACCCTAAAAAACTAAAAAAATGAAAAAAGTATTTGCATTATTAGCAATCAGCGGTATGGCAATGTTCTATGCTTGCGGAAACAAAGAAGAAGCTAAAACAGAAGCTCCTGCACAAGATTCTGCTGCAGCACAAACTACTGCTCCTGCACAAGACACTGCACATCACGCAGCAGCTGCACAAGACACTGCACACCACTAAGATTTTTTAATAGTAGTGATTTTAAACTAAAAAGCCCTTTCAAACAGAAAGGGTTTTTTAGTTTTATTTAATTTAATTTCCATACATTTGCCTTCTTATGAAAACAAAAAACTACTTTAATTATATCCCTTTTTTTATTAGCATTACTCTCTTTATTTCATGCAGCAAGCCCGCTGAAACTAAAGAAGAAATGATGCAAAAGGGGGTTGTGATGAGCGATACTTTGCTTAAAAGCGTAGATGGACAATTACAGCAAGCACAAAAAGACGTGGATAGTGCTGAAAAAGCAGGATTATTTACGCCGCCACCCGCTAATGCAGGAACAGTGCAAGCTACTACAAGTGTTACTGCCAATCAAGGAAATCCGAAAAAATAAACCTTACTTCTTTTTTGCACGAAGTTTTTAATTAGTTTTGCCAAAATTTATTTCAATGAAAAAATTATTTTACTATTCAGTAGTTTCTGCTTTTATAGGCTTTGGATTAACATCCTGTAAAAATTCTTCATCAAGTGATTTGTTTTCCGGACAAGTAAAAGGCGGTAGCGGAAAAACCATTTACTTAGAGCAACTTACTTCACAATCGGCAGTGGCTGTTGATAGTGCTGTAATTGATAAAGATGATAAATTTTCTTTTACGCACTTTAAGCCTACTCTGAACTTTTACAGAATCAGAATAGAGCCGCAAAACTTTGCCATTTTAGTATTAGATACTATGGATAAAGTTGCTGTTACAGGCGATGCTAAAGATATTGCAGGTGTAAAAATTACGGGTTCAAAAGAAACTGATATATTTTTAGTTTACAATGAAATCAGTAAAAAGTACAGAGCCAGAATAGATTCATTACAACAAAAATTTCAGGCAGAATTAGTGAATAAACCCGACTCTGCAAAAATGACTGTAATGAAACAGGAAGTTGATAAAGTTTATCAAGAAATATTATCTAAATGGACAGAAGAACTCTCACATAAGGTAATGGAAAATAAAGATAAATTTGCTTCTATTATTGCATTACAAATGCTTGATCCCGAAAAGTATGCAACAATCTATTCGGAATTGGACAATCAGTTAAATGCTAAATTCCCTAACCACCCAATGGTACAAATGCTTCATAAAATTGTAAAACAACAATCAGCCTTAGCTCCCGGCACACCTGCTCCCGAAATTGCCTTGCCATCTCCGGAAGGAAAAGAAATAACACTTTCTTCTTTAAAAGGAAAAACTGTATTAATAGACTTTTGGGCAAGTTGGTGTGGACCTTGCAGAGCAGAAATGCCACATATTGTAGAGCTTTATAAAAAATGCAAAGGTAAAAACTTTGAAATACTCGGCGTTTCATTAGACCAAACTAAAGACAAGTGGATAGAAGCAATTAAAAAAGATAATATAACATGGCCGCAAGTCAGTGATTTGAAATTTTGGAATAGTGTAGTTGTAAGTGCATACAATATTCAATCAATACCCTATACAATACTTGTAGATAAAAACGGTATTATTGTTGCAAAAGGATTGAAAGGTGAGGAATTAGAAGCTAAAATAAAAGAATTGACAGAACAAAAATAAGCAGGGTAAGGTTTGTATTGTCGGCAAAAATATATTGTAGCAGGATTAGTATGTTTAATTTTTGCTTTTCATTTTAGTTACGCACAAAAAGAATATTTTCAGCAAGAAGTTAATTATACAATTTCTGTAAAGCTTAATGATAGAAACCATACACTTAGCGGAGTTGAGCAGTTTGAGTATATCAATCATTCACCCGATACATTAAAGTATATATACATTCATCTTTGGCCTAATGCGTATAAAAATTCTAATACTGCTATGGCACAACAGATGCTCCAACTAAAAAACACATCTTTCTATTATTCTAAACCGGAAGAAAGAGGATATATAGACAGCTTAAATTTCCAAATTGATTCTAAGCCTTGTAAATGGGCAATTAACAAAGACACAATAGATATAGGCATTATTTACCTGAATGAGCCTTTACTACCGGGAAAATCTATAATCATTTCAACACCGTTTTTTGTAAAAATTCCTGATGCAAAATTTTCAAGATTAGGACATGCCGATCAGGCATATTACATTACACAGTGGTATCCAAAACCGGCGGTATATGATAAATATGGCTGGCACCCAATGCCATACTTGCACAATGGCGAGTTTTTTAGTGAGTTTGGAAGTTTTGATGTTACTATTACAGTGCCTCAAAACTACTATTTGGCAGCAACGGGAACACGTATTGACGATTCTTCAGAAACAAAATTTATACAAGACAGAATTAATTATACCAAACAGCTTATTAATAGCAACTCATTTGATAAATTAAATAATGATTTTCCTATATCTGCAACACAATATAAAACAATACGATTCCTACAGTCTAACGTGCATGATTTTGCATGGTTTGCCGATAAGCGATTTTTAGTCTTAAATGATGAAATAGAATTATTTGAATCAAAAAAGAAAGTACAAACATATTTATTCTTCACGCCACAAAATATTAAATTATGGAAAGATGCTTTGGAATATATCAATGAAGCCACATTGTTCTATTCTTATTATGTAGGTGATTATCCATATCAGGTAGTAACTGCTGTAGATGGCTCTAGTGCAGCCGGTGGAGGTATGGAATACCCGACTATTACATTAATTAATAAATCGGACAATGCTAAAATGCTGGAAGAAACCATTGTTCACGAAGTAGGGCACAATTGGTTTTATGGCATATTAGCATCTAATGAACGAGAATATCCCGTAATGGACGAAGGTATGAATTCATTTTATGAAATGCGATATCTTTATACAAAATATCCATACTTAAAACTCTCTACAACATTCGGATTAAAAGACACAAACGATTACCTTGGTATAGGCAAATTGCCACAAAAAAAATACTACCAATGGGCATATTTACTGATGGCTGCGCACAATGCTGATATGCCAATGTCTTATCCGGCATATAAATATACAGAAATGAATTATGGTTGTATTGTGTATGCTAAAACAGCTGTTGTTATGGATTATCTGAAAAACTATTTTACTGACGGTAAGTTTGATGACGGCATAGCTTTTTATTACAGAACATTTAAATTCAAACACCCGTACCCTGCTGATTTTAAAACATTATTAGATTACTTTGAAGGCGGACATAATCTGAAATTATTTGAAGACTTAACAACTACCAATAAAAAAATAGATTACAGAATAGCACACATTCGGCACAAAGACGGCTCTTATCAAGTAAAAATAAAAAATAAAGGGCAACTCAATGCCCCCTTTGTTATTCAAGCAATAAAAAACAATCAGATAATTACAGAACTTTGGAAAACAGATATCAGTAAAACAATGCGTGTATCTTTTCCTCCTGATATCAACCCCGATTATTTTAGAATAGATTACAATGAAGTTGTGCCGGATATTGATAAACACAATAATACCATTCGTACCAAAGGATTATTCCGAAAGGTGGAGCCGCTACAATTTAATTTTGGGTGGAGAGTAGATAATCCGTATAAAACTCAAATTCATTATTTACCCATGGTAGGCTGGAACTACAACGATGGAACATTATTAGGATTAAGTTTTTACAATCTTGGTATCTTTCCTAAAAAGTGGGAATTTAATATCACACCTTTGTATGGCTTGAAAAGTAAGGAGTTTGATGGCAGCGCAGATGTATATAGAAATATTTTCCCATACCAGACACCATTTAAAATAATCCAAGTAGGAACGTATGCTAAAAAATATACTTATCAAACATTTAACGATGTTCCAAACGTTGGCAACCACTTTAACTATGCAAAAATAGAACCGTATGTCAATATTATTTTCAAACAAAAAAATCCGCTCAACCATTACTCACAATACTTAAAATTAAACACATCTATTATCTTTGAAGATGATTTTAGTACTGCAACATCAGGATTACAAAAAATTACCCAGTCAAGGTTTTTATCCGAATATTTATTTGGAATCAAAAATACAGGCGTGTTATATCCTTTTACAGTAGAAACTAAAATAGAGCATACAGATAAAATGGTGAAACTATCTGCTTATGCTTTTGGAAAAATTGCCGTTCCTAATTTGAAAAAGAATTTCTTTGAATGGCGTATTTTTGGCGGTAGCTTTGTGTCCGGCAGTACTGCCGATAAAGCCATGTTTGCATTTAGACCATCAGGTTATACCAATTATCAAGACTATGCATATAACAACTATTATTTAGGAAGATACAACACCAATACACTATTGTATCAAAACCAGTTTGTAGAAAAGGAGGGGAATATGAAAACATATACGGCACTTGGCTACAGCACCACATGGATGGCAGCAATTAATTTAAAATCACCGGCAGTTAAATTTCCTATTCATGCACGGCTATTTTTTGATGCTGTAATGACAGATGCCAATTATACAATGAACGCTCCTGTTCTTTACGATGCAGGTATTGAATTAGTGGTAGTGCCAAATATTTGGAGTGTTTATATTCCATTAGCCATGAGTAAAGAACTGCAAGATAATTTGAAATTAAACGGATATGATAAATGGTATAAATCCATACGAATTTCTTTGAACATAGGGCATATTAATCCACGGTTTATGGCAGTACAAAATATTGAATGATGAGTTTTAAGAAAATATATTTTGCATCGGACTTTCATTTAGGAGTACCTGATAAAAAATCAAGCCATGAAAGAGAAAAACTAATTTGCCAATGGCTAGATGAAATTAAGCAAGATGCTGAAAAAATTTTTCTTGTTGGAGATATTTTTGATTTTTGGTTTGAATACCGATATACCATTCCGAAAGGCTTTGTTCGCTTATTAGGAAAACTTGCCGAATTAAGCGATGCAGGTATTACCATTGAAATATTTACCGGCAACCATGATATGTGGATAAAAAACTATTTATCAGAAGAATTAAATATTGTCATTCATCACCAACCAATAATACAAGAGTTTTACGGTAAAAAATTCTTAATCGGACACGGAGATGGCTTAGGTCCGGGTGATTTTCGATATAAAATACTCAAAAAAATATTTCAGAATAAAGTTTGTCAATGGTTATATGCGCGCTTGCACCCGAACTTTGCTTTTATGCTGGCAAATTATCTTAGCAGAAAAAGCCGTGCTTCTACCGGCAGCCACGATGAAAAATTTTTGGGTAAGGAAAAAGAATGGCTGTACCTATATTGCTCCGACTTTTTAAAACAAGAGCCGATTGATTATTTCATTTTTGGGCACAGACACCTGCCTTTAAACATAAAAATAGGTGAAAAATCACAATATATTAACTTGGGAGATTGGCTAAAATACAATACTTATGCCCATTTTGATGGTGCAACATTAATTCTTCAAGACTATCCTCAAAAACAGATAATTTCATCCGAATTAGTCTCTTAAAAAATTTATTTGGTAGAATGAAAAATAGGTTTTATTATTGTGCCAAAATTAAATGATGAAAAAGGCATTTTTATTTATATTTGTATTTGCTATTTATCTTAGTGCCAATGCACAAGAAGGTGTTCTAATATTAGAGGGAAATTATCAAGGGAAAAACTTGTATGTGCAGAATCCTTTTGCCAGTAGCAACGTTGGTTTTTGTGTTACGGAAGTTTTAGTAAACGGTAATATCACAACGGACGAAACCAACTCTAGTGCATTTGAAATTGATTTCCGACCTCATAAGTTGAATATTGGTGATAAAGTAGAAGTAAAAATTAAACATAAATCTGATTGCAAGCCAAAAGTATTAAACGCAGAGGTTCTTAAACCAAAAAGTACATTTGAAGTGATATCTATGAGCTTAGACAAAGATGGAACATTAAAATGGAGTACAAAATCAGAAACAGGAAAATTGGCATTCGTAATAGAACAATACCGTTGGAATAAATGGGTAAAAGTAGGTGAAGTAGATGGTACAGGAACACCAAGCACCAATAACTATACATTTAAATTACAATTACACTCCGGTAAAAATACCGTGAGGGTGAGACAAACTGATTATTCAGGACAACCAAGAGTTTCTAAACCTGCCGAGATTATTTCTGATGTTCCTGAAATCACATTTGGTCCTATGAAAGCAAAAAATGAAGTTTTCTTTCAAGCAGGAGATAAGCCGGTAGATACAATGTATGAAATTTACGACCAATATGGCAATATCGTAAAAAAGGGATATGGCAGTAAAATTGATGTAGCTAACCTTCCAAAGGCAGGATACTTCCTGAACTACGACAATAAAATGGGTGAATTTGTAAAAAAATAAACCTATTGTAAATTTTATTAGTGTTCGTTTTTGTTCTTTCTATTTTTTATGATTAGTATTGTGCAAACCTGAGACTGCTATGTTGTCTTTACCTGAAGATATGTTGCTGGAGGTAAATAACCTCAATGTTGTTTTTAGAAAAGACAATCAATACACGCAAGCAGTTACTGACGCCTCATTTAATATAAAAAAAGGAGAAGTAATAGGAATAGTAGGAGAAAGCGGTTCCGGAAAAACAGTTACATGTCTTTCTATCATGCACCTTATTCCAAACCCACCGGGGCTTATCAGCGGCGGTGAAATGCTATTTAGAAAAAAAGATAATTCGGTAGTGGATTTAAACTTAATGTCTCCTCAAGATATTAGAAAAATACGTGGTAACGAAATAGGCATGATATTTCAAGAACCGATGACTTCTTTAAATCCTGTAATAAAATGCGGAAGCCAAGTAGCAGAGGCCATTTTGTTACACAAAAAAATCTCAGCTAAAGAAGCACAGCAGCAAACCATAGAGTTATTTGATAAAGTTAATCTGCCAAATCCTCAAAGTATCTTTAAAAGATATCCTCACGAACTTTCCGGTGGACAAAAACAAAGGGTAATGATTGCGATGGCAATGAGTTGTAACCCCGAACTAATTATAGCAGACGAGCCTACCACTGCTTTAGATGTAACCATTCAAAAAGGTATCTTAGAATTATTAAATAATGTCCGTAAAAATGACAATACAAGCGTTATATTTATATCACACGATTTATCTGTTATTGCAGAAATTGCAGACAGAGTAATTGTAATGCTTAATGGAAAAATTATTGAACAAGGAACAATAGATGAAATTTTTACAAAACCTCAACATCCTTATACAAAGGGACTTTTGGCTTGCCGCCCACCAATGGATAAGCGGTTAAAAGTGCTCCCTGTTGTTTCCGATTTTATGGAAATAAATGAGCAGGGTGATGTGATAGCAGTTGAAAACTCTTATGAAAAAGTAGTACAACGTGCGGTAGAATCAGAAGAGGAACGAAAAAACAGTTTAAAAGAAATATACAGCAGAGATAAAATTCTTCAAGTAAAACAACTAAAAACGTGGTTCCCTATTAATAAACCATTATTTGGTGAAACAAAAGAATGGTTTAAAGCTGTAGATGATATAACCTTTGATGTTTTTACCGGTGAAACCTTAGGTTTGGTAGGAGAATCCGGTTGCGGAAAAACAACATTAGGCAGAACAATATTAAAATTAGCAAAAGCAAAAGACGGGCAAGTATTGTTTTTGAATGAAGAAGTTTTAAGATTAAAAGAGAAAGACTTTAGGCCGCTCAGAAAAGATATTCAGATTATATTTCAAGACCCCTATTCTTCTTTAAACCCGCGAATAGCCGTTGGAGAAGCCATTATGGAGCCAATGGAAGTATTTAATATCGGAAAGAATAGTAAAGAAAGAAAAGACATTGCAATGGATTTACTAAAAAAAGTTGGGATGAAAGAATCTCACTTTTACAGGTTTCCGCATGAATTTAGCGGTGGACAAAGGCAACGCATCTGCATTGCGCGTACACTTTCCGTGCAACCAAAATTTATTATCTGTGATGAAAGTGTGAGTGCTTTAGACGTCAGTGTTCAAGCGCAAGTATTGAATCTACTCAATGATTTGAAAAAAGAATTTAATCTTACATATATTTTTATTTCACACGATTTAAGCGTGGTGCGTTTTATGAGTGATAGAATTATTGTAATGAACAAAGGGAAAATAGAAGAAATAGGCGATGCCGACCAGATTTATTTTAACCCACAAACAGAATATACTAAACGTTTGATTAATTCTATTCCAAAAGGAAGAGCATCACACAACAACGGTCATCACGAGTTTCAAAAAGTATAATGGATAAATACGGCTTATATTTTTTAGCCATTACGCCACCAACATCAATCTCTGAAAAAATACAGCAAATACGGTTATTTATTTACAATCAATACGGCTGTAAGCAAGCATTAAAAGCACCTCCACACATTACTTTACACATGCCGTTTCGCTTTCCACTTAATAAAGAAGAAAAACTATTAACAACATTATCTGCGTTTAAATTTGAAAAAGAAATAGACATTCAGTTAAATAACTTTGCTGTATTTTCTCCAAAAGTTATTTTTATAGATGTGATTAAAAATAACGAGATAGAAACGCTGTGTCACACACTCAAATCTTACATAAAAACTAACCTGAATATATTTAATGAGACAGACAATATGCGGTCTTTTCATCCACACATTACAGTGGCTTTTCGTGATGTAAAAAAACACCAAAGTAGTGAGATATTAAATAATATTCAGAAACAATTCCGGGTACAAGATACATTTACAACACAACAAATAGCTGTATTAAAACATAATACACATTATTGGGATGTGTACACTACAGTCAATTGGAAATAAATTGTAACAAGGGTTATTCAGTATAAATATCAGCAAGAATTTTTACGGCATGTTCTACTTCCTGTTTGGTATTATACTTACTGAAAGAAAATCGGATAGCAGGTTTTGTAGTATCTGTTCCGATATGTTTTAATACATACGAAATCTGGTTGCTGCCGCTATTACAAGCACTTCCCGAACTCGCGGCAATGCCTGCCATATCTAATTTATATAACATCATTTCTGACGCAGGATGTTGTGGTAAAGAAAAGTTGAGAATAGTATATAATCCTTTTTCTTCAGACTCTCCATTAAAGCTAACATTCGGAATGTACTTTTTCAGTAAGTCAACAGTGTATTGTTTAAGTGTAGAAATATATTCTTGGTCGTGGCTCATATTTATATGTGCAAGCTCTATGGCTTTTGCCAAACCAATAATGCCTGCAACATTTTCTGTGCCGCCTCTCATGTTGCGTTCTTGCGAACCACCCATAATAAGTGGTTTTATTTTGATACTATTTCTTACAAATAAAAAACCTGTTCCTTTTGGTCCATGAAATTTATGTGCAGAAGCGGCAATAAAGTCAACGGGGGCTGCTTGTAAATCTATTTGATAATGCCCTACTGTTTGTACGGTATCACTTTGAAAATAAGCGTTATAAGTTTTACATAATTCTGCTACGCGTTTTAATGGCAATAAGGTTCCTATTTCATTATTGGCATGCATCAGGCAGACCAACGTGGGCTCGTCGCTTTGTTTCAAAAGTGTTTCAAGTTCTTCCAAACTAATTTGCCCTTTATTATTTACTTGCAGCCACTGTATTTTTACCCATCCTCTTTTTTCTAATTCTATTGCTGTTTGTTCTACGGCGTGGTGTTCAATAGGCGATGTAATAATTCTTTTGATATTTAAGCTAAGTACCGACTGAATAATTGCTGTATTGTCTGCTTCTGTTCCTCCTGATGTAAAAAATATTTCAGAAGGCGTAACATTAAGAAGCTCAGCAATGGTTTTTCTTGCTTTTTCTATAGCAACCTTTGGCTTAGTTCCAAAGCTATGAATAGATGAAGGATTGCCAAAATCTTCTTTTAGATAAGGCAGCATTGCTTCTAATACTTCAGGAGCAAGCGGTGTGGTGGCAGCATTATCAAAGTAAATTTTTTTCATTTTAGAAGATGCGCACAAAGTTTGACTAAATTATTTATAGTAAGCTATTTTGTTTTTCTTTGATAATTTCCTTGATATCGGCAATCATTTTTTTTGCCAAATTATCTGCTGTTGTTTGTGTTTGACTTTCGGAATATATTCTGATAATAGGTTCGGTATTTGATTTTCTTAAATGTACCCATTCTGTATTGCTAAGTTCAATTTTCACACCGTCTTCTATGTTGATGGGATATTTTTTATATCGGGTTTTAATATCTTCTAAAACAGTATCTAATGGAGTGTTTGCCGATAGTTCAATTTTATTTTTTGAAATAAAATATCTTGGATATAAATCTCTTAATAAAGAGGTACTTTTTTTTAACTTGGCTAAATGCGTTAGAAATATTGCGATACCTGCAAGTGCATCTCTGCCGTAATGTAACTCCGGAAGAATAACGCCGCCATTTCCTTCGCCTCCGATAATGGCATTGGTTTCTTTCATTTTTGCGACTACATTTACTTCACCCACGGCAGCTGCATTATAAGTACCTTTATGTTTTGTTGTTACATCTCTTAATGCTTGCGTGGAAGAAAGGTTAGAAACCGTATTACCGCCTTTGTTTGCTTTTAAAATATAATCGGCAACAGCCACCAATGTATATTCTTCTCCAAATGGCTCACCATCTTCGCATATAAATGCAAGGCGGTCCACATCAGGATCTACGCTTATACCTAAGTGTGCATTGTGTTTTTTTACAGATGATGCCAAGTCAGATAAGTGTTCGGGAAGCGGTTCCGGATTGTGAGGAAAGTGCCCGGTTGGTTCACAGTATAACTCTATAATATTTTTTACGCCAAGTTGTTTTAATAATTTTGGAACAGCAATGCCACCTGTTGAATTAACAGCATCTATCACAATGGTAAAAGCGGCACTTTTAATAGCAGCAACATCAACATATTTGAGTGTAAGGATTTTCTCAATATGTTTGTCTATGGCTTTGTTATCGGGTATAATATTCCCTAAGGCAAGTACATCGGCGTAGGTATAATTGGAGGTTTCGGCAAATTCTAAAATCTTTTTTCCATCGGCATCACTTATAAATTCTCCTAAATGGTTAAGCAACTTTAAAGCGTTCCATTGCACGGGGTTGTGAGATGCGGTAATAATAATGCCGCCATCAGCTTTGTGTTCTGTTACAGACATTTCTACGGTAGGAGTGGTGCTTAAATCTAATGCAACAACATCTATGCCGCACATACTTAATGTGTAAATTACAATATTGTAAACAGCACTGCCGGATATTCTGGCATCGCGTCCAACTACAACTTTTTTCTTTTTATCGGATGTTGTTTTGGTTTGTTGGCTTAGCCATTGTGCATACGCAGTTGTAAATTTTACAATATCAATGGGGGTTAAATTTTCGTTTACTTTTCCGCCTATTGTTCCTCTTATTCCTGAAATACTTTTGATGAGCATGGGTTTATCTTTAATGTCTAAACATTAACAATACTTAATTAATATCTAAAATGAAATTTATTTAACAGAGATAACAACATTGTATGCACCGGTATTTTTATCGCTATATACAGTTTCATATATTGATAAATAAATAATACCTGATGTGTTTGCAATATATTTCATGCTGCTGCCGGCTCTCATCATTTGTCAATTATTGCCGATTTTAAATAACAATGTACCGTAATTAAAATATGTTACATCGGGGTTTGCATCGGTAGCTGGCGGTTGTTCTCCGGATACATAACCATCGGGAAGGTATTTTTTATTATCTAAACTTGCTAAGATAATTTCACCTTTTGCTGTAAGTTCAATGGTTTGTCCTTTATTTACTTTTATGCCTGTACTAAGCCATCCGCCATTATTATTTGAAGAAATATATTTAGCTGCTTTTACCGAAAAGAAAGATTGTCCGTTTGTTGATTCTGTATAAAATACATCCATAGACTTAATTTTATCGGTACTGATTTTAGCAGATAGAAAATCATTTTTAAATTCAACGGCATTAAAATCTAAATAACCGCTTATTCTGTCGCCGTTAGATAAATTAATAATGTCTTCAAAATGATAGCTTGTAAGGTTATTGCTGCTCAATATATCATCTAACACTTGTTGCACGCGGTCTGTATTAGTTGCATTAGCACCATTTAAATACTCATCTAAATAAAAAATAGCTTTAACGCCATACTTTGAAATATTGTCTTTGGCGCCGTTAATTGCTTTTTCGTCAGAAAGAGTAGTAAGTAACTGTATTTGTTTAGTAATATCTCCTTTAATACTTTCGTCTTTACCCAAGCCAAACTCTATACTGCTTATGTTTTTTAGTTTAACGGTTACTTTACCATAGCTCGCAGTAAGGGTAATGTCATTCATTTTGGCATTTCCGTTTAATATACTGCCATCGGAAAAGTACAGTGTAACATCAGAGTTTTTTTGTGCAAAGAATATTGCAGTGATGCAAATTAAAAGTACGGATAAGGGTTTTTTCATAAATTTAGTTTTTAAAATAATTAAGTATTTTTGAAAGATAATCTTTCAGTTCAGTACGTGCGATGATTTTATCCAAAAAGCCATGTTCCAATACAAACTCTGCTGTTTGGAATCCTTTTGGCAGGTCTTTACCAATGGTTTCTTTTACGACTCTTGGTCCTGCAAAACCGATTAAAGATTTTGGTTCGGCAATATTTAAATCTCCTAACATGGCAAAGCTTGCGGTAACACCTCCTGTGGTGGGGTCGGTTAGTAATGATATGTAAGGAATTTTATGTTGGGATAATTCGTTGAGCTTTGCTGATGTTCTTGCCATTTGCATTAATGAAAACGGGGCTTCCATCATTCTGGCGCCTCCTGATTTTGAAATAATAAGCAAGGGTGTTTTTGTTTTAATACAAAAATCAATGGCTTTGATAATTTTTTCTCCTACTACGGAGCCCATAGACCCACCGATAAAAGAAAAATCCATAGCCGCGATTACCAAATCGTTATCATTGATTTTTCCCAAGGCTACTCTGATGGCATCTTTTAGTCCTGTTTTAGTATAGGCATCTTCTAAGCGGTCAGTATATTTTTTTGTGTCTGAAAACGTGAGTGGGTCGCTGCTGACAATGTTATCAAACATTTCCATAAACTGTCCTTCAAAAAGTAAATCAAAATACTCCTGACTGTTTATTCTTTCGTGGTACCCGCATTCTGCACATACGTAAGCATTACGTGTATGGTCTTGCGATGTAGTTATTTTTTTACAAGAAGGGCACTTGTACCACAAGCCTTCCGGCGTTTCTCTTTTTTCACGAGTAGTAGTGGTAATGCCTTCTTTTAATCTTTTAAACCAACTCATAGTTTGAACTTCTGCTTCCATTAATTGTTTTTAGGCAATGGTAATTTTTTTATTAAGATAAACATCTTGAATGGCATGAAGGAGCTGCACCCCTTCTTTGATAGGCTTTTGAAAAGCTTTTCTTCCTGAAATTAATCCTTGTCCGCCTGCTCTTTTATTAATTACTGCGGTTGTTACGGCTTCTTGCAAATCAGAAGCGCCTTTACTTTCTCCGCCGCTGTTAATAAGCCCGATTCTGCCCATATAACAATTGGCTACTTGATAGCGGCAAAGGTCTATCGGGTGGTTGCTTGTTAATTCCGAATATACTTTAGGGTGTGTTTTACCAAAGTTAATAGCAGTATAGCCGCCATTGTTTGTTGGTAATTTTTGTTTAATAATATCTGCTTGGATGGTTACGCCAATGTGATTCGCTTGCCCTGTAAGGTCTGCCGATGTATGATAATCCACACCGTCTTTTTTAAAGGCAGGATTTCTTAGATAACACCACAATACGGTAGCCATGCCTAATTCGTGAGCGTACTCAAAAGCTTCGGCAATCTCTACAATTTGTCGTGCAGACTCTTCC
>JBDHZB010000022.1:0-37826 GCA_039811645.1 Bacteroidia bacterium | reverse complement strand
AAAACATTAGAAGAATGGGGTTATCATTTAATTGATTTACAAATTAATGATATTACATTTGATGAAGAGGTTATTCGCAGTATGGCAAAAGTAGTAGCCAGCAATAACTTAAAATTAGCAGCAGAAAATGAAGGACAAGCACTACTTATTACTAAAACAAAAGCTGCAGAAGCAGAAGGAAATGCCATTAAAATTTCTGCCTTAGCAGAAAAAGAAGCTGCACAACTGCGAGGACAAGGTATTGCATTATTTAGAGAAGAAGTAGCAAAAGGTATGGCACAAGCTGCACAGCAAATGCAAGAAGCTAACTTAGATGCTTCATTGATTTTATTTAGTATGTGGACAGAAGCCGTAAAGAATTTTGCGGAACATGGAAAAGGAAATGTTATATTTTTAGATGGCAGCACCGATGGCATGGATAAAACATTAAAAGAATTAATGGCTATCAGTAGAATTGATGTTGCCAATAAATTAAATAAAAACTAATTTAGTAATTCCTTTGTGAACTCTTTGTACTTATCCGGAGAATTGATTGATGCTTCAAACTATTTATCCGTTACTAATCCTTTTACAAATCAAGAAATTCAAAAGGTTAGCGTAGCAGATGCTAACATTGTAGAACAAGCAATTAATAATGCTTCTGAAAGTTTTAATGAAACAAAACAACTTTCAGGGCACGAAAAAAGTATAATCTTAAAAACTATTGCGGAAAAAATACAAAACCGAAATTCTGAATTATCTGAATTAATTTCATTAGAATCCGGGAAACCAATAAAATATGCTAAAGCAGAAGTTCAAAGAGCCATACAAACTTTTTTGATAGCATCAGAAGAATGTAAAAGAATTCCTTATGAATATTATTCTTTATCCGGGAATCCTGATGGTAAAAATAAAGAAGCATTGGTTAAACGATTTCCAATTGGTGTTGTATTAGCTATTACACCCTTTAATTTTCCATTAAACTTAGTAGCACATAAAGTAGCTCCCGCTATTGCAGCAGGGTGCCCAATTATTCTAAAGCCCGCATCTTCTACACCATTAACGGCACTTGCGCTTGCAAAAATTATTCAAGAAACAACATTTCCAAAAAAAGCATTTTCTGTACTTCCTTGTAAAAGCTCAATTATAGAACAGTTTTTAGCTCATCAAAAAATTGCAAAAATTTCATTTACCGGATCACCTATAGTGGGATGGAAAATAAAACAGCTTGCCTATAATAAAAAAGTTACTTTAGAACTTGGCGGAAATGCCGCAACGATTATTACAGATTCTATAAATATTGATAATATTATTGCACACTGTGTTACTAGTGGCTTTGCTTATAGTGGGCAGGTTTGTATTCACACACAAAGATTTTATATACACCGTTTAGTATTTGATGAGTTTGTAAAAAAATTTATTACCGCCACACAAAAATTACAATACGGCAATCCTATTAACGATACCACTGATATTTCCGTAATGATAGATGAAGAAAATGCAAAACGTGTAGAAACCTGGGTGCAAGAAGCTATTCAGCATGGCGCTGAATATTTACTTAAAGGCAAAAAAATTAACAACCATCATGAGCCGGTTATTCTTACCAATACAAATACTTCAATGAAAGTAAATAGTGAAGAAATTTTTGGTCCCGTTGTTTGTGTTGAAAAATACAATGGTGATATTAAGCAAGCTGTAGCATTGGTTAATGATACAAATTATGGCTTACAGTGTGGTGTGTTTACCAATAAAATAGATGAACTAAATTATTGCTTTGAGAATATTCAAACGGGTGGCGTTATTCATAACGGATGCTCTATTGTAAGATTAGATGAAATGCCTTATGGCGGTATAAAAGATAGTGGTTATGGAAAAGAAGGCGTAAGGTATGCCATTATGGAAATGACCGAACCTAAATTACTGGTAAAACAAAATTAAAATAATGGAACTATTTTTTAGAACATTTGGAGAAGAACAACCAATAATTATCCTGCACGGATTATTTGGAAGCAGTGATAATTGGAATACATTAGCAAAAACATTATCAGAAAATACTTTTAAAGTATTTACCATTGATTTAAGAAATCATGGTCAAAGCCCTCACAGCGAAGACATGAGCTACGAGTTGATGGCAAAAGACATTACTGAATTTATTCAAAAATACAATATACAAAAACCAATTTTAATGGGGCATAGTATGGGCGGCAAAGTTGCTATGTATGTCGATTATTTATATCCTAACATACTACAGCAACTAATTGTGGTGGACATTGCACTAAAGGCTTATCCTGAAAATGGACACAGCGATGTGTTTGCTGCATTGAATGCAGTTGATTTTAATGTGATAAAAACAAGGCGAGATACCGAACAGGTCTTACGAGAATATTTGCAACAAGAAAGTGTTATTCAGTTTTTATTAAAAAATGTTTATTGGCAAACATCTGATACGTTGGCGTGGCGCTTCAATCTTAGTGCTATTCAAAAGCATTACAAAAATATCATCACACAAATTCCATTTTATACAAGTAATACAAAAACTACATTTATTAAAGGAGAAAACTCCGCATATATTTTACAAACAGATATTGAAGATATTAAACAACAATATTCGCAAATACAATTTTATTCTATTAAAGATGCAGGGCATTGGGTACATGCCGACCAGCCAAAGGTATTCCTTGATATTATTACAAGTGTTGTAACACGATAAATATATTTTAAAAACTAATATTCATCCGGTTCTATATGAATTAATACATGTCCGAGATTAGGTATTTCACTTCTTAATTTATCTTTAAGATTATGTGCAATAGCATGTCCTTCTTTCACCGTAATATGTGCATTAACAACAGCATGTAAATCCACATGATAAACCATTCCGGCTTTTCTAATAAAACACTTCTCGGTTGACACAACCCCATCTACAGTTAATGCGATTTTTCTAATTTCATTAATCAGGTCGTCATATAAATGCTCATCCATAATCTCTCCAAGAGCGGGCCTAAAAATTAAATAGCTATTGTATAAGATAAATCCTGACGCAAAAAGTGCAGCAATATCATCTGCATGCTCATATCCTTTCCCAAAAATTAAAGAAATAGAAATGCCTATAAACGCCGCAATAGAAGTAATTGCATCGCTACGATGATGCCATGCATCTGCTTTCAAAGAAGAACTGTGTGTTTCTTTTGCTTTTTTCATTACTAATCTAAATGAGATTTCTTTCCACAATATTAATGGTGCCAATAAAAATAGTGTGTATAGTTTTGGTGGAGCATGTGGTACTGAGATATTAATAATACTTTCATAAGCTATAATGGTTGCAGATGTAACAAGAAAAGCAACAACCACAAATGTTATTAATGGTTCTGCCTTACCATGCCCATAGGGATGGTTTTCATCTGCAGGACGGTTCATGTATTTAAGTGCAAGTAAAATTAATAGTGAAGAAAAAATATCAGTAGTAGATTCTATTGCATCCGCTATCAGTGCATAAGAATTTCCAAAATATCCTGCCAGCCATTTTGCAATGGCAAGTATAATATTTCCTACAATGCTTAGGTATATCGTGCTAATGGCTATTTTATTATTCGTGATATTTTCCTTCATTAATTTTTAAATTAAATCATCTAGTGGTGAAGTTGCAATTGCACAATCCGAAACAATACCCGCGCCGGCCTGATATCCTTTGTAACCCGCTTCTACCGCTAATCTGAATGCTGATGCCATTTCTCCCGTATTTTGTGCAACCGCAATGGCAGTATTTACAAGCACGGCATCTGCTCCCAACTCCATAGCATGAGCCGCATGAGACGGGAGTCCTAATCCAGCATCCACAATAACCGGTAAATTAGATTGTTCAATAATAATTTTCAAAAAATCGTATGTACGCAAGCCTTTGTTTGTTCCGATGGGCGCACCAAGTGGCATTACAGCTGCAGCTCCTGCGTCCTCTAGATGTTTGCATAATACAGGATCAGCATGAATGTATGGTAATACTACAAAACCTTCTTTTGCCAAAGTTTCTGTTGCTTTTAAGGTTTCTATTGGATCGGGCATTAAATATTTTGGATCGGGGTGAATTTCCAATTTTATCCAATTGGTTTCTAATGCTTCTCGTGCTAATTGCGCAGCCATTACAGCAGCTTTAGCAGAGCGAACACCGGAAGTGTTTGGTAATATATTAATATTGTGTTTCTTAAGAATCTTCAACCATTTATCTTGTTCTGTGTTTTTATCTAATCGTTTTAATGCAAGTGTAATCATTTCTGTTTTTGATGATACTACAGCATCTTCAAACGCATCAATAGTGCCGAATTTACCGGAACCTAATATTAATCGTGATTGAAATATTTTGTTGGCAATTTTTAATGGTTGCATAAAATTTGATTAAGTTTTTGAATGTATTCTTTTTTGTTTTTTGATTTGGTAATAGCAGAAGCCATGGCTACACCATAAATCCCCGTATTTACAATATCTTGAACATCACTTAACTCTATACCGCCAATAGCATAAATCGGAATGTCTTTATTTTTAATATTTTGTAAAATATTTTGATAACCAACCAAACCCAATATAGGACTTAGATTGTCTTTTGTGTTTGTAAACTTATAAGGACCTAACCCAATATAGGTTACTTGTTCATTAATTCTTTTAGTAACATCTTGCAGTGAGTTTGCTGTTCCACCAATCCATTGATTAGGATGTAATAATTGTTTAGCCTGCTGAACATTCATATCAGTTAATCCTAAATGCACGCCATGTGCGTCAACAGTTTTAGCGATAGTCGGATAATCATTAATAATCAATGTAGCACTATAACTATCAGTTAATAGCTTTACTTTTTCAGACAATTTTAGAATATTTACTTCACTCTGATTTTTCCATCGTATTTGAATCCATTGACAACCTGCATCTAATACGGCATAAATATTGTCATATTGTTCTTGCTCCGTAAGCCCTTGTGATATGTATTGTAATTTAGTAAGCATGATATCCTAATAATGTTTTATTTGATTTTAAAAATTTTTCTGTATAGCGTTTAGCAAACTTTACAGATTCAAGTATAGGCGTTTGCATTGCTATTGATGCAGTGAGTGCTGCTGAAAATACACAGCCGGAGCCGTGTTTAGTATAAATATTTTTATGAAAGGGTTTAATCTCTGTTTGTAAGCTATGACCTATTTCAAATAAAACATCTGTGCCTTGTTTTGTGCTATTATGCCCTCCTTTAATTACCACATTTGTATATTTTGAAATAATTTTTCCGGCTTCATTCAATGAATTCACTTTAGTCAGCAAAAGGGCTTCATCATAATTTGGCGTGATTAAAAAGATATCAGATAAATACTTTTGTAAAGAAAAATTTTTACCTACTTGAAAAATTATTTTACTGGTTGATGTTACAAGAATGGGGTCTAATATTATTTTTATTTGATATATTTTGAGTGTTTTTACTATTGCAGTAAGCATGTCAATATCTTTGATTAATCCTATTTTAGCCGCTTTTATAGGGTATTCTTTTAGTAAGAACTTTAACTGTGTAATAATATTAGCAGTGGTGCGCCACCTTAATGCTTTAAATTTGTTTTCAGACTGAATAGTGTCACAAGTAATAACCGATAATCCATATACATTACATTGTTCAAAGGTTTTAATATCTGCCAAGATACCGGCACCTCCACAAGGGTCGTAGCCTGCTATAGTTACAACGAAAGGTTTTTTAGCTTGTAATTCCATCAGTTATTTCTAAAATTTTAGATATTGGTTGTTTATCTTGCCACACATAACCCAAAAAGGCAACGCCATCAAATCCAACATCAAGAGCTTTGTTCATACTATTATTATCTATCCCCCCAACAGCTATTAATTTTGTATTAATATATTTGCTCTTAAACTCTTGAATCTGTTGTTTTATTTTAGTTAAGGAGATGGCAGGCGCATAATTGTTTTTACTAAAACTTTTAAAAATCGGTCCGTAAACACAATAATCAAACAATGACAGATCTTCATCTATATTTTGTAATTGATGAATAGACGTTGAAAGGTATTTATTTTGCTTTTTTAATTGCAATAAAGTTTTAGGCAGCATAGTAGTGCTCATTCTTATTTGCTCCTTAAAATGAAGAATAGAAAAAATATTTTTTTGATAATCATCACATAAGTGATAAGGAATAGCAATATTTTTTAAGGCATTTACAGGAAGGTTAGTAATAATTGCATCAATATCTTGTTTATTAGAATATCTGATATGTACAATAAATTCATTATCAATTGCTGTCTGTAAAATAGGCAAGTGGAAGTATTCAAAATTATCGGGTGTATAAAGTATTTTCATTATGAATAAATTTCGCCGCCTTTTTTCTTAAACTCTTCCGATTTTTGTTTTAGGTGTTGCTCGTAGTCTCTAATATCTTGTGTTATTTGCATAGAGCAAAATTTTGGTCCACACATAGAACAAAAATGCGCTACTTTAGCACCTTCTGCGGGTAGTGTTTCATCATGAAAAGATTTTGCCGTTTCCGGGTCAAGTGATAAATTAAATTGATCTTCCCATCGAAATTCAAAGCGCGCTTTGCTTAAAGCATTGTCTCTATATTGGGCGCCCGGGTGCCCTTTTGCCAAGTCGGCGGCATGAGCAGCAATTTTATAGGCAATCACACCATCCCTGACATCTTTTTTATTTGGCAATCCTAAATGCTCTTTTGGTGTAACGTAGCACAACATAGAGGTACCATACCAACCAATCATAGCAGCGCCGATAGCCGATGTAATATGGTCATATCCGGGAGCTATATCAGTTATTAAGGGACCAAGTGTATAAAACGGAGCTTCATAACAGTCATGCAATTCTTTATCCATGTTTTCTTTAATTAATTGCATAGGTAGATGTCCGGGACCTTCTATTATTACTTGAACATCGTGCTTCCATGCAATCTTTGTAAGCTCTCCCAATGTTTTTAGTTCTGCAAATTGTGCTGCATCATTGGCATCATAAATACTACCGGGGCGCAAGCCATCTCCTAAAGAAAATGCCACATTATATGCTTTCATTACTTCGCATATTTCTTCAAAATGCGTGTATAAAAAGTTTTCTTTATGATGTGCCAAGCACCACTTTGCCATAATACTTCCACCACGCGACACAATACCTGTCATTCTATTTGCTGTAAGTGGAATATATCGCAATAATACACCTGCATGAATGGTAAAATAATCAACACCTTGTTCTGCTTGTTCTATTAATGTATCTCTAAAAATTTCAAAAGTTAAGTCTTCCGGCTTTCCATTTACTTTTTCTAATGCCTGATAAATTGGTACGGTTCCGATAGGAACGGGTGAGTTGCGAATAATCCACTCACGTGTTTCATGAATATTTTTCCCGGTAGATAAATCCATTACTGTATCAGCACCCCAACGACAAGCCCACACCGCTTTTTCCACTTCTTCTTCTATTGATGAAGTAACGGCACTGTTGCCGATATTAGCATTAATCTTTACTAAAAAGTTTCTGCCAATAATCATAGGTTCACATTCGGGATGATTAATATTACTTGGAATTACGGCTCTACCCGCTGCTACTTCCTGCCTTACAAATTCCGGTGTAATTTCTTTTGGAATATTGGCTCCAAAAGAGTGTCCTGCATGTTGTTTTAGCAGCATATCCGATTGCCCATTTAGTTTTTCTTTTATGGCACCTAACATTTGATTTTCACGAATAGCAATGTATTCCATTTCTTCGGTAATAATGCCTTGTTTAGCATAATACATTTGTGATACATTATGTCCCGCTTTTGCTTTTAATGGTTTTGGTATATGAGGGAACCTGATACCATCAAGAGATTTATCAGAATTATTCTGACGCGTGTACAGTGATGTAAAATCTGAAAGTTGTTCAACATCATTTCTTCTTGTAATCCATGGTAAGCGAATTTTTTCTAATCCCTGAAAGACATTAACAGTAACACTAGTATCGGTGTAAACACCACTGGTATCATAAACAATAACGGGCGCATTTTCTTTTTCTTGACCCGATGCTGTTTTAGTGGGAGACAAGGTAATTTGCCGCATGGGCACTTTAATATCTTTATGGATATTACCATTAACATAAATCTTTTTAGAGTTAGGAAAAGGAGTGGTACTAATAATACTGTTCTCCGGAATTTTTTCTGTTTTTTTCATAGTTATTGTTTTAAAAATATTATCCGCCTTGTGCGGCAATAATAATTAAGATATTATCGTGTTCTTGTAATTGATAAGTGTGCCATTGTTTTTTTGGAATAACTACTTCGTTCACAGCTACCGCTATTCCGTTAAATTCTTTTTTATCAGGAAATTGTATCTGTAAAATACTCAGAATGGTTGAACCTATCTGAATACTCATTGATGCATCATTCACCTTAATGGTAATCATATTTATAATTTTACACTTGTTGGTGAACAAACCGTATGCAATGTTACTTGCTTTTCCCTTCGACAGTATTATCTGCATCAGGTTTTGAGGGTTTGTTCTCAGCTTGTATAGTAAGCACCCCTAAAGCGTGGCAGCAAATATAGTAAAAAAATTTATTCCATTTTTTCCATTCTTTTAATTTCCACTACGTTGCCATCTATAATTAAGTTATAAAAATATATTCTGCCTATTGTTAATAACAAAGATAAAAATTTATGCTCTTCTATCTCAAAATATACAACGTTCAATTAAACCTTACTTAATGCTTGTTCAATATCGGCTATTAAATCATTTACGTTTTCAATCCCTATAGAAAGACGCACCATATTGTCTAAAATACCATATTGTTTTTTTTCTTCAGCAGGGACACTGGCATGTGTCATTGTAGCAGGATGTTCTGCTAATGATTCTGTGCTTCCCAAACTCACTGCTAATTTAATCAGTTTGAGCGCATTTAAAAATTTGAATGCTTGTTTTTCTCCACCTTTTACATAAAAACTTAACATTGCACCCGGGGAAGATGATTGTTGCTTGTATATTTTATATTGTTGACTGTTTTTTGAAAGTAAGCCTAAATACAATACCTCTTTTACTTTTGGATGTTTGTTCAAATAATTTGCAATTTGAATGGCGTTGTGTGCCTGCTGTTCCATCCTTACTTTCAGCGTTTCTAAACTCCTGAGCATTAACCATGCTGTCCATGGTCCCGCCATATTTCCTAAAAATGAGCGTAATGTTCTTACCCTTGTAATTAGTTCTTTAGATCCCAAGCAAGCTCCGGCAATTAAATCGCTATGCCCGCCAATATATTTAGTTGCAGAATATAACACTAAATCTGCACCATGATTAAGAGGATGTTGGAACAAAGGACCTAAGTAAGTGTTATCTACAGCTACAATTACCTTACTGGTTTTAGTAGAAAAATGATTTGCAATATTTCTACACATTTTTATATCAATTAAGGTATTAGATGGGTTAGATGGTGTTTCTACATAAATCATTTTCAAAGTGTTCTTAATTCCTAATTTTTTCACTTGTTCAACAATCTCTTTTTCAGAATTGGTGTGATTAAACTGATAGCCTTTTATTCCAAAATTAGTAAGAACATGGTTGATAAAATGTTCTGTTCCACCATATAGTGGTGCACTGTATAAAAATGTGTCTCCGGGTTTTAAAAATTCGAAGAAAACCGTACTAATAGCTGCCATGCCACTTTCAAATACCGCCGCATCTTCTGCATTATCCCACAAAGACAATCTATTTTCTAAAATTTCTATATCAGGATTATTTAAGCGACTATATATTAATCCGATTTCTTCTTTTGCTCTTTTTTCACGTTTACCATAAGCAACTTCAAAAAACCCCTTCCCTTCTTCGGCAGTATTAAATACAAAAGTAGATGTTTGATAAATCGGGCACTTAATAGCGCCTACAGACAGTTCGGGCTTATACCCATAAGACATCATTAAAGATTCGGGTTTCATTTTTAAATCATTCTTTTTTTTAGTTTTCATATTTTGTTGGTTTAATTTTTTTAATGCAATATTTTCCTGTTTTCTCATTTGTTGCTTTTGTTGCTGTGTTTTATCTTTTAATCCACACAAGTGTAATATGCCATGAATAATTACGCGCAAAAATTCTTCTTGAGGTGTTACCCCATTTTTCTCTGCATTGTCAATTACTCTCTCTGTGCTGATAAAAATTTCTCCTGCAATTTTTTTATGCTCTGAATAATCAAATGTAATAATATCCGTATAATAATCATGTTTTAAGAAGTGACGATTAATGCTTAATAATTCATTATCGGAAATAAAATTGTAATATACTTCTATCTGCTTGTATTTAAAAGATGCCACTACATCATATATCCATTTTTTAATTTCTGCTTTAGAAATTTTTATCTGTTTATTTGGAAAATCTTTAAACTCTATTTTACTATTTACCATTTAGATATTGAAGTAATTGGTTATTTTGTTCTGTAATAGAAGATGCTCTGTTGTATTGATAAATATATTTATTGTTTTTTTCAATTAAGAGCTGAAGTTGTTGTAGTAAAACAGAATCTATACTATAATTATTTTTATTCAAACTATCCATCTGTATTTTAAATGCGGTGTATATTTGCTGAATGGTATCTATTACTTTTTTGGATTTTACAAAGTTAGATTGCAGCATAAAAAAGAATGTACTATCCTTGATTGATAAGGTATCTGTTATTACAATCGTATCATTTGGTTTTTTAAAGTCCATTTTTTCAAATACGGTAAGTTGATAATTTAAAATTACTAACAAACTATCCTTTTGTTTATCATAACTATTTGAATGGTTATTGTTACACGCAAACAACAATATATAGAATAAAAATAAAAGAGATGTTCTAATCATAATAAGCAGAGCAAAGTTGTATTTTTTTTTACGTTAATACAAATACTACCCTCCTATTTCTATCATTTTTCTTTTGGAAAGTTTTTGAAAAAGTTCCTCTGTAGTAAAGTCCGGTAATCCTCCTCTTTTAAGATGTTTTGTCAAAACGCTACTTTCTATCAACGGAACAATGTCTTCTCCTTTTCGGAATGGCGTTAGCAAATCCATTTCGGTTTGAGCAAATAAGCAGTTTCTTAATTTACCATCTGCAGTAAGTCTTACTCTGTTGCAAGTATCGCAGAATGGATTAGATACTGTACTAATAACTGCGAAAGTGCCTTTATAATCTTTTATTTGAAAAGATTTAGACGTACTATGTGGTTTATCGTTTAACTTAATAATTTCTAAATTATCTTGTTGTAAAGTATTCAAAATATCATCTAATGATACTACATTATTAAAGTTCCAACGATTAGCTTCAAATGGCATGTATTCTATAAACCTGATGTGTACGGGTAAATCTTTTGTCCAATTTACAAAATATTTAATCTCATTATCATTCATTCCTTTAATTAATACAACATTAATTTTAGGGTGAAGACCTTTATCCATCAATAGACGAATATTATCAAATATTTTATCAAAAGCATTTTTCCCGGTAATATCAAAGAATTTATTTCTGTCTGTTGTATCTAAACTAACATTAATAGATTCTATATCAAAACTAATAAGATCATCAAGTACTTTATCTAAATAAAAGCCATTGGTTGTCATGGCTAACTCTACAGAAAGAGATTTTAGTCGTTCTATAATTGTCAAAATATCCGGACGCAGTAAAGGCTCTCCGCCTGTCAAACGAATTTTATTAATTCCAAGTCCCTTAAAAACTTTTGCTATTCCATAGATTTCATCTACAGTCATTAGTTTATCGTTAGGTAAAAAATGACAGTTTTTTACCGGAATACAATACACGCAGTTAAAGTTACATTTGTCGGTAACTGCTATTCGTAAATAATCGTGTACTCTATTAAAACTATCTTTCAACATTATTTAATATACTTTTCTACTTCCAAAAATTCGTCCTTAGAAAGATATTTAACTGCTTGAGGGAACAATACATTATCTTCTTGATAAATATGTGTGCGTAATAAATCTATTAGTTCCATTCCTTTGTTAAATATAATATCGGCAAGCAATCCTCTTGAAACAGGATCTGGCACGCGCACAAAAATTCCCAGAAGATTAAATACCAAAGAACCCGCCTGCATCATTTTTAGGTGATCGTCTTCCATAACATCTACGGGGGTTTCATAACTATTATTGGTCATATACTTGCTATGCTCTCCTGCTTTAAGCAGATATTTTCCTAGAATGGGGAAAAGATATTTGTCTTCCTTTTGATGATGCGGCATTAATTTATTATCAAAAAACTCAAAGAAATCTCTAAATTCTGTAGAAAGGTCTTGCGTGTAAGTGTAGTTACTTTCATTAAACTTAATGAGTGCATTTTCAAATTTTGAAACCTTTTCAATAGCTGCCTTGTGGTCATCTACCAATACTTTAATAGATTTAGGCAGTTGGTCGTATGGTATTTCTTCTATCTTTGAAGGAGGGTTATTATATTCCGGAGGACTCATAGGAGACATGCCTTCATCTTCAGAAGATTTCTCAACCATCCTTTTAATTTTGTCATTTTGAGCATTCTTTAGCTCTGTGCTATCTTGTAACATATTAAAAATTTCCCCCAAAGGTAAGGATTAAAATATCCATTCAAAAATGATTTATATCACATTCTACTATGATTGAAGTTTAGTATATTTGCATTATTAACAATTGATATGAAAAAGGTATTTATTAATGGGGCTATTACATCTCAATTTATTGCAGAGTCTATTGCCAAACATGCTACAAAAACTACAATCGGCGCACACGATATTTTTTTAGGGCAAGTACGCGCTGATGTTATTAATGAAAAAGTGGTTTTAGGCATTGAATATAGTGCTTATGAAGAAATGGCAAACAAAGTATTTCATGAAATCAGAGAAGCTTGTTTTTCAAAATTTGATTTGGTTTGTATGCATATTTATCATAGCATAGGTTTAGTAAAAGCCGGCGAAATTTCTTTGTTTGTTTTTGTATCATCTAAACATAGAAAAGTGTCTTTTGAAGCGTGTGAGTGGGTTGTAGAAGAAATTAAAAAGCGTACACCTGTGTTTGGAAAAGAATTGTTTGAAAACAACGAATATCAATGGAAAGAAAATACGTAATTATCTATAAGCCGGGTTATTAATAAATATCGAATCTGTCAAAGACAATAGAAAGGCTTTTAAGTCTGCTTTATCTTGCGCTGATAGTTGTAATCCATTTTGTAATTTATTATTTTTCATCATTAAGGGGTCTAGCGTAACAGAATATTTCATACCATGGTCATAAAAATTAATAACATCATCTAAGGTGTTGTATCTGCCATCGTGCATGTAGGGCGCAGTAAGTGCTATATTAATAAGTGTTGGTACTTTATATTTTCCTATATCAGAATTTTTATGTGTGTTTTCATAAAGCCCCCAATTAGCAGCGGTAAATATAGAATCTAATCCAATATTTCTAAATGAATTATCTGTAAATAAGGGCATGCCATGGCAGTGAAAGCAGTCCCCTTTTTCAGTGGAAAAAATATTAAATCCATTAAATTCGGAAGGACTGAGCATTATTTCTCCACGTAAGTATTTATCAAATTTTGAATTACCCGTAATTAAAGTAGAGATAAACTGCATCAAACATTCTGCTATTCTGTTATTTGTAACTTCATCAGAGCCAAATGCCTTGCAAAACAATGGTTTGTATTCGTTATTATTAATATTATTAGGATTTGTCCCGAAAAAACTATTTACTTCGTAATGCATGGCATCTAACATTCCCGTCTGCACACCTCCCGCCCATAAAAAGTTTTGGTTAAAAATGAGGTTCAGATGAGGCAAAGAATTTGCCATTGGATTAGTAAATGATTGGGATTGAATATGGCAAGAAGAACAACTTTGATTAAAACTCGATATTCGAGGTTCATAGTATAATTTTTTTCCTAAGCTGACTTTTGCCTGTGTTAATTGTATTTGATTATAAGTAGGTATTTGAGGAAAATAAGAAGGTAAATTTAATTTATATGGTGTAGCATCTATATTACATAGTACTTGCACTGTGTTTTTGCTATCTTTTTTACAAGAAAGAAAAATTAAAATAAAAAGTAAAGCGCCTTTATGATATAATTTGAATTTCATAAGTCAGTTCGGCAAATTTTTTAAACATTGCTCCTACACCACAATATTTTTCTTGAGATAAGTTAATCGCCTTGTCAATACTTTGTCTATATACTTCATTACTTTTAACGAAGTATATCATGTGTACTTTGGTATATATTTTCGGGTGTTCTTCTGACAACTCAGCTTCTACATTTATTTTTAATCCTGAAAAATCCACTTTCATTTTTCTAAATAATGCAACCACATCCATTGCTGTACAACCTGCTAAAGCCACTAACATTAATGCTTTTGGACGGGGCGCTGTATCTGTCCCGCCCACAGATGCATCGGCATCTAACGTTACTTTGTGCCCATTAACTATTGTTTCAAACAACATATTTTCTTTCCAATCCAAATCGATATTATGTTTTGCCATAACTTGTTTTATTCAAATTTTACAGAAGAAAGTACTTTACTTCCATTGATATTAATTTTATGCATTAAACTATCTACTCCCATGGAGTAATTATAGTTTGAAATTTTGTAACACGTTGCGCCACTAATCCATTTGTCAATACTGTGGTTTAACGTCAGTACATGATTATTATTCTGAATATTCATTGATAGTTTTGATGTATAATAAATCGGCAGCATTGGATTACCTCCACTATGCATAGTATATCCCGTAATAGGGCATGATTTTTTATAGTATCCTTCTAATTTCAAAAAGTGAAAACCTCCGCCCATCATACTCGGCCATATCATGTTATTAATATTAATATCCAAAGCATTGTAAGGATGATTATCTCCAATAGAAAGACTCATAGAATCGTAAGTCATAACAAGAACTGAGTCTATTAAAAAGCTATTTAATTTCATCTTAGGATTTAAGTAAAAAGAATGTTTATATAAAAATACTTTTCCTTTAGAATATAGTTTAATATTGCTGATAATATATTCTAATGTTGAAAAAGAAATAGTGTCCTGATTACATGTTACATATTTAATACTATCAAAGATAACGGACTGTGTGTTGTATAAATAATTAATTTGCACTTTAAGTTTGCCAAACGTAGGGTTAACGTCAACCTTAGAACATCCGACAAACTTAAATGCAAAAAATAGAATTAAATAAAAGAATATTTTAAATTTCAGTATCTTATTCCATAGGACCTGTCCATGTTGCTTTTGCTTTATCCCACCATGTTCCTCCTTTTGCTCCAAAATCATAACGCTCAGCATTTTTTCTGGTGTAAAAATACCAATTAATTACCGTTGCTATGATAAAAAACACTAATGCTCCCCAAAAGAAAGCATTCGCATTACCATAAGCTGTAATAGATGCTCCTATTAAAGAAGAAAATAAAAATGGTCCGTATGCAGCCCATGCACCTGTCCACCCAAGTATTTGAGCACCTTGTCTGCGTGAAAAAGCAAAAATAATTGGATATTGTCTGAATGTTGCGGCATTTCCAATACCTGCCATTAAAAAGAGGAACAACATGATACCTACAAATCCCGGGAATTGCTCTAACGATGTTGGTGTAAGATACCCTCCGAATATCATTGCTGCGGTACCAATAATTAAGCCTATACCGGAAACCATCAGCCAAATACTTCCGCCCCATTTATCAGATGGCGCGCCAAATAATGCTCTCACGGCAGAACCAATTAACGGTCCGTAAAAAGCATATTTTAATGGGTCGGGGGCATTTTCAAATCCACCGTAAATAATTTTAATCATTAAAGGAAATGCTGCTGCAAATCCGGAAAAGCTACCAAAAGTCATAACATAAGTAATGACGCAAAACCACGCATGCTTATTATCTGTCATGTTTTTCAACATTGTTCCAATAGATGTTCTTGGCACTTTAATACTTCTTAAATAAATCCAACAAATAATTCCCATAATAGCTAAAAGCGGAACGTACCAAAATGCTGCATTTTGCAGCCACATATTTTTCTTTGTTACTTTTTTAACTTCAATATCAGTAATTACTCCGCTATCATTTTTCTTAACATCAACTTTTATAGATTGTGCTAATTCTGATGAGCCATTAACCGTAACATCTGAAATAACATTATTTGTTTTTGATATCGCAAGTACTTCAGCCAATGTTGGTTCGTTCACCACTATATCTTTTACGATATTGTTTTCTTTTACAACTTTTACTTCTTTTATTTTGTCAGCTTTCAAAAAAACCTGCGAAGCTCCACCGGTTGCACCAAATAAAGCAAAACCAATAATCCATGGTGTAATAAACTGTGTTAATGATACTCCAAAGTTACCAATGCCTGCTTGTATTCCCATAGCAACACCCTGTTGTTTTTTTGGAAAGTGTAAACTTGTTGAGGGCATAAAAGACGAAAAATCTCCGCCACCAAAACCACACAATATAGATATAATTAAAAAGTGTGAGTAAGGTGTTGTAGGGTCTTGTACAGCAAAACCCAGCCACAACATTGGAATAATTTTGAGAAAAGTAGCCACTGTAATAACGTGTCTTGTTCCATAAATAGGAATTAAGAATGTATGAATAAGACGAAAAGTACCACCCGCAAGTCCCGGCATTGCTGCAAGCCAAAAGAGTTGCATGGTATCAAATTTAAATCCTATACCGGGTAATTTTACTGATACTGCACTCATTACAAACCACGTTGCAAAAGAAAATATCAAACTGAATGTTGTAACCCAAAGTGTTCGTGTAGCATGTTTCTGCCCCTCATTCTCCCAAAACTGTTCATTTTCGGGCTCCCATTTTGTTAACCATGTTGTTGACATATATTTGTGTTTTTATTGATTTATTATTGAGTGGCAAATTTTTATTTTTTTATTTTTTTATGAAATGACTTTCATCAAATTATTGTTTTAATCCTGTTCTTGGGAACAACACACCCGGTCTAAAATGAAACATAATATATGCCCAGTTGCTTGTGGCACTTGTATTGCCCCCTCTAATGGCTACCATAGATGATGTACCGAACATTTGACTGTATCCTGCTTGTATAGAAACGCCATCACTAATTTTATACAAGAAAGTTAAATCAACCTCTTGTCCTAACTGCCTATCCATTGCCACAAAGTTTGTTGCAGTAGATTTTTTTACATCTTTTATATCGTTTGCTGCTTGAAAATTATGCACATTGATAAATGCATTCCATTTTCCTTTTCCGAAATTTAATTTTAAATAAGCATCTAACAAACCCACACTGTTAGCATGATTTCCAACATAGAAATAATCCATATAACCGTTAAATTTATGATTGGTTCCAAATAAAGGATTAAAAGAAGCAGTTTGACCCTGCTTTGTAGCATCTTGACTTGTTCCTGAAAGATATTCACCTCCGGCAGAAACATTGAACCAGTCTATTATTTTGTAATTTAAGTTTAATCCTGCATCGTAAGCATTAATTGCCTTAGCGTTACCGGAAACGTTTGTAATAGTAGCATCAAAACCCATTTGATAATATCCAAATGCATTAACTGTAAATGCATTGTATTTTGCATTAGTATTAAATCCAAATGTTTGACTATAACAATCGTAATATTTTTTTTGTATTCCAACAGTTTTAGTTAATTGTGTTCCGTTGTTCAAAAACAACAATCCTACATTCCACGATTTCATTTGTCTGAATAACCATAAGTACTGCATGGTTTTGTAGTTTTTTTGAACACCATATACAGTGTTATTATAGTAGTCAGATTTTTGATTCCATGCTGCGCCAACATGATAGGTTAATACGCTGTCATTTTTATGTTCAAATACTGCCAAATCATGTCTCTTTGATTGAAATGCCCAATCAAAAGTCCCAAGGATTCTATCATCATCGTAAGAAACAATTTGCCTTCCTATTTTTAACTTATTTTTCTTATCGAATTTAATAGCGCCATATCCTTCGGCTAAACTTAATTTGCCGGATGAGTCAATTGCAGCATTTGGTAAAGAGCCCCAAACCCTAACATCTTGTATGGTTGTTACAATGTCAAATTTATCGCTTGTCAACTTATAGGTTAGTCGTGTTCTTTGTCCTATAAATGTGGCGGGCTTTTGAGATGTATCAGATAGGTTTTGATACCCGTGTCTGTATTCTCCTCTTGTCATAATTTGAGGAATAAACTCATGTTTAAATGGGCTTTCCTGATTACTTTGTGCAGTCAATATTGCCGGGAATATTCCTATCATTGCGCCTGATAGTTTGATTGTTTTATTTATCCAATGATTAAGTTGTGTTTTCATAATTATTTATTTTTAATTAATTTTATTAATGATGTCCGTTTGTAAATTCCATTTGTTCAGAAATTTCCGGAGCTTTTTTAGAGATAATTTTTGCTACAACTCTTTGTAGCCACCAAAAGCATACAACAGAAAGGATAAGCATTAACACCCAGCAGCTTGTCCACAATCCTGTCCAGTCTAATAAGTATCCAAATATAATCGGGCAAATAAAGCCTCCGAGCCCTCCTATCACACCTACCATTCCGCCCACTGCACCAATATCATTTGGAAAATAATCCGGAATAAATTTATAAACACCTGCTTTTCCGATACCCCATACAATACCAACAATAGTTACTAATATGGCATACACCCACATATTGGCATCAAAAGTAATTTGGGAAGTTCCTCCGGCTAATAATTGTTTTTTTCTTACTTCATCACCTTCTTTTACAACGGGTGTTTGCCAAGATTCTTTAGATGGTAAAAATCCTTGCTCGTTAGCTTGTTCATTTGTAAGCAGTTTCTTTGCATTTAATACATATTTTTTATCATCTACTTTTATCATAGTATCAGAAACAAAAGTTACTTTTCCGTTTTTAGCAGCCATAATTCCTTTACCGGGTGTAGTAATTATCATTCTTGGGAAAATCAATAAGGCGCTAATAACAATAGACCATTCAAAAACCCATTTCATTACTTTTCTTGCTCCCCACTTATCACTCATCCATCCACCCAGTGCACGGATAACTCCGGAAGGCATACTAAATAAAGAAGCAAACAAACCTGCTGTTACAAGAGACGCTGCATACACATTAACAAAATAAGGCACCAACCATTGAGAAAATGCAACAAAACAGCCGAATACTAAAAAGTAATATAAGCCAAAACGCCACACACGCACACTACCCAGCGGCTTAATCATCTGTGCAATGGTACGCGGGGGTGTATTAGGTTTTTTATTTTCTGTTAGCAGAACAAATATTACACCCATTATAATAAGCACTAATGCATATATTTTTGGCAATGTTCTCCACTGTTCTATATCTGCACCATTGTGTGTTAGTTTATTAAGAATAGTTGGTGCTAACAATGTAGTAAGAGAAGCACCCGCATTTCCCATTCCAAAGATACCAAGTGCTCTGCCTTGCCATTCTTTTGGATACCAAACAGATGTATAGGCAATTCCAATAGCAAAGCCTGTGCCTGCAAGCCCAAAACAAAAACTTAATAAAGCAAATCCTAAAAAGCTATTAGCATAACTTAATAAATATACGGGAATAGCACAGAAAAATAATAGTACGGCAAACACCCACTTTCCGCCAACCTTATCGGTTAATATTCCCATGGGTAAGCGAAATACCGAACCCGTAAGAATTGGTATTCCTAACAACCACCCGATTTCAACGGGTCCCCATTTAAATACCCCCTTATCTACTAAAAAAGTAGCTAATACTCCATTTAATGTCCACACTGCAAAACAAATGGTAAATGCAAGTGTGTTAACAAACAACATTCTGTGTGATTTTCCTAAACTTTGATGTTCCATAATTTTAATTGATTAATTCCGTTTGCAAAATTATGGATATGACAGTCCTTTTTATTATGAGTATTATCAGAAACAATACTGACTTTCGTCAAAAAAAAGGATATATTTTAGTAACATATAGAGGATTTTAGACACTTTCTATTCCTATGAGTTGTACTGATAGCAATATAAATAAAAGAAACTGTTTCAAAAATAAAATCAATCCTTACCTTTGCAAAAAATTTTGTGCATGAATACAACATTTGCAAATTCTCCAATAAAATATGATAGAAAAAAATTATCAGATGCCCAACTCATCAATTTATATAAATTAATCCTGAAGCCTAGAATGGTTGAAGAAAAAATGTTGATTCTATTGCGCCAAGGAAAATTAGCAAAATGGTTTAGTGGTATTGGACAAGAGGCTATTGCTGTTGGTGTAACATCGGCATTACAAAAAGATGAATACATTCTGCCCATGCATCGTAATCTTGGAGTTTTTACTACCAGAGAAATTCCATTACATCGTTTATTTTCACAATTTACGGGCAGGCCAGGCGGCTTTACGCAAGGAAGAGACCGCTCCTTTCATTTTGGAACACAAGAATTTAAAATAGTAGGCATGATTTCTCATTTAGGTCCACAAATGGGAGTAGCCGATGGCATTGCCTTGGGTTATGATATTAAAGATGAAAAAAAATGCGTAGCTGTTTTTACCGGAGATGGCGCCACCAGTGAAGGAGATTTTCACGAAAGTGTTAATACCGCTGCCGTATGGAATTTACCTGTAATTTTTATTATTGAAAACAATGGTTATGGGCTAAGCACACCTGTTGAAGAACAATATAAATGCAACCATCTTGCAGATCGTGCTATAGGTTATGGAATAGAAGGCATAACAATTGATGGCAATAATATTCTTAAAGTATATGAAACCGTAAAATATTATGCCGAAGAAATACGTAAAAACCCAAGACCAATTATAATAGAATGTATGACTTTCCGAATGCGTGGGCACGAAGAAGCATCGGGTACCAAATATGTACCTCAAGAACTATTTGAAGTATGGGATAAAAAAGACCCAGTTACAAATTTTGAAAAATTTCTATTAGAAGAATCTGTACTTACCGAAAAAATAATTACTGATATTAAAGAAGAATTTAAATCAGAAATTGAGGAACATATTAAAATATCCTTTGCAGAACAATCTCCGCCCGTAAATACAGAAAAAGAGTTATCCGAAATTTATAAATCTTTTGAATTTAATGAAACAAAACCTTTCACAACACATACTGAAAACAAACGTTTTATTGATGCTATTTCAAACGGACTTGACTTAGCAATGCAAAAGCATCATCAATTGGTATTAATGGGGCAAGATATTGCAGAATATGGCGGCGCATTCAAAATCACAGATGGGCTTGTTCAAAAGTATGGCAAAAAAAGAGTACGCAATACGCCGTTGTGCGAATCAGCAATTGTTGGTGCAGGCTTTGGCTTAGCTATTAATGGTTGTAAAGCAATGGTAGAAATGCAATTTTCAGACTTTGTAAGCGAAGCAATGACTCAAATTATTAATAATTTGGCAAAATCTCATTATAGATGGGGACAGAACGCAGATGTTGTTGTTAGAATGCCTACAGGAGCAGGAACGGGAGCAGGTCCATTTCACTCACAAAGTAATGAAGCGTGGTTTTTCCACACACCCGGATTAAAAGTTGTTTATCCGGCTTTTCCTTATGATGCAAAAGGATTGTTACTCAGCGCTTTTGAAGATCCAAATCCTATTTTATTTTTTGAACATAAATATTTATACAGAACCATTACACAAGACATACCGCTTGATTATTATACTTTACCAATAGGAAAAGCATGTGTAGTAAAAGAAGGAAAAAGTATTAGCGTTATTACCTATGGACTTGGCGTGCATTGGGCTTTAGAAGTATCTACAGAATATCCGGAGTTAGATTTGGAAATTATTGATTTAAGGACATTGCTTCCATTAGATAAAGAAACAATTTTTAATTCTGTTAAGAAAACAGGAAAGGCATTTATACTTAATGAAGATTGTTTAACAGGAAGTATTAGTGGTGAATTATCGGCACTCATTTCAGAATACTGTTTTGAATATTTAGATGCACCTATAATGCGTGAAGGTGCTTTAGACACGCCCGTTCCAATGAATGTTGATTTGGAGCAAAACTTTTTGCCAAAAAATAGATTTAAAGAAAAAATAATCCAACTACATCAGTTTTAACTTATCGGAATGTTTGTTGCAGAATTAATTTTTTGGGTACTGATTGGTATTATATTTTACTCTTATATTGGTTATGGTTTAATGCTATGGGTGCTTATACAAATTAAGCCTATTTTTAATCAAAAACAAAAGAATACTTCAACCGAAACGCCGGATGTAACATTAATAATTCCGGCTTATAATGAAAAGTATGTTATTGATATAAAAATGCAGAATTGTTTAGCATTAAACTATCCAAAAGAAAAACTAAAAATTACATGGATAACCGATGGTTCCGACGATGGTAGTAATTTATACATTCAACAAAAATATCCTGATGCTACAGTTTGGCATCAACAAGAAAGAAAAGGAAAAAGTGCAGCCGTAAATCGCGCGCTCTATTTAGCCACAACAGAAATAATTATTTTCTGTGATGCCAATACGATATTAAATAGTGATAGTATAAAAAATATTGTTAGTTATTTTAATAATACCACAGTAGGTGCAGTAGCAGGAGAAAAAAGAGTATTATCAAAATCACATGTTGCCGGTGCCGGCGAAAGTTTTTATTGGCAATATGAATCGTGGTTAAAAAAATTAAACTCAGATTTTTATACAACAGTTGGAGCTGTAGGAGAATTATTTGCGTTAAAAAAATCTTTAGCCACACCAATACCGGAAGATACTATTTTAGATGACTTTGTACTGTCAATGCAGATAGCAGATAATGGTTATAAAATTGCTTACGCTCCCAATGCCTATGCACAGGAAGCGCCATCAGAAAATGAAACAGAAGAAATGAAAAGAAAAATTCGTATAGCTGCAGGTGCCTTTCAATGTTTATTTAGATATTCAAATTGGCTGAATATTTTTAAACATCCTTTATTAAGCTTTCAATATTTTTCTCATAAAGTTTTGCGATGGTCTGTTGTTCCGCTTTGCTTTATAATTTTGTTTGTCATAAATATTTACCTGATTTTTTTCAATCCCTTGTTGATTTACAAAGTGATATTCTTTCTGCAAGTGTTATTTTATCTTATTAGTTTGATTGGTATTTACTTAAAGCATATACCAAAAATATTAAAACTACCCACATATATTGTGTTAATGAATAGTGCTATGATAAAAGGATTTTACAGATATATTGCCAATAAACAATCAGCAGTGTGGGAAAAGGCGAAAAGAGAAATATAGGCGCCTTACTCTATATACAAAACCACTAAGCTCCTAATTTTTACGAGTATATTTCACTAATAGAATTAAAAGCATACATGTAATAATGAACGGTAATAGCAATATTAATAATCCCCAAGATGGCTTTTTCTTTCCCGTTATAGGGTTGTAATCAAAACATGAAAAAAGCATGTTTATTTTTGGCAAAGGATAAGAGATAACAAATTCATTATTAATTTCTTTAATCATATCTGCAAGAGCAGTATAGCTTCGTATTCCAACAACCTTTTTGGTAATGTAGCCATCCTTATTAATACCAACAAATAGCGCCTCATGATTAAATTGTTTTTTTGAGGTATCCCAAATAGGATTAAACCCTATAGATATATTCAATTCCTTAATTTGTGATGTGGTTGCAAATATCCATTGTTTGTTATTTTCAAGTCCGTAACGAGTAGCAAATCGACTCATATCTTTTATGTTATCCATAGAATCAAAGCTTAACACCAATACTTTAAAGTTTTTATCTGATTGTAAGTGATTAATATTTTCGTATAAATTTAGTATCATAGGGCTACACACACCTGTGCAACGTGTAAATATTAATGCAATAATTAAAGGCGTACGACTATATAGTGATGATAAAGCGACTTGTTCTGTTGGCGTTGTAACAACAACATTAGCAACTTGCTGATAAACTTTATTTTCCTCTAAACGATTAAATCTGTCTGTTTGAGAAAATACAACAGAAGTAGTAAAATAAATTATACCGATGATGAAGAAAATACGCGGGTGCATTTTTTTACTATATCTATAAGCATAAGAACAATTCCTAAAAGATAAATACAAGCAAACCATGCTCCGGCAGTAGCAAGCATTGCCGCCGATGTAAATTCTTCGGGATACACTGAATATCTTCTTGGAATAGAAAGCGCACCTCCTATATAAAACATTAATACAAAACCAAAACCACCAACGAGTAGTAAAATAGTTTTAAATCGTTCACGCCTATCATTATGTGTATTTGTAAATTCATTAGCTGCCCACCAAAAAAATGCCAAACTAAACAATACATTCCCCATTGCATTATAAGTATGAAAATGAGCGGGCACCCATAATGTATTGTGTAAAATAAAGTTATTAGAAATAGTAGCATCAATCACAGCGCCCATTCCACCTATTAACCAGCCCATTACGCCTATAAAAAACAGGATATTAGCTAATGACCATTTGATACTATTATTATATATCAATATAACCACGCTAAATGCCGTAACTGTTGCAGATGGCAAGCTTGCTAAGTAAGATGCAATCTGCCCTATCATTTGAAAACCTTCCGGTTGCACAAAGTCCATATATAAGTGATGAAAAAAAGCAGTTAATACAAATACCAAAGTACAATTCCATGCAAGTGCAACGTACCATGTTGTTTTAAATCTAGGACGTCCGCTAATTTCAGGTAATAGCTCATAAAGAGTAGCCAAGCCGAGATAGAGGGCTTCATTAATAATTGTATGTCCAAAGAAATAAGTTAAATTCTTCATTAATAACGGATCATTTGTAAAAGAGCCTTTGGAAAAATATTCAGCAAAATATAATATAAGAAGTAGCACAGCCGTAAGCAAACAAACAATAACACCAATTAGAGAGACGGTGGCTATTAATATAAACGGCGGTGTTTCTATTCCATTATCTTTTTTAAAGTGTTGCCACGCAAATGCTTGTGATAATGAATAATTCTTTAAAATACTTACAAGCATTCCTACCGCCCACACAAACCATCCTATTCCTAAAACACCAATTCCTAAAAGAAATACAGGAGTAGCCCACGCCTCCCAAGCTGTATAAAACGGTAGTGGATAAAGAAAAGTCCATGCTGCATGAAAGTGCCCCACCAATGTCGCCGCCCACAATAATACTACACCTATTACCGTGAACAACATTGCAAATATATTTATTGACAAAGGCACTTTAACATAGCGTGTCAGCAAATAATGCACAGCCGCCATTCCCGCAACAACCCATATTCCAACCATCGTTAATCCGTGCGTAGTCATATATGCGTAAAATGTAGCTGGTGCTAAGTTTATTTTAGTCCCTTGGTTAAACCTCATGATAATACCAAGCAGAATAGATGCAACAAATAGCACCAGTATTGTAATAATCCAAATAGATGTTACTCTTTTTAATGATTTATTTTCCATAGTTTTTTAATTTAATTATTTAACAGTAAATGAAGCCCTCATAAAAGCATGTGCCACACCGCAAAATTCAAGACATAAAATATTATAGGTACCTGGTGTATTAAATTTCCATCGCAATTTATTTATATAACCAGGCATTGCTTGTGTTTGTGCAACTAAATTACTTTTATCGTCATATATTGCAAAGCCGTGTGTTACATCTAAACTTGATACTCTAAATTCAACCAGTTCACCTACGGGTATTTCAATATTTTCTCCGGCACCTCCTTTTTTAGGATCTATAGCCTGATTAGATAAAATAAAACTAAATTGTTTTGCCGCTACAAAAACAACTTTTGAGGGTTGCTTATCGGCAAACATAAAGTATGGAGAATCCGGAATGGTTACTGACATAAGAATAACAGCTACAGATGCCAATATCAGAAAGAAAAAATACCGCTTTCGCGTTGGATTATACATACCTTCAGCTCCATAGGTAATTAAAGATGAGCGATAAATGTGCAGAAATATAGAGGCAATTAAACCTGCTAAAATTAAAAAGATAACTAATAGAGATTGATGTTTTTCCATAATATAGTTTTTATGATTTTAGTGTTTTGGCTGACATAGCCAAGAAAGCAGTTCATAGAAAGTAACATTTTAATAAAATTCGGGGCAAGTATAATCATTTTTTTAATAAAAGTAATAAAATACTTTTATTAATTTAATTTTTAACACTTTTAGTAAGCTAACCAATTAAAAAATGTAAAAAAATACGACAAGTATTTGGCTATTCTTCCAACGGGAAAGGTGCTTCATTCCTCGTGTTAAAAGCCACGACATAAATTTTCTATACTGATGGTGATAATTGAAATATTATGAATAATCCACAACTTTGACAAAATTTATTTTCACTCATAAAATAATAATTTATTAGAACCGTTTATCTGTGCCCCAGTATAATTTATTTCTCAATGAATCAAAAAAATGATATGGGTGCGGTACCACTAAATGGAATTGATGATTTGCTTTTGTTAAGATGATATCTTTATTTAACTGTGATGGTTGAATATCGTATATTCTGGAATCCATAGATAAAGTATATTGCGGGTTTCTACCGGATACTTTAAATGATAATTTATGTTGATTTGATACAACAATTGGTCTTGCATTAAGTGAGTGCGAAGCAATAGCTGTAATAATTACTCCATTGAGCCCGGGCTCTAATATAGGACCTCCACAACTTAAAGAATAGGCCGTGGAGCCTGTGGCTGTAGAAATAATAACACCATCTGCAAAAAAAGATGTAAGGAAATTATCATTTATCAAAATATCTATATGTAACATAGATGATTTATCTTTTTTATGAATCACAACTTCATTAAGTGCGTAATTAATTTCGTTGGTATTAATCTCGGGTTGTAATAACTGAATCAGATTTCTTTTTTCTACTGAAAACTTCTTATCTAATATTAATTGAATGGCATCTGCTATATTTTGATTGAAATCATAAGTTAAAAATCCTAATTTTCCTGTATTAATACCCAAAACAGGGATTGGCATTTTTTTTACTAATGATAAGGTTTCTAGTAGTGTGCCATCACCACCTAAGCTAATCAAATAATCAACTTTATTTTTTTCTAAGTCAGATGTATTTGAAATAGTTGGCAGATTTTGGGTAAATGAAAATTCTTTCTTTAAATAATCATAAAATGTATCGCAGATAAAAAGTTGTGAGTTGCTATTCTTTAATTTATTGACAATATCAATGATATAATCAGGTTTATTTGCTAAAGTATCTCGGGCATATAAGGCTATATTCATCTGTATATATTTTTAATTTTAAAATATTTAGTGTGCATCTAACCAATTGTTACCAATTCCAATATTTACTCTAAGCGGCACTTTAAGTTGCCATGCATTTTCCATTTCATGTTGTGTAATCTTACTTAAAATTTCTATTTCATCTTTTGGCACTTCAAAAAGTAATTCATCGTGGATTTGTAATAATATTTTGCTTTGAAGTTTTTCTTCCGCCATTCTTTTGTGAATATTAATCATGGCTATTTTAATCATATCTGCCGCAGTTCCTTGTATAGGTGTGTTAATCGCTATTCTTTCAGCGTTGGCTCTTACATTAGCGTTTGCCGAATAAATATCAGGCACCCATCGCTTACGTCCAAGTAAAGTTTCTGTGTATCCTTTTTCTTTTGTAATATCTATAAGAGACTTCATTAATTGTTGTATGGCGGGGTACTTCTCAAAATAATTTTGAATTAAATTTTTCGCTTCCGTTCTGGATATATTCAGGTTTTCTGCCAGCCCAAATGGTCCTTGTCCATAAATAATACCAAAGTTTACACTCTTAGCTTTATGCCGCATTTCTTTTGTTACCTGTGCTTCATCTGCTATATTAAAAATTTTTGCAGCAGTGGCACGATGAATATCTTTATCGTGTTTGAATGCATTTATCATTGTATCATCTTCACTTAATGAAGCTACAATCCTTAATTCTATTTGAGAATAATCTGCACTTAATAAAACATGATGCTCATCTTTTGCAATAAAGGATTTTCTAACTTGCTGTCCTAACTCCGACCGAATAGGTATGTTTTGAAGGTTTGGATTATCGCTGCTTAAACGCCCGGTAGCAGCAATTGTTTGATTAAATGTAGTATGTAAACGTTGTGTTTTATGATTAATAAGTTTTGGCAGAGCATCTACATAAGTTGTTTTCAGTTTTGCTAGCTCTCGGAAATTTAAAATATCTTCTACAATAATGTGTCTGTGTTTTAATTTTTGTAAAATATCTTCACTGGTGGCATATTGGCCTGTTTTGGTTTTTTTTGGCGAGTCATCTATTTTTAGTCGGTCAAATAATATTTCACCAACCTGCTTTGGAGATGCAATATTAAAGTGAGTTCCTGCCGTTTGATATATTTTACTTTCTATATGTTGTAATTGTTGTGTAATTTTTATGGATAGGTCAGATAAAAACTCTACATCTAATTTTACACCATTTCTTTCCATTTCCAACAATACGGGAATCAACGGCATTTCAATATCTTGAAAAATCTTATATAAATTCTGCTTTTGTAAATCAGTATAAAAAATATTTTTTAATTGAAGTGTTACATCTGCATCTTCTGCTGCATATTCTTTTATTTTAGCAGTATCTACCACCGCCATACTTAATTGCCCATCCTTTTTTGCACCTATTAAAGTTTCTATTTGGATTGGCGAGTAGTTTAAATATTTCTCTGAAAGATAATTCATGTTGTGCTTATTATCATCAGGGTTCAAAAGAAAATGCGCCACCATTGTATCAAATAACTCGCATTGTATGTTTATATTTTCGTTTAATAATATATGTGCATCGTATTTAATATTTTGTCCAATTAGTATTTTGGTTTGTTGAGAAAGTATGGTATTAATTTCATTAATGATTTTTTCGGCTTCATGGTTTTCGTATAGATTAATGTAATAAGCATGATGTGGCTGTACACTAAAAGATATTCCAACCATTTCAGCCCTCATAGGATTAATATTTGTGGTTTCTGTATCAAAAGAAAATGCGTCATGTTGTTTTAATTCATCTAATAGTTTTTTGAAAGCAGTGTCTTGTATAGAGTTAATCAGCTCATAAGAATGGGGTGTATTTTCAGAATTATTATAAAGATGTTGTGCGCTTTCTTCTGTTTTTTCTTCAGAAATATCCGGTGTATTTGTATCAAATAAATTTGGCTGTGTAGCATTTTTCTTATCTTGTGTTTTTTTATCCCAGTCCACAATTTGTACTGCAAGCCGCTTAAATTCAAGTTCTTTAAAGGTTTCTAAAAGATTTGGTTTATTAATTGGTTTTACTTTAAACTCTTCAATGCTGTAATTTATAGGAACATTAGTAATAATAGTTGCTAATTGTCTGGAAAGCAATGCTTGTTCTTTATGTTCTATTAATTTCTCTTTTAATTTTCCTTTTACCTCATCAATTTTTTCATAAATATTTTCAATATTATGGAATTGACTTAATAATTGAATTGCTGTTTTTTCACCAACACCGGGCACTCCGGGTATGTTATCTGATGTATCACCCATCAGTCCTAAAATATCTATTACTTGTTCCGGCTTTGAAATTTGCCACTTTTCACACACTTTTTTTACATCCATTACTTCCGGCTCTCCTCCTGCGCGTGCGGGTTTATATAAAAAAATATGATCGTTTAAAAGTTGTCCATAATCTTTATCTGCCGAAAGTATATATACATCAAAGTTATTATTGCTTAGTTGGCATGCTAAGGTGCCAATAATATCATCTGCTTCATAGCCGTCTAGTTTAATTGATTGTATATTAAGTCCTTTTATAATTTCATCTATAAAGGGCAGGTTAGAAATAATATCTTCGGGTGTTTCTTGCCTTTGTGCTTTGTATTCTTTGTATTGGATATGCCTTTCTGTGGGTGCCTTGGTATCAAAGGCAACAACGATATGTGAAGGTTTTTCATTTTTCAAAACATCTAAAAGAGAATTTGTAAAGCCATAAGATGCTGAGATATTAATTCCTTTTGAGTTAATAAGCGGGTTTCGAACAAATGCAAAATAGGAACGATAGATTAACGCCATAGCGTCAACCAAAAAAATTTTCTTGTCTGAATCTTTAGATAACATTTCTAAGAAGAAGATTTCTGCACATGTTTTTCTAATATAGCAGAAACTTTATCAATATCTATTTCGTCTAATTTATCCAACTCTGCAAGTGCCTCATCATTTTGGATAAATTCAGATAATTGTTTTTTTAGCTTTCTTGATTTTAACTTCACATACTCATCATCTTTATATATGAAATAATCTTTTTGAATATAAAAATTTCCCATAGACATTTCTTCATGCTGAAACTCGTATATTTTTACAAAATAATTGGCTATCGCAACTTTATAAAACTCCGAATGTTCTTTATCTCCTGCAGATACAAATGAAATTATTGTTTTTTTATCAGGATGCATATATCCAAAGCCTTTTATTTTATCAGACTTATATAGTTTTGCCATTCCTTTAGAATCTTTAAACATTATTTTTGTGAAAACAGACAATTCTTTTTTTGGATTAACTTTTACTTCCCCCTGAATAGTATCACCCTGTCCATTAATAATATACCCTGTATAAAAATTGAATTGGGCATATTCAAAGAAAAAAGTGAATGTAAAAAGTAGGGATAAAATTCTTTTCATAATTTTTTGCATAAAGAAAAATAAAAACTGACAAAAGTCAGAACATTGTGGATAATTTTTATAGCTGTTGATTAGGTATTATTTACCTGTATGACCAAAGCCTCCTTCTCCTCTTACCGTTTCATCTAAAATTTCAACCGCTTGCCATGTGATTTTGCTGTATTGTGCTATAATCATTTGTGCAATTCTTTCACCATCATTAATGATAAAACTTTTATCTGAAAGATTTATCAACAATACTTTTATTTCACCACGATAATCGGCATCTATTGTTCCCGGTGTATTCAGCACCGTAACGCCATTTTTAAAAGCAAGTCCGCTTCTTGGGCGTATTTGAGCTTCATATCCTTCCGGCAATGCAATAAATAATCCTGTTGGAATAAGCGCCCTTCCCAATGAATTTAATACTATAGGAGTTTCAAGAGATGCGTATAAATCCATGCCCGCTGAAAAATCTGTTTGATACTTTGGCAATGGGTGTTTGCTCTTATTAATAATTTTTACCTTTATCATAAATATAAATCAGACGATTGTAATCTTAAATAATATGCCACAGATATCCATGCGCTTAATGAAGAAATAACAACACCAAACAGTACAACTGCACCAAATGTAAAAGCCCACATTAATGATGTTTGTAATGAGGAAATTTGTGGTATATACTGCATACTAAGGTACCAAAGCCCCATTACCATAAAACAAGAAATAACAGAGGCTAGCAGTCCATAAATAATATTTTTTATAACAAACGGTTTGCCAATAAAGAATTTTGTGGCTCCCACCAAATACATGGTTCTAATTAAAAATCGTTGGGAATAAATAGCCAAACGAACAGTATTATTAATCAATGCAATTGCAACCACTGCCAACAATACACCAAACAACAATAGGTACATCGCTATAATCTTTGCATTTTTATTAATTTTATCTATTAAGTTTTTTTGGTATGTAATTTCTTTTACAAAGGGTTTTTCCATTAATCCCCTTTCAATTTTCTGCAAACTATCATTGTTAACAAAATCAGATTTTAGTTTAATATCTATAGATGAAAGCAATGGATTATATCCTAAAAATGAAATGAAATCTTCTCCTAAATCTTTTTTTAGATTTTCTGCAGCATCTTCTTTTGATATATATTTCACTTCTTTTGTAAATGGCATTTGCGCAAGATCTTTTTGAAAAAGTTGGATATCCTGCTCTGTGATAGAATCTTTTAAGTAAACCTGAAAGCCAATATTTTCTTTTATATATATGGAAAGTTTTTTTGTATTCAACACAATCAATACGGTAACACCTAGCATAAACAATACCAAAGATAAGCTAATAATTACCGTAAAAGATGATGTCCCAAATCCTTTTTTCATAAGTATTAAAATATTTTCTCAACTACTTTTTTAGCTAATTCTGAATTACCCATAGTATAAAAATGCAGACAAGGCGCATTTTGTTTTATCAAATCCTTACATTGCTGAATACACCACTCTACACCCACTTGTTTCACTTGTTCGTCGGTTTTACATTCATTAATGGCTTTAAATAAGTCAAATGGTATATCAAGGTTAAATACTTTTGGAATTGTCAGTAACTGCTTTTTAGAAGTAAGGATTTTAATACCGGGAATAATAGGAACATTAATATTTAATTTTTTACATGCATTGATGTATTCAAAATATTTTTGATTATCGAAAAACATTTGTGTAACAATGTAATCTGCTCCTGCATCTACTTTTTCTTTTAGGTATATTAAGTCCGACTGCATGTTTGGTGCTTCATAATGCTTTTCCGGATAGCCGGCTACACCAATACAAAAGTCGGTTGGCTCAGCATCTTTCATTTCTTCATCAATATAAATGCCTTTATTCATTGCGGCAATCTGCTTTACCAAATCTATGGCATAAGCATGTCCTCCCGGCTCAGGAATAAAATATTGTTCCGTTTTAATATTATCCCCTCTAAGTGCTAATACATTATGAATGCCTAAAAAGTGCAAATCAATCAATGCGTTTTCAGTTTCTTCTTTATTAAATCCTCCGCAAATCATGTGCGGAACAGCTTCTACATCGTATTTGTTCATGATGGCAGCGCAGATACCTACGGTGCCCGGTCTTTTACGAGTGCTTACTTTTTCTAAATATCCGCCCGGTCTTTTTTTGTAAAGATATTCTTCTCTGTGATATGTAACATCTACAAATGCAGGTTTAAATTCTAAAAGCGGATCTATAGAATTATAAATGCTTTGAATTCCTTTGCCTTTCAGCGGTGGCAGAATTTCAATAGAAAAAAGTGTTTTAGTAGATTGTTTTAGTATCTCGGTAAGTTTCATATATTAATTAACAATTAGAATTTCTTTTATTTCGGGGATTTTGTTTTTAATGGTCTCTTCAATAGCGGCTTTAAATGTAAAATGTTGCATGTCGCACGACTTACAAGTACCTATAAATTTTAGTTTCAATATCCAATCTTCACTATCGCACTCTACTACTTCTACGCCGCCATTATCTGCTTCTAAGTATGGACGAATTTGCCATAATGCATCTTCTACTTTTTGTTTTAATTCATTGTTGTCCATAAGATAAAATGTGTGCCAAAAGTAAGAAGTATTTTTGAAATAAAAGATATTATCTTGTTTCAACAACCGATGCTTTATTTTTTAGTACAAAGTATTGTGCTACTTTTTATGTTTTTTATACGCTTTAGAATGATGGTCCCAACCTTCTGCCACTCTGAATATATGTAAAACATAGGGGAAAAGAGCTTCCATACTTTCTTTTACACCATTGGACGAACCGGGTAAGCACAATAGCAAAGTATCTTTTATTTTTCCTGCAATGCCACGAGAAAGCATTGCATAGGGTGTGCGCATTTGCCCGTGTGCGCGTGCCGCTTCCATAATGCCCGGAATTTCAGTGTCTAACAAAGGTTTCACGGCTTCCGGTGTAACATCGGTAGGAGATAATCCGGTACCACCTGTAGTTACAATTAAATTAATATTTTTAGTCAGTAAATCTTGAATTGTTTCTCTTATTTTTTCAATATTATCAGGAATAATAATATAATGTAAAGGATTAATATTTAATGCGGATAATTTCTCTTTAATAATTAATCCTGATTTATCTGACTTAGTTCCTTTTGACACACTATCTGACATTACAATTACGGCAGCACGTACTTGTTCTGAAAGACGATAATAATTTGCAAAATCGCTTTTACCTCCTTTTTTGTGTAGTAAAGAAATATTTTTTATCGTAATAGGTTGATTCAATGGCTTAAGCATATCATAAATTGTAAGTGCCACAACAGATGCTCCATGCAGAGCTTCCATTTCACATCCTGTTTTATTAATACTTCTTACCAACACTTGTATCTTTACATAGTTGTCTTCTACACTATAATTTACTTCACAACCATCAATGGGAATAGGATGGCAATGTGGTATTACGTTAGATGTGTTTTTTACTGCCAAGAAGCCTGCTGCTTTTGCTATTGGAAAAATATCTTTTTTTGGCAATTCATTTTTCTTGATTAATTCTATTACTTCCGTAGTAGTTTCAATAATTGCTTCTGCAAGTGCTTCTCTTAATGTTGTTATTTTTTCAGTAATATTTCTCATATTTTTAAATTTTACTAACCTCCTGCAAATGGCGGTAAGAACACAATTTCATCACCATCAGAAAGTTTAATACTATTGATATCTTGTTGTGGGATAATTTGAAGATTGTGTGCAATTTTAATTTTAGGATTATTTAATGCCGGGTAAGCTTGATACAAATGTTGTATCAAGTCTTGTAAAGAGTTTATTGCCTCTATTTTCTGCTCAGATGTTTGTGCTATATCCTGAGCAATACCAAAGTATTTAACTATTACCTGAGCCATTGTTTAAAAGTTGTGTTAGTTCCTGATGGGTGTTAATATTAGTAAACAATTTTCTTTCTTGCTCAGAAAACTGAACATAAAAAGTATTGATGCAATTTAAAAGATTCTGTAATTTAAAATCTTGCTTATTTATTTGTTGAACAATTATAGGTATTATGTTCTTTGAATAAATTCCAAATAATGGATGAATAGTTTTATTTTCTTGCGCTATTACTGCATCCGCTTTGCCTTTATTATTTATAATCTTTGTTACAGCATCAGCATTAATATAAGGCGTATCACAGGATAGAACAATATTTTTCTCTTCGTCTGAACTTAATAGCCCTGCATGGATACCTCCGAGCGGACCTATCTCTTTTACAATATCTGATACAACGAAAATATTTGGTATATAATTATAGGCATCATTATTTGCTACTATAATTATCTTTTTGCAAAAAGGACGAAGATTGTCAATTAAATGTTCTATAATTGGTTTTGAATCAATAATAATTAATCCCTTATTAATTCCATCTAATCTTGTAGCCTTACCTCCTGCTAAAATAATACCGTTCATAACGTTATATCAAATATACATCTACAAGGTCTCCTTGTCTTTTACTTTCGTGCAACACAATTAATCCATCTGCTTTTGCAGCAGATACCAACATGTGTGAGTCTTGCTTTTCAGGAACAACAACCTGCCCATTTTCTATACTAATAAAAAGTATTCTTGATTTATTATCATTAATAGCAATGTCTTTTTGCATAGGGAATTTTACTATCGGCAGATACCAATCAGAAGGTAAGCGATAAGATGTTCGTAAAAACCTTAATACATACCAATAAAAACAAGAAAGTACTGCACGTGGATTTCCCGGTAATCCAAAAATAATTTTCTTATGGTTGTTCACAGCAAACACGAATGGTTTCCCGGGCTTTTGTGCTACTTTATCAATTAAAATTTCAAATCCAAGCTCTTTAATAACCGGCTTTGTAAAATCATAATCGCCTACAGAAACCCCACCCGTTGTAATCACCACATCATAACTCTGCGATGCTTGTTTCATTGCACTAAATATAGAATCTTTATCGTCTTTTATAATTTCGTAATCCGTTGTAACAGAAAAATATTTTTGTATCAGGCTTTTTAAGACAATCCCATTAGATTCAAATTTTTCTCCAATATTTATTTTTTTTTCTTTCTCTATATCTTTGAGTTCGTTTCCTGTTACAATAATTTTTATGGCAATATCTTTTAATACCAAAACCTCTGCTTTCCCTATAGATGTAATAACTGCAATATGCTCCGGTTTAATAACCGTATATTTTTTAAAAATAATCTCTCCTTTCCTTACCTCCTCTCCTTTTTTTCTGATATTTTGATACAGTCTTGCGCTATGAACTTTTAATTTTACTGTATTGTCAGAAAGTAATTCGGCATACTCTTTCATCACAACGCTATTAAAACCATGCGGAACAGACGCCCCTGTAAATATCTTAGCACACAATCGTTCGGACGTGCTTTTTAGTTCAAACGGATAATCTCCGGCTTTCATTTCTCCAACAACTTGCCATGTTTCATTTTCAGTGTATTGTTCATATTGAATGGCAAAGCCATCTACTGCCGATTGGTCAAAGTCCGGCACATCATCAGATGCATAAATATCTTCTGCTAAAATTTTTCCTAAACTATGTTTTATCGGAATGCTTTCTGATGCAGGATTAAGTATATGACGAAAAACAATATCAGACGCTTGTTGTATAGTATGCATAAGAGAGAATCTGCCTCAAATATAGAGATTAATTTAGCATAAAATCATGAAAAAATAGACAAACCCGCTATTACTTTACAAACACAATGCGCCCCGATTCAGGGTGTGTAACATCTACCCGTATAGGATAAGAAGAATTTATTTTAATAGAATCTTTTGGAAATGGAAAGTAACTATTGCAGTTGTTGTATGTTTTGCCATCAACACTATACTCAAAAGATACTGCATCGTCACCTCTTGATGTTTTACAAAACCCTATTACTTTTCCGGAGATGGTTTTGTTGTTTTTATACAAAGAGTAATTACTACGCACTTCCGGAAATAGAAGTATAATAATTCCTATAAAAATAGCAAGTAATACTATTCTAACAGCTTTATTTCGTTGCTTATTTTTTTTTGTAAGGTTATATACATTTAAGAAAATACCAAAAATAGCCGCCATTATTATAGTAGTGCCGGCTATTATTGATACTAGTAATTGCTCGTCGGTTACAATATTTAGGATAACCTGTTTAGCAAGCAAAGTCAAAAATATTTAATTAGTTGTTTTTTGGATACTTTACAACCCAGGGAGAACTTGCGCTTCTTAATGTTTTTCTGTCTCTATACCAAATTACTAACTGGTAAGGTCTTCCAATGTAATGTAATGGCGCTACGAGGAAGTGAATCAACCTAGTGAATGGGAACATAAAAATAATTAAGAATGCTCCAAACACGTGTAGTTTTGCCATTAATGGTAATGCCACTACTGCTTGAATATCCGGTTCAAATTTGAATATTGACCAAATGTAAGGACTCATTACAGATGCGAACCATGAAGATCCCCAACGATAGTTGAATGCCACCCATAATCCTGTAAAAATTTGGAGAATTAATAAAACCTCAATAGCAAGATCCATTTTGTTGGTTACAACTTTTAATCTTGGTTCGGTAATTCTTCTTATAAAAAGGTTGATTAGCCCAACAAATGCGCTTAATCCGAAAATAAACCCTGTAATTTCAATGATTACTAATCTTACAGGACTTCCGTTCCACAATAAGACACTTCTTGGAAATAAAAACCCGATAAGGTGTCCAAAAACTAAAAACAACATACCCCAGTGAAATGGTTGAGACCCCCAAAATAATCGTTTACCTTCTAAAAATTCTGAAGACAGTGAAGATACTTTGTACCCATAATGAGTGTATCTAAAAATTGTTCCGATAATAAATATCGCTAATGCAGCGTAAGGGAACCCTGTGAAAAGAAAAGTGTTTAATACATCCATAGTTTTACTTTTTTATTTTAATGATTTAGATTTTTTCAATGTTTAATTCTTGTTCAATATTTGATAAGAATCCTTTTGATTTATCTTCCTGCACAACATCATGCGCATTAAAGAGCGTTTCCAAAGTGATTTTCAAAGCATTTAAAGGATTAAAGTAAATTTCTCTGAATTCTTTAGATTTGTCTATCAGTGCTTGCTGGTGTTTAAGATAAACTTCATTTTTTTTATCGATGATTTTGCTGTCAAATTCCGCTGTCATTTTTTTAATGGCAGGATAAGCAACGTGTAATATCAGATCATTTCTTAATGTTTCATCGTTCATTGCGCTTAGTATTTTC
>JBDHZB010000021.1:0-38710 GCA_039811645.1 Bacteroidia bacterium | reverse complement strand
CAGGAACTGGAACTTAAATTTAAAAAATATAAGGAATGAGCATGTTAAAACACGCATCTTGCCCGGTATGTGATGCCCCTAATACATTCAAAGTACGGTATCATCTTTATAATTCTGATTTATTACAATGTAATAACTGTAACCATTATTTTTTTGAAACTATTCCCACCGATGAAGAATTAACACAACACTATCAAACATATCCTCACAATTTACCACTTTCAGATATTACCATAAAACGATATAATGAACTACTTGACAGGTTTGAAAAATATAGAAGCACCAATAATATTTTAGATTATGGTTGCGGAGATGGTTATTTTTTACAAGAAGCAAAGAAGAGAAATTGGAATGTGTATGGTGTAGAATTTGATAAAAAATCTATTGAGATATGTACGGCTAAAGGTATTAATATGATTACAATAGATAGTATTACATCATATACTAATTATTTTGATGTAGTAACGGCATTTGAAGTAATAGAACACCTGACTTATCCTGGTAAATTTTTAAAAATTATTTATAATATATTGAATATTAATGGCGTTTTTTATGGTACAACGCCAAATTTTAATTCCTTAACAAGATATATAAGAGGCGCTGCATGGCGAGTGATTGAGTATCCGGAACATTTGATGTATTTTACTTCCGGCGCACTAAAAAGATCGTTTCAAAAAAATCAGTTTAAAATTTTAGATGTTATGACAACCGGTATAGACATTCATGAATGGACAAAAAGAAAAAGAACAAATTACCAACATAATATCTCTGCTATTGAAGCATCAAGAGAAAATTTTGAAAGCGGCTACAGAAAATTAATTAAAAAGTGCATTAACTTATTATTAAACTTATTAAAGTGTGGAGATTCTCTGAAATGGTTGGTGCAAAAAATTAAATAGAAGATAAAGATTGATAGGTAATAAGTGCGAGTAAATAGGCTAAGCCGGTCATTGCAACAAACTGTATCATTACTAATTTTAATGACCGTGTTTCTTGATAAACTACTGACATTGTACTAATACATTGCATTGCCAAGGCATAATAAATCATTAATGATAAACATGTAGCAAGATTAAACACCAAACTATTATTTAGTGGGTTACGAGTACTTTTTATTTTTTGAATAAGAGATGCAGAGATGTCATCATTATTAGCTGAATACAATGTAGCCATAGTTCCTACAAAAACTTCTCTTGCAGCGAATGAAGTTACTAAGGCAATTCCTATTTTCCAATCAAACCCTAACGGGCGAATAGCAGGCTCAATAGATTTTCCTAAAATTCCTGCATAGGATGCTTCCAATTTCTCTGCTGCTATTTTTGCTTCCATCTCTTTGGGAGATTCTTTCCAACGGATATTTCCCTCATATTTCTTATCGATATCAGAAAATCGCGTGCCAGGTGCATGAGAGGACAAAAACCATAATATCACAGAGATTGCGATAATTATTTTACCGGCATTAAATACAAATATTCTTACTTTATTCCATACGCTAATCAGCAAATTTTTTATGGCAGGTGCTTTGTATGAAGGAAGTTCAATAAAAAAGAATTTTTTCTTTTCTTTTTTAAATAGTTTACTAAAGATAATTGCAGTTAATAGTGTTATTAAAAAACCAAAAAGATATATGGCAAGTAACAAAAGCCCTTTTAGATTAAAAAACCAAAAATCAGTATTTTCCGGTACAATTAATGCAATAAGCATTGTATAAACGGGTAACCTTGCTGAGCAACTCATAAAAGGTAGTACCATAATAGTTATTAATCTTTCTTTTGTATTGGTAATTGTTCTTGTTCCAAGTATTGCAGGTACTGCACAAGCGCTTGCACTAACAATAGGAATAAGTGATTTCCCGCTTAGCCCAAATCGTGAAAAAGTTTTATCCATTAAAAAACTGATGCGAGCCATATAGCCGGTTTCTTCTAAGATACCAATCATTAAAAATAATAGAGCAATTTGTGGAATAAAAATAACTACGCCTGTAATCCCGGGGATAAGTCCATTAATAATAAGGTGTGCCCATTCAGTATGTGGTAAAATATTTTCAAAGTATTCTGTAGCTTTTGTCATGCCAAACTCTATCCAGTTCATTGGATAATCGGCAACAAAAAAGATAAACTGAAAAATAATAAATAAGATTAAAATTAAAAATACATATCCGAAAAATCTATGTGTGAGCATTTTATCTAGCTTCTCTTTAGATGTATGTAAAATAATATTCTTCTTTATGCTTCTTGAATAAATATAATCGCTGATTTTTCTTTTATGCAATAAATCATTTTGCATAATAGGAGTTTCCTCCGTTACTTTTTCGCTATTGCTTAATCTATAAGCAATCCATGATTGGTAATTGGTTAGTGATAGAGACTTTATGTCTTCTAAAAATGATGTGGCATTAAAATTAGACTTACTAATATTAATTTTTTGTATGGCTGTTTTTAACTCTGTAAAACCGCTGCCTATGCGACTATTTGTGCCTACAATTTCAATATCTAATAATCGCTGAAGCTCATTAATATCAATATCTATTTTATGTTTTTTGGCTTCATCAATCATATTTAGTACTAACACAACCGGTATTTTCAAATCTAATACTTGTAAAATTAACGGTAAACTAATTTTAATATTCTCTGCATTAATAACTAATAAAAGTCCTGTAATATCAGTAGATTCACAAATTTCGCGGATAGAGAGTTGCTCATCAATGGCATTAGCATATAAAGAATAAATCCCGGGTAAATCTACCAACTCAATTTCTTCATTGTCTATTTGAAACGTTCCAATATATTTTTCTACTGTAACGCCCGGATAGTTTGCTGTTTTTTGATGCAATCCTGTTAAGCGGTTAAACAATGTTGTTTTCCCTGAATTAGGTGGGCCTATTAACAAAAATTTTTTTGGAGATGACATCACGATATGGGCTCTGTTTCAATTAAAATGGCAATCTCTTTTCTGATAGCTACTTCAATATTATCTGTTTTGATAGAAATGGGGGAGCCAAATGGAGCAATTTTTTGGACTATAATTTCATCACCTATAAAGAACCCGATTTTTTGTAGTTCATTTAATACCGTATCATCTTTTATTTCTGTGATGATAGCGTGCTCTCCTACTTTTAATAAATCAATTGTCATTTTGACCAATTGTAATAATTACTGTACGGCGTAAAGATATTAAAAACGGAAGCATAGATAAATACCTAATTTTAGGTATAAAACCTCTTTTTGTTATAAATTATTACTCAAATTGAGAAAACTCTATACCTATAAAATCTGAAAAGTTAACAGGTTTGTTAATGTTTTCTGTAATAAAATTAACCTGCACGTCTTTAGATAGATTTTCACCAAAAGAAAATATGGAATCTCTATTGTGATAATTCTGTAATAAATTTTCTTTGTTTTTATCAGAGTTTTGCAAGTTTTGAATAATATACATTTTGGTAGATTCTTCATCAAATAAGTGCATTTGTGTAATAAGTGTTTCTACAATAAATGACTTTGCTACATTAGATGCAAATGCATCATAGTTATTGTTCGGAGCAAATGTAGTAGGTAAAATCTTACCAAACACTGTATTTTCAATATTCTTTGTAATTTCAGTTTTGAATGCAGCCTGACTAAAGTACTGTTTGTCTTCATCTTTTACATAGTTCTTGTATAAATGCCCGATAAAATCATCAGGAATTTCTATTGAAATCAGATTTTCTACAAACGCATTTCCTCTTTTAATATTTTCATTACCGCTGAAATAAGCTGCTACAGTATCAATATCAGTGTTTATTTTTGCTTTTAAATCGGCAAGCGCAGCATTTTCAATATTGTAAATTTGTTTAATCCTATCAGCATTAAGAAAGTCTTCCACATTTGTATAAGCTTGAATATCTTTTACTTTTAAGACAATGTGTGTTAGGTTATTGTCTTTTATGTTTTTTAGATAATCCACAATGCCCAATTTTTTACCGGGGAAGTTTTTTTCTATGATAGTTAACCATTTATCAACTTCTATAGAGTATTCTTTTAAGTTTTCTGTTTCATTTGGCAAAATATCTTTAAATCCATAAGACGCAAACTGATAGGGGTGTAGTATAAAAGGAATTTTCGCTTTTCTTTTTTGAGCCTCATCTTCACTTGCTAATAGTTCTTTACTTTCCAGCTCTGTAGTAATAATAAACATTGAGTTGTAATCAGAAAGTTTTTCTACTGAGCTTTCTTTTAAGAAATTAAATAATAAAATGATATTTGAAAAAATATCTTTCTGACGGTCGTTAAATGTATATTTTACAAGATCAAGCTTACGGTCTTTTACTTCAAAATCAACTTGCGGTTCTTTCATATAAATGACATCTACTGTTTTGTCTGTGGCATCATCTTGAAGTACAGCATTGCCAAAATTGTAATAATAATACAAGGCTTTTGGGCTTTGTTCAGATAAAAGTGTGTTAGTTCTTGATTTTAATAAATTTTCAAAACCCTCATAAAAAGCAGAGCCTTCGTATTTTTTTCTAATAATTGAAACAGGGGATTTTCCCGGTCTAAATCCCGGCATTGAAACCGATTTTTGTATCTTTTTTAAGATGGTTTCTTTTTCAGTTTGGATTTCTGAATTGCTGATAGTAATTTTTGAACTTACAATCTCAGGTTTAATCTGAATTTTTTCTTCACTTAAAACTGCATTCGCCATAATTTTTTTTTAATAGGGGCGCAAATGTAGGAAATTACAATGAAATATTCAGAAAAGATAAAAAAATGTCAAATACATTTTGCAATTAAAGAAAATCTTACCTATATTAGCGCCCTCAAATTAAAATCGGGATCATAGCTCAGCTGGTTCAGAGCATCTGCCTTACAAGCAGAGGGTCACAGGTTCGAATCCTGTTGATCCCACGAAGCCGCTATTAGCGGCTTTTTTTATTATCAACATAGTATTCCCTTATTACAGTCAAGGCAGAGGTTTGTATATTAGTAATTTTTTACATTATATCCGCTATAGTATTTTGGAAAGATATATTATTTTTTTTTATTTTGCATCAAACTGCATATTCTGTTAAAAAACCGATTTTTCTATATTTTTAAATGTATTTTCTTTTTGACTTTTATTATAAGTTCATCTTATTTATTTGCACAAAAAAATACAGAGGAAATAAAAAAAGAAGCGGAGAAGGCATTTGAAGAAGAAAACTATGCCGTTTCGTACAAACTTTATTCACAGCTGGTAGCAAACTTTACAAAAGAACCAATATATAATTATAGACTTGGCGTTTCTATGATTTTTGCAGAGGCTAATAAAAAAGCATGTTTGCCATATTTAGAATTTGCAAAAAAATACCTTGAAAAAAAAGAGGTGCCCGCAGAGGTTTTATTTTACTTTGGAAAAGCAAATCATCTCAACTATAAATTTGACGAAGCTATTAAGTTTTATAAAGAGTATAAGCAAAAAGCAAGCTCATCAAAGATAAAAGAATTAGAAGTGGATAGAGAAATTGCTGCTTGTGAAAACGGTAAAAAATTATTATCAGATATGAAGGAGTTGGTAGTTATTTCTAAAAAACAATTGAATATAAATGAATATTTTCGAAGCTATGATTTATCATCTATTGGTGGAAAACTTTTAAAAAAACCTGATGAGTTTATATCTAAAATTGATAAGAAAAAGAAAGATAATTCAATTATCTACTTGCCAAAATCAGGTGATAAAATATATTATGCAAGTTACGGAGATGATGGTAAAAATGGCAAGGATATTTATTTTGCATTGAAATTACCAAATGGTGGATTTGGCAAACCACAGCCACTGAGTGCCATTAATACACCTTATGATGAAGATTATCCGTTTTTACACCCTAATGGTAAGGTGTTATATTTTGCATCAAAAGGGCACAAAGGAATGGGTGGTTATGATATTTTTAAATCAACATTTGATGAAGCTTCACAATCGTGGACTACTCCTATTAATCTTGAGTTTCCTATTAACTCTCCCGGTGATGATTTCTTATTTGTAACTGATTCTTCAGAAAAATTTGCTTTTTTTTCTACTTCAAGATATGCTCCTATTGATAAGATAGATGTCCTTAAAATTAAAACAGAGAAAGTGGCCCCGTTACTTGTTGCAATTAAGGGTAATGTGAAAAAAAATGAAGTTACTCAAAGCGTTGCTTCTGTTATTACAGTAAAAAATATAGTAACAGGAAATATTGAAGGAAAGTTTACTGCTGATGAAACAGGGAAGTATTATATACAAATTTCTAATGGCGGAAAATTTTTATTTACCGTTGAAACACCCGGATTTACAACGCAGTCTGAATCTGTAAATGTGCCATTATGTTATTCTGTAAAGCCTCTTAAGCAAGATATTTCTTATGAAAAAAACATCTTAAAAATTACCAATTATTTTGATGCAATGCCCAATGATGAGAATTATTTGGATATTATAGAATTGATAGAGCAAAAATCTCAGTTAGATGTAAACGAAAATTTATTTAAACAACAAAAAGATACAACAACAAATAATGTTGTTACCAATCAAAATACGCAGCAAAATAATACAACAATAGAAAAGCATGATATTTCAGCATCTAACACGCCGATACCTCCTGATAACACACAAGAACTTACAGATATTGTAAAAAAAGATGCTGATGAAGCGCAGCAAGAAGCTAATCAAATTAAAGTGGAGTTAAATAAAATTCAAGAGGTTATTAAGTTCAAAAATGATGAACTGAATAAAATTAACCAAAATATTAATAATACGCAGCAGCAAATTAATAGCGCAGAAGGAGAAGAAAAACAACAGCTTACTCAGTTATTAAATGATTTGAATCAAAAAAAAGAAAATACACAGACGCAATTAAAAACCTTTGAAGAATATAATAAAAACTTAGAACAGGAATATCAAAGCAAACAAAAAGAAGCTGATTTGAATAATCAGTTTATACAGGCACTAACAGAATTAGATAAAGGAAAAAATAAAAATACGGCTATTAAAAAATTAGAAGAGTTACAGAAAGAATTACAGCAAATAGAGAAACAAAAAAGTTCATATAAAGAAACTTTATTATCTTTAGATAATCAGCAACAAGGCAAACAAGAGGAGTTGAATAAATTGGAAAAACAAAAATCAGCTATAGAATCAGATATGGCTATTATAAAACAAGAGATTGATAATAATAAGCAGGAATTTGAAAAAACAAAAGATAAAACGCTGAAAGACAATCTGCAAGTACAAATTACCAATCAACAAAATGAATATGCCATTAAGCAGAAAGAATTAAATGCCACGAATGAAAAAATAGAGGACACAAAAGATGATATAGCCAGTATTAATGAAGAGAAGGAGTTAATAGGTAAAATTAAGAATAATCAAGCCGTGAATTTAGTATCAGTAAATAATAATACGATAAACAATAATAACAACAATACAACAAACCCAGCCAACAATATAATTAATGCGAATAATATTAACACAATTAATCAACAATATAAAGGAAAGATAGAAGGCACAACTGATAATAATGAAAAAACGAAATTATTAAATGAGTATAATAAACAGATAGTTGCTTCAATAGAGGAAAATAAAAATAAAATTAATAATACAACTGCACAAAAAGAAAAGCAAAAATTAATAAATTTAAATAATGAATTAGAGCATCTTTTATCAAATAATAACGACCAGCTAAAACAACTGCAAAATCAGGTTACTACAAATCAAACAAATAATAATCAAAATGTAACTGAAAATAATATACAAAACAATAACATTACTAATAATACACAAACCGATGGCGGGTTAAATCTATCTGTAAAAGACCAACAAGAACTATTAAATAAGCTCAATAAAAACAATCAGCTTATTGCACAGACCGAATCATTGCAAAAGCAATTTAAAGATCAGGTTTATCAATCAAAAGAAGCGGATCAATATAAAAACAATATAAAGCCAATAACCACAGAGGAGAATAGCTTCGCCGATATTAAGAACATTGTTAGTATTATTTCAAATAAGAAACAATCGGAATACCTCAACACACAGGCAGATAGTATTCGTAAAATTTCATCTGAGTACAAACAAAAATCTCAAGCTCAACCAAATCAAAAAGAAACATTATTATCTCAGGCAAAGAAACTGGATATTGCTGCTACAGAAAAAGAATATCAGGCAACACAATTTTTAAAGACAAGTAACGAGAGTGAGTTTAAAATATATGAAAAAAACATTCAGGATTTTGTACAAAAATTGCCGGAATCACAACAAGCCGCAATTCAGAAGGAACTTAATCAGTCTCAACAATTATTTAAGCAGGCAAAACAAATTAGAGCAGAGTCTGCAACACAGTCAAATTTAACCGTAAAGCTTGCAACAGAACAAAATGCGTTAGAAAAAGAACAAATTGCACTTAATACTTTGAATAAAATAATTAAAGATAATAATATTAAAATTTCAATGCAGGATGTTGCTCAGAATGTAGATAAGCAAACTGAAACACTTAAACAAAACCATTTAGAAACATATAAGAATTTCTCTTCGGCGAATTTAAAAGAAATAGAGTTTATTACACAACAATTAGACACTTCATCAAAAGTAAAGAATGATGCAAATTTGCTTAATTCATATAATCAATTAAAGGACTTGATTAAAACGATTCAAGCAAACAATACAACTATTATGCAACAAAGCACAACGTCGGAAGCTGTGCTTGAGCAGTATCAAACATTAGTTAATAACGAAATATCTGCAATTCAACAGCTAAGACAAATAACAAATAGTACTCAGCCGATAGTTCAAAGCACGAACGACAAAACACTTGGTAATGATATTGAAAAAAATATTTCCAAGAATGTTGTATCATCGGACACTATTAATACGGTAGCACAAAAATTACCGGTTAATTTTTTAAATAATTCTTCGGCAAAAACAATACAAATACTTAATCAGGAACAAAATCAAATCTTAAATAACATTAATACACCTACATCTGTATTAAAATCAAAAGAAGAAATTATTCAGACTAATAAAGTCATTGAAAGTGAAATTTCCAAATTAACGCAAGAGGCATTTAAACTTAAACAACAAATTGCACAGACTACGGAACCAATTACCAAAGCAGAGCTTCAGACACAATTTGATAGAGTTAATACTAAGTTACAAGAGAAAAAAGTTCAACAAACCACTAACGAGATTTTAATGAATCAGACAGAATATCAAAGTAATCAAGAGTTTTTAGATAAATTAGTAAGTCAAATTCCGAAGAATAATATTTCAGAAATAAATGCAGCACAAAATACAATTAATGAAATAAAAAAACTTAAATCACAAGAAGAATCCTTTTTAAAAGAAGCAATTGGCAACAATAATATGTCTGCGCAATTAGGAATTTTGCAGAATGCTAAAATCAAACAGCAAGAATATGCACAGGCACAAGAAGCACTAATTGATAAACTAAAAGTATATAATACAACAGCTACTAAAAAAGAAATGCCTATTAACGTGAATGATCCACTTGCTTTAACTTTTCAATATAAAGCCAATATGAATAAGCAGATTAAGGAATGGGAAAACTTAAATAATTCTTTAAATATTGAAATTACAAAGGTATATCCAAAATATTCAGCAACACCTGCCGGCAAGATGCTTGAATCAGCCCAAAAATTAGTCGCTGAATCAAAAACAGAAACGAATCAGCAAAAAAAACTTGAGCTACTTGTAAAGGCAGTTCAAATGCAAGAAAAGGCGATGCAAACTCTTTCTACTTCAATAGTTACAACTAATAATAATGACAATATAAATAATACACACAATAATAATGTAGTTGTAAATACAAATAAAAACAAAGTGAATAATAATGCAACAAATGAGAATAAAAATAATATTGTAAATAATAATACAACAAATACCACAACAATCGATAATAATAAAAACAAAACAAACACTAATGTAATTAATACAGAGAATAATAATTTTGTGCCAAGTATAACAGGTATTAAAACCAATAAAGCACCCATATATTCAGCAGGAAATCCAATTCCTCTTAATCCAAAACTTGCCGAAGGTCTGGTGTTTTCTGTTCAAGTAGGCGCATTCAAAAACCCATTACCAAATAATTTCTTTAATGGACTCAATCCGATATTTTCTCAAACGGCAGATAATAATTTATATAGATATTTAGTGGGACAAATGCAAAACCCACAAGAAGCAATTGCATTAAAAAATAATTTCCAAAAATTAGGATACAATGATGCATTTGTAATCGCTTATTATAATGGTAAACGAATTTCATTTAGTGAAGCTTTGGAGATTATGAAGAAAAATGGACAGCAAAATGTAAGTATTAATCCGTTTGCAACAACCAATATACTTGAAAAAGCTAAAATACCAACATATACTACACTAATGGCTACTACTCAGCAAAATAACACACCTGTTTCTACGGTAAAAGAAGCGGAAGAGATAAATGATTTATATTACACAGTACAAATTGGTGTGTACGGAAAGGAAGTTACCGATAATGATTTGAAATATCTTAAACCCGTTGTAAGAAGCAAGGTCAATGATAAGTATTACAGATATTCTGCCGGCATTTATGATAACTTGCAAAAAGCAATAGCAGATAAAGAAAAAGTAGTAGCAATGGGTATAAAAGATGCTTTTGTTGCTGCTTATTGGAATGGAAAAAGATTATTTTATCAAGAGGCACTAAAAATAGTTAATGAAAATAAAAATATTCGTTACGCATCTCCACAGCCCATAATATTTCCAAATGCAATATCACCTATTGCTACAATTAATAGTTTTACTACAAACAATGCAAACATAGAAACAACCAATCAAGCCAACACTTTTGATCCTACTTTGGTTGTTTCTAATAATGTAAATAAACGTCCGGAACCTACTCCGGATAATGGCGTTAAGCAAGATAATACAGGCGTGTGTTTTAGAGTACAAATAGGGGCATTTAAAAATAAGGTTCCTCCAATAATAGCAGAAAAGTATTTTAAGATAAAAGATTGGCCGCTTGAGGTTAGTTATATTAATGGGCTTTATATTTATACGGTAGGAAATTATATTGCGCCAAATTTTGCAACTAAACTAAGAGAAGAAATAGTAGCATTAGGTATTAAAGATGCATTTATTACTGTATTTAAGGATAATAAAAAGTTGTATGGTTATGATGCATTAAAGTATTTTAATCAGAAATAATGCGATACCTATTAATTTATTTTTCTATACTATTCTTTTTTTCATCAGGTATTAAAGCACAACTTATTGATTCTTTAAAAAGTTCGTTACAAAAAAAACCGGGATTAGATTTTAATATTGAAACCAGAAATTCATTTCTACTAAATGACACAGTAAAATTTAGAGGTGTTAAACTGGGCGTTTCTCTTGGAAAAAAATTCAGAGTAGGGGTAACAACCAATTGGCTTAGCAGTAGGGTATATAATTCCGTAAAGTATTTTTATGATAATAGTAAAGACACAAGCAGAGGATATTTTAAAATGGCTTATATTGGTATATATACTGAGTTTGTTTATCATAAAACAAAAAGATGGCAGTTTAGTACACCACTGCAATTAAGTTATGGAGAATCGTGGTTTCAAGATAGTCCACGGTTAAAATTAAGAAATAAAAAAAACAGTCAATCTATGATTATATATGAACCAACGGTAGCGGTACAATTTAAATTACTGAAGTGGGTAGGTATAGCCGGTAATATCGGATATAGATTTGTATATCATAATGATAAAAAAATAATTAGTCATTTAAATGGACCTATCTATACTCTTAACTTAAATTTTATGTTAGATCAATTATTTTTTGAAATTTTTCCTGAAAGTGAAATTACAAAAACTTATGGACCGGCGGAATGGTAGTTATTTTAGTACATTACAATATACCTTATAATAAATAGCAACGCCTTTGTCTAAACTAAAGTATTCTTTTGCGGCATTCAGCATATTATTTTTATCAAGATTTATTAGAGATTGAATTTCCTCTATTTTTGAATGAAAATCTTTTTCATTTAGCGTTTCAAAAGTATAACCGCAATGAAATTTATCGATAATCATTGTAATATCATTATTAAATATATTGCTAACTATTGGAATTCCCATGTATAAGTATTCGCCTAATTTAATTGGAGATGATGCAATCTTTGAAAAAGAATTTTTTATAAAAAAAATACCTAAATCAGCAATAGATAGATATAATGGCATGTCTATCCTATTTGCATTTTTAATAATAATATCTGTTTGATTAAAATTAAATTGAGCAGGGTTTTCGTTAGTAAGTAATAAAAATTTCCATGTATTGTCTTTTTGTTTTAAACAATTAAAAAATAACAGCATTTCATTTAACATATACCAAGTACCTAAAGAACCGGAATATAGCAACACTTTATCTTTTTCAGAAATATTTAATTTATTCTTTAAATTTTCTTTTTCTTGTTTGGTTATTGATTGAAAATCAAATACTTTATCATCGGAACAGCATGGGATTACTGAAATAGAACTGTGTTTAAAATTCTTTTTGATGTAGTCCTTTCCATGATATGTTAAGCTTATAATTGCATCAGCATGTTGAATAAATAATTTTTCTAAGCGTTTGAAATATTGATAAATAAACTTAAAGATAAAATTTTTAGAGGGCCAAATGTTTCCCTCTATACGTTCATCTGCCCAAAAACCTCTCATATCAAAAATGAATTTTAAACCAAATTTTCTTTTTAAACGTAACCCTATTATTGAAGGAATATAGCTTCTACAATGAATAATATTAATTGTATTTTTTAGCACATTTTTTTTTGCCTTGAAGTATAATTTTAGTAAATCATAAATGGTAGAAAAGATAGGTGGATTTTTTGAATAAAGAATATACTCCCACTCTATATTGTGTGCTTGTAGTAATGCTTGAATAGCAGATTTGTTTTTTATTAGTAGCTCTTTTTTTTCTGTTGATATAATGTGGAATTTAATATTATAATCCTTTGATAGTTTGAGAATATAAGGTAATATCTGTGATTGCCCTAAATGACTTGTAAGCCCATCGTATGTTAGATACAATACCTTCATTCAAAATTCTTTTTCATGAATTGCTGAAAAATAATTAATGCCCAAATACGATTATATAAATAATCTTTTCCCGATTTATATTCTTGTATTAATTTAGAAATAGAATGATGATTAAATATTCCATGCTTTTTTATCTCTTGCTCTGATAAATAGTCTTCTATTAAATAAGATAGCTCATGTTGTAACCACTTTTTAACCGGAATAGAAAATCCCCATTTTGGCCTGTTGAAAAATTCTTTTGGAATATATTCATACAGAATTTCTTTTAGTAAATATTTTTGGCAACCACTTTTTATTTTTAAAGACTTATTCAGGTTTATAGCAAACTCAACTATTCTATAATCTAATAGAGGTTCTCTGATTTCAAGCCCGTATTTCATGGATGCTCGGTCTGTTTTAACTAATAAATCATCTTTTAAATAATATTTTATATCAAAGAGTGATTGATATTCTTCCGGAAGTAACTTGCGCGAGTATTGATGATAAGCCACTGAAGATAAGGTGATTTTATTAGCTTGTGATAATAAATAGTACTCTATTTCTTTTTCTGAAAAAAAATACTGCTCTTGTGAAAAAATATGAGACATTATATTATTACTATGTCTATAATTCAATAATAGAGCGGCTCTCTGCATTCTTGTGTTACCGTATTTTAATATGTTAGATAGTAAAGGATTTAGTATTTTAATGAACGGATTATGTAATCGTTGTGCCCATTTATAAGCACCATATCCCATAAATAGTTCATCACCACCATCTCCCGACAATATCATTTTTACATTTTGCTTTGTGATTTTTGACAAGAGCATTGTTGGAATGGCAGAGGCATCTGCGTATGGCTCATCATAAGTATCAATAATTTCTGGAATTAAATTAATAGCATCTTGATAAGACAAAATATATTCGCGATGATTGGTGTTCAGGTATTTTGCTATTGCTTTTGCATAAGGAGCTTCATTATATTGTGTTTCTTTGAACCCAATAGTAAATGTTTGAATATTGGAATTGTGCTGTTTTGCAATTGCTGTAACCAACGATGAATCTGTTCCCCCACTTAAAAAGGTGCCATAAGGAACATCCGCAATCATTCTATACTGAATAGACGATTGAAGTAATGCGTGTAATTTTTCTTTAGCTGTTTTTTCATCAGATAATGTCTCTACATCATATTTATCTTCTAATTTCCAATAAGTAAAAGTATTAAATGTGTTTTTTGAAAAAACAGCATAGCACCCGGAAGGGAATTTGAATATATTTTTATATATTGTATGTGGTTCCGGAATATAACCTAAATGTAGATAGGTAGGAATAATTTGTTCATTTAATTCTTTCTTAATAAAAGGAAGTTTTACCAAAGCTTTAATCTCAGAAGCAAAAGCAAAACTATTTCCATCATAGTAGTAAAACAGTGGCTTAACGCCCATTCTATCTCTTGCTATAAAAAACTGATGTGTTTGATTATCATAAATACAAAAGGCAAACATACCATTAAGTTCGGTTAAAATATCTTTGCCGATTTTCTTATATAACTCAAGAATAACTTCGGTATCAGACTGCGTTTTTAAGTGTAGTTGATACTGCTGTGCTAATTCTTTAAAATTATATACTTCACCATTGTATATGATAGTATAACGCTTATCATCACTAATCATTGGTTGGTTTGCAGCAATAGATAAATCAATAATACTTAAGCGTGTATGCCCTAAAAAACATTCTCCTGATATAAATATATCAGAAGCATCAGGTCCTCTGTGATATAGAGTTTTCAGAGCATCCGTGAATAACTGACGATTTATTGTTTTACTATATACACCAATAATGCCGCACATATTAGGTTACAAAAGTAGATGTTTTATGATTGCCAAGTATCGCCTAAAGAAATAAAATAGGCAAGCAGGAGATGTGAACAATGAGTTTAACATATATTTTAGCGCTATCCGTTTATGTTTTCGTAGCATCAGATGTAGTGATAAATAGGAGAGTGCTTGTGAATGAATAATTCTAATATCTTTTTTGTAATGATTATAAATTATAGGATTGTTGTAAATATCAAAAATAAATGCATCAGTTTGGTTTTTAATATGTTCAAGATTTGTTGATATGACACTTCTTTCATTATGATGAATCATTTCAAAAGATATTTCATTAACAAAGTGAATTTTAACCTGAGCACCTATTTGTAGCCATAAGATATAATCTTCTGAACCGGATAAAGTTCTATTGGTAGAAAAAAGATTTTTTTTTGCAAACAGTGTTTCTAAAAATATACTATTACATCCAAATTTATTACCGTAAATTAATTCTTTATTTGGATTTTTATAGGTAATATTTTCTTGATATAATTGATAATTAATAATGTAAGCTAAGGCTAAGGCTGACGGAAAAGTATTCTGTACAATGCAGTTATATGCATTGTGCAGAAATGTAGGATAAGCAATATCATCACTGTCAAAGTAGTTAATATAATTTCCTGAAGCTTGTGCCAATCCGAAATTTCTTGCAGCGCCTCTTTCTTCATTGTTTTTCTTAAAGTAAAGAATTCTTGAGTCAGTATATTTGGTAATTACTGCTTCTGTATTGTCTGTACTACCGTCATCAACTATTATTAATTCAAAATTTGAGTATGTCTGTTGTAACAGAGATTCAATTGTTTTTCCAATTAAGTGTGCACGATTATAAGTTGGAATAATAATAGAAAACTTTATGTTACTTTTGTCAATCATTTATTTGCAAGAATTATATAGTTCAATTAAGATACTGATTTTTTTATCGAATGAAAAGCTTTGCACATCATTCCATGCATTTTGAATTAATTGCTCTTTTAAATGATTATTAGAAAGCACTTGCAGAATGTTATGTGTAATACTTTGGCTGTTTTTGTACGTGCAAATTAATGCGTTTTTCTGATGAATCAATAATGTATTTGCTATACCGGAATGTGTTGTAACAATCGGTACTTTGCTACACATAGCTTCAAGATATACCAGTCCAAACGCTTCTGAGTGATTATCTACGGGTGTATGAACAAATACATCAAAGAGTAAAAATAATTCTTTAATATTTTTCTCAAATGAAATTTGAATGTAAGATTCTTTTGGGAGCGTATGTAATGCTGTTGTAACTTCTTCTTTTGCATCTCCTTCCGGATTTCCAACTAATATCAACAACGCATTGGGATAAGTTTTCAGCACATCTTTAAATGCTGCTATAGTGTAGTTCACGCCTTTCCATTTTACATATCGCGAAATAACACCAATAATAGGTTTTTTATCAGTTGGATTATATTGTAATTTTAATGTAGATAAAGTATGCGGATTAATTTTTTGAAATTCATCAAGGTTAATACCGTGATCAATAACTGTAATTTTTTCAGGAACAACCTTTTCATCTTGCACCAAAACTTTCTTTACAACATCGCTAACGGCAATAATATGTGTGGACAGAGCATTACAAAGTTTATCTTTTTTGATAGCATGGGGATAATAAATATGATTAAGTGAAGAGTGGTGTCGTGTATATATGCGATGCTTGATGCCACATAAATATGCTGTAAGCAGTCCTAAAACGCTGCCTTCGTATAAATGTGCGTGTGTAATATGAGGACGGAATTTTAAATGAATTAATAATAGTTTAATAAATGCATAAAATGCATCGTACCAATGGGAATAATTAATTCTTTTAGTAAAAATGTTTTTAGATAGTAAGAAGTTTTCAAGAGAAGACGTGCGTCCTTGAAAGTGGAGTAAAACAACCATTAAATTGTAATACTTAGAAAGCTCCGATAAGGTATATTCAAACTCATCAGATTTATCTATTTTGGTAATAATATATAATAGTTTAGTTTTTTTCATCTAATTGAGTATATCCTTCAAAAATAGATATTGCAAGAAGCCCATTAATTATTCTAAAAGAAATAAAGTCCATTGACTTTAATGCAGAAACAGAGTTTAACAAACTATAGAGTAGGGGCTTTAAAACAATCAGAATTTTATAAAGTATTTTTTTGGGTACAGAGTATTGTATTGTAAGATGTTTGTGCCCTATATTTACTGCTTGTTTTCTTGTATAGCCACTACGGATTTTTCTATCCATCCACTCTTTTATATTCACACGATCTTCTTCATTGTGTAACACATAACAATTTGGCAGAATGTATGTTTTAATATGATTATTTTTTAATTTAGATGCAAAATCATAATCTTCGGCACCGGCATATTTAAATGTTTCTGTGTATCCTTGTACTTTTGCAAATGTGTCTTTTAATATTGCTAAATAGCAACTTGAAGCTAATTCAATTTCCTGATAATTATTTCTATTAGTAAATATTCTATTTGCCCAGCCTCTACCTTCTAAGCATGTAAACCCATAGTGGATTAAATACCTTCCAAAAGCATGTTTCTGTATTTCTGAAATTAATTCGTTCGGATATTTCCAATTTAGATTAAGAGCAACATCTACGTTATTTTGTTCAAAGAAGTTGATTGTTTTTGTAATGCTTTCCGGAGTAATTATAATATCATCATCTATAAATATTAATAGTTCTCCTGTGCTTTTGGATACACCGTAGTTTCTGGCAGAAGCAACGCCTGATTTGTGATTTTTGTAAATTGTAAATTCTTGATTAAGTGTATCAGGCAGTATTAAATCTTTTGTAGAATCATTAATAACTATCAGTTCAAAGGTTAATGTAGGAAAATCAGATACGCTTTTTTTAATAGAGACTAATGTTTTTAAGAGAACACTTACTCTATCTTTGGTAGAAACTATTATAGATACTGTTTTAATCATTTATTGTGTATGGCAAATGTAGAGATATTTACCATAATAATTTGAACTGCTTTATTTCTTTGATTTAAATCAAATTTGTTATTATATTACAATTCCGGCACCCGCTGTTTTATGTGTAGATTCATCAATGATAATAAAAGAACCTAACGCCGAACATTCATTGTATTTATTGATAAGCAGAGGCTGCGCTGTGCTAAATTTTGCTTTGAAGATATCATTCATTACGATAGAAGTGTTGTTGGTAGCTTCAAATTGTAAAATATCCAGACTCAATAGTTCGCTTACTTCTTTGCATTTCAAAAATGTTCTGAATGCGTGGTGTTGAATAAGATACCTTTTGCCGGGGTTAAATGCAACATCATCAAACCAAAAGCATATTGTTGAAAATTCTTTTTGTGCAGAATTTTTTTGAATACTAACATCTATTGTACTATGATTGGTAGTTAAAAAATAACCTCTTTGTACCTCGGTATCTTCTTTTAGTGTAATTGCTATGGTTTGTTCATGGTTTGCTTCTAAAACTTTTTTACCAAAAAGATAAATATCTTCAATAGTATTTGTTTTTTCTGTAGGATATATTGTAATCGAATCCCCCGATTTAATTTTATCATTTAGTACAGTGCCATAATAAAATCTTTTAGCATTAATTTCTTTTTCGTCAAAGGAAACATATTGCACTTGCATAAAAGCAGGTGTTTGAGCGTTTTCGCCTACAACTTCATAATTCTCTAAAAAATAAATTAGGGTGTGTCCGTTGTACCAATTCATCTTATCAGAACGAGTTACAATATTGTCTCCTTTTAATGCACTTACGGGAATAAATTCTGTTTGATGTTTATTGATGAGCGGTAATTGTTGTAATTCGGATTTTAGCTGATTAAAAACTTTTTCATCATAATTAATTGCATCCATTTTATTAATGCAAAAAACAATGCATGGAATATTCATTAAATCAGTAATAAATGTATGACGCTTGGTCTGTTCTGTTATGCCCCTTTTTGCATCAATTAGTATAATAGCTAAGTCACACTGAGAGGCTCCTGTAATCATATTTTTTGTATATTCTTTATGACCGGGGCAATCAGCAATTACAAACTTTCTTTTATCTGTTGAAAAATATTTGTAAGCTACATCAATTGTAATGCCTTGTTCTCTTTCTGCTCTCAGCCCGTCTGTAAGATAAGCGAGATTTACTTCTTCATCTGATTTTTGGATAGATGCTAGTATATCGTTGGATATAGCTTTGCTATCATATAATAAGCGCCCTATTAAAGTACTTTTTCCATCATCTACGTTTCCTGCTGTTATAAATTTTAAGAACTTCATAAATTTAAATTAAAAGTATCCTTTTCTTTTTCTGTCTTCCATTCCTGTTTCTGATATTCTATCATCTAATCGAGTAGCGCCGCGTTCAGAAATTTTTGTTATTTTAATTTCTTCGATAATATCATCTATGGTTTGAGCAATAGATTCTACGGCTGCTGTACAGGAAATATCTCCCACTGTTCTAAACCGAACATTTTTTTCTTCAATTATTTCATTGCCTGTTAGTTTAAATAAATCGGCATGTGCAATCCATTGTCCGGATTCTGTTTTTATACACTTTCTATTATGAGAAAAATAAATAGGAGGGAGTTCGATATTTTCCTGCTTAATGTATTGCCATACATCTAATTCTGTCCAATTACTGAGCGGAAATATTCTAATATTTTCTCCTTTGTGAATCATGCCGTTGTAAATGTTCCATAGTTCCGGTCTTTGCTGTTTTGGTTCCCATTGTCCAAATTCATCACGAAAAGAAAATATTCGTTCTTTGGCTCTTGCTTTTTCCTCATCTCTTCTTGCGCCGCCAATACAGGCTTCTAATGCAAACTCTTGGATGGCATCTAATAAAGTATATGTTTGAAGTTGGTTTCTGCTTGGATATTTTCCGGGTGTTTCTTGCAGATTATATTTTTTTATACTGTCCTCTACATATCTTATTTCAAGGTTAAGGTTATGTTTTTTTGCTAACATATCTCTGTATTGAAGTACTTCCTGAAAATTATGCCCGGTATCTACATGTAAAAGCATGAAAGGAATTTTTTTTGGCACAAATGCTTTAATAGCTAAATGCAATACTGTTGCAGAGTCCTTGCCACCGGAAAATAATAAAGCAGTTTTTTTAAATTGACCGGCAACTTCTCTTAGTATATAAATACTTTCATTTTCTAACTGATTTAAATAATTATTTTGTTGAGTCATGTTCTTAATTATTTTTTGTATGTAATCCACATTCTTTTTTTTCTTGACTATTTTCCCACCACCATCTTCCATCTCTGTATTGTTCACCCGGTTTAATAGCTCTGGTGCATGGTTCACAACCTATACTTAAAAATCCTTTATCAAACAGGGGGTTATATGGTATTTGATTCTTTTTTATACAGTCCACAACGTCTTCTTTTGACCAGTAAAGTAAAGGATTAAATTTGATAATTTGAAATCTTTCATCCCACTCAAATAGATTCATGTTTTGCCGAAATTCAGAGTGTTCTGCACGTACACCAGTAATCCATATTTTTTTATTTTTTAGTGCTTTCTCTAATGATTTAACCTTTCTTACATTGCAACATTGTATTCTATTTTCTATACTGTTATAAAACCCATTTGGTCCTTGTGTTGCAATAAGATTTTGAATATCTTGCTCATTAGGATAATAAACTTTAATATTAATTTTATACTTATTAATTGTTTCTTGCCATGTAGAATATGTTTGCTGAAACAATCGTCCTGTGTCTAACGTAAAAACTTCTATATTAAAATTATTTTTGGCAATAAAATGTGTGATGATTTGATCTTCAATATTAAAGCTTGTAGAAAAAATAATATTTTTAGGATAGATATCGCATATATCTTTTAGTAAAAATTGAAAATCTGCTTTTCTGTATTTGGCATTCCATTCCTTAATATAATCTTGGCTGTTCATATAATACTATAATTTAATGCGGTTAATATAATTCTAACGGACAAAATTATTAGAATTAAACTGATAAATACAAGTCCCCACTTTTTTGGAATTTTATTACTTAATTTGATAGATATGGGGACGGCAATAATACTGCCCAATGATACCCATAACACAATCCACAAATAACCTATGCCTAAAACGGTAAGAAATGTTGCAGAACTGGCGAGTACAACTAAAAACTTAATGGCATGTGCTGTTCCTATGGTTGTTCTCATGTCTCTACCCCCTACAATTAATGCAGATGTTACTAATGCTCCCCATCCGCCGCCGCCAACACTATCCATAAATGCTCCAAACAATGATAAAACAGGAATAGACATGAGCCGCTTTCTGTTTTCAAATAAGTGAAACGCCCTAAAAAGAATAATAATGGCTACAACAATAAAATAAAATGCGATAAATGGTTTGATAACTCCGACAAAATGTTTACTGAATACACTGATAATAATAGAACCAACAATAGCTCCCACAATAGCAGGATAAATCATGGAGTTAAACATTCTTTTATTTATGAGGTTGTTTTTTCTATAGATGTGAGCTGCATATCCGGTATTAAATATCTCTGAAAAGTGCATTACTGCGCTTGCAATAGCAGGCGAAATATTCGCAGGAAAAAAAAACAATAAAGAAGATGTAACACTAACGCCATAAGCCATGCCAAATGCTCCATCAACCATTTGGGCAAAGAACCCAATTAAAATATATTGAATAATCTCATTAATCAATGTGTGATTTTTGATTGTTAAAACAGCAAAGAACGGAAAAAAATTAATGCTTTAATAATTACAACATCATAAATTAAATAAAAGTATAAAAAGTGATTATTTCTTTATAACGTAACAATAAGCTTTATACGATAAATAGCTGCTTAAACTTCCAACTACCGCACCAATTAAAACATCGCTTGGGTAATGAACCCCTAAATGCATTCTGGAATAAGCAACTAACCCCGCCCATGAATATGCAGGAATTATTACGTACCATTTTGGGTAGTATAAGCTGATAGTTGTAGCAGTGGCAAATGCTGCTCCTGAATGTCCGGATGGAAATGATGGTGTGTTTTCTTTACCTACCGGTTGTATAAAACCATATTTATCGTATGGACGCTTTCTATTAATAATATATTTTAGAGTAGTAGTAATAATTACATCTGTGGCAAGCGCAATACCCGCATTTATACCTTTATGTAAAAAAGCACTGTCTTTTTTTATTAGACCAATACTTAAAAACCCTATAGGTACAGCAGCAGATATTGGATATACAGACATTGATGTTAGCTTAAACGGATTGTCTAAACTTATATTTCTGTTATTATTAATGCTTTTTAATAAATTAATATCTGCATTTTGAGAATGAGTGTTAAGTGAAAAGCCTAATAACACTAATATAATTGTCACTCTGAATATCATTAAATTAAAAAATTTCGTCAAATTACTTATTTTCTATGTCATATATTAATAAAAGTTAAAAATTTTTTTTTAATATTGCACAAAAAATAATAATAATGTTGAAGAGGATATTTATATTAAGTTTTATTGTCTTATTAATTAATAATATTGCTAAAAGCCAGGTTGATACAAGTTTTTGGTTTGTAGCGCCTGATATTTCTCAAGGATTAGGCGACAGACCAATTAAATTTTATTTTTCAAGTTATAACGCTCCCACAACCATTACAGTTTCTCAACCCGCCAATCCTTCATTTACACCGATTATATTAATGCTTCCTGCGAATGCTGCCGATTCTTTAGATCTTACTCCTTTTATAGATAGTGTAGAAAATAATATTGCAAATAAAATCCTAAAAAGAGGAATTTATGTATCTTCTACAGCTCCAATCTCCGTTTTGTATTCTATTTTAAGTACAACAAATAGAGAGTTTATAAGTTTAAAGGGACAACAATCTTTAGATTCAAACTTTTATGTTCCATTACAAAATTCTTTTAAATCTTCAGGAGCAATTGCTCCAAAAGGCAAATCTTGTATAGATATTGTAGCCACTGAAAACAATACGACAGTACTTATTACCACACGAGCAAAAATTATCGGACATAATATTAACACAACATTTAGTGTATTATTGCAAAAAGGACAAACATTTAGTTGCCAAGATACATCTACTATTGCACCAACCACGCTCGCAGGAAGCATTGTTTCTTCAGATAAACCCATTGCTGTTACTATTTCTTCTTCAGGATTAATAAATGGTGGAGGGTGCTTATCAACCGTTGCAGATCAGATTACTTCTACAGATTATTTGGGAACAAAATATGCCATTGTAAAATCTAATGGGAACAGCACAAGTGATGTTGTTTATATTTTAGCAACACTTAATTCTACTAGCATTACTGTAAATAATGGCGGGCCAACAATTGGTACACTTATTAACTTTGGGCAAACTTATTCGGTAAGTTTAACTGCACCTTATACATATATTGAAACATCTCAGCCGGTGTATGTGTTGCACGTAGGAGGATATGGTTGTAAACTTAGTGGAGCGCAAGTTCCTCCTTTATATTGTAGTGGAACATATAGCACGGCTTTTGTAAGAACATCTGCGGATAGTTTTGCGGTACACTTGGTAACGCACGCAGGGAAAGAGGGTTTGTTTACAATAAATGGAGTGCCAGGGGTTATTAATGCATCTGATTTTAGCCCGGTTCCTGGCACATCAGGACTGATGGTGGCTGCAAGAAAATATTTAAGTGTAGCACAGGTTGTACCTGGAAATTATTGTGTGATTGCTAATTCCGGAGATGTTTTTAGTTGTGCTATTAATCAAGGCTCACAAGCCAATAATAGTGCGTATGCGTATCTTTCTAATTTTATTTCTTATCCATTTTCACTTGCAGGCACAAATGGTACTATTTGCTCCAACACTTCATATACCCTAAATGGTATTATTGGCGGAGGAGACATAACGGGAATATGGAGTACCAATGGTTTTGGAACGTTTATTGGAGGTACAACATCGCTTACTAATACGTATGTGCCAAGCCCGTTAGACACAACAATTAAACCAATAAAAATTGTTCTCAAATCTTCCGGAAATTGTAAAAAAGTACAAGACACTTTAAAATTAAATGTTATTGCGGCTCCAATAGTAAATGCAGGTGTAGATCAAATAAAATGCAACAACAATGCAGTTACGGCACTTACAGGCTCTATTACAGGGCTTACAAATACCGGTATTTGGACTTCCGGAGGCACGGGGACTATTTCTCCTTCCAATACTTCAATGAATATTACTTACTATCCATCTTCGAGCGACACATCGCAGGCATTTATTTACCTCATATTGGCATCTACTAATAATAGCATTTGTGCCGTTGTGAAAGATAGTATGAAAATTTCTTTCACAAAACAAGTAACCGTAGATGCAGGCCCGGCAACGGCAAGCGTTTGTGCTAATAACGCCACTTTAAGTTTGACCGGAGTTATTTCAGGAACTAATACGAATACCGTAAAGTGGACAACAAGTGGGACAGGATTGTTCTCTCCGTCAAATACAACTTTAAGCCCCATTTATATTGCATCTTCTGCAGATATTTCTGCCGGTAATATTTATCTAAAAATTAGCTCTACTAATAATGGGCTTTGCAGTGCTGTAAATGATAGTATTAAAGTATTTTTCACAATTCCACCTTCTGTAAATGCAGGCTTTGATTTGTATAGTTGTAAAAATAATCCGGGAACACCAATAACCGGTACGATATCCGGGGCTACATCAACCGGTGTGTGGGGTAGCGGAACGGGCACATTTGTACCAAATAATGCGGCATTAACAGTTACATATATGCCGTCTTCTTCTGAAATTTCAGCAGGATATGTTATTTTAAGTTTAACTTCAACAAATAATGGAAATTGTATAGCTGTTTCGGATCAAGTAAGAATAGATTTTAAAGAAAAACCTTACGCTAACTTCTCTTTTAATAATGTATGTAACCATCAATCTACTTTATTCAATGATTTTTCTTTACCAATTAATGGTAGTTTAGTATCATGGTTGTGGGACTTTGGTGATAGTAATAATTCTACTGCTCAGAACCCAACACACTTATATACTAATGCAGGAACCTATACAACTGCCTTAATAGTTAGTAACTCCTTTAATTGTTATGATACTATTCAAAAGAGTGTAATCGTTTACCCTAAGCCACATTCAAACTTTACATATTCCAGAACTTGTGTCTCTAATGTTTTGGAGTTCTCCTTTAAGGATAGTTCTTATGTTGCTAGCCCTGATACAGTGAAAACTTATTTTTATGACTTTGGAGGTTCCGGCACGTCTATATTGTCTAACCCTTCCATAAATTATCCTTCGTCAGGCTTATACTCTGTTACACACATTGTTACTACAAATCATAATTGTAAAGATACCATTATTAAAAATATTTTTGTTAACCCAAGACCAAAAGCAGGATTTTATTTTATTACACCGGGAGGCTTAAATATAGGCGCTAATGTCTCTTTTATTGATACTTCGCACAATGCAGTATCTTGGAATTGGAATTTTGGAGACGGCAACACTTCTACCAATCAAAATCCTTACAATATATATTATGCAAACGGAACTTATACCATTACTCAAGTAGTTTCGGATAATTATGGTTGTAAAGATACCGCAGTAGCTTTTATTAAAATATTAAATGTATCTAATGAAATAGCACAATTAATTCCCAATGCGATTTCTCCAAACGGTGATGGTAAAAATGATGTATGGCGGTTAGACTTTATTAATGTGTATTATCCTGATGCAGAAATAGAAATTTTTAATAGATGGGGAGAACGTATATTTTATTCAAGAGGATACAATAACGTGTGGGATGGTTCTTACAATGGTGACCCATTGCCTGTGGGAACCTATTATTATGTTATTAACTTACATGATAAAGATCCCTCTAAGCAAAGTATATTTAAGGGAAGTATATTAATTCTAAAATAAAAATAATGAAAAAACAATATTACATATTAATATTTATCTGTGCGATTATGTATATTAAAACATGGGCACAGCAACCTACTGTTTATACTAACTATTTATTAAATGCGTATTCATACAACCCAGCTATAGCAGGAAGTACAGATGGGTTTAATGTTAATATGTTTTATAGAAACCAATGGACAGGTTTTAGTGATGATGCCCCAAAGACTATGCTTATTAATGCCTATTCATCTTTAAAAAAACAACCTCAAATGGCAGTAGGTGCTCAAATAGTAAGCGACAGAGCAGGATTATTAAACAGAACAATGAGTCATTTAACTTATGCTTATCATGTTAAAATTAACTCTAAGGTAAAATTAGGAATGGGTATATCCGCTGGAATTAGTCAATTAAGAGTAAGATTGTATGATGTAAAAATGTACGACAAGGGCGATGAAGTTTTAACCGGGAATATTTTAAACTCAAATGTTTTTGATGCTAATGCAGGATTACTTTTATATAGTAAAAAATTCTTTTTTGGCATATCCTCGTTAAGTTTAATAAGTACAAAATACACTTACGTTCAAGCATCGGGTAAAAACATGCCGGTGTATTATGTAAGTACAGGATATAATTTTAAAGTATCAAAGGATATGAGCGTGCAACCTGCTGTTTTAGTAAAGTATTCTCAGCCCGTTCCGTATCAGCCGGAATATATGCTAAGAATACAGTGGAAAGAAATTTTTTGGATTGGTGGTTCGTATAGAACATATTCTAATGCATCTGCTATGTTTGGTATTAATGCTTTAGATAATAAATTAAAATTTGGCTATGCTTACGATTATTCTGTAAACTCAATTCAAAAATATAACTCTGGTAGCCATGAGATATTTATTGGTTATACTTTTAAGAAAAAAGAAAAACCAAAAGAAGAAGAAGAATTTGTTGCTCCCGATAACTCTATTAAACAAAGTATAAAAAATAAAAAAAATAAATCACATGAAAAGACTAATTAACCACAACAAAAGTATTTTTGTAATAATACTATTGTTCTTTTTTAATATTGGATTTTCTCAAATTGATACGGTTTTTTGGTTTGCTGCCCCCTGGGTAACTCCTGATCATACATGGAAAGAGCCTGTGCAACTGCATATTTCTTCTTTTGGTAGCCCTACTACAGTAAGGGTAAGACAACCCGCTATGGGGACGTGGTTTGATACAACATTTACAATGCCTGCTAATAGCTTAGTAAATATTACTTATTGGAAAGGCGCATTGGCAGGACCTACAACAATGGGTTTTGATTCATTAGAATCTCGCCCGGCAAACGTAGTCCTTAGAAAAGGCATTAAAGTAAGCTCTGACAACCCCATCACGGTTGTTTATGATGTGGTAACAAGAGCCCCCACTTTTTATAACCCTGAAACATTTTCTATGAAGGGGCAAAATGGACTAGGCAAGGAATTTGTTGTACCAATGCAAACGATTTGGAAAAATCAAACTCTTGGTAGCGATTTAAATGGTGATGCTATGGTTACCCAACCAAAGTCACAAGCTAATATAGTAGCTACAGATTATAATACTATTGTGTGGATAACGCCAAGGTGTAATATCGTTGGCCATGCAGCTAATATTACTTATAGTGTCATGCTGCCTAATCCCGGAGATGTATATACCATAGAAAATATTACTCAAAACTCTAATGTTCCGGGGAATAATTTAGGCGGAACAATTATAGTGTCAAATAAAAATATTGCAGTAACTATTGCAGATGATTCTGTTAATCCGGCGGGAGGTGGTGGTTGTTTTGATTTAATGGGAGATCAAATTGTACCTGTTGATGTAGTAGGGCTTGAATATATAATTAATAAAGGACAATTAAATGCAGGCTCCAATGAGAGTATTTTTATTGTAGCAACAGATAATTTTACAAAAATTACCATAGATGATATTGCAACTTCTACTTATACTATTAATAAAGGAGATACTAAGCAATATAGCATCACACAACCCCTAACACATGTTTATGCGGATAAACCGGTTTATTTAATTCATATGTCCGGTTTTGGATGCGAACTTGGAATGGCTATTCTGCCGCCGCTCAGTTGTGCAGGGTCTAATCAAGTGAGTTTTACCAGAAATAATTCTCAGTCCTTCTTTTTGAATATTGCATGTAAAAATGGGGCGCAAGGTAACTTTTTATTAAATGGGAATCCATCATTGGTTCCTGCATCTGCTTTTACAGTGGTTCCTGGAACAGGAGGTAATTGGGTAGGGGCGCAAATTAATTTTAATACTGCAACAATACCACCAAACACATCAAACTTATTAGTTAATACAACTGATTTATTTGCACTCGGCGTCTTTAATGGGGGTACAACAACTGGCGGGTTGTACCATTATATGTCTTCTTTTTTAAGGAAAGTATATGTTAATGCAGGCTCGGATATTAATTATTGTACAGGAACAAATAGTGTGATTACATTTTCAGGTAATGTAAGCGGAGGTGCTACAACCGGCATTTGGACAACAACTAATGGAACAGGAGTCTTTTCCAGTCCAACCAACCTAAACACAACATATACACTATCTGCGGCAGATACATCTCAATCTGTGGTTCAATTTATTTTAACTTCTACAGGAAATTGTACACCAAAATCTGATACTGTTAATGTTTATATTAGAAAATCTCCGTATGTAAAAGTAGGATTAAACGACACTTTATGTAAAAACAACTTATATAATATTCTCTTAAATGGAGTTGTACAGAATGCTGCGGGCGGGCTATGGACAACTACCGGAACCGGAGTATTCGGAAATTCAGGGGCACTCAATACCTTTTATGTTCCGTCTCCGTTAGATGCATCCTCAGATTCTGTTTGGATAAAACTTACTTCTACAGGAAACTTATATGGTTGTGCTAATGTTTCGGATTCTCTTAAAATTAAATTTACAAATCCTCCTATAGTGAGTGCGGGATCCGGTATTAATGTCTGCACAAATAGCCCTACTGTTTCACTAAATGGAACTGTAAGTGGGGCAACATCTACAGGCACATGGTCATCAAGCGGAACGGGATTATTTAATCCGTCTAATAATATTATGAATACTAATTATATTTTAAGTGCAGGCGATTTATTACTCTCTACAGTGTATATTAAGTTAACTTCTACCGGTAACGGAAAATGTCTTGCTGTTTCAGATAGTATAGCACTTAATATTATTCCTCAGCCATACGTTAATGCCGGAAAAAACGATACAATATGTGCCAGCGCAGGGCTTGTTACTTTAACAGGAACCGTTTCCGGTGCCGCAACACAAGGTGTTTGGTCAACATCGGGCGGAGGCATATTCAGTAATCCAAATAACCTTACAACTACCTATTTTGTGAGTGCTTCCGATACTATTGCGGGATATGTTAATATTATACTCAGTTCACAAGGAGGTATTTGCCCAAGTGTTTCTGATACAATGCGAGTAGAGATATTAAAAGCACCAATGGTTACGGCAGGGCATGATACTTCTGTGTGTAACAATATTGCCATTCCGCTGCACGGCAATGTAACCGGCTATACATCTACAGGGCAATGGTACTCTACAGGAACAGGAACGTTCTTTCCAAATAATACAGCTCTTGCAGGACAATACATTCCAAGTAATTTTGATCTTGCTTCGGGCTATGTTTATTTAATTTTAGAAAGTACTAACAACAAAGGATGTGCTCCTAGAAAAGATACTGTTAAGTTTTCTTTTATTCCTGCACCGCACTCAAACTTTACATATTCCGTTGCATGTTTAAATGCACCTGTGATATTTACTGATTTATCTTCCACAACAACAGGCTCTATTACCTCTTATTATTGGGATTTTGGAGATGCAGGAAATACTATCTCTCAAAATGCGACACACACTTATACAATGGCAAACACATATACGGTCACACATATTATTAGTAGTAATAATGGATGTATCGACTCTTCTCAAAAACTTGTCCAGGTAAACCCATTACCTATTCCAAACTTTACATTTAATAAGGCTTGTGAGAGGTCTTTAACTTTGTTCTTTGACTCTTCTTATGTAAATCCCGGAACCATTGTTGGGTGGCATTGGAACTTTGCTGATGGACAATTTGATACCATTAAAAATCCATCTCACGTTTATGCAACGCCGGCTATTTTTAATGTTGTTCTTACCGTGAAGTCGTCAGATGGATGTGTTAATTCTATAACAAAACCGGTGGATATTAAACCAAGACCTCATGCTGATTTCGCAATGACAAATAATCCCACTGTTGCCAATGAAGTAGTTTATTTTTCCGATTTTTCTACACCTGCAAGTAATTTATCCGGATGGTTTTGGAATTTTGGAGACAATACACTGGCTAATGTAGAAAACCCGACACACGCATATATAGATCAAGGAGATTTTACGGTTACCCTGATAGTTACATCAAAGGAGGGATGTACAGATACTGCCAGAAAAGATATTTCAGTAGTACTATTGCCACAAGTGCCAACTGCCTTTAGTCCAAATAATGATGGAAATAATGATGTACTTTATGTAAAAGGAGGCCCTTTCAAAAAGATGTCATTTAAGGTATATAATAATTGGGGAGAAATGCTTTTTGAGTCTAATGACACAGCAATTGGTTGGGACGGAAAATATAAAGGAGAAGAGCAGCCGGTTAGTGTTTATGTTTGGGTTTTAGAAGTAGAAATATACAACAATAGAGTAGTAAAAAAATCAGGAGACGTTACATTACTGAGATAAAATATAAAATATGAAAAAGAAAATAATATTATTGTGTTTAGTTGTAAATAGCATAATGGCTCAGGATTTCCATTTATCTATTTATGATGCAGCACCACTATTTTTAAACCCTGCTATGACGGGCTTGGTTGATGCAAAATATAGAGTTCATTTGCAATATAGAAACCAATGGAATTCCGTTGCATATAAGCCTTTTCAAACAGCATTAGCCAGCTTTGATATGCCCTATAAAAAATGGGGCTTTGGTTTGCAAATTACTAACATGCGTGCTGGAGTTGGCAATTATAATGCATTTCAAGCAGTTTTATCATCGGCATATTATATTCCTATAGATAAAAATAAATTTCATAATTTAAATTTTGGATTGCAAGCAGGGTTTAATCAAAAATCTGTTGAGTATAAATTATACACATTCGATAATCAGTATGTTAATAAAGATGGAGGATATTTTGATCAAACACAATCCAGTGGAGAAAATTTTAATAGGCAATCATTTATTATTCCTCAAGTAAATGCAGGTATGTTATATTATTACGCAAGGCAACAATCACGATTTAACCCATTTTTTGGGATTTCTGCTTTTAATATAGTACAGCCAAAAGAAACGTTTTTTGATAAAGGAAATAATGTGTTACCGCTTAGGTATTATGCGCATCTTGGTACAAGAATAAATATCGGAGAGTTGCTTTATATTATTCCAAAAGTTTTAATTATGAAACAAACATCTGCTTTTGAACAGACCTATGCATTAGATGCAGGATACTATTTTAAAAATGATAATTTCTATTTATTAGCAGGGCTAAATTATAGAGTACAAGATGCTTCTGTTGCATATTTTGGATTTAGAAAAGATAATTATATTTTTAAATTTGGATATGACTTTAACACATCATCACTTAAAAATGTGTCAAAAATGAAAGGTGCTTTTGAAATTTCATTTACCTATATACCGGGAAAAACCAAATTACAGACTATAAAAAACTGTCCACGATTATGAGAAAACATTTTTTTTCACTATTTTTTATTTTAACATCAATATTTGTATTCAGCCAATCTAAAAAACTATGGATATTAAGTGCTGACGATGCCTACAAGAAAAAAGATTATGCTACTGCAGCACATTTCTATGCAAAAGTATTAGATGACACAACAATACTTGAAACAATGGTATTACCCTACGAAACACAATTAGTTAACCTAAAACTTAATCCATGGGTTAAAATTCCTGAACTAAACTTACATAAAGTAAAAAAGGACACATCATTAAAAGATTCAAAAAAAGCAAATACGATAAAAATATCAAACTATGATTTAATATTATATAAACTTGGATTGTCTTATTTATTTAATAAAGATTATAAACATGCTGTAAATATTCTGGCACAATGTTCTGAAAGAAAAATATTTGCTGATGCGCCCTACTACTATGGCATTGCTTTAATGAATAATAAAAAATATGATGAAGCATTAAAGCAATTTGAAACCTATGTTTCATCAGAACAATCATCGGACTCTTTAAAAATCCTTGCCACAAAACATCAAGCATCTTGCTTCTTTGGCATTGATGAAGAAAAAAAGAAAAGAGAAATTACTGTATTTAAAGCAGATACAATAGTGTTTAATAAAGGAACATCAAACTTTGCACCTATGTATTATATGAGTCCGGAGAAAATCCTTTTTACATCTGCCAGAAAAGGAAACGTGGTTAATGACCCTGAAAAACAAGATCCTGAATATTTATGTGATATTTATTGGACAGAAAGAGTAAATGACGCTTGGATTAAACCGGTAAACATAGGAAAGCCCGTAAGTACTGTAATGCATGAAGGTGCAGCTATTGTTACGCCTGATGAAGTAATGTTATTTACAAGATGGAGTGATTTTAATAGAGATGAGATTTTTATTTATGCTGCTAAAATGAATAATGGAAAATTTTTTGAAACATTTAAACTCAATCAAAATGTGAATATTCAAGGCTACAAATCTATGCACCCTTTTGTAACAATGGATGGGAAGAAATTATACTTTTCTTCTAATAGACCAGGAGGAAAGGGAGGAATGGATATATGGGTGTGTGAAATTGACGAAGAAGGTGTAATTGGCACCGCAAAAAACCTTGGAGACCCTATTAATACTGCAGGAGATGAAATATCACCATTTTTTCATCAAATATCTCAAACATTGTTTTTTTCCTCAACAGGAATTCCCGGCATGGGAGGGTTTGACATTTTTAAGTCACACTTTAATGAAGATAATTTAGCGTTTGAATTACCAAAAAACCTTGGAGTGCCAATTAATTCTGCAAAAGACGATGCATATTTTATTATGGATAAGTCTCAGTATAGAGGTTTTTTTGCCAGCGATAGAGAGCCCTGTGAGGGCGGACATTGTTATGATATTTATGAATATGTAAATGAACCTATTCTATTTGATTTAAAAGGACATGTATATGATGCAGAAACAAACGATCCTATTCCAAGTGCTTTGGTAACAATAAAAGATGTGCATGGGGATGACGATCCTATATATGTTATTACAGATGAAAAAGGATATTACTTTACAGAACTAAAACCAGATATGGAATATTTCTTAAAAGCTCAGAAAAATAAATACTTTGCACAGTCTGCTAACCTTGCTACAAAGGGAAAAACAGAAACAACACATTTTGAACAAGACTTTTATTTAAATAAAATTCCACCTAATGAAATAGAGATTGAAGGAATAGAATATGATTTTGACAAAGCTACATTAAGACCTAAATCGAAAGAAGTTCTTGATAAAATTGTTGATTTATTAAATCTAAACGATAATTTATCGATAGAGATTAATGCCCATACAGACAGTAGAGGTAGTGATGCATATAATCTAAAGCTTTCTAAAGCACGTGCACAATCATGTGTAGATTATTTAATTAGTAAGGGAATTAACAAGAATAGATTAAAGGCGAATGGTTATGGAGAAACACAACCATTAGTCTCTGAAACAGAGATTAATAAGCTAACTCCAAAATCACCGGAATGGGAGGCGGCACATCAGAAAAACAGGAGAACAGCTTTTAGAGTAATAGGAGAAACGGATTTGAATATTATTAATAAAACTAAGTAATAGAATTTGTAAAGAATAAATCTTAAATTACGCATATTTGCGAGATTATTTCGTTATAGAACTATGAAAAGATATTTTCCTTTTATTTTTACATCAATTTTTATTTTCCATTTTATTAATGCGCAAGAGAACGAAGGGTCTAGTTTAAACCTACCAACATTCTATAAAAATAAAATACATTTTGGATTTACTATTGCGTTTAATTCCACTGATTTTAGAATACATCCTGTTAAAAATTCAATACTCTCTGATACACTTATTGACTCTGTTCGTTACAACATGAAAACAATTTATACACAGTCGGCACCCGGGTTTGCATTAGGAATTGTCAGTGATGTTAGAATACATGACTATGTACGTATAAGATTTACACCCAATATTAGTTTTGCATCCAGAAGCATACAATATACTCTTACAAACCAAAAAGGAGATAGTTCTAAGATATTCCAGAAAAGTGTAGAATCCACATTTTTATATTTCCCTCTTGAAGTTAAAATACAATCTAAACGAGCATATAACTTTAGTGCATACATTATTGGGGGAGGAGGTTATGCATTAGATTTAGCAGGGAGTAAAAAGAACACTGTTACAACTTCCGGCGGTGGCAATCAATTAGATAATCAGACAGTAAAAATCCTGAGAGATGATTATTTTTATAGTGCAGGTGGTGGTACGGATTTTTATCTTAAATATTTTAAATTCGGATTAGAACTAAAGTTAATAATAGGTACAAAAAATTTATTATATAACAATGGTAATATTTTTTCAAGAAGTATTGAGAAAGTTAATTCAAGAATGGTTGTATTTACACTCACCTTTGAAGGGTAATTTACTAGAACTTACTACGAAGCCTGCTTCTATTTCTTTTATATTTGAAAATATAGCCTCCCTTTATTTGTAAGGAAAAATAAGCATCTTTTTGATCAGAATTTCCTCTTTGTGCCGGAGTTCCATCTGCGGCAGGCTTAGAAAATCCATGAATAGTTCCTAAATTTGGATCAGCCATTTGTACTGACAGAGGACCGTATGCTGCTGCAAGTTTTTTAGGGTCATAATATGTTGTGCTAACATCATCAATATAATCTGTAAAAGTTTTTCTAAAGTTAAATTCAATTCCAACTACCCATTGCCTTTTAATGTAAACATTATAAGCAAACCCCATGGGAATACAAATAGAATAATTGCTGTATTGTTTTGGCCCGCCCGGTAATCCTTGTCCTTCTGTGTGTAAGGGGCGCAATTCTACCCATTGGTTTGATTTTGTTTTACCATAAGGATTGTAATAAAAAGCGCCAACTCCAACAAAAGCAACAAATTCTGTATTAACCCCTTTCATTCTACGACTAAATGTTTTTTTAATACTATACCTATTAGTTACTCTATTTACAAAATATGAAAACTCAATTCTTCCTGTTATTTCAAAAATATTAGACTTAAAATTCAGATTTCTTTCGTGCCTAAATTTTTCTTGGGTTAATTTATCATCACCTTGTACAATTAGCCAATTAAATTCTCCGGCTAAATTTAACCACTTTTGAAGTTTATATTTATATCCTGCACCAAAAGCTGTTCTTGTTGAACTCCACTTCATATCAACAGGGCTATAATGAGTGCCCACTTTATTTAAACCGCTAAGATCTCCCAAAAAATTGGCAGCACCCATTTTGACATACACTTCCTTTCTGATTTTTTTCCAATCATTTGGTCTTGCAAAGTTTTGCGACATTAATGGAGTAATAACGCCACTTAATAAAAAAATATATGTTAGATATTTCTTCACTTTTTAAAAATAAAATGCAAAATTAGATAAAAAAAATTACATTTCCATCTAATTTAACAAATTAATAATTTGAGATGCTTTAAGTAAAGTTTCATCTTTTTTTGCAAAGCAAATTCGTATTAATTTATTATCCTCATTGTTATGATAAAAGGCGGAAAGAGGAATCGTTGCCAATTTATATTTTTCTGTTAGTTCTATTGTAAAATCGGTGTCTTTGAGCATACTAATGCGGTTATACTTCAAGAGTACAAAGTAGGTGCCCTGCGATGGCATTATTTCAAAAGCACTGCCTTTAATAAGATTTACAAAATAATCTCGTTTTTGTTGGTAAAATACTTTTATTCCTAAGTAATTTTCTTTATTTTGAAGATATTCTGCAATAACTCTTTGTAAAGGATGGTTAACAGCAAAGATCAAGAACTGATGTACCTTTCGAAATACTTTCATTAAATGTTCCGGGGCTGCTACATAACCTATTTTCCATCCTGTTGTATGAATGGTTTTTCCAAAAGAGGAAATCATAATAGATTTTTGAAAAAGTTCTTCATATCTTAATACTGATTCATGAGTTAATCCGTCAAAAATAATATGTTCATAAACTTCATCGCTTAATATGATTATGTCAGTGTTTCTTGTCAGCAAGATTAAATTCTCTACATCGTTTTTATTGATAACGGTGCCGGTTGGGTTATGTGGAGAATTAATAATAATCATTTTTGTTTTTGGAGAAATTTTTGAAGCTACTTCATTCCAATTAATTGAAAAATCTGATGAATTTAATTTGCAGTAGGTAGGAATGCCACCGTTTACCAGTATGGCAGGAGCATAGCAATCGTATGCCGGCTCAAAAAGAATAACTTCGTCCCCTTTGTTTATAAAAGCCGAAATTGCAGTATAAATGCCTTGTGTTGCTCCGGCAGTAATGGTTATTTCAGTTTCGGGGTTTGTTTTTTTATTATAACATATTTGAATAATTTTGGACACTGTTTCTCGCAATTCAATAATACCGGGCATTGGCGCATATTGATGAAAGTTGGAGGAAAAATATTTATGACACAATTCAATTAATTGATTATCACAATTAAAATCAGGAAATCCTTGTGATACATTAATGGCATTGTGTTTTTGCGCTAATGCACTCATTACTGTAAAAATAGTAGTGCCAAAAGAAGATAGTTTGTCTTTCACAGCAAAGTGTTTAAGCGGTAGTTTCCTGATTAACAGATTTTTTTGACTTTAATCCAAGTATATCAAACATTAGTTTGTCTTGGTCGATTTCAGGATTAGGGGTTGTTAGTAATTTTTCTCCTGCAAAAATAGAGTTTGCTCCCGCAATAAAACATAAGACCTGTGCTTCCATAGAAAGCTCTAATCTTCCTGCAGATAATCTTACCATTGATTTTGGTAATACTAATCTGGTTGTGGCAATCATTCTTAATAATTCCCATGTTGAAACTTTATTATTGTTTTCAAGCGGAGTTCCTTTTACTGCAACCAATGTGTTAATGGGGACGGATTCAGGATGTGGGTTCAAAATATTCAGTGTATATAACATGCCTATTCTGTCGTCTTCCGATTCTCCCATTCCTATTATACCTCCAGAACATAGCGTAAGTCCTGCTTTGCGGGCATTACTTAATGTGTTCAGTCTGTCTTGATAATCTCTTGTAGTAATTATTTTGTTGTAATATTCTTCTGATGTATCTATGTTGTGATTATAGGCATACAGTCCGGCTTTTGCTAATTTATGCGCTTGCTCTTCGGTAATCATACCGAGTGTGGCACATACTTCCATGCCCTCAGAACTAATCATTTCAACCATTTTCAGTACTTTATCAAAGTCTTTATTATCCCTAACTTCTCTCCATGCAGCTCCCAAGCACATTCTGCCGGCACCTACTTTTTTTGCATAGTTTATATTTTCAGATAATTCTTCCGGTTCCATTAATTTATGTACTTTTATTTCGGTATCATATTTTGCTGATTGAGGGCAATAAGCACAATCTTCTGTGCAGCCACCGGTTTTAATAGAAACTAACGAACTAACTTGCACCTCTCTTATATCAAAATTTTCACGATGCACTTGAGCAGCTTTATGTATCAATTCAATTAAAGGTAAGCTATAAATATCCTTTATTTCTTGTTTTGTTAATGGTTTCATATACTATAAATTAAATTTCTTCGTAGTAATCCAAAATAATTCCATCTGTTGGGTGTACTCTGACAGAGCGCATCTCATCATTTTTAAATTTAAAAATTAATTCATCTGCAAGATAAAACTTTCCATGTGGTGTCATCTTTACGCCGGACAGTGGATGGTTGATTACATCTTGCCACATTTTAGTAGAAGATGCATCTATTTTATATAAGTTTATTTTACCTGAAAATTCTTTTTGTAAATATTCTTTTTGCTGTTCGTAATTTAAGTTTATACTTTTTAAACTTGTTTGATTTTCATCAGAAGATAAAATAATACTATCGCCATCATTAAATGTAAACTCTATAGCATCAATTAACTCAACGGATTGTTGTGGGTTAATATTGTTTTGCCATAAGTAACAAGTTACTTGTCGAAGTGTTTTATTTTGAATAGAAAATAGTTTCTCCAATGTTTCATTATCTAAAACATTATTTCCGGATGTATGAGTATTAGTTGTTGGTTCTTGCATGTTACGCAAATTTCTTTTCAAATTCTTGCATTACTTCGGTTAATACTTTTACACTTTCTTTTGGCATAGCATTGTATAGCGATGCCCTATATCCACCTACATCTCTGTGTCCTCTAATGCCGCTGATATTTGCATCTTTCCAAAATTTATCAAATTCAGGCTCTAAGGCTTCGTTTGTTAGTCTGAAACAAACATTCATTGTACTTCTGTCTTCTTTTGCAAATACAGTGCCTTCAAATAGGGTATTTCTGTCTATCTCAGCGTATAATAAATCAGATTTTTCTTTATTTAATTTTTCCATTACGGTAACACCGCCAATTTGCTTTAACCATCTTAATGTAAGCATTATTACATAAATAGGGAATACAGGTGGCGTGTTAAACATGCTTCCGCCTTTAATGTGAGTTTTGTAGTCCATCATGGTTAGCAATCCTGATTTGTTTTTCTGAACAAAATCTTTTCTAATCATTACCATGGTGGCTCCGGCAGGTCCCATGTTTTTTTGAGCTCCGGCATATATCAGTGAAAAATCTTTAGCATTTACTTTTTTTGAAAAAATATCGGAAGACATATCGCATACCAAAGGTACGTTTACTTTCGGAAAGGTTT
>JBDHZB010000020.1:0-41335 GCA_039811645.1 Bacteroidia bacterium | reverse complement strand
TAAATAAAGAGTACATGAATAATACCATCAAAACCAATATACTGAGTATACTAATTTGCTTATGTATAACTTCCTTTTTTGCCCAAACCAACTTAATAGTAAACCCAAGTTTTGAAGACCATAGTTGCGTGCCGGAATATGCTAACGATGGGGCATCTCCACTTTCATTTAGCTGTTGCTTAGGTTGGAAAGTATTTACCGGTACACCAGAGTATTATTCAATATATTCAACTATATACAACCCTTTGTGTGCATTATCATCAATACCACTTTTAAATAATATTACTGTAGCTATTCCAAAAAATTGTTTTGGATTTCAGAACCCAAAAAGTGGAGATTTTTATATAGGATTTCTTACATATGCAATATGTGGCTATTGTGCTGAAAATATTGTGCAAGAAACTATTTATGGAAATTTAGCAAATTCATTAAGTGCTAACCACATCTATGAGTTCTCATTGTATTGGAGTTTAGCAAATTCTTGTGCTGTAGCAACCAACCAATTACAAGCTTATTTTACAAAGAATAAACCGCCTCCTTATGCTGGAATATCAACCTTAGACAGCATCCCTTATTATTTTCCAAAAGGATATACATCACAAGTAGCATGGGATACCACACTATATATGACAGATACATTAAATTGGGTTAAGCTGTCAGGATGTTTTATTGCCATGGGGGGAGAGAAATACATTAGTATTGGTAATTTTAGAAAAAAAAGTCAAACAAGTTATTTTACTCAAGGGTATGATAATTCATTCATTTGTCATAACTATTCATTTGGCGGCAATATTTCAGCATCAGCATGTATAAGCACAGAGGATACAAGTAGAAAATTTTCCTACTACTACATAGATGACCTTTCCTTGTACGATAGAGGTTATTACAGTGGTGTGGCACGTTGCATAAGAGATACTGTTGTATGTAAAAATACGGCGGTAGTTATCGGTAATAACATAGCAGATAGTTCTCAATACACATGGTATCCTACAACGGCACTAAGTTGTAGTACTTGCCCTAACCCTACAGCCTCACCAAGTGTTACCACTACTTATGTTGTAAAAAAACAGTTGTGTTCATATATTTCTTACGATACCGTTGTGGTAAAAGTAGCACCTTATCCTTCGCCTGCCAATGCCGGCAATGATATTACTTTGTGCAGTGAACAAAACAGTTTAATAGGTACGGCAGATACGCTTTCCGGTTTTATTACATACTCGTGGAGCCCTTCACAATACCTGTCTTGCAGTACTTGCCCACAAACCTGGGTAAGTATTCCTCAACCCGATACGGTGTATTATGTGCTTACCAAAACCTTTTGTGATTCTGTTAGTAAAGACACCGTAAGCGTTATGGTTAATGCTTGTAGCACCACTTATACCATTCCCAATATATTTACGCCCAATGGTGATAATTCCAATGATATGTGGGGTATAGAGTTTAAATATCCTGAAGCAGTAAAAGACTTTAAATTAAGTGTGTTCAACCGTTGGGGGGTAAAGCTCTATGAAGCCGATAAACCCAACGCTAAGTGGGATGGTCGTAGCCTAAGCGGAGAACCTGTACCAACGGGCACTTACTACTATGTGGCAGAGTTTATCATAAACCCCACACAAGGTGGTAAAAAGCAAGAAGCCAAAGGTTATTTTACATTAATGAGGTAAAATTTTTAGGAAAAAGAAGATATAAGAATATTTATAAATATCACGGCTGTTTTCATGTTGATTTTTATTGATTTTTGTTGATAATCTGCTTTTAATTGCTCGTTAATTAGTTATTACTTTTACAACCTTAATTTTACCTATTTACTATGGCTGTACTGCAAGTAAGCATCAACGATATTATTACGGTTTTATACTCATCACGAAGTGTAATAGAATATCTTTTTGCAAAAAAAGATAACATCAGTATTTCTCAGTTAATGAATGAAACAGAACTTAGCGATGAACAATATAAACGGTTAAAATCTTTAGAAGTTATTTACGAATACGAGAATACCGTGGTGCTGAACGATTCTATTATCAATATGTTTGAAGATATACTTCAAATAGGAGAAGTATCTCCCGGAGTTATTTCAGATTATATTATGGAGCTAAAGCGTTATACTTCTTTTTACCAAGATGTACATCACCATAAATTTTTAAGCCCTGTTAAAAAGTATCTTCGTCGCCTTGATAAATCCATTACTCGCGAAATTATCAAACTTCAAAAAAGTATAGATGATACTTATAAAAATGAAAGTAATTATATCATTAAGCTTCGGAAACTTGATGAATACAGAGAAAAGCGCGATAATTTGATTTCGAATATTTATACACTGCAAGGAATTATTAACGAAACAAGAAGTACTTTTGCCATGAGCGGAGATTCTCAGCTTATTCAAATTACCGAATCGTTAAAAAGAACACTACTGGAAAATTTAGATTACCTTATTGAAATTCAAACCGATATTACCGATTACATTAATAAAATACAATATCAACTTGAGATTTATCAAAAGGCACAGCAAATCAAAGAAATTAAGGACCAAGGATTATTAAATTATTCTACTAATTTTCATGAAGTAGTGGTGGGGCTTAATCCTATCAGGTTTAACGGCATTAAAAGCCCAAGAACAAAAATTTCTATAGAAACACTATATACCGACGTTGGGCAGCAATTATGTCAAAAAGTAGCAGAAAAATACAAAGTATCACAAATTAAATTGCGTACCACTGCCGGACAACTTTCATTTAATCTAAATGAAAAAATATTAGATCATCAATTACTAATTGATACACAGGGCTTAATTGATAAATTCATGAAGCAAAAAGATAAGGATTTATTTCAATTTCTTTGTGATTACAAATTTCCAAAATCAATTGGTGAATTAACTTTAGAACAAAAACTTTCTTTATTTGTTGAGTTGTTGATTGAGTATGAGAAACATTTGAATTTTACATTCAGATTAAACTATGTTTCGCTCCCTGATAGCAATGACCAAGAAAAAAGAATAGGATACACTGTTATTTATCCACAGAATATTAAATCAAACAAAACAACAAAAACAATAAAATCATGAATATAGAGGAGTTGGAATTACCAAGACAGACACACGAGATTTTTAATATTTTGGCAAAAGGACACTTTATATCCAGCAATGGAACAAAAGATGGAATGTCACGTCTATTTGATGTGTTAAATGAGCCGGAAACCTACGAAAAACTACAAGCTTACTTTGGCATTTTAAAATATAGAATTGAACGCGGTAATAATTATTTTTATTTTTCAAAAACAAATGAACCACCAAGTTTAACCGAAAAAAAATTAGAAACCTTTGAAAAGTATATTGATATTATTGATTTATTCGGAAGTTTGGATAATAAAATTACAATAGGCACACGCTTTCGTCCGTCAGAAATAGCAGAAGAATGCAGTGCGAACGTGCGCCTAAAACAAAAGCTTGCAAAAATACCATTGTATCGTTCTGAAAATTTTATTAATAAAATAAGAGAAATATGCGATATGCTTACAAGAGATTCGTTTTTGGAATTAGAAGATGAATCTACTGAAACATATAAAGTATTAGATGCTTATACTTATTTGCTTGATGTGATTAATGCCATTTCTATTTTTGGACAACCCGCAGAAAATACCAATGATACAATAGCACCGAACATTAACTTAAACTAAAATATTATGAACAACTATAGAGTTTTAAAAAGAATTATTTTAATTAACATAGCAAATGTTAAGTACACCGATTTAGAATTAGATGGCAATGCTTGTTTTGTAGGAGCTAATAATTATGGAAAAACATCATTACAACGGGCTATACTTTTCTTTTATAGTGCTAACTCCAGGGCGCTTGGTATTAGTGCCTCACAAAAGCCATTTGAGGAACATTATTTTCGTTACGACAATTCATATATTATTTATGAAGTAGCAACAGAAAGCAAATCATTCTTTATTATGGTATATCGGCATAATAAATTAGTATTTAGATTTATAGATGCTGAGTATAACCCTGATTTCTTTTTTAACAGCAATAACGAAGCCGTAAAATTCAGAGAAGTCTTGGCAAATCTTGATAAAAATAATATCTGGTACAGTAATCAAATAGATACTTTTGAAAGATACAGAAATGTGTTGTATGGTACCGAAAGTGATGCTAAGCTATCTAAATTCTTTTTACTGCGCGGTAATGAAAAATATCAAAATATTCCAAAATCTATTACTAATGTATTTTTAAGTTCCAAGCATAGTATAGACTCTCGCTTTATTAAAGATTTTATAGCAAATGCAATTTCTAATGAAAGTGATGTTATTCAATTGGAAAATGTAGAAAGACAATTGCGTCAGTTTTCTGAAAAACACAACGATATTGAGACATTTCTGAAAAAAGAAACGCAGCAATTAATAGAGATGATTGAGCAGAAATATGACCAAGTACAAGTGTTGCGTTCATCTCAAACAGAAGCTGCACAAAAATTGGGTTCTGCTTTGCGATATGCGGATACACAACAAAATATTTTACTTAATGATATTAAAAGTAAAGACGATGAACTAAATAGAATCAGAGAAAACTTTGATGCCTTAAAATATGAAATAGAAAACCGTCAAAAGGATTTAAGAGAGCAAATTGGATATTATGAAGGCACAATTCGTCAAGCACAACAAAAGTTAGAGCAGTATAAAGAAAAAAACATTGATGAATTGCTTGAGAACCATAGAGAAAAGCAACAATTAGAATCTCGTTTGCAGGTTGCTCAAAAAGAATACGAAGCACTTACAGCCGATGTACAAAATATAGAGGTGCAATATCAATCACTACTTAATAATGTCCGAAATGAAATACATTCCGTAACTAACAATATTAATGCAAAAGTAACAGAAATAGTTAATCATTTTAATGAATTGGTATTAATTCAAAAAGAAGAGCAAACACGTCGAGAGTCAGCACTTAAACAACAGCTGCAATCAACCATTTCTGCTATAGATAACGACATTAATCAAAAGCAGGTGGAATTAGCACAGTTAAAGTCAGAAGAAAGGATAGCAACAAATATTCAACCTTATGAGAAAGAAATAAAACAATTAGAACTTGAGATTACCGAAATCAGAACGAAAATATATACGGGAAAAAGCGAAATGGCGATTCGACAAAACCAATCAGAGTCTTTACAAAAAGAATGGCAGTCATCTGAGAAACATTTGCAAAGTAAGTTAGAGCAAATTACGGAAAGTACTCAAAATAAAATTCAGGAATTAAAAACTAATATTACAAAAATAGAGGAAAAATTAAATATCCAACAAGATGCTTTCTATGGATTTTTGGAAAAGAATATCCCGAATTGGCATTTATCTTTTGGTAAAATTTTAAATGAAGATATTTTGTTTAGTAAAACACTGATGCCGGAATTAGTTGATGCAAACAATAATTCAACGATATTTGGTGTAAAAATAAATACAGATACACTTCAGATAGTTTCAAAATCTATTGAACAATATCAAACAGACAAATCAGTTAAACTTAATGAAATAAAAGAATTAGAGGATAATTTTTTGAAGGAGCAACAGAATATTCATAATGAAAAAATAATTTTAGCTGATAAATACGGGAAGCAAATTTCTGAAATAAAAGAAGATATTAAAGTGTTGCTTTATTCAATTGAACTTGCCGAAAAGAAAGAACGCAAACAGTTGATTGAGTTAGAAGAATGGAAAAGTAAGGGAGCGCAAGAAAGCGATAGCTCAGTAAAAACAATTCGCGAAAAAATTGTAATGATAGACGAAGAGCTTGCAATTCTTAACAAAAGAAAAAGAATGACGGAAAGTGAAATTGATACACAAATACAGCAACTTATTTCAAAAGCCCAGCAGCAAATACAAAACCTTAAACAGCAGCAACAGGAAGAAATGGAGCAGTTAGAGGTTCAGAAAAAAAATACCATCAAGGATTTAAAAGAGAAAGAAGAGCAGCTAATTGCCGAGAAACAAAATATATTTAAAAACAAAGGCGTTAATAACAAGCAGATTCAGGAAATTCAATCTTCCATTTCTGAGTTACAAGATCAATTACAAGAATTAAACCAATATCAAAATATCATTAATGATTATCTAAAAGATAAACGCGATGTATTTGATAATATCCCAATATACAAACAAAAGAAGGAAGAGTATGTAATCGAAAATAAAAATCTGTTACAGCAATTAGAAGAGCAAAGTAAAAAATATAACCTTGAAAGAATGGACTTGCAAAAGTCAAAAAGAGAATTAGAAGAGTCTCTTCAAAAGTTTAATCAAGGGTTACAGTTTTTTGCCAATGAATTTAGAGAAACACCGGTGTATAAACATTACGCTACGATTATAGAAAATGCAGAGCCCAAGCCGTCTAATTTTAACCTTACCGAAATATGCACACAATTACTCAAAAATGAATCTTATTTTAATGAAGAATATACCAACTTCCAAAGATATTCTAATGAGTTTGCCGGCAAGTTCAGATACGACAATCACTTTAATTTCCTTATCAAACATGATGCCACTTATCATGATTATGAAAAGTTTGCGCAAAACCTCAGAACATTTATTAATGAAAACAGATTAGATGTATCTATTACCGAAACAACTTCTTTAGCTACCATGATTATAGATAGCATTGCTATTAAGGTAAAAGAATTGTCAGGACAGCAAGATAAAATTCAACACATTGTTTCATTGTTGGCAGAGGACTTTAAAAAAGCAGAGTTTGAAGAATCTAAACTTATAGAGTATATTAAAATACGATTGGAAGAATCTGATAACAAAATATATAAACTACTTAAAAAAGTACAAGAGTTCAGAGATGAAAATGGTATTGTATTTAATGAAGGTTTGTTTAGTACTAATACTAATGCGCCAAAAAAAGATGTTTCTCTTAAAGTTATTCGCTTGCTTGACCAACTGCGCAATGCTATTAAAGAACAAGAACAGCAAGAAATTCGACTTCAAGATTTATTTGAATTAAAATTTAATATTAAAGAAGGATTGAACGAAACAGGATGGACACACCGCATAGATAGCATTGGCTCTACCGGAACAGATATTTTAGTAAAAGCAATTATTTACATTACCTTATTACATGTATTTATTAATGAAAGTTCTGTAAAAACCAATAAGAAATTCAAAGTACATTGTATTATTGACGAGGTAGGTCAAATTTCAGCACACTACTTACGTGAACTATTACGTTTTGCCAAGTCGCGTGATATTACCATGATTAATGGATTGCCAAACAAGAGCGGATTGGAAAGCCATTACAAATATACCTATCAGTTTAGAAAAGAAGAAGATAGTACAGTGAGAATCTTCCCAAGTATTGTAACCGAAGTAGAAGTTTAGTATGATGAGATTTTTTTTTAGTAAAAAGATATTAATTTGGGCACTATTGCCGATAACACTGGTTTGCTTTGCGTTCTTATATGATGACAATAATTTATTTGAAATCAGTAAAAACCTTGAAATCTTTGATAATATTTTTAAGACACTCCATGAATCTTATATAGACAAGCCAAAATCAGGGCAGTTGATGAAAACGGGCATAGATGCAATGCTAAACTCACTTGATCCCTATACAGTTTATATCAGCGAAGACGATATTGAAGATTATAGATTTCAAACAACGGGCGTGTATGCCGGAATTGGCGGTGCTTTAGAAAGAATAAATGGAAAGATTTACATTACAGAGTCATACGAAGATTCCCCTTCTTTAAAAAATGGACTTGTTACCGGATCAGAAATTTTAGAAGTAAATGGTAAATCAATTAAAAATTTATCTGTCCCCGATATTATTAGTATGGTACGCGGTGAATCAGGTACAACGGTAAAAATAAAATTTATTCCATTTAGAAGCACAACGCCCGTAGAGAAAGAAATTACAAGACAAGAAATAAAATCAAACAATAATGTAACTTACAAAATATTAAAAAACAATATAGGATATATCCGCTTACAATCCTTTACAGATAAATGTTCTGACGAGATAAAGAAGGCGATAAATGAACTGAAGAAACAAAATTGTACAGCGTATTTGTTAGATTTAAGAGATAACCCGGGCGGCTTATTACAAGAAGCCGTTGCAATCGTAAATATTTTTGTTGAGCGTAATACGGAAGTCGTTTTTACAAAAGGCAGAACATCAAACTATTACAAAAGCTATAAAACCCTTGAAAATGCAACAGACATAGAAACGCCGCTTTGTGTTTTAGTAAATGAGAATTCTGCTTCTGCTGCAGAAATTGTAGCAGGTTCATTACAAGATTTAGACCGTGCTGTTATTATAGGAGCACGCTCCTATGGTAAAGGACTTGTACAAAACACGGTAGATTTACCATACAACACAAAGCTAAAACTTACAATAGCAAAATACTATATCCCAAGTGGACGTTGCATCCAAGCTTTAGATTATTCTAAAAGAGATAAAAACGGAAGAGTGCAGTCTGTTCCCGATTCTCTTATTACGGCATTTAAAACAAAACACGGACGCATTGTATATGATGGAGCGGGCATTACACCTGACGTTCTTACAAAATCCGAAAAAATTTCTAATATCATTGCAGACATACAAACGCAACAAATGTTTTTTCAGTATGCATATCAGTATGCGATTAAAAACAATACAATTAAACCGGTAAAAGACTTTGCAATATCAGATAGCGATTACGAGCAATTTATAAAATTTTTAAAAGAGAATAAATATGCCTTTCATCCGGAAGGTGAAGATTTACTGAAAGAATTTAAGCAAACAACTAATGATGATGGCACATTTGAAGAAATTAAAACCGAGTATGATAAATTAATTACAGCAATGAGTAATACACAAGACACAGAACTAAAAAGACACAAAGATATTATTAAGGAGTTTATAGAGCTAAACATTATTAATTTTTATTATTATACTAAAGGAAAAGATGAGTATCTTGTTTATAGAGATAGGGAATTAGACTCTGCTATTGCGGTGCTTATAGATAAAGAGAAAATGAAATCTATCCTGTCAATAATTAATAACCCAAACAAGCCCTTTAACCCTGAAAAGAAATTCTAATATGCCTACATCAATAGTAAAATATATTGGGAATTTAAGAACAGAAGCAATACATCTTAAAAGCAATTCGTGCATTGAAACCGATGCGCCAGTGGATAATTATGGAAAGGGAGAGCGATTTTCTCCTACTGATTTGCTTAGCACATCATTAGCAAGTTGTATGATAACCATTATGGGCATTGTAGCAAACAGAGAGTCCGTACAATTAGAAGTGAGTGCTGAAGTAACAAAAATAATGGCAGATAATCCACGCAGAGTAGGGGAAATACAAATAGAACTAAAAGTTAAGGATTTTAATTTTTCAGAAAAACAAAAGAAGATTTTAGAAAATGCTGCTTACACCTGCCCGGTTGCAAAAAGTTTACATCCTGAAATTAATCAAAAAATAAATATAATATGGTATTAAGATTGTTTGTTATTACTTCCATTTTGTTTGGACATGCTTTTGCCCAAAAGAAAACCACTAACACTGCTGTTATTGATTCTTCAAAGATAATTACAATACGAGGACGGGTAGAAAAAGGAGTAGAGGCGGGTTGCTTAGTATTAATTAATAAAAAAGATAAAAAGAGTTATTTACTTTTAAATACAAGTAAAGAAATAAGTATCGGAGATTGTATTTCTGCAAAAGGATATGTTACTAATCAAGCCACTACTTGTATGCAGGGTATTCCGTTTTCAATTACTTCTTATTGTCCTTGTGGGTCAAAGTCAAAACCAAAATATAAGAGTACCGAGCCCAAGTGAATTAAAAGCATCCGTTCTCCACTAATTGAATAGCTTTTTCTATCATCACATCTTCGTTGTTCGGGTTGTATGTTGTTTTCATGCTGTTGCCAAATATAAAGGCTAATGCCTGCCACATAGTCGCTTCAAATCCTCCGCGCATTTCTTTTACAATTTGATAGGTTGTTTTCCCTGTTTCTCGATTAATTAATTTCATTAATATTCGTCCTTGGTTAGTAGATAAATCTTTTAACTCTTCTTCAAATTGTTGCTTTAGTTGTCTTTCACAACGTTTAATGAATACTTTTCTCTCCTTTTCATTTTTGATTTTAGCAAGTTCATTGTCCATTTGCTTCAAAATTGCGGAGGCTAAAATAGCATAAGGGTAAACTTTTTTTACATTATATTTTATTCTTGACCATTCTGTGTAAAGTTTAGGATTGTTATATACTTTTCCCCATATTGTCCAAACATCTACTTCTGACAATTCAACATAAGGGAAAGTATCTTTATCAAAAACAATCGCTTTCACTATTATTTCTTTCTTATCGGATTGTGCAGAAACTAAAGATAAAAACCACAGATTAATTAAAAATACAATTATGTTTTTTTTATTGAACATATTTAGCATTTATGCTTCTTATACGAAAAAGTAACCTCTTTGGTTTCTACCAAGTGATTATAGGGTGTTAAAAAAGACTATTTTATAATGAAATGTATTTATAAGATAGCCAACTTAACATATTGGTTCCATGCCACAGCGCGCTTTCATCAATATCAAAATAGGGCGTGTGTACATTTGCGGTTATCTTTTTCTTTTTATTACCTGTTCCCAGTCGAAAGTAAGTACCCGGCACTTTTTGAAGATAATAAGAAAAATCATCTGCAGTCATTCTAATTGGCAATCCTATAATATTCTTTTTTCCAACTAATTCTTCTGCGGATTTTATAAAAAATGTCGTAAGTTTTTTGTCATTTACCAATGGAGGATAACCTTTAATTATTTTTAGTTGATACTGTGCTTTATATTTTTTACAAATTTTTTGAATGGTCTGTGTGATATAGGTATATAATTTTTCACGTTTTTCCTGATTTAAAGTTCGCATAGTTCCTGCCATGTATAATTTTTCAGGAATAACATTTGTAGCACCTTGTGCTTCTATTTTGCCAACACTTAAGATAATCTGTTCTTTCAGCATTTTTTCTAAAGGATAGTCTTTATTAAATTGCTGAATTATTTCAGCCATTATCGGAATAGGATTATTGGCTTGTTGTGGTAAAGCAGCGTGTCCTCCTTTCCCAATAATATTGATGTGTATTTCATCGGTGCTTGCCATATAAGCACTGGGTCTAAACCCAAATTTACCGGCTTCTAAATCAGGAAAAACATGTTGCGCTAATACGGCATTTACCTTTGGCATTTGCAGAACTTTTTCTTTTATCATAATAGAAGCTCCGCCGGGCAAAACTTCCTCGCCGGGCTGAAAAATAAATTTCACACCACCTTTTAGTTCTGTTTCTATTTGTTTAAGGATAATGGCTGTGCCTAATACACAAGCGGTGTGTACATCGTGTCCGCAAGCGTGCATAATGCCATTATTTTTTGACGCATAGCTACAATTATTTTTCTCCTGAATTGGTAAAGCATCAATATCTCCTCGTAAGGCAATGGTTTTTGCATTTGCAGAAATACTTCCAACAAAAGCAACAACGCCCGTTTTTGCAACTCTTTGAAAGAGTATATTGTGTTTTTTTAAAGTATGCTCAATAAAATCAGCTGTTTTATATTCTTGAAAGGATAACTCCGGATATGTATGTAAGTGTTGTCTTACTTGTAGTATGGTATCATAATATTTATCGGTTAGTTTTTGTATGTGCTGTTGAATTGTTTTCATAACACTATTCTTGTCTTATTGTAGTGGTAGAGTTGGCTTGATATGTGGCCATAATGGTCATTTCATTGATATTAACATTAGCAGGTCTATTAATCATCCACCAAATAGACTCGGCAACATCGTTGGGGGTAAGTGGATTAAAGCCTTTGTAAACCTGTTTTGCTCTTTCGCTATCGCCTTTGAAACGTACCAAACTAAATTCTGTTTCTACCATTCCGGGATTTATAGATGATACTTTTATGCCATACGGAAGTAAATCTATTCGCATTGTTTTATTTAAAGCATCTACGGCGTGTTTTGTGGCACAATATACGTTTCCATTTGCATAGGCTTCTTTCCCTGCAATTGAGCCTACATTAACAATATGTCCTTTTTTTCTTTCAATCATCCAGTTGCTTACTATTTTACTTACATAAAGTAAGCCTTTAATGTTAGTATCAATCATGGTTTCCCAATCATTAACATCTCCGGCATTAATGGGTGCAAGCCCCGCGGCTAATCCTGCATTATTTACTAATACATCTATTAATTTCCATTCTGACGGAAGTGTGTTCAAAGCCTGTTCACAGGCTTCTTGTTGCCTTATATCAAAGCATAAGGATTGAACTTTAATATTATATTCTTTTCCCAAATTATTTTTTAACTCATTTAATCTCTCTGCTCTTCTGCCTGTGATAATTAAATCATATTTGTGCTGAGCTAAAATATAAGCAACGCTTTTTCCTATGCCTGATGTTGCGCCTGTGATTAATGCAATCATTTTTTTGTATTTTTCAAGTTACTGTTGTGTATGCTGTATGAAAAGAAAATAACTAGTCCTATAGCCAACCAAATTAAAAACCCTATCCAGTTTTTCAATTCAATTTGAGACATCATATAAAAGCAAGAAAGCAACCCAAGAACCGGAATTAAACTATGTTTTTTAATAATACATTGTATAGAATAATAAAGAAATATTAACCAAAATAACCATAAAGGAATATTGTGTGAGAATACCGAGAAGTTGCTTTCTAAAAAAATCTCTGTATCATTTGAGATATTAAGTAGTGCGTTTTTAAGAGCAGCATTGTTTGCCATCATGATATCTGCTTGCCAGTTTGTTGGATTCATTTTAATGTCTTTTTGTGATAACACTTTAAATAGTGCATCTTGGCTATTAGGATTTTCAGAAAGAATCTGAATTATTTTACTCTTGTTTTGTACAACATCTCTACTAAAAATAAAATTTTTACTTGATAGAGGGTTGTATAAAAACGAAAAAATAATACACAGAATAAACAGTAGTGGTAATATCCAACGCGAGTTAATATAAGGGGTTTTAAATTTTCTTTCGGGGGCGTCCGGCATTTGATGAAGCTTTAAAACACCGGCACATACTAAAACAAAAGCAAACAAAGTTCCGATACTCGTTAAGTCCGTAACAGTAGATAGATTGAACACTAATGTGCCTATACCAACAATTAATCCTGTTACAATTGTAGAGAAAGACGGTGTTTTAAATTTTGGATGAATTTTTGAAAAGGCAGGAGGAAGCAGTCCATCTCTACTCATACTCATCCAAATACGAGGCTGTCCCAACTGAAACACCAATAGCACGCTTGCCATAGCTACAATTGCACTGACGGATACAATTCCTGATAGCCATTTTAAATTGTGATGTTCAAACACAAATGCCAAAGGGTCATCAACATTTAATAATTTGTAATTAACCATTCCTGTTAGCACTAAAGCAATTAAGCAATATAAAATGGTGCATATAATAATAGCATACATCATACCTCTTGGCAAATCGCGCTGAGGATTTTTACATTCTTCGGCAGTAGTAGAGATGGCATCAAAGCCAATGTAGGCAAAGAAAACAGCAGATACGCCTTGTAACACTCCTCCCATCCCGTTAGGTAAAAATGGCACCCAATTATCAGAGTTGATATAAAAGACACCAAATACAATAACCAATAAAATTATTATTAATTTGATGCCTACCATCCAATTGCTGGCATCTTTAGATTCTTCTATGCCTCTGTAAACTAGATAAGTAATAACAACAACAATGAATAAAGCGGGTAAGTCAAAAATAATTTTTAATCCTAAGAAAGATGGGGCATGCAACCAAGCTTCATAAGATTTAGTAAGTGCAAATGGAATTTGTGTGCTGTTTTGATGTGATTGGAATAACTTTGAAACTTCTTCAAACCCATTTCTTGCAGAAAAATAATCTGTTGCAAGCCATGCCGGAATATCCCACCCGACTGAGTGCAACAATGCCGTAAAGTATCCCGACCACCCTATTGCTACGGTAATATTGCCAATAGCATATTCCATAATTAATGCCCACCCGATAATCCAAGCAAATAACTCGCCAAAGGAAACATAGCTGTAAGTATAAGCACTGCCGCTAACCGGCAGGGTAGATGCAAATTCAGCATAAGCAAATGCCGAAAACCCGCAGGCAATGGCTGTAAAAATAAATAGCAAAACTACTCCGGGACCACCGTCTGCAGAAGCTTTACCAATGGTTGTAAAAATACCCGCACCAATAATAGCAGCAATACCTAATGCGGTTAAATCTTTAACACCTAAATTTTTATGGAGTGCATGTGTACTTTCTGAATTAACAGATTGCAGAATATGATGGATATTTTTTTTTCGGAATAATTGTTTCATAAATTATTCTTCCTGATGATAAACTTTGTGTCCACCTTCTAATAAGTACTTATCTCTTTTAAATAACTCAACATCAGCGAGTGTCATTTCTTTACATAGTTCTTCAACAGAATATTTTGGTTCCCATCCTAATAATTTTTTTGCCTTAGAATAATCACCTACTAATAAATCAACTTCTGCCGGTCGAAAATATTTTTTATCAATTTTAATGAGTGTTTTTCCTGTTTTACTATCAATGCCCGTTTCATCTACTCCTTTTCCTTTCCATTCAATAGTAATTCCTACATTGGAAAAAGCCATTTCAGTAAATTTTTTTACAGAGATTTTTTTACCGGTTGATAGTACAAAATCTTCTGCTGAGGAATGTTGCAGTATTCTCCACATACCTTCTACATAATCTTTGGCATGCCCCCAATCTCGCTCTGCATCTAAGTTACCAAGATATAAAACTGATTGCAACCCAAGATGCACTTTGGCTGCTGCGCGGGTAATTTTTCTGGTTACAAAAGTTTCTCCTCTGATAGGGCTTTCATGATTAAACAAAATTCCATTGCATGCAAAAAAGCTATATGCTTCACGATAATTTTTTGTAATCCAATAAGCATAAAGTTTTGCTACCCCATACGGACTCCTTGGATAAAACGGTGTGTTTTCATTTTGAGGAATTTGTTGTACTAAACCATACAATTCTGATGTGGATGCCTGATAAAATTTTGTTTTATCTTTTAAGTTTAGAATGCGAATGGCTTCTAAAATTCTTAATGTTCCCAAAGCATCTGCGTTGGCAGTATATTCAGGAGTTTCAAAACTTACCTTTACATGAGATTGAGCTGCTAAGTTGTATATTTCATCCGGTTGTACTTCTTGTATGATTCTGATAAGTGCGGTACTATCCGTTAAATCTCCATAATGTAAAAAAAAACGATTGTTAGTTTCGTGTGGATCTTTATATAAATGATCAATTCTGTCGGTATTAAATAACGAACTTCTTCTTTTAATGCCATGTACAATATAGCCCTTTTGCAAAAGTAATTCTGCTAAATAGGCACCATCTTGTCCGGTGATTCCCGTAACTAAAGCTACTTTTTGATTCATAGTTAAAAAATTCAAAAGCGAAATATAATGATTTATCTTTTAAGTGTACTCTTTAATGAAATTATTTCTCTCTTTCCGAAGAAATAAACTTAATAAGCAACGTATTGAAGAAGGCAACAAATGTAGCACCTGCTTGCGTTTCTAGTGTGTCATCTATAAAAAATGAAAGGAACATGATACACCAAAAAGTAAAATATAAAATAAATAAGGAAGAGTGTTGGGTTTTTATTAATAGATATATTAAGAAGAATAAAAATATTAATAATCCTATAATACCAAATGTAAGTCCAATTGTTAAGAATTGGTTGTGTGCTCTTAATTGAAATTTTTTATTAAGGTTTGTGGTATGATTGGTATAAAAGTCTTTGTAGGCTTGTTGAACATCTCCCGTGCCAACGCCAAATAAAAAATATTGTTTCCAAATATACCAAGCATTTTGCCAATATACTTCTCTTAGTGTTAGTGTTTTTCCGGAAGCATCACGATTGCCCTTGTAATAGTTGCGTTCCATTAATAATTCATATGTTTTTTTTTCTAAAGCATTAGTTGTAGCATAATAGTAATTAGGATACCCCTTTTCTATATTTGCTATATCTTGCTGGTTAAGATGTGCAATACCGATAGAATCTTTTGCTATTCCTTTGCTGGATAGATAGCGATATAAGGTGTATTTTATTTGATTCCCTTTTTTATCTAACGAATCAAATTGAATAGTACTTCTTTTATTCCATTCTTTACTTAGTTCTTTATTGCAAATATTTATAAATACCAAGTTTCCATTTTCCTGATATTGATATGTGGTGTCATTTGTATAAAGGTTATGGTTTGATGTTGTTGAAAGTAGGCTGTAGTTATTAATTTTATTAGGGAGATAGAATTGTTTAATATGATAAACATAATATCCGATGGTTAGTAGTATTAATCCTATAAAACAAAAAAATATCAGCAATTTTTTATATAAACGATTTTGAATTAAGAAAACAATAGAAGAGAAAATTAATACAGTAAAAAATGCAACCAATCCACTTACTAACCCCAGATACAGCATTTCTGTAAATATTAGTATAAATGCAATGATGTATAAAAAATAGTTTTTTGGTTTCAATATAATGGGCAAAAAAACCACATATAATAACCCTAAGGCACTGATTAAGCCCAATCGTATATGAGAAATAAAAATAGATGCATCACGGATTTCATTAATTTGTTCATAATGAATAAAGTAATTCAAACAGAGGAAACTCAAGTTGATAAACACAACAAAGATAAAAAAATTTAATAAATGAAAGAGTACTTTATTGGACATCATGTCTGCAGCAAATAGTAAGATAGGGAAGAGTAATAAAGGTACTTTTATATTTAAATCATGAAAGGCGTATATAAAGTCTGAGGTATAAGTTAGCCCAAAAAGATGTAGTAGATAAACAGAAATACATATCCAAAAAAACTTAGAGTGATAAAGGCGTTTAAACTTTTCAGCGATATTGTCTTGCAGCAGAAAGGTGCCGGCAATAATAAACTCAGAAATACTAGTGGGTACTTCGCCGAACAATAACCCTACCGGTAATAAAAACAAAGAATACTCAAAGTAAGTTTTTTTTGATAAGGAATTAAACATTAATGTGGTTCAAGTAAACAAGTAACGAATAAATAAGTTAAATAGTATTTACTTTATACTATTTTTTTTATTTTTTAAATCATCTAATATTTTTTGCTGTGCGGCAACTTCTTGTTTTTTCTTTTCTATCTCTGCTGTGTTGGTTTTTATATCGTCTTGTGCTTTTTGTATTTTTTGTTGATAGTTTTTAATATCATCATTAAGATTCGCATTTTTTTTCTCAAGGTTTTTTTGCTTATCGGTTAAGTCGCCAAATATTTTTTCATTTGTTTTAATTTGCTTATCCATTGATTCGGCAGATATTTTAACTGCAAAATCGTGCATCATATTTTCAATGAGCCTTGCTTTATCTTTTTCGGAGCTTTTTAAAAAATTGCCATTACCTAAATCTACGGCTACTTTCATTTCCACTTCGTTGTTACTGCCTCCATTGTCTGTAAAAGTTGTATAAATATCTACAGGATTATTTCCCCAATCTTTAATAAGTACATTGTCAGCAAATACTTCATTTCCTTTATTCTTGATTTTTTCATTTTTATATTTATCTAACACGTCTTTCCATTCATCTTGTATAGTGCTGGGTTTAGTATAATATACTTTTACGGCAAAACATTGTGCGTTTCCGGCAGAAAAACTTCCGGAAGATTCCTTTACTTTAATATCCTGAGCAAAGCAGGATATAGCGGTGCAACTTAGAATAATAACAGCTAATTTTTTCATATTAAATTATTTAATCAAATTCTATATCTAAAATATTCCTTTTATACCTCTTTTTTTGGAAGTATCGTTTATTTTCCTTTAAAAAATATAGGATAAAATAAAATAACACAGGACTGCCTGCTGTAAAAAAGGAAAGATAAATAAAATACTTTCTGATACGAATAGTAGAAATACCCAAATGTCTTCCGACGGATTCACATACTCCAAAAGCATTTTGTTCGAACCAAAAGATAATCTTGTTCATTATTAATGCAAAAGTAGTAATTTAATTCTATTTAATAAAATTATAAGTATTAAGATATAGAATTTTTTATTCAACCCAAGATTGATAATATTTTTCATCTTCTGTTTTGATGGCGGCTTCGGTAATCATTAAAGGGCGAAAAGTGTCTATCATTACGGCTAATTCTTTTGTTTCTTTTTGTCCAATACTTCTTTCGGCAGCCCCCGGTGCCGGTCCATGTACAACACCTTTTGGATGCAAGGTTATATGTCCCGGTTTAATATTATTTCTACTCATAAAATCACCATCAACATAATACAACACTTCTTCGCTATCTATATTACTGTGATTATAAGGCGCAGGAATTGCTTGTGGATGAAAATCATATAATCTTGGGACAAACGAACATATTACCATTGCTGATGTTTCAAAGGTTTGATGGATAGGTGGTGGTAAATGTACGCGTCCTACAATGGGTTCAAAGTTAAAGATAGAAAATCCCCATGGATAGTTGTATCCGTCCCATCCAACAACATCAAAAGGGTGGGTTGCATATATTAATTCATGAATTTCATTTTGTTTTTTCATTTTGATTAAGAATTCTCCTTTCTTATCAATTGGGTTTAGGTTTTGTGGTAATTTATAGTCTCTTTCGCAAAAAGGAGAGAGCTCTAATAATTGTCCTGCTGAATTTTTATAACGTTTTGGTGTATATACCGGCTGATAACTTTCTACATATAAAATACGGTTGTCTGTTGTGTCAAAATATAACTGATAAATTATACCACGCGGAATAACTAAGTAATCACCGTATTCAAAAGGAATGTCTCCCATCATGGTTTTGAGTGTCCCCTTTCCTTTATGAACAAACAGTATCTCGTCTGCATCAGCGTTTTTATAAAAATAATCGGTTACGCTTTGTTTTGGCGCTGCCATTCCGATAATGCAATCATTGTTTAGCATTAGAGGCGTGCGGCTTTCTAAATAGTCGGTTTGTGGGGTTACATTGAACGTTTGTAATAAAAGAGGTTTAATGTTATTTTGAATAGCAATTTTTGGGGCAACAGAATAGCTTTTTACAATTTGTTTAAGTTGGGTAGGTCTATGAATGTGATAAAGTAAGGCAGATAGTCCCGAAAATCCTTCTGTGCCAAATAATTGTTCATAATAAAGACCGCCATTTTTGGATTTAAATACAACGTGTCTTTTTTGAGGAAAGTTTCCAAGTTTGTGGTAAATAGGCATAAGTTTGGTTTTTAATATTGATAATAAAAAATATACATCATATTGTATTATGATTTAAAAAATAAATATTTAAGCGCAAAAGTACAATAAAAATCCTTAGGTTTACCCCTCTTAACAAAGATAATTTTTATTATTATTTAAATGGTTCTGTTATGAAAGATAGTAACACAAAAGTTTTGGTGATAGGTGCAGGTGGACAAATTGGGGTAGAGTTATGCGAATCTCTCAATGAAATTTATGGTATAAACAATATTGTTGCTTCAGACGTTAAACCCATTCCTCAGTTGGCTCAAAATTCCTTTGAAGCCCTGGATGTTTTGGATAAGCAAAAACTATTGGAAGTAGTAAAGAAATATCAGATTAATGAGGTATATTTATTAGCTGCTTTATTATCGGCAACGGCTGAAAAAAATCCTGATTTTGCATGGAAGTTGAATATGGAAGGACTATTTAATGTATTAGATTTAGCAAAAGAAAAGCACATTCAAAAAGTATATTGGCCAAGTTCCATAGCAGCATTTGGACCTACTACGCCAAAGCAAAATACGCCGCAGTTTACCATTATGGAACCTAATACAGTGTATGGTATTAGCAAGCAAGCAGGGGAGCGTTGGTGTGAATGGTATTACCTTAAACACAACGTAGATGTGAGAAGCATTCGTTATCCCGGCTTAATAGGATGGAAATCTCAACCCGGAGGAGGTACAACAGATTATGCTGTACATATTTTTTATGAAGCACTCAAACAAAAGAAATATACTTGTTTTTTAAAAGAAAATACCGCTTTACCTATGATGCACATGGAAGATGCCGTGCGTGCTACTATTCAATTAATGCGTACGGAAAATAATAAGCTTAGCACATATAGAGGCTATAACTTAGCAGGTATTAGTTTTACACCGAAACAGTTAGCGCAAGAAATACAAAAGCATATTCCGGAATTTAAAATTGAGTATGCGCCCGATTTTAGACAAGCTATTGCTGACTCGTGGCCACAATCTATTAATGATGAATATGCACAAAAAGAATGGGGGTGGAAGTGCCATTATGATTTATCAATGCTGGTAAAGAATATGTTAGAGAATATTAAAAGAAAAATTTAACTACTTCTTTTTAAATACAATAAATACCGGAATGCCTGTATAGGTATATTGTTCCCGAAGTTTATTTTCTAAAAATCTTTTATAAGATTCTTGAACATATTGTGGCAAATTACAGAAAAATAAAAATATCGGGGTGTCATTTACTTGTGTAATATATTTTATTTTAATTAATTTCCCTTTTATGGCAGGTGGAGGAAAATCATGTATTAAATTAAGAAAATATTCATTTAATTCGTGAGTGGCAATTTTTTGTCTTCTATGAGCATAAACATCTTTACAAATATCTAAAATTTTTACTAATCGTTGCTTTTCAGGAACAGATGTAAAAATAATGGGAACGTCTCTAAAAGGGGCTATTTTCTTTTTAATAAAATCTTCAAATTCCTTAGTACTATTTGTTTTTTTATTATCTATTAAGTCCCATTTGTTTACGGCAATAACAACCCCTTTTTTATTGTCAATAATATTTTGAAAGATATGTAAATCTTGTGCTTCTATACCTTGTTGTGCGTCTATCATTAGCACACATACATCGCTCATTTCTATGGCTTTTAATGTTCTAATGGTGCTGTAAAATTCTATATCATCAATTACCTTACTTTTTTTTCTAAGCCCGGCAGTATCTATTAAATAGAATTTATGATTAAATTTATTAAATAATGTGTGTGAAGAATCTCTTGTAGTTCCTGCAATTTCAGATACAATATGGTTATCTTCTCCCGCTAAAGCATTAATCAGTGATGATTTACCAACATTTGGTCTTCCAACAATTGCAATTTTTGGAATATCTTTTTCAAAAAGTTCCTCATATTCCTCATTGATATTTTCTGATTTTAACCAATTGATGATGTCATCTAAGAGTTCGCCCGTACCACTGCCGCTGATGGCAGAGATAGGATAGTATTTTTTGAAACCGAATTTTTCAAATTCAAAAACATGATTTTGTAATGCAGAATTATCAACCTTGTTAATGACTAAAAATACAGGCTTATTTGATTTTCTGACAAGTTGTGCTACATCTTTATCCCAATCGGTAATACCGTCTTTTACATCTACTACAAAAATAAGAAAGCGGCTTTCATTAATTGCCAATTGTATCTGTCTATGTATGTATTTTTCAAATGCATCATCGCTGTTGTGCATATATCCGCCGGTATCAATAATGGTAAAGGAAGAATCATTCCATTCTACTTTTCCATAGTGGCGGTCGCGAGTAACACCCGGCGTAGCATCTACAATGGCTTCATTTGATTCGGTAAGCCGATTAAACAAAGTTGATTTGCCAACATTTGGTCTTCCTATAATACATCCTACAACAGACATGAGCGCAAAAGTATAAATAATATTGTATTAGAAAAGCAGAATGGATAAAACTATTTTAAAATAGAATAAATATGTATGACACGTTTATTGTAATTACTGTTGAATTCGGAGTTAAATTGATATTCCAAATATTTATAATTTGGTATTTGTTCCGGAACTTTGGATTGGTCTTTACAGAAGTTAAATACTGCAATCCTTTTAAAATTATTTTGATGAATATAATTGTCTAATGGCTCGTTGGTAATAAATAATACTTTTGAATTTTGTGGTAAAATTTGTGTTACTAACCTGCCAAAATCATCTACACTAAAGCAACGAATAACAATTAAATCACACGTATTTATAAGAGCATTAAATTCTTTTTTTTCGATAATAAATGATTTTAAATAGTATGACTTTGAGTACGAAGTAATGCCGCCGGCTATAACTAAAACGGATAATGTTATTTTTAATGATGTTTTGAGTTTTTCTTTTATGCCAATTTTGTTAATGGCATAAATAATACTTATTGCAAAAAAAGGATAAATAAACATGTAGTATTGCTCACCAACGGCGGTAGGTGGGATAAGCGATAATACATATAAAGTGCCCATAATTAATAAAGCAAATACCCAAAAAATATTAATTGCTTCAATCCAATGCAGATGAATATTTTTTATAGATTTATTCTTTCTTACATAACGAATAAACAGAACAATAAAAATAGTGCCAAATAAAATTATCATGGCATAAACTATAAGTTGATTGTATGAGAAAAATTGAAAAAAATAAGATATGACAATTTTAATTTTTGTAAGATACATGAATAAAAAATTTGATTTAAAATTTCTGATTTCAATGGCTTTGTAGTTGTCAGCAATGGAGGATGTGCGGGTTAGCAATGGATAAATTATTTCTGATAGAATTATTCCTGATAGCGAAGACAGAGATATTTTCCATAAATTTATATTTTTAAAATTAAACCGACACGATATTAATATAATACAGCAAACAATAAATACAGGAAATATAAATGTAATAAGCGTAAGTGTGCCAAGCATCGTAAGTAGTATGATAATTAAAATATTTTGAAGAGATATTCTCTGCTTTTCAAATAATACATAAAATACATAGTAAAAATAAAATAAACTGATAAGTGCAACGAGTCCATGTTGTCGTGCTTCAAAATTAAACTGTAATGCCGCATAACTGAAAGAAAGTAATATAAGTGCAAATAAACTTTCGTAAATTGATGAGAATACTTTTTTTGATAGCTTATAGGTTAATATAAAAATGCCAACATAAATAAGCAAGTTAAAAAATAAACCATTATAGAGATTTACGCCAAACAATACAAATACTATGTGTAGCAACCAATAATAAAGTGGAGAAATATTATCAGGGATTTCATTTTTTAGTTTTATTAAATTTAAAGGTTCTCTGATGTTATATAGTTGTTTATACCACTCTTGTGGTGATACAATATTCCCATACGGATATTTTTTATCTGAAATAATTGTATATAAGTTCTTAACGTTATTAGTAATGGTAATAAAACTATTGCTCTCGTCGCTACTAAAGTTTTGTTTTTGAAGAATACCATAAAGCCTGATGGATAAAGCAATTAGCAGTAAAATAAAAACCGAAATATTATTTTTGCTTTGCATGGTCATAAAGAGTACATTAAAGTGTCAAAAATATGAATTAAATTTGAGAAAAATTTTAGATGAAAAATAAATTATATTTTCCTCATTATCTATCCGTATTTATTATATTAATTTATTTTTCTCCGTATTTAATTTTAAGAGAAGATGCATATATATGCCCGTATGCTGATAACTTAGATGCGATGCACTTGTTTAAAGTAATAGCAGAGTCAGGAAAGATATTTGCAAAAAATACGGAGATTATTCCAAATGGGCTAATGGGAATACCACGATTATTTTACCCCTCTGAGTATTTCTATATGACGTGGATGTTTTATTTTTTTAAGCCATTTGCCGTGTGGGTTTTAAATAGTATATTACTTAGTATTATCGGATATATTGGTGCCTTTCTTTTATTGAAAAAACATGTTTTGAAATATTTCTATTCAAAAGGTATGGTTAGTTCATTTATTTCAGATGATTGTTTTTATACTAATATAATCTCATCAGGAGTGGCTTTGTACTTTGCTTTAATACCACATTGGATTTATGGTGGGGTATCTATCGTTGGACAACCATTGTTGTTATATGCATTGTTGAATCTAAGAGAGAGAAATACTATAAGAGATTGGTTAATAGTGATATTATTTCCATTTTTTTCCAGCTTTATTTTTTCTAATATAATTTTTTTTCCTGTCTTAGGTATATTGTTTTTATTTTTAATGATTAAGAATAAAAAAATCTATTATAGAGTTGCAATTGCTTTATTTCTTTTATTTCTCCTTTCATTTATAGTAGAATACAGATTATTCTATAATGAAATAACTCATCAAATAGAAACACAAAGAAATACTTTATTAGCTGGTGAGGTCAGAGACGGCCTTTCTTTATGGGCATTTATTAAGGAAACGATTTTAATAATAACTAATAATAGGTTCCTTTTTTTTACAGCCTTTATGCCTAGTTTTGCTAGAACTGACGCTCTTATTACTGCTTGTTTCATTATTGCAATAGCTTTGTATTTCTTACTCAAGCAGCGATATTATAAAGCAATACTTACATTTATTATATTTATTTTTACATACCTAATACTTACGGCTCTTACAAACCCTGCGCTAATAAAGACACCTATGGCAATATTAATGCCAGGTTTAAGAAATACAATAGCAGGGATAAGATTTAGATTTGAAAACTTATCTCAAACAGCATGGATTGTACTATATTTTATGCCTATTATCTGGTTTATAGATAATAGAATAAAGCTATACATAGTTATATCCTTTTTCTTTATCAATACAGCATATCAATTTGCTTTCATAAAAGATGCGGAAGTTAGTAATAATGCCTTCCTCAATAATTATATTCATTACAATAAGCCAAGTTATAAAGCCTATTTTGATACAGAACTATTTTCAGAAATAGATCGATTTATACAATCTAATTACAAGTTAAATCAGGCAGAATATAGAGTAGGCACCATATCACTTAATAGCTTCTTCCCTATTATTCCAATCTATAATCATTTTATGACAATAGATGGGTATTATCCGGTTTACCCTAAAAGCACATATATGTTATCTAAGAGTATGTTTGGACAACTGTTTGATAAGGTAATGAGAAGTAATCGTAAAGTATATATTATTCCAAAAGATTTTTCTTCAGATGGAAAAATTGCTGCCTTGCCATTGAATTATGGAGAATTAAGAAAACAAAATTGTAAGTTTCTATTTTCAACGGTAGAAATTGATACTAGTGTAAATGTAATTAAGTTTGTAAAAAAATTTGATGGATTATACTGGAAAGTATATTTATATGAAATAAAATAAGTTTAGCTTGGAAATATTAAGGTATTTTCTTTCCCCAATTTATCAAAATTATTTTTAAGCCACTCATTACAAGCATTATAACCATATTCTTTTAGTTTATTTAAGAAATTCCAAGAAGTATTAAACTTGCTTGATAGATTTAATTCGGCTAAATAATTATCTGCATTAACATGATGTAAATATACCTTTTTGATTTTTCCATTCAGTGTAATGCCTTTATCTAATAAATCATTTTTAAACTTAATAGATTTTAATTCATGAAGTAAAGCAGAGTTAAAACTAATTTCATTAATTCTGTCTTTAATTTGTTCTGTGGTAGCAGGCACATTTTTTATATTAAATGGATTAACTTGTACAATTAGAATGTCATTAGTTGATGGTGTACTTTTAATAAGAGGTTCAAGTGGTGGATTACCCATATAGCCACCGTCCCAATAGTATTCGCTGTCAATTTCAATGGCATTAAATAAATGCGGCAAACAAGCAGAGGCTAAGATACTTTTTACAGTTAATTCTTTTGAACTAAATATCTTTGGCAAACCTGTTTTTACATTGGTTGCACATACAAATAATTTTTGAGGGTTTAATTTTTGTAATTCTTCAAAATCAATTAGTTCTGTTAGTATCTTTTCTAATGGATTGTAGCTTAGAGGGTTAAATTGCGTTGGAGAAAAATTCTCTTTAATGATTTCTAATGCTTTGTAAAATGGTGAGTAGTCAAGGTTACCGGTATTCATTAAGCTATCTGCTATTGTTGGCTGAAGCATATACCACTGCCCCGCAAGAGATACTTTATACCAAAATTTTACTAATAAGTGCCGTGCCAAACTATTACCGCTTTTATGTAGTCCATATAGTGCAACAACCGCATTCATGGCGCCCGCACTTGTCCCGCAAATACCATCAATTTCTATGCTTTCATCTTCTAGCAATCTGTCTAATACTCCCCATGTAAAAGCACCATGAGAGCCACCTCCCTGAAGTGCAAGATCAATTTTTTTCTTCATTATATTCTACTTTATCTCTTTATACGAGATAAAATATAATTGGTTAATATAAATTACTTTTTACAGTTTGAGTTTAAAAATTCTTTTTTAATATGAGGATTTTCCAACACTTGAAATGAAAGATATGGTGCGCCAAACATTTGACAATAGGCATTTGGGTTGTATTTTTGTAATAAATTAATTGCCAACGCAAAACTTCTTGATTGGAATTTTTCCGGCAAATGCGAAGCAATACTAATATAATTCCAACAGATTTTTTCATTGACATCTTTTGAGTTAAGCAGTGGTTCTAAAATGGAAGCGGCATCCCAATACAACTTCGCTTTTGCAAAGATATTAGCAAGCTTTAAATTATTTTGCCAAGAAGATTCTTCAATATTATAGAATGATTTTATTTTACTTAAACAACCCTCTATCTGGGCTTCACTATTTGGAATGGTATCGTAATAATCCATTAATTTGAATTGCCACTCGGCATTAAGGTTGTTAATTGCTTTTTTATCTATATTGGTTTTACTAAGGTTATCAATTTGTGTTTGAATTTTTATCTGATTATCTTTATTACCAAGCAAGGTATCCGATTTAATTTGTGCAAAAATTGAATTGTAAGTTAAAATTTGATTCTGTGGATTAAAATTAAAATTTTGTTTCAAAATATCTCCGTCATCGTCTTTTAATGTTTGAGAGAGTTGGTATTTATAATGAATTAAATTATTTGTGAAAGCGATATTTTCTTTAGAAACCGGAATAGACATGGTATCTAATAATTCGGGGGGATATTTTTTAGTTTTAACGCAATTGTATATATAATCCAGAATTTTAAATGCTTGTGCAGTATCATTATTCTTAACGGCTTTTTTTAGCATGATATAAGAATATTTTTGTTCTTTGTTTCCGGATATATCGTAGGTAACATCCATTACTATTTGGGCAAATCTTTCCTTTGCAAGAATGGGCTCAAGCTCTTGAAGCAACTTTTTATCAGAGTTAATTTTTTGAATTGCTTTTTTCTTTCCCATACTAATAAGTGAGGCGTAGGGGCCCTCATCATTTTCTAAAATAAACAATCCCCAGCTATCATTGGTAACAACGATAGGGTTTATTTTTAAACTTTGTTTTGATTGTAATGTTTTTCCAACACTTTCAGCACGTTTTTTTTGCAACTTAGTATTGGTAATAGAATCTCCTTCTATTGACGAATAGGCATAGATATAAAGCCCTTCAATTGTATAATCCGGTTCATCTAATGCGTTGAGCAGCGGTTGAATATCTTCTATTTTATATTCTGATTTATTTTTTTCAAAAGGAATAATAAAACTAATTAAACTACTTTCATTTTTTGGCTGAAAAGGTTTGCTGTCTAAGTTGAGAGGTTTCATGGGCAGTACTCCGCCGGTAAACTCTCCTTCTTGTTGCAATAGTTCCGTAAAAGATTGTGTAACGGTTCTGCATACAGTATTATCCTGAATAATAATTAAATTTAATTCATAGTTTTCTTTTATGTTCTTAGGAAATTTGCCAAGCTCTACTACTAATTCATTAAGCTTTCTGTTTTTTCTTATATCTTTTTTGTCTAATAGTTTATTTTTTGCAAATAGTTTATCTTTATAAATAACTTTTTGCATGACACCTTTGTTATTAAGGTTATTATCAACGATGTTATAATTTTCTTTGGTAAATTGTTCTCTTTGAATAACATCTACTGCAATACCGTCTTTCGGTTTCTTAAGTAAGCGCTTTAATTCTTTTAGGTTATTATATTTCAGATAGATTTTTCCATTTTCCACATATAGCCCTTTATGCAGTGCTTCATAGTTTTTGAAAGTTTTACAAGTCTTGCATTTTTTATCATTCGGAGCATTTAATTTTTTTGAAAGTTTGTTGTATGAAACCTTTAATTCTTTTTTATGACTTGCTCCTTCATTAGAAATATCGTAGCCGGCAAATAATGCAGAAATATATCCCTTTTTAAATCCTTCATCAGACAATATGCCTACACCTAAGTAAACAAATTTCGGATTTAATAAAACTACTTTTGTTTTTTGACCACCAATCCATTTTGCCACCACATTTTGTGCAATCGTTTTTAGAGGAACATCTTTTTTACTTTTTGAAACCGGATTGCTGCCGGTTAATTGTGATGCTTTGTTGGTTAGGTTTACCGCTTTAAGATATTTTAATAAATCTTTATCACTGCTTTTACTGTTCCCTCCATCGCTCATGTCTTCTGCACTTATAAATGCGGCGTCTGTAAGCGGGGCATATAGTTCTAAGGTATCTAATTTATTTTTCTTTCTGAACTGGTTAATCTCAGATAAAATATAATGTGTTATAGAGTCTGTATTTAACTCTTTGTTAACCGCATTTGATTTTTTCTTTTGTGCGTATATTATATTAGAAAAAATCAGGATTAAGATGAGAGATGAAATTAGTTTATTCATTTGAAAAAGGTTTTAATAGTTTGACAAATAAATTCGACATGAGTTTTTTCTAAGCCCGGATACATGGGTAAGCTTAAGCAAGATTGCGCAATTTTTTCTGCTAATGGGAACTGTCCTTGCTTAAAATTTAATTCTTTATAAGCTTCTTGTAAGTGAGGAGGAACGGGGTAGTGGATAAGCGTACCAATATTGTTTTTTTGAAGATGTTGTTGCAATACATCTCTTTTAGATGTTCTGATAACATATAAATGATAGTTGGAGCTACAATCGTGATGAATGTAAGGAATTGCAATTTCCGGAATGTCCTTGAGTAAATTATTATATAAATCGGCAATATCATTTCTTTCTTTGTTCCACTCTGTCAGGTAGTTTAATTTAACAGATAAAAATGCAGCGTGCAATTCATCTAATCGGGAATTAATACCTTTAATTTCGTTGTAATACTTTTTTTGTGAGCCGTAATTTCTAATTGTTTTTGCATTGATAGATAGTTTTTCATCGTCAGTAGTAATGGCGCCGGCATCGCCAAGTGCTCCTAAATTTTTTCCCGGATAAAAACTTGTTGCATTAATATGTCCCCAACTGCCCGATATTTTATTTTTACAGTAGGTGCCCTGCGCTTGTGCATTGTCTTCTATTACATAAAGGTGATGTTTGTGTGCAATTTCCATAATCTTATCCATTTCACAAATTTGCCCATAAAGATGTACGGGTATAATGGCTTTTGTGTTGGGCTTAATTGCACTTTCAATTAAGTAAGGATTAATATTACAAGTTTGTTCATCAGGTTCAACCGGAATAATTTCTGCGCCAACATAAGACACCGCCAGCCATGTAGCAATGTATGTATTGCTGGGTACAATTACAGAATCTCCTTTTCCGATATTTAAAGATTTTAATGCAATAATGATGGCATCAAGTCCATTACCTACGCCTATACAAAATTTTGTGTGAGAATAATTGGCATATTCTTTTTCAAAGGTTTCAACTTTTTTCCCGAGTACATACCAATGGCTGTCATACACATCTTGAAAGGCTTTTTGCATTTCTTGTTTTATGGTATTATGCATTTTTTCAAAAGAAAGAAATGGAATAGCAGTCATGGAATTTATTTTTTTAAGTCGTATATTTTATCAATAATAAAATTTGGTCTGTTGCGTGCTGCATCTAAGGTTCTATATAGGTATTCGCCAATAATACCAAGTGAAATCATAATGAATGAAGACACAAACAGTAATACAATCATGATAGATGACCATCCTTGCATAGGGATTTTGGAAGTAATCTTTGAGTAAATAATCATACAAGCATAAATAAGAGCCAATATGCCTAATACAATGCCAACTATACTGATAAGGCGCAGCGGCATATAAGTGAAAGATACAAAGCTATCAATAAAAGATTTTATTTTTTTAGATAATGTCCACCCGGATTTTCCTATTTCGCGTTTTCTTCTGGTGTATGGAATGCTTACATACTCGTGTCCCATCCATATAAACAAATAAGGAAGGTAGAAATTTTTTTCATTCATTTTAATGAGTTCGTTTCTTAAAGACTCATCAAAAAGCCATAAGTCAAACCCACCTTTTGGAGCATTTTTCAAAACATAATTTCTGATTAGATTATGATAAGTATTGGAAAATAATTTTGTAATCATGGAGTCTTCACGATTGGTTTTTTGTGCCAACACTAATTTATAACCTTTAAGCCAATGTTCATACATTTGAGGAATAAGTTCAGGAGGGTCTTGTAAATCTGCGGCTAAAACCACACAGCAATTTCCGGTAGAGTTACAAATACCACAGTAAGATGCATTGTTTGCTCCAAAGTTGCGAGAGAGTTTAATGACCTTTACTTTTTCGGGATATTGTTGATGTATTTTTGTTAATTCATCAAATGTTTTATCCTTACTGCCATCATCTACAAAAACATATTCTATTTCGGTTCCTGTCGGAAAATTTTTTTCATTCTCCAGTAATTTCGGGAATGTTACAGGGATATTTCCTTCATTAAAATAACATGGAATTATGATGCTGATTTTTGGCATATCAAATAAATTTTTCTAGATATTGAATATTTTCGGTTTTAAATTGATAATGAAAATGGGCATAAATTTTTGTATCAAAACTTTCTTTGTATTCACTTACGCCCAAATTTAAGTCTTTTCCACTATTATTGGAAGTGCCCATGCTAAAAAATTTTTTAAGCGGCTTGTAATGCTTGATTAATTCATAAAAAAGCAAATCAATGGCGCCGGAAGTTCTACCTGCATCAATAGAAGAAATATATTGGCAGTGGGCGGTATTATTAAATTCAAATAGTGTAACGCCCGCAACTATTTCATTGTCTAAATAAGCATTGGCTTGTTTAATATTTTGTGGAAATCGTTGATGCAGAAGATTGATTTCTTCTAAGGAATGCACCGGCTTTGTTTGATATCTGTCCCATAGATTGGGAGCTAAAATTTTGTTCCAAAATATTTCAAACTGATTGCCTATTTCTATTTTAATATTTTGTTTTTCAGCTTTTTTAATACTGCGTCTTCTTCTTTCTTGCAGTTTAATATCTTCTTGTAAATGTGTTACAAATGAGGTATCTACTTTTAATACTTCTGCATTAAGCATATTCATTATAAAATGTTCAGTATCGCATGGGTTTTGTGCAAAATAGTTTGGAACGGGTTTGTAAACAATTTCTTGTACACCCTTGCTTTGATAATGTTTTATAATATGATAAAAGTTTCTGATGACTTCTTGAATGTGATTTCTTTCTTTTAAGATTAATCCGCCATAGGTTAATCCTTGATGCGAATAAATAGTTTGATTTTTAATATTTGCAGGAAATACAGCAATAATGTTTTGGCTATTATTTAGCAATATAGTTGATGCATCTTGAAATCTATCGCTGTGATATTCCATAAAACTACGGTTAAATAAAAAATTCCCATTTTCCGATGCTTGAATAAAATCATTCCATCGTTCTTGAGACTCATGTGTATATTGAATAACTTCCATTTAGTTAAAACTTTGAGATTCTACTAGTTTATAATAATATGATGCTTGTTTCATCAGTTCATCATGTGTTCCTCTTTCTACAATTTCCCCTTTGTTCAGAACTATAATTTCATCTGCATTCATAATAGTGCTTAAGCGATGTGCAATAATAATGATGGTTCGGTTGTGCTTTATTTTTTGAATGGCTTCCTGAATTATTTTTTCATTCTCGGTATCTAATGAAGATGTTGCTTCATCTAAAATCAGTACAGGTGTGTTGCGTAAAATGGCGCGGGCAATGCTTATGCGTTGTTTTTGTCCACCACTTAACTTAGAACCTCTGTCTCCCGTTAATTCATCGTATTGATGCGGCAGTTGTGTAATAAATTCGTGAGCATTTGCCATCTTGGCGGCTTTTATTATTTCTTCTTTACTGTAATTGTTTCCAAATGTAATATTGTTGCTTACGGTGTCATTTATTAAAAAACTTTCTTGTGATACTAAGCTGATTAAATTTCTTAAAGAAGTGCGTTTTATTTTTCTGACAGATGTGTTATCAATTAAAACTTCTCCTATATCGGTATCATAAAATCGAAGAAGCATATCTGTTAATGTTGTTTTACCACTACCGCTTTTGCCTACCAATGCAACTGTTTTCCCTTTTGGAATACATAGGTTAATATTTTTAAGAATTAATCCATCGTCTCCTTTTATATATGAAAAAGATACGTTCTTAAACTCTATTTTATCATTTAATGTTGCTACCTCAATGGCATTAGTATCTTCTTTAATGGTATTTACTTCATCAAGAATCTTATTAATTCTCTGTTCGGAAACTAAGCCTTTTTGAATGGAATTATAAGCTTGGGAAATTTGTTTAATAGGCGGAATAATTTGCGATGCAATACCAAAATAGCCAATAAATGCTGAAGCAGACAAGGTGTTCCCAAAAACTAATTTAGAGCCTAAGTAAAGAATAAACATTAAAATACCTAAAACAATTACCTCGGTTAGTGGTGATGCTAAATCGTTCTTGCGATATACTTTAACCGATTGTAAATAAAAACTTTGATTCATCCGTTTGAATTTATCTGAGGTAAATTTTTCAATGCCAAATGCTTTAATTACTTTTATTCCACCTAAGCTTTCTTCTATCAGTGCAAATAAATTAGCCAGTATCTCTTTACTTTTTTCAGCACTCTTGCGCAAACTTTTACTGATGATAACAATACCTATGGCAGCAACCGGAATAAGCAAAAAGATATACAGCGTTAAGTAAGAACTTATAAATATCATAGAGATAATAGACACAATAATGCTGATAGGTTCTCTAAAAATTAATTCCAGAGTTTGCATAATACTCCATTCTATTTCTAAAACATCAGTGGTCATACGGCTTATAATATCGCCCTTTTTTTCTTTATGATAAAACGCCAATGGTAAGTGCATTAATTTTTCCATCATCTTATTGCGTAAGTCACGCACAACACCGTTTCTGATAGGAGCAATAAAAAACATGGCAGAGTAACGAAATAAATTTTTAAATAATGTAAGTGTAAATACTAAAAGACAAATACCAATTAATACATGTTCTTTTCCATAATAAACGATTAGTTCTGACAATTTAAATTGAATCCATTGTTTAATTGCATCTGCATTAAAAGAAAATACAATGTGGTTTTGTTGAATATTTTCGAAATAAGATTTATCTTTAAATAATACATCTAAAAAGGGAATAACCAATGTAATGGAAACCACCGAAAATAAAGAAAATAATATGTTACTGATAATATTTAAAAGAGCGTAATACCAGTATCCTTTTAAGTATTTTATAACAGCAAATAATTTCATTTGTATTATGGTTTCATTTTGGCAATGCTGTAAAGGTGCGTAAAATATATCAATTACACAATGAGAAATATTTAGGTATTTTTAAGCCCGAATATGGAAACAAAACTTAATATTAATTCATTTACACGAATATTAAAAATAATGGACGAGTTGCGTGAGCAATGCCCATGGGATAAAAAACAAACATTAGATTCTTTACGTATTCTTACTATTGAAGAAGCCTACGAGCTTAGTGATGCTATTGTGCAAAAAAATATGGAAGAATTAAAGAAGGAATTGGGAGATGTGTTTTTGCATCTTTTATTTTATTCTCGAATTGCCTCTGAACAAAAATCTTTTGATATTAATGATGTGGTTGATACGCTTGCTGAAAAACTAATCAGGAGACATCCGCATATTTATGGAGAAGTTAATGCCGACAACGAAGAGCAGGTAAAACAAAATTGGGAAAAAATAAAACAAACAGAGCGTAAAAAAGAAAAAGGAGTAATGAGTGGCGTACCTGCATCGTTGCCATCTATGGTTAAAGCATTTAGAATACAAGAAAAAGCTGCGGCAGTAGGATTTGACTGGGAACACACTGCCCAAGTAGTTGATAAAGTAAAGGAGGAATTAGAGGAGTGGATGAGCGCCGTTCGTGCCAATAACAAAGAAGAGTCGCAAAAAGAATTTGGTGATTTGATTTTTGCATTAGTAAATGTTGCAAGGTTTTTAAAAATTAATCCTGATGATGCTTTAGAGCAAACAAACAGGAAATTTTTAAGCCGATTTGCATATATTGAAGATAAACTGAAAGAAACAAAAAAAGAATTTTCTGATGTTGATTTGCAACAAATGGATAGGTATTGGAATGAAGCAAAATCAAAAGGATTATGAAAACGATAAAAAATTTTCTATACGATAACCGTTATTTTTTTCTGATTATTCTTTTGTTTTATCTTTATGGATTGTTCAGATTGCTAAGTTATTCCAAAATCGACAATCATTTATTTTTTAATAGAATGGTAGGTAATGTGGTGATAGATACTTTTTTTAAATACTTAACCACTTTTGGAGATGGTTTATTTTTAATAATAATTGTTGTACTTTGGGTGTTTAAAAATGTAAGGCAATCACTTATCCTTTTATTCTCTTATGCAATAGCAGGAGGACTTGTTGCCATTTTAAAAAACTATGTTTTTGATGAGGCGCGCCCACACTATGTGTTTGATTATTTTCATAAAGATACTATTGTAAAATATGTTCAAGGGGTAGATTTACTGGCACTGAATAGTTTCCCGAGTGGACATAGTACAACGGCATTTGTTTTATTTTCGTTTATGGCATTTGTTTTTAAAAATCATGCTGCAAAAATAAGCTTTGCTGTTTTAGCAATTCTTGTAGCGTTCAGCAGGGTATATTTATCTCAGCATTGGTTTAATGACATCCTTGCAGGCTCTTTTATTGGGCTATTTTTTACTTGCGGTATTTGGATTTTATTTACAGCAACACACTATTTTTCTAAACTTGATAGAGCAGCTATTTAAATCTTTTTTTATTATAATATAGACAATAAAAAAATTAGGATTCTACACTTTCCTTTCTGTAAATCGTATCTATAATATTTTTGTATTTTTTTGTTATGGCATGTCGTTTTAGGCTCATTTTTGGAGTTAATTCTCCGCCCTCTACGCTCCATAACTCTTTTAGTAATTGAGGATTTCGTATGTGTTCATGTGGTGCTAATGTTTTATTTGTATGCTGCACAAAGTCTAAAATAAATTTAGCAAGTTCTGGGTTAGCGGCAATGTCCTTGAGTGTCTTAATATTACTGTCAGGAAATTTTAACTGATAGTTTTGTAAAGATGGAACAATAAGTGCTGATGGAAATTTTTCGTTAGAACCCACTACAATACATTGTTCTATCAATGGTGATTCTTTTAATTTGTTTTCAATATATGCGGGAGAAATATATTTTCCTGCCGATGTTTTGAATAGTTCTTTTTTTCGATCTGTAATTTTTAAATACTCATTGTTCACAAATTCGCCAATATCTCCTGTATGAAACCACCCATCAGCATCAATGCTTTCTTGTGTAGCGCTTTCGTTTTTATAATAGCCTTGCATTACCCCCGCTCCTTTTACCAAGATTTCTCCATCTTCTGCAATTTTTACAATTGTATTTGGAATTACCTTCCCTACGCTACCTATGTGTTTATCTATTTCTTCAAATCCATTTACAGCTACTACCGGAGAAGTTTCTGTAAGTCCATAGCCTTGCAAGCAATTTATTTTTGCGCACAAAAACATACGCTCTATTTTTGGGTTTAAAGCGGCACCGCCGGATACAACACATACTAATCTTCCACCCAATGCAGCACGCCATTTTTTGTAAACCAAAGCATCGGCAACTTTTCTTTTTAATCCATATACAAAGCCATTATTGCCATTTAATTCATAGCGTTCAGCCAGTTCTATTGCCCATTTTAAAATATATTTTTTAAATCCCTTCATTTCATCTTTTGTATGAATGATTTTTTGATAAACGCGTTCTAATAATCTTGGTACAGACACGAAAAGATGAGGTTTTATTTCTTTAATATTATCTACTACTTTTTCAATAGCTTCTGCATAGTAAATAGTAACATTATTATATAATAAAAGAGTGTTAACCATTCTTTCATAAATATGATTAAGTGGCAAAAAGCTAAGTGCTTCCCATGTAGGGGTAAAAGGAGCAATGTGTTGGCAGTTTTGTACATTTGATAATAAATTCTTGTGTGTTAATACAACACCTTTCGGTTGCCCTGATGTTCCTGATGTGTAAAGAATAGTCAGAATATCATCGGCTGTAATATCTTTATATAAAGGATTAATTGTAGGTTCTACTTCGCTTGTTTTAATATCGGCAATAAAACTCTGTAGCGTTGAAATATTTTCTATTTCATCAAAGCAAATTACTTTGATATGCGTGAAGTTCGCGAGAATAGTAGAAATTTTTCTGTAAGTATTGTTATTGGACACAAACAAAAATTTTGGCTGAGCATTTGCTAAAATAAATTGTAAATCAGTTTCTGAAATAGTAGGAAAAATCGGAATTGTAACTGCACCAACGAGTTGTGTGCCATAATCAACAAAATTCCACTCAGGTCTATTTTCTGATATTAAGGCAATATTATCTCCTTTTGTAATTCCTTGGCGAACCAATGCTCCGGCTATTCTAAATGCATAGTCATAAAAGTCTTTTCCCGAATAACTTATCCATTGTTTGTTCTTTTTTTGAAATAATAGTTTTTGCTTGTTTTTAAGCTCTGTAGAAAAAATAATATCTGCTACCTTCTGCATGATTTTTTTTTGTCAATGTTAATGAAATTTTATGGTTTTATCATATAAAAGTTAGACTTTGTCTAAAAACTACTATGTATGGATTAAAAATTTTTGCATATTTGCATATTACAAATGTACGTTTCTAACCCTGCAAATAAAAAAAAGATAGCTGTTGCCCTTCAAGGAGGCGGGGCTCATGGTGCTTTAACTTGGGGCGTATTAGATAGATTACTTGAAGTAGAAGAATTAGAAGCAGAGTCGCTTTCCGGAACTAGCGCAGGAGCTATTAATACTGTGGTGTGTGCTTACGGCTTACATACAGGCGGTCCAAAAAAAGCCAAAGAATTATTAGATAAACTATGGTATAAAGTAGCGCTGCACGGCAGCATGTTTTTTAAACCTTCTGTTTTTGACCAGTTTTTTGGTGGTGGCGATATTTATAATTCTCCGGGATATATATTTTTTAATACAATTTCTCAATACGTATCCCCATATCATTTTAACCCGTTAAATTATAATCCGCTTAGAGATATTTTAAATAGCTTAGTGGACTTTGAAGAATTGCATAGATACAATAAGAAAAAGCTCTTTATCTGTGCAACCAATGTTAAAACAAATCGGGCAAAAATATTTACCAATAAAGAAATTACGGTGGATGCCGTCCTCGCATCTTCTTGCTTACCGTTTTTGTTTCAAGCCGTAAAAATAGGTGATGACTATTATTGGGACGGTGGTTATATGGGCAATCCTCCATTATTTCCCATGATAAATAATACACAAACGCAAGATATTGTTTTAATAAAAATCAACTCTATTAATATTCATAACTTACCAACGAATGCACGAGATATTGCCGATAGAGTGAATGAAATATCTTTTAATAGCAGCTTAATTAATGAGATGCGGTTTATTCACTATAGAAATGAATTAATTCGTAATGGCATCATTAAAGCCGATGGTAACGCCAATCGTGAAATATTTATTCATGTAATTTCCGGATATAATGTATTGAGCCCGCTTGGATACAGCAGTAAAATGAATACTTCTTTAGAGTTTTTACAAAAATTAAAAGAAAAAGGTCGTCAGGTTGCTGATGAATGGTTAGAAAAGAATTATCATAAACTTGGGGCAAAATCTACCTTTGATGTAGAAGAGCATTTTTTTGGACAGTTTTAAATAAAACCATTCCTTTATTGTAATTAATCACAAAAGCTTCTGTATTTTTGTACAAAAATGAATAGTATTATAAAAAAATATGCATTTGAAATTATTTGTGTCTTTGCATATATTTTAATCTATAGTAAGAGTTATTATTTAGGCATTGTTAATTGGGACGATAAAGAATTACTATTTAGTAATCCGTATGTAAAATGGTTAGATGTTAAAAGTTTATTAACTCAATTTTTTGTTGGTAATTATATGCCATTTACAATGCTTACTTATACTGCACTTTGGTCTCTGTTTAAACTAAATTTTGGCTTATATCATTTGTTTAGTGCGCTGCTTCATCTAATCAATTCCTTCTTAGCAGGTAAAATTACATATCGATTGTTTAATAATTTATGGCTGTATCGGTTAACATGGCTTGTTTTTTTGTTACACCCGCTGCAGGTAGAATCTGTGTGTTGGATAGCAGAACTTAAAACAATTATTGCCGGTTTTTTTTACCTATTGGCCACTTTATATTATATTAAGTTTAATGATAACAATAAATCAAAATATTATATTGTTTCACTTGCGTTTGGCTGCATCGCACTTCTATCAAAGCCGTCTTCTGTTATTTTATTTTTAAACTTATTAGTTATTGATTGGCTTCTTAAAAAAACAAAAATCTCAATACTGAATAAAATACCATATTTTATTGGCGGGTTAATCATTGGCTTCCTAACATTAAAAGCACATATAGACCAACAATATATTAATTACGAATATAACTTTGCGTGGTATATTAAAGTAGCTTATGCCGGCTATGCAATACTAATATATATGCGTAATTTTTTATACCCTCTGCATCTATCAGCCATTAATCCCTACCCCGATTTATCTGTAGTGTTGATACCAGGTTATCTGCTATTGATTTTTGGAGCATTTATTGGTTATTACTTAATTAAGAAAAAAAAATGGACGGCAATACAAATTATATTATTTATATTAATACAAATCATTTTAGTAGTTCAGTTCATTCCATTTGGAAACTCACTGGTATCAGACAGATATATGTATATTGCAATTTTAGGAATGATGTGGCTGCTTTATATTGTCACCCAACATATCCCCCTTCAAAGATATATTATTTTTGCATGGATAGGGTTGCTTTCCATCATTACTTATACCCGAATTAATGTTTGGCAAAGCAATATTACACTGAACCAGAGTATCTTAAAACAATATCCCAATTCTTATACTGCCCTTTCCAATATCGGCGCAGACTATTTGCTTCAAAAAAAATATGATTTAAGTATTGGGTATTTGAATAAATCTATACAGATTAACCCTAAAAATTATAAAGCATATTACAATAGGGGCTTATATTACGCACAATTACAAAACTTTGAAAATGCATTAAAAGATTTTTCTACATCTATCCAAAATTATGATAATGAAAAAGCAAGACTTGCCAGGGCACCTTTGTATTTAATATCAAAAGAGTATGATAAGGCATATCAAGATTTACAGCACATCTTGACTCAAAATCCAAATAATCACAAAGCGTATTTTATGATGGCAGAATACTATTATGACCAAAATAACTTGCAAATGGCAAAGCAATATTATGACAAAGCGATTGCGTTATATAAATATGATTATGAGTATTATTTTCAAAGAGCCACGGTTTTTGGAAAATTAAATAACTTTATTGCTTGTATTCAAGATTTAGATAAATCCATAACCTTAAATGCAGATTTTGCAGACTCATACTATTGGCGTGGGATAGCGAAGTATAACTTAAAAATAAACCCTTGTAACGATTTTCAACAAGCACTCCAAAAAGGTAATAAGCAGGTATCTGCTATTTATACTAAATATTGCTCAAATTAGTATCTTTTTTAACATTTTATCCGGTTCTAAGAAGAAATTATAATTATTTTTTTATTTTAAGAAAAAAAATCCGTAGCTTTATGCCCAAAACAAAAGTTAATTTTAATTTAATTTAACGATTATGATAAAAAACGTATTTACTTTATTATTTGTATTATTAGCAGTAGCAGGGCTTAACGCTCAAAACAACACAGGAGCTATTAAAGTTACATTAAAAGACAAAACAACAGGAGAAACGCTCCCTTTTGCCAGTGTTGTGGCATCTCAAAAAGGTATTCAGGTAGCAGGAACCACAACCGACATGAATGGTGACTGTTTCTTAAAGCCATTACCTCCCGGTACCTACGATGTAAAAGCAGTGTATGTAGGATATCAAACAACCGAAATAAAAGGCGTGTTAGTAGGTGAAGGCAAAACAGCTTATGTTACAGTAATGATGGCTTCCGGTGAAGTAAAACTTGACGAGGTAGTTGTAGAAACATATCAAATTCCACTTGTAGATCCTGATACAAAAACAGGAGGTACAATGACAAGAGAAGAATATCAAAACCAAGCTTCTAAAGACGTAAACACATCGGCAGCTACAACAGGCGGCGTATTCCAATCTGATGAAGGTAAATCTTTAAATGTAAGAGGTGGTCGTAGCGGGCAAAACACTTACTTTGTAGACGGGGTAAAAGTAATTGGAGGATTAGGATTACCTCAACAAGCAGTAGAACAAATTAATGTGATTACAGGTGGTGTTCCTGCAATGTATGGAGACGTAACATCAGGAGTTATTTCTGTAACAACCAGAGGTCCGCAAGCAAAATTTTTTGGTGGAATAGAAGCGATCACTTCCGGCTTTGGTCAAAACAATGGTAAAACTTATGGATTGGATGCGTATGGCTACAACTCTCTCGGTTTTAGTGTTGGTGGGCCTATTTGGAAAAAAACAGATACTACAGGAACTAAAAAAACAATTATTGGATTTTTCTTATCAGGACAAGCTAATTATGTAAAAGATCCTATCCCTTCTTATGTTCCGGTTTATTCTTTAAAGAGCGATGTAAAAGATCAATTAACACAAACACCATTGCGTCCATCTCCAAGTGGTATTGGTTTTGTAAAGCAATTTGATTATGTAACTTTAGATGACATGAATAAATGGAAATCTCACCAAAACGTTGCACAAAACTATATTGCTTTAAATGGTAAAATAGATATAAAACCTACAGAAAACACCAATATCTCTATCGGCGGTGCTTATGAATTGTCTAATTATAGGGCTTTTATATATTCATTTCAATTATTTAATCCTGAAAATAATCCGCAAGTGATTTCTAATACCTATAGAGGTTCTATCAGAGTAACACAAAAGTTTGGTAAACACACCGCTACTAAAGAAGAAAAAGAAAAATCTAGCGCATTACTTACCAATACTTTCTTTAATCTATTAGTAAGTTACGAAATGGTAAGCAGTAAAACTCAAATGCCAAAATTCAAAGATAACTTATTTGACTATGGCTATGTAGGAAAGTTTGATATTAATAACTCGGGTAAGTATAATATTAATAATTACGCATTTAATC